>CAMUJH010000127.1 GCA_947089145.1 uncultured Hungatella sp. | reverse complement strand
CTAGTAATCAGACTTTCATAATGTGATACCCTGCTGCCTTGGTCAGACGGTTCATAATAGCTCTTCCCAGATTGTCCCCGGAAAAGCTTTCCGAGTAAATATCATCCACATCCAGGCTGTCAAACTCTCTCAGCGCCGCAAACAGGCTGTGGGCAATGGTTTCCTCTCTGTTCCGATGACCCAGGCTTCGAATCACAGCCGCTTCCGGATATAAAGCTTTCGTCTCCTCCGTGCAGATAATCCCGGCTTTTTGTCCTTTTGCCGCAGTTTCGGAAGCAAGTCTTATAATTGTCTCCACCACTTTGGCGCTTATGGCGCCCCCATCCCAATTTTCATCTTCTATCAATGTCAAATTTGCGTTAGGCGCATAGTGGCGGTATTTCATTCCAGGCGCTTTTGGCCTTATGCCGGATTTTAAAGGCCCCTCTATGGCCGGATCAATTTCTATGCGGCCTGCGGTTTCCCGAAGCATTTCCACAGTAACTGCCCCAGGCCTTAAAAGCATGGGGATATCTCCTGTTACATCCACAATGGTGGATTCCACCCCGATTTCCACTGGCCCTCCATCCACGATCATATCAATCCGTCCATCCATGTCCTGAAACACATGGCCTGCCGTCGTAGGACTGGGTCGACCGGAAGTGTTGGCACTGGGGGCCGCTACCGGGATGCCTGCCAATTCAATCAGACGGTTTGCTATGATGTCGTCCGGCATCCTAACGGCCACTGTGTCAAGGCCGCCGGTAGTGGTATACGGCACAAGGCTGCTTTTCATAAAAATCATAGTCAAAGGCCCCGGCCAATATGCATCCATCAGTCTCCTGCCTGCCTCCGGAATCCCGGATACCAGGGGCTGAAGATCCGATATCTTTGCTATATGGGCTATTAAAGGATTATCTGACGGCCTCCCTTTTGCCGCATAGATTTTAGCCGCTGCACATTCGTCCAGAGCATTGGCCCCAAGACCGTAGACTGTCTCCGTGGGAAATGCTACCAGACCTCCTCTGCGAAGAATTGCGGCGGCTTCCTCAAGGCTGGCATTGTCCAGCTCTGCTCTATTGATTGAAATCATTCTGGTTTTCATGTACAATCCTTCTTTTTGTCATAATTCCTATATCACGGGACATTTTACCATAAACAAGTCCCCAATTGCAACTAACCAGGCAGCAGTTCTTTTTTTATATTTTCGGGATATATTTAAAACAAGAATTCTCTTTGGAGCAGGCCTTGAAACCTACCAATATAAACCAAACTCCATCTCCGGCAAAAAAATCCTCTCTGCTTTCAGGCACAGAACTGATCATGACAATTCTGCTGCTTTTTTTCATCTATCACCTGTCCCGTCAGGCCGCCATGCTGACCTCTGCCACCGTCTCCCCGTCTGCCAAGGCCGCCTCTAATCCTGTTGTTGTAATTGACAGCGGACATGGAGGGACTTTTCACAGACCAAAAAATTAACGCTGATTTTATTAATTTAACGGCTGTTGTTCAGATATCCCCATCTATTCAGAAGTTTGCTGCAAGTTTTTTCTGAGATGCGGCATAAAAAATATCTTTTTTGTTGGGGGTATTTTGCATGTCGGCAGCTTAAGGATCTGTATCATATTCAAACCGTTATGGGAATACGTTGTTAGAAAGTGCAGCGGATTCATCAATATGAAAAATCAGGTTAAGGTTAAAAAGCAAAAGGTCAGTTCCTGGACAATTGTACGCAGTTATCAATCGAAGTTTTCTTGTGCAGAAGCTGTTGAACGATTGATTAAAATTCACAGCGTTACCAAGGAGGTATAGAGATGGAAACGAGGGCTAAGAGATTTCACATACATAATTCCTTGTATCATGATAAATGGAGCGCAGGCATTTATGTCAGACTTTCCGATGAGGATAGGGATAAGAAAAGAAAAACTGATTTGAGTCAGAGTATTCAGAATCAGACAGATTTTTGCAGGTCTTATATTGAATATTTGAATAGTCAGTCAGACGAAGAGTTTACACTCGCAGAGTATAAAGTCTACTGTGATGATGACTGTACAGGGATGAATTTTAACCGAAGCGGATTTCAGGAAATGATGCGTGATATCCAGGCGAATGTAATTGATTGTATTATTGTAAAAAATTTGTCGCGTCTAGGGCGTTATGATACAGAGATGCAGATATATCTGGAAAAGGAGTTTGAACAACATGGCAGGGAGGTCCGCCTGATCGCCATTGGCGATAATTATGATAGTTTGTATAAAGAAACTAATATTGAATACCGAATCCGGCTGATGCTCAATCGGGAATATTCAGAAACACAGCATAAGAATGTCAGCATTGCCATGCATTCCATGCAGAAAAAAGGTTTTTTTGTGGGGGCGTTTGCCCCCTATGGGTATCAAAAAGACCCTGAAAACAAACATCATCTTATCGTTGATCCTACGGCTGCCGTTGTGGTTAGAAAAATTTTTGACAAGTATCTGATGGGGATTTCTCCTAAAGAGATTGCGGCTGACCTGACCAGGGAAGGGATTGTAAATCCAGCTGCTTATAAACGGCTTCATGGTTCTAATTTCAGGTGCAGCAAAAAAATTTCTGATGAGGAAGTACATTGGCGAAGCGATGGAGTCAAAAAAATTTTAATGGATGAAACCTATACAGGAACACTTGTTCAGCATAAACAGGTGAAGCGGAAACTAACCGATGATAAACCAACACGGATGGAAAAAGACCAGTGGATTCGCTGTGCGGGCACACATGAAGCGGTTATTTCTAAAGAAGACTGGATATCTGCCCAGTCTATGATGAAAGAGGTTAAACGGGATATTACGAAA
>CAMUJH010000126.1 GCA_947089145.1 uncultured Hungatella sp. | reverse complement strand
TCAGGAAATGGTCTGCCATAAACTTCCCAAGTTTTTTCCGCAATGCCTTCGTCTCTGCCACTGCTTTCAGATTTCTCCCGCTCTGGAATGTGACCTTTACTCTGCTCTCTTCTTCTAAGGACAGCATCCTTTTCTGGGTGCCGTTCTCCCGGCTTTCTACCACAAACTCTTTGAACTTTTCATAAGGAACCCGGACCGTTTCCGTCATGCCGGATACTTTTCCACCCCGGCGTCACTCAGCCAGGTAAAGACAATTTCCAAAATCTCTTCCTGCTCAATGCCTTTCCGTAACGCCAGTTCTGCAAAGAAACGGATGTCCGATACTGTCAAATGGCTTTTTTCTTCCAGCTCCAACAGTTCTTTCTGTGTAAGGATAAATCCTTTGGGAGAATAATAATTTTTGGTGAATGTCCTCAGAGTGATGCAGTCTTCCGATGCTGACAGCTTTGTCATAATTCTGTTGTAACTATTCAAAGAAGATATTAAATCAATTTAGTTTTCCTTTAAATAAACAGCTTTCCATTGTTCTATTCTTTTTGTAAAATTCTTTTCCAGATAATTTACATCCCACTTTCCCTGAGAAAATATCTGCCAGAGTGTAATAAGAAAAAATCCCTCTATCTCCTGTATCAGAAATTTCACATCAACCCTTGGACGAAATCCCGAAGTCTCTGCCAAAGCCATTATCTCCTCAGTTTTTTTATCGCATAATTTCCGGACATGGCTGCGGACAGGATCATTAAGCTCTGGGTCTTCCTCAAAAAAGGCCCTTAAAACAAATAAAAATATAACCGGATGCTCTCTCATAAACGTGAATCTTGCCATAAACCTTTGTTGTATGATTTCAAAAAAACCGGTTGCTCCAGTGTAATGCCTCGTCTGTATTTCACAAAACTGCCTTCCTGCATTTTCCCAAAGATACAAATGAAATTCCCTTTTATTTGAGAAGTAATGGAACAACAACGATTTAGATATTCCTCCGGCATCTGCAATTTTTGACATAGAGGCTTCCTTATAACTATTTTGCGAAAACACCTCATATGCACATCTAATAATACGCTCCTGCTTTTCCTTTGAAATGGAAAAAAATTTCTCATTCATACTGTTACACCATTCTGCTTTTACAAAAATATGTTTTCTTACTGTATAAATACAGAATCCCCATTACCATAAAAATCTGCCCCACACTTATTATCAGAGTCTTGGCACTAGGGAACCGATACAGTGAAGTCAGGCTGTACATTCCCCCTAAAACCGTATTGGACCATGCGTGGAGCAAAATGGAAACCCAGATGCTTCCTGTAATTCTGTGTGCCGCTGCTAAAGTCACTCCTAAAGTAATACAAAACAGGGTAAAAGCTACAAAGCTATATGCACTCTGTGATGAGTTGGGAATGAACCATAAAGGCAGGTGCCAGACGCTCCATACAATTCCTTCTATGACTCCTGCTGCCAGGAATGGAAATCTTTTCTGAAGTACAGGTTGGAAAACCCCCTGCCACCCAATTTCCTCCAACCCCCCGCCGTAAATCATCAATGGCATAAAAAGGATAAACAAGTACCATGGATTTCCTGTATACTGTTCTTGGAGAACACAGGCTCCAAATTGAATTGCCCCAAATAAGATAAGGATGGTAAAGCTTCTTTTCCTGCTATCTGTCCGAAAAATCTTTTTCAGAAATCCTTTCCATGTAACAGAAGCATATTTCCTTTCAACAATAAACGCTGCATAGGCCGGAGCCATCCCACATCCGGCTCCCAACAGCACATAGTACAATATCTGCATTAACTTTTCATCCAGCAGGTTTAATCTGTAAAGAACGATCATTGCCGCCTCGCTCCCCCACGCGATCACAAAGGAATACATCAAAAATACCTGCATCGTTTTTCTCTCAGTACCGCTTAATTCTTTACGTTCTAAATTTATCATCTTCCCTTTGCCTCCTATCCCTGCTGCCCTCATATTTCCATCCTTTCAATCCTCCGGGCCATATCAAAAATGAACAGTAGCCCTACAAACAAAACTACGATTGTAACCCCTTCTACCACTGTCAGGTGATTATTTATGTCTGCTGCCATATTTGCCAACAGCATACTGAGAAGAACAGCGCTGAGTACTGTTATGGAATTGGATTTTTTAATGAACCCAATCCGAATAGAGCAAAGTACAATTCCATCAGCAAGGAATGCCAGTATCAGCGTATCCCGATAAATAAGTAAAAGGTCCATGATATACAGGCCGTTATCCACCAGGGAAAGCATGTGCCCGGTGACAGCGAATGCCAGAAAACTCCCATAAGTACATGCCGGCAGCGCTACCGTAATAAATGCCAGAAGCAGCCCTGTCTTCACCCACACCACGATTTTCCTGTCAATTGGATAGCTGAACAGTAAAATTGCGCAGGAGCCGCTGTATTCTTTCATCACATAGCCAAACCCCATTGCAGAAGCCAGCCCGGAAAAAGCCATAAGCGCAATCGCACCCCCTACCGCCGCTATCCCACGGTAAGAAGAAAAAAGAATCTCGGAAGCTTCAGACCCCGATTCCAGATGGGGTACCCATGCAAAAATATAAAATAACCCCAGCAAGCAGAAACATATAACCAGCGCCGAAATACAATATGGCCTGATATTCATTTTTTTAAGTTCCATTTTCAACAGATTCACGTTCTGACACCTCCACGCATAATATTGAAAAAGTAATCTTCCAGCCCCTCCGGGCAGTCTTTTCTGACCTGAGCCATGGACACCTCCTTTGCGATGGAGCCGTCTGCCAGTACACCCACCCAGTCGGCCACATGCTCTATCTCGCTTAAAATGTGGCTGGAGATAAGCAGCGCCATACCGGATTCTCTGGCCAGTGAGAGGAACAGCTCCCTCATCTGCCGGATTCCCACAGGGTCAAGTCCATTGACGGGCTCATCCAGTACCAGCAGCTTTGGCTCATGGCTGATCGCCCTGGCAATCGCCAGACGCTGCCTCATTCCCAGGGAAAACTTCGAGACAGGCTGTCTCCCGGTGTTTTGAAGCCCTGCCCGATTAAGTACTTCCTCAATCTTATCCACGCCGCAGCCCATGTACTGCAGATGTAGTTCCAAATTCTCCCTGGCTGACAAATGTTCATAGAATACCGATGTTTCAATCAATATTCCCATCTCCCGTAAAAATCCCTTATCCTGTCCTGAAACAGATGTGCCTGAGAATATAATTTCACCCGAATCCGGACGGA
>CAMUJH010000125.1 GCA_947089145.1 uncultured Hungatella sp. | reverse complement strand
TCCGATTATCAGAAAGTGGGGAAAAACCTATGGGTTTTTCCCCACTCTTTTCCATGTCATAAAAAATTCACATTTCCAATGTCCAATAAACCTATCCAATGAATTAAATCTTTTCGGCAACTTCCCGGCCTTTCTCTGTCAGGTGAAAGAATCTGTCTTTATCCGTCGCCAGAAAACTACCGTTTCGGAGGACTCCCATCGCATGACTGATACTTTGCTTGCTGAGTCCCATGGGCCGGGCAAGGTCAATGGAGCGCACTGCACTTTCAATTATTCAAAGTCCCATTGGCATGTTCGAGTTTTTCTATAACATCACCCACAACCATCTCCGGCGTCTTTCCATCCACGTCCACTGCGAAATCCGCCCCGTCCTCATACCTTGTTCCCCGATATTCCAGCAGAGCGTCCACCCGCTCTTTTACATTGTCTCCCTGGAGCAGCGGGCGGGAAGTATCCCCCTTAAGCCGCTCAAGGACCGTGTCCGCCTGCACCCGCAGGTACACCACTGTGCCGATTTTCCTCAGCAGCTTCCGGTTTTCTTCTTTCATGGGAAGTCCCCCGCCTACGGACAGCACCCAGTTTTCCTCCTTGGTCCAGGCTCCCTTTAAGATCTCCGTCTCAAGACTGCGGAACTTTTCCTCCCCCATAGTCGCAAAAATCCGGCTGACGCTCATGCCGGCCTGCTTTTCTATAAGCTGATCCGTGTCAAAAAAAACATAACCCAGTTTCCGGGACAAAAGCTTCCCGACCGTGGTCTTTCCCGCCCCCATGAATCCAGTCAAAATAATGCGTTTCATCTGCTCTGTCCTTCCAATGCCTCTCTCATCAGCTGCCTTGCCTTCTCAATAACTTCCCTGGGTACTTTCTTCTCCGGGTTCCATAATTCAAAGGCCTCCACGCCCTGGTAAATCAGCATGTTCAGGCCATTGACAGCCTTTCCGCCGGCTTCCTCCACCAAATCCATGAACCTGGTTCTGGCAGGCGTATAAATCACGTCTATGGCATTTCGGATATTCCGGTAAAATCCCCTGTCCTCCACGGGAGCTTTTTGGACATCAGGATACATTCCCACGCTGGTGGTCTGCACTGCCTGCCATTCCTTATCCGGCAATGTCCTGTAATCCTCAAGACTCATGGCGGACATAAAATTCCTCTGGAACTGACGGTTCATATCCTCGGCCAGAGCCCGGGCCCTGTCTGCGCTGCGGTTCACCACGACTACAGACGCCGCCTTCTCGTTTCCCAGCACAAACGCCGCCGCCTTAGCGGCGCCTCCTGCCCCGATAAGAAGCCAATCCTTTCCCGCTATGTCCATATCCGCATCTCTCATGGCTCTCAAAAGGCCCGGCGCATCAGTATTATATCCCTTATAACCGCCCTTTTCCCTTACCAGGGTATTCACGGCGCCGATTGCCCTGGCCGCGGCATCCAGATCCTTCATATAGGGGATCACCCGCTGCTTGTGAGGCACTGTCACATTCATCCCTGCCAGGTTCAGGGCATATGCCCCCCTGACAGCATCTTCTACCCTGTCCTCTTCCACCTTAAAAGGCACATAGGCAAAATCAACCCCTGTCTCCTGTGCAAAAAAATTGTGCATCAGAGGGGATAAGGAATGTTCTACCGGGCACCCCATCAGCCCGCATACTCTTGCTTTTGCGCTTATCATTCTTATAATCTGCCTTTCGTTTTTTTACAGTATACCTCAGTATGCCTGAAATATCAATCTTCCCTTGCTCTCCTGGTAACGCAGGTTTCTGTATGAAGCAATTTTATCTCAAGTATTGTCTTTACATGATTTCTTGGCCGCTTATTATTGGTTTATACTTACACTCTGTAAATGGTTTTATACCACTCAGCAAAATGTTTGTCCCAATAAAACCATCGGCTCCTGTTACCACTCTTTTCCATCCGTCCGTCTTTTAACGCCTCCCGTCTGCCGCCCAGACGTATCTCAGACGGCCTCGTCCATTAAGCAGGTCCATTTCTTAAAGGTATGGTTGTCCACTCCCAGCCGCCTTGCAGCTTCCCTGCCAGAGATCTCTCCATCTCTCCAAAGACTGTAGATCACCGCAAAAACAGAGGGGATCTCCTTAGGTTTTCTGCCGCAGTGAATGCCTTTTCCCTTGGCCGCTGCGATTCCCTCAAATACCCTTTGCCGCATCATTTCCCGCTCTGTCTGGGCCACATAGGACAATGCAATCATCATGATCTCTGATACCAGCCGATCTAAAAGTCCCCGATCCACGTCTGTGTTTAGAATGTCCATGTCCAACACCACGATCCCACATTTTTTCTCAAGGGTAATATGACGCCATTCCTCCAGGATCTCGTTAAAATTTCTGCCCAGCCGGTCAATGCTTTTTATTACTATCTGATCTCCTTCCCTGATAACGTCCATCATAGCCCTGTAGCCAGGACGGTTAAAGTCCTTTCCTGACTGTTTATCTGAGAATATGTTTTCCTGAGGCACTCCTCTTTGTGCCAGGGCGATTCTCTGTCGGTCGTCATTCTGCTGCACTGTAGAGACGCGGATATATCCGTAGATCTCTCCGGCAGTCCCACAGCCCGCAGCCCCCGGGCTGTTCTCTTTTGTAGTTTTCATTGAGATTTCCTCCATTCCTTAAAAACATGTAATCCCGAAATCTCTTTTTACTTGTCTCTCCAGGCCTGGCCGCCCCAAGCATATGCAGACATCTATGGCATAAACTCCTGGTATTTCCGGCAAACATACCAGCCCCAAAAGCAGGTGCAAGGTAAATTTCGAGCATATGTAAATCGGAATAAAGAAAAGGCTATGCGTATTTGCACAGCCTAATGGATTATATTCATTATAATTTATTGCAACAGAATTCATGGCAAACAGCTTCAGCTCCTACACACATCATATGGAAATATTGTCAACAATATGATAACATAATATGAAAAAAGTGTCAAAGACCAGATACTGTATGTCCTGATATTCTCCTGATATCAGTCGCTTTTCCAATGCGTTTCTCTGGCATCCCATTTAGCTGCGGCGTATTCACACATGCCACACTATCACTCCTATCATCGGCAAATTCTTTTCAATTCCATGTACAAAAGCGGATAAGGATTACCTTGCTCGTCATAGTTTGTCCGTTTGTAAACATGAAAGCCCATATGCTCATAAAAACCTTTCGCAAGAGGGTTCTGCTCATTGACTGCCAACTGGCTGACTGAATAATTTTCAATCCCATACTGGATTAGCGTTCTCCCCAGCCCCTTTCCACGTTCTTCAGGCGCAATAAAAAGCATTTCAAGCTTTTGCCCCTCAATCCCCATAAACGCAGCAGAGCGGCCCTCTTTGTTCATCTGTTCCTCCGCTTCCTCCCATAGAAATAAAGAACCGCCTTTTCCGGCAC
>CAMUJH010000124.1 GCA_947089145.1 uncultured Hungatella sp. | reverse complement strand
CAAGCTGCTTTTCATCGCCATGCCATCAACTCCCCCTAAACTGGCTTTCAAATTTATCAAGCCATTCTAACAGGGATTGGTATAATAAACGCTGCTGTTCAAAAATCGCTTTCCCACCCAATGGAATATCTGGATAGCTGGCGGCATATTCGTCAATGGATTTTGCTGAAGCCGTAAAATTGTCCCGCAGCTTCTTTATCAAATCCAGTGCTTTTTCCCTACTGGCAGACGGCGAAAGTTTATATTGATGGCTGTAGGCGCCAAACCGCACAAAATCCGGATCTTTCACCTTTGCCTGATCCAGCAGTTTTAAGATGCGCTTCGCCCATGGGGCTGTCCTGTCTGTCCTGCCTATCCTGTTTTTCCTATCCTTCCCATTTTCCGCCTCCTGTCTGCCGGCAAACTCTGCGGTCTGTCCATACGCACCAATTCTGCACGGAATCCATTCTACCGGCTCCCCTTTTCCTTCTATCTTATGCGCAAATCTCTCTACTTCCTGAAATACATTGCCGAGCAATCCCACACCATTGAATCTTGCATCTGGCAATTCCTTCTGCAGAGAATTGCACAGAAAAGAATGAAAACCACCAATATCCCAGCCCAAAATGTCATTTCCCAGGCATGGGCTGTTATCATCCCCACCGTTCATCAGGGCATGGCTGTTACTGCCCTTCAGCTCAGCCAACAGGATTTTATAATACTCCATAGTTGTAGAAATACTTACCACACAGCATGGGAGCGCCTGACAAAATTTCTCATAAAAATCTCTTGCATCCGATAATTCCAAAAATCTGCAATCCACATCCAGCCTTTTGGCATCGAAAAGGCTGCCTGCCGTTTCTGAAAACTCCCTGTACTGCCCTACATCAAGCCGCAGCTTCTCCTGATATTCCTGCGTTTCTCCTTTGTTCCATCCGCCCATAAAACATTCCCATCTGGGATGCTGCTCTCCTATGCAGCCGCTGACAGACAAGATCTGCCTGCTGATCCCTTGCAGCCACCCAGGAGTATCGTTTATTCCGCATATATAATATCCAATCACTTTAAAACGGTCTTTCATATTTTACCTTTCCCGACGATTCCCCATTATGAATGTGTACTCTTTTCTCTTCTTTCACTGCAGTCCCCTTTATTGTCAGTCTCTCTCAGTCTTTTTTGTCAGGCCATGGTAATACCTCATGAACCGGCATACCTCCTCATAAGTCTCCTGAATCTTATGCCGTCGTTCCTCTGCATCCAGAATCTCCTTTGTCCCAAGAAACAGCTGTGCGTTGCGGTACATCACTGCCATGTCATCTCTTGGATCATTGCAGGCTCCCGGAAACTCTTTCAGGAGGTTTTTCATATAATCGGAATTGTGCCTCACGCATTCCTCAAGATGTGCATATCCTTCTGTTTCCTTTCCGATCAGCAGATCCCATACGCCAAACAGATAATCGTCCGCCCGCCATGGATCTTTCTTCCCTCTCGAATCCAGGTTCCACATAGGTCTGTTAGTCCTTGGATCTTTCGGGCCTGTCTCGGCGGCTTTCAGATAATCCCGGCGTTCCTCAGCAAAATATGTCTCCAGGCTGTCTATTCTCTGCCACTCTGGCAGCACGCCGGCTGCCAGGAATATCAGGATATCATCAAATTTTTGGTTGATGCGTTCCACCATGGCAGCGTCCACAGCTTCCATGCCATACTGGATTACTCCCCAGTCTTTCTGCATTCTTTGGAAATTCTCCCCCTGGCTGATGTGGCCCGGCAAGCCTAAGATTCCATACTGTATGGCATATATGGGACAAAGATAATAGCTCATGGCCTCGTATCCGCCGCCCCTAAAATAACCGATAAACTGGATACGGGATACCAGGCCGTTTTTCTCCCGCACAAAGGTTTTTGGGCCTGCTTTTTTCATGCCGTATGCTTTTGTGACAGGAGAAATCTTTGCCTGCAGATTCTCTTTCAGACGGAACTTCAGTTCTTTGCCACACTCTTTCCACTGTTCTGTTGTCCTTGCTTTTTTGTAAGGAAACTCCTCTGCCGTTTTCTGTCCGACCGGTGTCCCCAGCAGGCCTTTCCAGTCAAAAACAACGGGAGATGTTGGATGGGCCTCCAGATATGCCTCCCACCGTTGTCTGGCAGATGCGGTATCCTTATAATAGCCTTCCATGGCTTTCTGTCTATCACGCATTTCCTCTTCCTGCATTTTGTCCTCATAATAGCCGGAAACCTTCACCGGACGCCCTTGTGCGTGAAAATAATAAGCAACGCCGCTCTGTGTCTTTGCCATCCAATAATAGTTGGCTCTCCATGAGGCAGGCATCATCCGTCCTCTGTCTCCCCGGTTAAGGGTTTCTTCCAGCTTAAGTCTATTGCCGTTCCACCACGCTTCCCAGTCTTCCGGTTCCACTTCCCCTGATGCCACACGTAAAAATGTCTGTTTCATCTCCTCCTGAAAGTTCATCCTTATTCCCCTTTCTCTCCGCCGCTGCATACTGAAAACCTGCGCTCATGCCGAATGTTTCATGATTCGCCTGATAATTCTCTTTCTCCGTTCCTCTGTCCGTGATGCGGGCCCGTCTCCATTCCCTGAAATACATAAAGCCAGCCATACCCTGATATTCCACAGAGCGGTCTGCGTATTCCGCTTCCGGGGAAGTATACCCCCGCAGGTTCCACTCAACATACCCCCCTTCACAGATCAGCCAGTCCCCGGCCTCAAAGGAAAGAGAGGTTAACGGCTCCCCATAGACAGCCAGGAACCATAAACCTCCAAACGGTTCATCCTCGCAAGCAGTTCTTTAGCTGTCTGCTTCAGCCTCGTCATTTCCCCGAGCAAAGAAAAACCATCATCCTGAGAAAGGCATCTTCGGTAAGTGAGATTTCATATGCCTTCTTCTCCAGGTATTCCCAATTCCCATTACCAACGGGTTCATAGGATGTCCATGCCGCTTTAAGCTGGTTTTCAGATATATAAAATATAATACGGGTTGTAACTCCGTTACTTGTATCAATATCAGGTTCTGTTACATAATCAAACGTGTAAACCGTGTGTTTCTGCGCCCAGTCCGAAGTATCCCGGTAATAAATTATCGCATTTTGCGCAGGTATCTTTATTAGACCGAACAACTTCTCGCTTTCTTCTTTTCCGAGAAGATAGAAATAGCACTGCGTTCCTGTTGAGGTGATGTAAAATTCATTTTCTCCTGCCTTACCCTGAAACAGGATCTCACCGCTGCTCAAATCAATCAAGAGCAGATCGCTTTCTTTCAGCCAGCCTTCCACATAGCCATTGTGGTGTGGAGCCGTCCAATGTTCCGCACAAACCCAGGTTTTACCATCCTCCTGCACGCTCCCACGCATGGCTTTGCTCCCCATATCTGGATATTCATATAATACAGAACCACTTTCATCCAGAATATACATATCGTAGTCATAGGTTTTCTTGTAGTCATCCGCTTCTTCCCACTGAAGATAACAAGAACTTCCCTCAATGGGAGATGTTTCATCATAAGCATAGGAATCCCTGCTATAACCGGACGGATATATTACTTCATATTCTGCTGCGCCTGCTGTTGGATTACAGCCAGTCAATAATAGAACAGCTATTTCTGCCAAGCATAAAGAAACAACATGGCGCATCTTCTTTGCTTTCATATCTGCCTCGTTCTCCTTTTCATGCCGCCTGTCACCCACCATGCCGTCACATACAGCATGGCAAATACTTTCCCCATCTTCTCTTTTTTGGAGAAGCTTATCTGCCATATTCTAACACAATTTAGGGCATATTTCCAGTTGGCATGAACAAGGACGGAATTAATCTCCAGCCTGGCTTCTTTTCTGCATACCCACTGTTCCGTATTCAGAATTTTTTTAACAGCAAACTTTCTGGCAGTTTGTGTCAAAACAAATTATTTACCGTTTCTCAATGTTAATTATATTTTGTGCCCATTCCCGGTAAAAATTATCTTCATGCGAAACTTGATCTGAAAATTTATAATGACCGTTCATTGACGGAATCTCTCCAATCAGTGTTTTCAGCA
>CAMUJH010000123.1 GCA_947089145.1 uncultured Hungatella sp. | reverse complement strand
ATGTCCAAATAAACGGACTTATAAGAGCGACCAACCCGTTTTTTGACTAACACCTCTGAAATTTATTGATAAATTTGAGTTAGACCATAAGATGAGATTTTTTCAATCGGTTTAACTTAATGACATTGAATATGAATAGTAGAAATAGTATTGACGTACGTAAAACCGTACGGTACAATATAATAGAAGGGAGATGGTACTATGACCGCAATCAGCGTAACAAAGGTAAGAGAAAATATATATCAAATACTATCTGATGTTAATAATAGTAGTCAGCCAATCACAATCACGAATAATCGTGGAAAAAATGGCGTTCTCATATCAGAGGATGATTGGAATGCTATTCAAGAAACATTATATTTGAATTCTATACCAGGTATGGCAGAGAGTATCATTGAAGCAGGAAAAGAGCCGCTGGAAGAATGTTCTGTATATGAACCAGATGAGGAGTGGTAAATGTATATAATTAGATTCAGTAAACAGGCCGACAAAGATAAAAAACTATTAAAAGGGACAGGACTTGAGTCAAAAGCAAAAAACTTACTGAACATCATAGCGGAAAATCCTTTTCAGAATCCACCGCCTTATGAGGGATTAGTGGGGAACCTAAACGGCTACTATTCCAGAAGGATCAATATACAGCACAGATTGGTCTATCAGGTATATAATGAACCGGTTACTATTGATGGAGTGGGATATGAAGGAACAATAAAGGTTGTTCGTATGTGGTCACATTATGATGCTGTAAGATAAATGAGAAGCACCAACGGATGAATTAATCATCTGAAGGTGTTTTTTTCGTGTCCTGCTTTTTGGTATGGACTTCTTCAACAGCTTTTTCGAGAGTGTCCTGTTGCCAACGCTGCTTAATGATCTGTTGCTGTAATTGGGATATACGCTTATCTAAATATTTTCAAGCCAATCCATGAGCGGTGATGGGATGCATTGTTCTGGCAGTCTCTGAATGATGGAAAATAAAATATCTTCTAATTGGCTATGGAAATTCTGGAAAAATTCTTTTAATCGGTTACGGTCTTTAAGTTCTATGTCTATCTGAATCAGCCCCTTTCATGAATAGTATAAGCGATACAGAATTCTTTTACAAGCGGTTTAAAATAGACAAAAAATGTTGTTCAAGAAACGTTACAATTCATGGCCCAACCGATAAAGAAAAACCTCGCAGATATTGACTACGGGGTTTTGCATGGTTAACAGGAGGTGCGTATATAAACATTACACCTCCAGACCAGTATTAAATCTCTCTGTGACTGATTCATATAAATTTTTACCCGCTGCTTTGATGGACTGGATTATGCTTAAACCGCCACAAAACCAGTCTACTCCATCCTGGGAGCGGAAGCACATCACCTGGGCTGCTTTCCGTTTAAATTTTCCTGCACATCTTTCTGCAAGGTTATTATCCGGCTCCACGGACGGATTGTGTAAAAAGAGTGTGTACCTCTCTTTTTCCTCTGCCATCCGTTTGTATAGGTTATACCCTTCTTTGAAGTATTCGCTGGTCGGCCCATACTCATACTCCGATTTTGCAGCTGCCATGATCTCATCATATCTCCGTTCTAATCCAGCTGTTTTCCCAGGCGCTTCTTTCCCTCCATCATGTATATCATTCCAGTAAGTGACGGCATCTTTGATCCATTCCTTCATCATGGCATTCCATGTAAGGCCTTTCTCGTTTCCCATGCTGTTTATGATATATCTTTTTATGTGTGCCATACATTCCTGGTTCTGGGAGCCATGTTTTATCAATGCCGCTTCATGGTCGCTGGCCAGGATCCCGCCATAGAATTCCAAAGGCGAACCTGCTACGCCTTCATCCCCTTTTTTAGGGCGGCCCTGATACAATACCATATCACCGGCGGCACAGGTCATAACGGAAGTCTGGCTTCCATTCATCCTGCCAAATGTAAAATCCGCATGCATGACAGGGGCGGAAAAGAGCTTTAGGAAAATCTCATCCCGTTCTTCTTTTGTCCGTTCTGAAAATTGTCTGGAAAGGCTGCAGATAAGGCCGGTGGACAGGTCAAGGCTCCCGCAGGTGACTTCCTTTATAAAATTCTGCGTTTTCCCGATGCTGACGTAACATTCATTGTCCAGCAGATATGCAAATGCTTTTACCGTGCCGTCATAAGTCACTTCATCTTTTAAGCCTTCCGGGAAAGCGGCATGCACTCTTTGTCCTGTTGCCCGGTTCCTGAATTCCGGTGTGTTGTACTCGGTCACTTCAACGCCCACATGCAGTTTTACCAGCTGCTTGCGGATTATGCTGCCGGTTTCTTTGTAGTTTGGGCCATCTTTATATATAGAAGGGGAAGGGATGGATATAACCTCTGTGGGCTCCAGGCGCTTACGTCCATGATGGATATGTCCCTTCTGGCCGCCTGGTTTTTTGCCGCTTTTCTCCCTTCCGTTGGGGATGGTCCTGTGGCCGGGGCTCTGTGAAGATGACTTGGAAGAATTCGTATAGTTTTTGTTGATGCGCGCCGTTAATCCGGCTATTTTCTGTCCTGCTTCATAGAGGGCCGATTTTACTTCGTATAATTCATGGTTTTTATCCCTCAGCCTGTCCA
The DNA here is from genome assembly GCA_947089145.1 of uncultured Hungatella sp. Classification (GTDB taxonomy): domain Bacteria; phylum Bacillota; class Clostridia; order Lachnospirales; family Lachnospiraceae; genus UBA3402. Next base: position 1,879 of record CAMUJH010000123.1, on the reverse strand, counting down.
GTGCGTCGTCTCCCTGGCGTTCTACTTCGAGGATGCGCTGCTCAAGGTGTGCGATCTCTTTGCGCAGGGTAAATTTCCCTGCATCTGCTTCTCTGTAAACATCATCAAATATTTCAGACCATATTTTCCGGACACTGACCGTCTGCGCATGGGCCTTTCCAAGTTCCACCTCCAGCTTACGTATCCTGGCATTTTGTTCGCGGAAAACGGCCTTAAACTGTTCCTGCATCTGCACATACTTTTCTCCGGATTCAAAAGCCTTCACTTTGTCTTCAGCAGTTTTAAGCCTTATTCTTAATGCACCTGTATCAAATGACGGGCTAATGGACATGGCAGCCTCCTGGTCAATTTTTCCTTAGTTCTTTGATCTGTTTCTCTAATGACTTAATAAGCGTTTCCTGGGCTTCATGCTTTTTCAGAAGCTTTTCATACATTTTTTTATAATCAGTATCGCCTGAAGCCGGTGTTTTGGATTTTTTGTTGCGCCCATCTGTCGGGACGGTCTCCCCGGTATCCGGATCAACCTTTCCAATAAGCTTTCTCTTTGCCCGGGTCATCTTTTTTTCAGGATCCCAGTAAGAATGGGACTCATATACATAAGTAATGCCGGAACGTTTGTCGTGCTGTTTAATGATTGCCATAAAGTTTCTCCTCTCGCATGGTTATGTATATATTATAACACATAACCATATAGGATGCGATAGAAAAAAGCCAAAAAATACTGAAAATCCAGCATTTTTTGGCACTTTCACACTCTAATTTATATGGTTATGAAAACTCAGAAATTCTAGAAATCCTAATCGGCTAGGCCGTGAATTGTAACAATCTTTTCATAAATTTTGTGGCAAAATCCGAAACGTTGTTTCCGTTATCTGTAATCTGTGGTATACTTGACATGGCATAAATCTCCTTGCTGTGTAATTGGTTTTGTCAATTCAATTATACCATATGCAAGCGGTTTGTGCCTTTTTTATGGGTTAAAGTATTGATTTTTCAAGGTTCAACACATCAAAACGGTGTGGGAAGTTTGAGTTAATTAATAAGAAGAAACTTGTTAGCAGTAATAAAATGCCGAGCGCGAAAGAAGTTTTTCTGGCAGACGAAAAGGAAATTCTTATTAATGAAATGGAACGAAGATTAAAAAACAATCCATCCAATACCGCGCCGTTAGCGATTATACTTGATTTTGAGTTGGGTACAAGAAAAGGCGAAATCCTTGCAATTTGTAAAGAAGATATCGTTGGTAACAGGATTCATATACATAGACAGCTTGTAGAAGAATTTGATACCAGGGATCTTGATCATATTAAGAGTAAGGGATTTCATGTTGTGGACTATACAAAGTCAGAAGATGGTGATAGGTGGCTTCCTTTGACTGAAAAGGCGAAGAAAATCATCAAGCGGGTAGAAATGACAAATAAGGAATATGGATATCAGTATAAGAACTTCCTGTTTGTAAAAGATGGTAAGTGCCTTACGCCGGATGCTATTGACGCACAGATTAAAAGAGGGTGCGAATATATCGGAATTCCAGTAAAAACGATGCATAAGATTAGAAAGACATATGCATCTACATTGTTACATAATGGTGTTAATCTTAGTATTGTAAAGGATATGTTAGGTCATGCGGACGAGTCAACAACATTAAAACATTATATCTATAATATTGAAAACGGTACAGAGTCAGATAATAAGGTACTAAATGCTTTAGACCCACAAATGAATGCAAAAAGTGACCAAAGTGACCAAAACATTATTCCATTCGCAAAAATAAAAAGAGCCGAGAAGCTTGATAAATCAAGACTTTCAGCCTTTTAAGAAAACTGCGGAAGATGGGACTTGAACCCACACGATGTAACCATCACAAGATCCTTAGTCT
>CAMUJH010000122.1 GCA_947089145.1 uncultured Hungatella sp. | reverse complement strand
CCGTTATGTCGCCGCCAAAGCCCTTGGCGCTTCCCTCATACGTTCCCGGCTTGTAATCCGCCTTTGCCCCTGCAGGCGCCGGTTTCTTCTCAGCCTCTGTCTCCGCTGCTGCTTCCGTCTCCGGAGCCGCTTCTCTCTCGATCACGTCAATCTTTCCCGCTGCCTGGTCAAGGGCCTGCTGCACTGCCTCCATGGCCGCATTGCTGCTGATGGTAGCCCCTGCTACGGTATCTACTTTTGACGAGTTGCTTTCCATAAATGCTGCCGGCAGCTGTTCTAAAGCCGCTGCGCCGATCCCCGGTGTTTCGCCTGCCCCTGCCAGTTCTACGCTCTCGATTCCCCCGGCGCCAACTGTAACCGTGGCAACTACCTCGCCGCCAAAGCCCTGGGCGCTGCCTACATATGTCCCTGGAGTGTAATCCACCTTTTCCGTAGACATGACATCAATGGCCTTATATAACGAATCGGAACCTAATACGGTGCCAACCCCCAATGCCAGCATGACTCCCAGGCCAACATACCCCTTTTGTTTTTGCGTCATCACTATACTCCTCCTGTGTTTTTATTGAGTGCTTCTAAAGCTTTTGTGCCGGGTGCCTCTCTGCCCGATGTACACAAGTCTCCGCAGACACTCTCATCAGCCGTCACCCTGCTGCTGACAGCCATATCACTGGAGTATATTTTAGCATATTTCTCAGAACACTTCAATCGGTTTTGTCAGTTCTCATATTTTTTCCATCTGAAATTCGGAATCACGTCAGACCATTTCTGAATTCCAATAATCTCCTTGGCAAATTCTGTATATTCCAGGGAATCCTTTCTGTCAATAACCCGGAACACGGTCCATACAGGTTTTCTCATGGTAGCTTTCACCACTCCCGGCGTGGACATGTCGCATCTCCATAATCCCAGTGCCACAGATGTGTTAGTCTCATCAATATTATCCACCTGGCGGTTCATAATAATGGCGTCAATATAGGGATTGCTGTCGGCAATATAATACGCATAGGCCATGGCTGCCGCCTGAATCTTTTCCACATCCCCCCTGGTTGCGCTTTTGGAGGTAAATCCCTGCTCTGACAGGATAATGTGCCTCACGCTTCCGTCCGGGGCCCGAAGCTCCTGCCGCTGCAGATAATCTGTCAAGACATGGAGGTTATTAAAATTAAGGACCCGGGTATCCACGCTGTCCGTAGCTCTTCCGTTCTCCCCGTCATTCCAGAATTCCGGCTCTGTCAGCGGGTCTGGATACGGATGATAAGACAGGTTCCAGCTAATATCTCCTCCCGCCCTTACGACGGCCCCAAAAGCATCGATGACGTCTCTCGCCCCGTACTTTGCCTGAGATGCCTCCGGGTCCGTCCAGTTAAAGTCTGTGGAAAAGTACAGCCTGTCACTGCTGTTAACACTCTTAATGGCTGTGTAAAATACCCGGAATGCTTTCATGTATTCCCGCACATACGCATTTAAGTCTTTCTCTCCCGCGTAATTCCATATCTCATTATTGTTGATCTCATTGCCGATAATCCAGTTGGAAATCTTTCCTTTTCCCTGAGTTCCTGAATATCTTTCGGCCAGGAAAGAAGCGATGGCTTTGATCGTCTCCACACCCTCTGCCGTAGAGCCGTTAAAGCTATAGTAGTAAGCCTTTGCATTTTTCGTAATGCCCGGCAAAAACAGCTGAGGCGTATTGTCATTCCACCCGTTTAAGATGATGGCTGTCACCACCAGATCTTTATTGGACATGTACTCCACGATCCGGTCATACTCCGCTACTACTCCCTTATTAAAGTGATACGTCTTTCCGTCATACTGGTAATCAATCCCCTCCCCCAGAAGGTGATGGAACGCAATGTTAATCGTGGTATGCTTGACTCCCAGTTCCATAGCGTCCGAAATCATGCCGCCGTCCAAAAGCAGTCCCTTTTTCGAGGATGGCTTTCTAAATTCTGCCGTATTCTTAGCCAGCGCTTCCGGGTTAGTAATATATGTGGGTTCGCTGATAGCGTGATATCTGGTTCCGTCAAACACTGCCAGCACGAACTTGGAGTACAGTTTATCGGAACTGGTTCCAAAGCCAAGAGGCAGGGAACAGGAGATGGTATCTCCCTTGGTCCACCATGCGGCATAATCCGTCCTGCTTCCCAGATCATCCTCATAGGGCTGCATCTCAAACAGATACCAGTAATTATCATACACAGCCGGATCAGACACGGCGCCTGATACGGTTCCCGTAATATTCACATTGGTCTTATCCGTGGTGCAGGTCAGCGCGCCGCTCTCCGTAGGAAGGGCGATCTGCCCTGCCGGAACGTCTCCCTGTATGAGGGTTCCTGCAGCGCCCCAGACCGTGTTCTGCCCTGCTGCCGATATGCAGAAAACTGCAGCTGCCATCATCAGTCCTGACCAAATGGCTTTCATCCCTTTAACTTTTATGCTTCTCATTATCGAACCTCCTGACTCATGATCGCCAAATCTTCTGACATTTTATGCTCTGTCATCTATTTTAGCAGTATGCTGACTCATTATACCGTTTTTTCCATAAAATACAAGGGGTAAACTTCTTACTTAGTTTTACATTTTCCTTAAGCGGACTCTTATCCCTCATTTTGTCCTTTATTTTTTTTAGCCTTGTGGTATAATAAGGAAGCACACTGATGTGTGCGCAGGTCACCACCTTATCAGGTGCTGACATCTTATAATAAGGAAACACACTGATGTGATTTTTTTTATTAAAATGCAGCGGCATGTATCCTGCCGCTTTGCAAGAAAGTCTGCATAAGGAGTTGTCTGCATGAAGGATAAATCTGCTCTCCGCGACCTGATTCTGGCCGCATCCATTCTTATTATAGCTGTTGGCTTTTACATTGGCAACCGCATCATGAACCGCGCCCCCGCCGTCGTTGTTGAGGTATCGGTAGACGGCGTCGTGGCACAGGAGCTTGACCTTAGCAAAGACGGCGAATACGTCATTCAAGGCTACAGCAACGGAAGCAATACTTTGATTATCGAAAACGGCGAGGCATGGATCTCTGATGCCACCTGTCCGGACAAGGTGTGCATTCACCAGGGCAAGATTAGCCGTTCCGGCGAGATGATTGTCTGTCTTCCCAACCTTATGATAGCTAAAATCGTAGGGGAGGAGGAATAGGCGTCATTTCCCTTTTTCACTGCAAGTTCTTATTATTATAGCTGGCGGAAGCTGCTGTCTATGGCAGGCTTCCGCTGTTTTCTTTTCTGCAGCCTGTTTTGGGCGATCTTTAATTAAGCCTGTTGCAAAAATCTTTTGGAAATTGTATTGACTCTTATTATATGATGTTATATAATGTAATTAGATTTTTATAACAAATAAGGAGGATATATGATATGTCTATCAAAGAGATTGTTGCTGCCATTAAGGCAAAACAGCCTGAAATCAAAACCGTGTATTTTGTAGGATGCGGCGCTTCCATGTCAGATCTGTTCCCGGCTAAGTATTTCCTGGAGAACAATGCAAGGCAGCTGCGTACCAGCATTTACACTGCCAATAACTTTAACTATTCCACTCCTGCAGCAGTGGATAACACCTCCATCGTGATTACCTGTTCCTTAAGCGGCAATACGCCTGAGACTGTAGCTGCTACCAAGCTGGCTGTTGAGAAAGGCGCCCACGTAGTTTCCATTACCATCAATCCTGACTCCGGCCTGGCAAAAAACTCCCAGTATCAGATTATCCACGGCTTCTATGAAAGCTATGGCGCCAAGATGGAAAAGCCTGCCAGAGCTTTAGAGCTTGCCTGCGAGATCTTAAATGAGTATGAGGGATACCAGCATTACGATGATCTTCATGATGGGCTGGACAAGATCTTTGATCTCATCAATACCTCTGCCCCTCTGTTTCGCTCCACTGCCAAAAAGTTTGCAGAGGAGAACTACAATGCACCGATTCTGTATGTCATGAGTTCCGGCGCCACCCAGTACACCGCTTATGGATTCTCCATGTTTTTAATGATGGAGATGCAGTGGCTGGAATCCAGCACCTTCCATACAGGCGAGTTCTTCCACGGCCCATTTGAGATGGCTGACGAGAATGCACACTATGTACTGATGATGAACGACGGCCCTACCCGCCCCATGGATGCCAGGGCTTTAACCTTCCTTCAGCGCATGCATGCCAAATACACGGTCATTGACGCAAAAGATTTCGGCCTCAGCTCCCATATTAAGAGCACGGTTGTGGAATACTTTAACCCTCTGATGATCGGCGGCCTGACCAGACTTCTGGGCGAGGAAATCGCAATTAAGCGCGAGCATCCCCTGACCATGAGAAGATATATGTGGAAGCTGGAATATTAAGCAGGAAAATCCCCTAACCCGGATAAACCGGAACTTTAAGTTCGCCATATTGCTGTTTAATTGAGTGAGCAAAGTCGAGTTTTGTCGTGAAGCCAGGGAGGGAAGGGGAGCATGGTGCCGGCCGGGTTCAGATATGCC
>CAMUJH010000121.1 GCA_947089145.1 uncultured Hungatella sp. | reverse complement strand
TAACAGAAAGCCCAGAAAAGCCCATATACAGGCGTTCCAAGTTCACCAAGAGATACCTGGTATCTGGCCAGCAAGTATCCAGGGCATCAGATTGCTGCGAGCTATGATCCGGCTCAGGTTTTTGAGGATCAGCTGAAAAAATGCGGGGTGGAGTATTTTGATTTCTATCTGCTTCACAATGTATATGAAAATTCTATTGCCACTTATCTGGACCCCAGGTGGGGGATTCTCGATTACTTCAGGGAACAGGTGAAAAAAGGGCGGATCAGGCACCTGGGATTTTCCAGCCACGCCAGACCGGATACTCTGGAGAAATTTTTAGATTTCGCTGGAGATGATATGGAGTTTTGCCAGATCCAGCTGAACTATCTGGACTGGACTCTGCAGGATGCCAAGGCCAAGTATGACCTGCTTACCCGGAGGGGAATCCCCGTTTGGGTTATGGAGCCTGTGCGGGGCGGACGGCTGGCCAACTTGTCAGATGAGGATACGGCGAAATTGAAATCCCTGCGCCCGGAAGAAAGCGTCGCTTCCTGGGCTTTCCGCTGGCTGATGAATCTGCCTGGCGTAAAGATGGTGCTCTCCGGTATGAGCAATATGGCCCAGATGGAAGATAATGTCAGAACCTTCTCTGACGGCGTACCTCAGACAGGGCAGGAATCCGCCCTGCTGATGGAGCTGGCTGACAGCATGAAGAATGCTCTTCCCTGCACAAGATGCAGGTACTGCTGTGACGGATGCCCTCAGGGGTTAGATATCCCTATGCTTATTCATGCCTATAATGATGCGAAATTCGGCGGCGGTTCAACAGTGGCCATGCAGTTTGACGCCCTTGAGGAGGATAAACGGCCTGCTGCCTGCGTCAAATGCGGGGCCTGCGCAGCTATCTGTCCTCAAAACATCGACATCCCCGCCGCTTTGGAGGAACTGGCTGGCATCCTGGACAGAACGCCCAGCTGGGCTCAGGTATGCCGCCAAAGGGACGAGGCTGCCAGGAAGCTGAAAGAACAGATGAAGGGGTAGCGGTTTGGCATACATTTTAAAACGGCGTTTACATATGTCCTGTTATCAGACGGGACATATGTAAACGCCGTTACTTGATTGATCTCCAAACGCTTGCCAACGAATAAACATTTACTTCATTAAGAATAAAGACAGGAGAGAAAAACAATGCCGAAAGCAATGAAGATTCGGGGAGCCCGGGTTCACAATCTGAAGAATATCGACGTGGATGTTCCCTTAAATAAAATCGTGGCGGTTGCCGGCGTGTCCGGTTCCGGCAAATCCTCCCTTGCACTGGGAGTCTTATACGCAGAGGGTTCCAGGCGGTATCTGGATTCCCTTTCCACCTACACAAGAAGGAGGATGACCCAGGCAGCGAAAGCCCAGGTGGATGAGGCGCTGTATGTGCCGGCCGCCCTGGCGCTTCATCAGAGGCCAAAAGTCCCTGGCATCCGCAGCACCTTCGGCACGGGAACGGAGCTGTTAAACAGCTTAAGGCTCATGTTTTCCCGGCTGGCAAATCACCGCTGCCCAAATGGGCATTATCTGGAACCGGCCCTTTCTGTAGCCGCAGGCAGGGAATTAGTCTGCCCCCGGTGTGGGGCAAGATTTTATGGGCCGTCGGCAGAAGAGCTTTCTTTTAACAGCCAGGGCGCCTGCCAGACCTGCGGGGGGACCGGCATCGTGCGCACGGTTGACAGGGCCAGCCTTGTACCCGATGAGTCCCTTACTATTGACGAAGGCGCAGTAGCCCCATGGAACTCCCTGATGTGGTCGCTGATGACAGATGTGTGCCGGGCCATGGGAGTCCGCACGGACGTGCCGTTTTCCCAGCTGACAGAGGAAGAGCGGGATATTGTTTATAACGGGCCCGCTGTAAAAAAGCACATTTTTTATAAAGCTAAAAATTCCAACGAGGCGGGAGAAATTGATTTTACCTACTTCAATGCCGTTTATACGGTGGAAAATGCCCTTGCAAAAGTTAAGGACGAAAAGGGAATGAAGCGGGTGGAAAAATTTCTGAGACAGGGCATCTGTCCGGACTGCGGCGGCACCCGCCTGTCAGATGCGGCCAGAGCGCCGAAACTGCTGGGAATCAGCCTTGATGAAGCCTGCAAAATGACATTGAGCGCTCTTAATGACTGGGTAAAAGGCGTCAGGCCGTCTCTGCCGGAGGATATGGGGCCCATGGCGGAGAGTATCTGCCAGTCTTTTCAGACAGCGGCAAAACGGCTGATGGATCTGGGACTCGGGTATCTTTCTCTTGACCGGGCTGCATCCACGCTTTCCACGGGAGAGCGGCAGCGCATGCAGCTTGCCCGGGCAGTGCGAAACCGCAGCACGGGGGTGCTGTACGTTCTGGACGAACCATCCATCGGCCTGCATCCTTCCAACATCCAGGGGCTGGCAGGCGTCATGGAGGATCTGATAGCAGACGGAAATTCCGTCATACTGGTAGACCATGATACACAGATACTTTCACAGGCGGACTGGCTCATTGAGATGGGGCCGGAAGCCGGAGCCAAAGGCGGGCGTGTGACGGCTCAGGGAACCATTGAGGATATTGAAAACAACGAAAATTCCCTAATCGGTCCTTTTCTTTCAGGGAAAGCCGAGACACGCATAAGAAAGATCCCTGATCCGTCCAGCCTGTTTGACAGAGGCAAGATTCATCTGTCTACAGGCAAGATCCACACAGTGAAACCTCTTGACGTGAATATTCCAAAGGGAAAACTGACCGTGGTGACAGGCGTATCCGGTTCGGGCAAGACCACGCTGGTTCTGGAAAGCCTTGTCCCCGGCCTGGAGGCTGCCGCTGCCGGTTTAAAGCTGCCGGAACATGTGCGCGCCGTTGAAGCGGACAATATTGAAAAGGTAAAGCTTATAGACGCTGCGCCTATCGGAATCAATGTCCGATCCACGGTGGCGACCTATGCCAATGTCCATGATGAGCTGCGCAAGATCTATGCCAGGACGCCGGATGCGAAACGGCTTGGATATAAGGCGGGAGATTTCTCCTACAATACGGGAAAATTGCGCTGCCCGGTCTGCGACGGGACGGGGGTGGTCAGCCTTGACGTACAGTTTTTGCCGGACATTGATATTCCCTGTCCCCAGTGCGGCGGCTTGCGGTATGCCAGGGAAGCCTGGCAGGTTCATTATCTTAAGGGCGACAAGGCATACTCCCTCCCTGAACTGATGGCGATGGATGTAAACACTGCACTGGAGGCCTGCAGGGATCTGAAGCTTGTCCGTCAAAGGCTGCAGGTCCTTAAAGACCTGGGATTGGGCTACCTGACCCTGGGCGAGGAGACGCCCGGTCTTTCCGGCGGGGAAGCCCAGAGGCTGAAGCTGGCAAGCGAGATGGGAAAGACCCAGTCAGCCTCGGTTTTTGTTTTTGATGAGCCTACCATCGGGCTTCATCCGTCGGATGTACAGACACTTTTGAGGGTGTTTGAGACACTGATCGAAAGCGGAGCGACGGTTATCGTCATCGAACATGATCTGGATGTGATCCGAAATGCGGATTATATCATCGACATGGGGCCAGGGGGCGGGGAAGCAGGAGGCCGCATTGTTGCTGTGGGGACGCCTGGGGAGATTGCCGGGAATCCTGACAGCATTACTGGACGGTATATAAAATGACAGGAAGGGCAGGGACAGTCTGTGCGTCCGAATGATTGATGTACTAGACTGTGATGCCCATCGAAGATTCCTCTTGAAAAAACATCGTACTCTTTGCTACAATGGATGAGGAGAGGAAAAACGGCTGCCGCCCTTGTAAGCGGCGTAAATCACAAGAATTGGAGGTAAACTGCAATGCTTGAAAATATCTCAGTTATTGTGCAGAAAATGATCGCTGTTTCCGGCGGAAATCTTCATGACATCAGCCATTTTATGAAGGTCTACGCATTCTCACGGATAATCGGACTTCAGGAGGGCCTGCCCGAAACGACGCAGATCACTCTGGAGGCTGCGGCGGTTATTCATGATATTGCCTGCCCGCTATGCCGTGAGAAATATGGAGACACAAACGGAAAGCACCAGGAGCAGGAGGGTATACCGCTTGCGCAGAATTTTCTGTCAGAGGTTGCGCTGCCGGAAGAGATAAAAGAAAGAATCGTGTATCTTGTGGGCCGCCATCATACCTATACCGACGTGGACGGAATGGACTATCAAATTCTGCTTGAGGCAGATTTCCTTGTAAACGCAGATGAAAGTCATATGTCTGTCGATACGGTCAAAGCAGCAAGAAATCGTTTTTTCAAAACAACTTCGGGAATCAGGCTGCTGGAATCAATGTACGGAAAGGCAACGCGGAAAGCCTGAGAGAATTGATGAAGGCCATGGAAGAAGGGGCGCAGAGCGTCGGGTTATACGATGTGTGTGGCCATTCTATACAGGATAAAAATATTGAATATATTTGCATACAGAAGGCTTCTGGGGATTTTTCCCAGGGGCCTTTTGTAGTGCGCCCGGCGGCGCACGTTTCTAACCGGTGGAAGTCCGGAATCCGCCCGGTAGTGGGAAGGATATAGCCGAAGGCAAGGGTGTCCA
>CAMUJH010000120.1 GCA_947089145.1 uncultured Hungatella sp. | reverse complement strand
TATTTGGATTTTATCGTTATATAGAGGCTGAATACGAAGAATTTGGAAGCCTAAAAGTATTGTTATATTCTCAGTTTGTAGTGAGAAATGAATCCAATACGAAAAGTATGTATCGAACAAAATCCTTTCATGGATATATGAATCCGGAGGAAAGAAATGTGAGGGCAGCAACACGTGAAGAGATTATAACCGTATTGCAGTCATGTACAAATTGCCGAGATCAGTTGTTGATTTTGATACTTGCAGAAACGGGCTTTCGTATTGGAGAAGTTTTAGGCATAGATTATACAAAGGATATTGACTATCAAAATCGTAAAGTGAGGGTTAGATTCAGGGAAGATAATGAAAATGGAGCCAGAGCAAAAAATTTTGAATTCAGAGAAAGCATAGTCAGTAATGATACGTTTGAATTTCTCATGTATTATCTGGCTGAAAATCGAAAATTACTTCAATACCAAACATATCTTTTTATTAATATTTCCGGGAAAACGGCAGGGCATGCATGGAAAGCAGACAGTGTCTATGATATGTTTGGGAGAATGGAAAAAAAGACAGGGATAAAGCTGACACCTCATATGCTAAGAAGATACTTTGCAATAGAACGTTGGAATGCCGGATGGCCATTAGAAATGGTCAGTCAGGCTTTGGGACATAGGCATCTGGAGACTACAATCAAATATTTAAATATTATGGATGATAAATTGTTAGAAGCAAGTAAGGAGTTTTTTGAAAAACATTCCAATGATTATGGAATTAAGCAACTGATAAGGTGAGTATATGATAAAAAGGATAAAGCAGATTAAAGATAAAAGACCCGCCGGGTTGCGTTTGGTGAAACCAGAGGTATGGCGGGTTCTGTTATGGGCTTTGGCCTGTTAAGCATGTCTCCATTTTTCGCTGATCCGAAAAATGGAGACATGCGATATTATTAAGCAGTTGTGCAGTTATAAATGGGCAGAAATAATAGAAGGTCATATTATGCAGATCATGTACATCTGCTGTTGAGTATACCGCCTAAGTATAGTGTGTCCTCGTTTATGGGGTAACTCCGCCTGCGGAAAAGCCCCGGTTTCAAAATAATACAGCAGAACTTGCGGATATCTTGCTGCGGATAGGAGAGTTTGCGGACAGGATTGAATGCGGCAGCTTTGGGAAAATATTCCGCAATGCAAGGGAGATTCTGAATGGCGGGAAGGCGATACCCGACAGGCATGGCAGCGGAATGCCGGTTCTGCTGCCTCGTATCCCGGAAGCGGAAAAGAGGCTGTTTTTTGCTGCTTCCATGGAGGATGTGTTCGGCGCCATGGGTTCCTGGAATGACGATCCGCCTGGCTGCTTTGTATGCAGTCAATGAAAGCTGAGGGAGCAAGGGAAGATCCGACAAAACACATGTAAAGAATTTTGACAGTTGCCTGTATAAGTCGGCAGGCCAGAAAGGCAAAAAATGAAAGAGAAAATAAAGTTTGTTTTCATTATAGTGGCAGCATGCTGCCTGCTCACAGCCTGCCATATGGTTGCCATATCGGAGCAGGAGCCTTTTGGTGAGCAGAGTTATTCCGGCAATGAAGCACAGGCAGTCTATGAGGAGGTTTGCGCATGGGTGGAGCAGGCCGATTTTTTCGATTGGAGAGGGTACAACATTGAACTGGACGAGGACATGGTGAGCCACGACTTCTACCACACGGAAGAGTATACGGCGGCGTGGCATGAGGGAATGGAAAAGAAATATCTCTGGTACCAGGGGCGACTGTACTGTTATGACGGCGGGAAAGGGACTGGCAGGCTGTATCATTGTCAAGGATTTTTCCCGGTTCGGCAGAGATTATCTGACGGTGAGTGACTATGTTGACCAGATTTTCCCCTTTATGGGAATCCGCTTTATCTCCATCAATGACAACTATGACAGCGCAAAATGCAACGGTGCCACCAGCGGGGTGGAGATTGCCTTCCGCAACGTGATTTATGGTTATTACAGCCAGGATTTATCCGTGAAGGTCAGGAGCGGAAAACGGACGAAGGCTCAGAGCGGGAAGTTTATGAGTCCTTTTGCCCCCTTCGGCTATCAGAAGTCACCGGAAAACAGGAATCAGCTGGTGGCAGAGCCGGAGGGCCCGCCATTGTGCGGAAGATCTTCCAAATGGCAGGGGAAGGCATGAGCGTCATGCAGATTCTGCGGGTTCTGAACCGAAAAAGGATACCCACACCAGGCCAGTTGAAAAACAGGCATGGGGAGTTTCATAAATGGTGGGTTGGCGTAGGTGACAATAAGGTGTGGGACGGAAGTACTGTGGTGAATATCCTGCGTGACGAAAGATATTTGGGCAAGAATGTCTATGGAAAGTATTACCGTCCGGTGGTTGGGAATTACCGGACAAAGAGAAACAGCCGGGAGGAATGGGTCATTGTGGAGGACTGCCATGAGGCCATCCTTTCCAGAGAAGAATTTACAACGGCCCAGAAAATTTTGCGGGAGCAGGAAGGGCAGAACAGCGGTTCACGCATAACCTATCTGTTCAGTGGGAAGATACGGTGCGCGAACTGCCGGTATGCCCTCCACAGGATGAAGTCTCCCACACCCAGATACTATCGTATCACCAAACGCAGGGCGGAAGATTTCCAGTGTGTGAAAGGGCATCTGCAAGAATCCGAGCTGGCGGAGGCGGTGTTTGCGGCGGTAAGGACTTATATAGAAGTCCTTCTTGACAGGCGGGAACTGAAGAAAAAGACAGAGGACAGCGGGCGGATACCGGCCCTGCGCAAACAACTGACATCCCTGCAGGGCTGTGTGAAAGAGTGTCAGGAACGAAAAGCGAAACTCTACGAACAGCTAGCGGATGAAGAAATCAGCCGGGAGGTTTTTAAGAGCAGGCGGGCATCCCTTTCCAACAGACAGGAAGAAGCGCAGGCAGATCAGGAACGGCTGGAGGAGGAATTGGCGAAGCTGGAGCATATCATATCATCTGGTCGGATGGAAGATCAGACACTGGAGAACTATCTGGGCATGGAGGAACTGACACGGGAGATGGTGAAGGCTTTTATAGACTGCATTTATGTGTATGATGATAAGTCCATACATATCCAGTGGAGGTTTGAGAGTGGAATGAAAGAATAAGGCGCAAGGGTGTCCCTGGAATGGCGGGGATGCCCTTGCTCTTTCTAAAAAACAATTTCAACTATGTGCAAATACTTTCTAAAAATCGACATGTATGATATAATGAATAGCAATAAAGATATGTTGAAAAGTCAGGGGAGGAGGAACATATATGTCTGACCATCAGGCTTCGGAACAAATGTTAGGGTATTTGTATCAAGTAAGATATGCTTTATTTTTACTACTGAATCATGACAACCCTGATTTTCAAATAAGTATTGAAAAATTTGATGATATTGCATTTAGCAAAGATGATATTCCTAAACAGCTCATACAGGTGAAGCATCATGTGCAGCGCCATGGGAATCTTTCTGATGCAAGCACTGATTTATGGCGAACATTGAAAGTATGGATAGATATTATCAATACATCTCCGGAAATATTGGATGGTACAGAATTTCTCATTATTACGACATCTGCTGCCCCTAAGGATTCAGCAGCATATTATTTAAAACATGATGATGAGCGTAATGCAAATGATGCTTACCAGAAGTTGAGAGCGATTTGCAAGAAGTCCGAGAATAAGGCACACGCCGCATATTATAAAGCTTTTTTGAAAATGGATGAGAAAACGGCAAAGAAGTTGATAGAGCAAATCTGTATCATAGATGGAGCCAGCAATATAATTGACGTTGATAAAGTTTTCCGAAAGCAGATACGCTATAGTTGTATCCCTAAATATGAAAATCATATTTGTGAACGGCTTGAAGGCTGGTGGTATAGAAAAGCAATAGAAGCTCTTTGTTCTGATACACCAATATTTATAACTATAAATGAGCAAATTTAAAAAAGTGTACAATAAACCTATGCCACTAAAGCTATAACCTGCTCAAAGCCAATGTGCCTTGCTCCACACTGGTAGACGAAATGGATCCGCTCTTCCTGGATATGGCTATAAATATATGCATAGCCGTCTTCGAAAGACATGGTTTCACCGCATCCAGTACATGCAAGCAGATGGGCCAGCGACATCAGCAGCCAGTACCTCCTGATTCCCTGAGATGAGCGAACCTGGTATCTGTCAAATGCCAGCCTGTCCTTTGCCTGGCGGAAGAACACCTCCACTGGCCACCGTTCCACATATATGTCCAGAATCTCCCGGGTGCTTAAAGAGACATCCGTGCTGATAAAGGCCCGCAGGGCTTTGGGGACATGGAACGCGTCCTTCGGGTAGCTGATCAGGACCACCGCATTTTCAATGCCGTTGAGGTTCCCTTCATATCGGTAGACATAATAGCTCCGGCTGCCAACGGTCACGAGGCTGACAGCAGCATCTGTCTTCCGTAAATGAAGGGCGAACTCGCCTACCTTCTGCTTTATGCCGCAGGGGTACAGCACCCGGTTCGTCTTCAGTGCGCCAATGGTATAGAAGCCCTTTTTGATGGAGGCATCCATGATGTCGCCGCATGTATACCAGCTGTCGCAAAGGAAATAGGAGACAACCGGCGGTACGGGCAGCTCCTCCGCGATCTCCTGTACGATCTTCACCTTTGATCTGGACTTGTCGTACATGACGATGGCATAATTGAGGACGATGCCGTTGCAGGAGAG
>CAMUJH010000119.1 GCA_947089145.1 uncultured Hungatella sp. | reverse complement strand
TGCGGAACCACCATGCTGTTCTTAGAATTATATTTTAACCACAGACCTGTTTCTCTGGAAGAAATGTACGAGAAAGTCATGTCCCGTTCTCGTGAAAGAAGGTCATCTGCATGACTTCCATATTTCCTTCTGACATGATATACTCCTTTCAAAGGAGGATATCCCCATGAATTCAAACACAGAGAAACTACGAAAAAAATATATGGAGTATCCACCCGAAGGGATGACATCTGAGGACATTCGCTGCATGAGCGAAGTTGACCTTCTGGACTTGGATTACTTCCTGAATGAAGACGACCCATTTGATGGCGATTTTGGAGAAGAAGGCTTTTATATCTTCTAAACCTTTACCGTCTGTTTTGTGTTTCTAAAACACAGGTTTATCTAACGTATGTTCAGCGAACATACGTTTTTTTCTGTGCCTTAAAAAATCGAAATTTCCTATAAAGTAAAAAACCGGATAAGAAAGACGGGCATAGACGGCTTTCTTATCCGGCGCTCTCATACGTAAGAGCAGTCCTCCGACAAACCGTATGTCCACTATCTTATCCGGTCTTATACTTACGCTTATAAGTCCTCCGATAACTGTGGTATAGGCTAACAGAAAAAATCTGTTTTGTCAAGTCTGTTTTCTATTTTATTTGCTTATTTTATTTGCTTAACCATATCTTTCCCGTGACAGGAGCCTGTCCTTATTTTTTACTTCACTATAAAAGTCCCGCCGCCGTTTAGACGGCATGCATTCAGGGATGCCAACCGTACCCGCCATTTCCAACGAATCCGTCAAGAGAGTAACAGCGGCTCTTCACTCCGTCCCATACTTCAACTGGAAACTTTCCTTAGAGTAAGCCATCACCTCAATCTCATTGTCATCATAATCCTGAATAAAGAAATTATAGGAATTTTCCGTGTGAGCCACTTTCTCATAAGGGCCTGTATAAGGCTTTTTCGATGTCTTTGGCCCGTAATACAGCAAAATCCCTTTTTCATTCATCCTTTTTGCCGCCAGCTCAATATCATGGACAATAAGAGCAAAATGGCACTGACCTTTGTTGTTGGTGCAGTTGTCCATGGGATAGGGCTTATTCACCAGCTCAATCACCTGCTCTTCATTCACCTTCACATGAACCAGGTTGGGCGTGTCCAAAATCAGTTCCATCTCCAGGATATCCCTGTAAAATGTTTTGGCTTTCTGCAGGTCCTTTGTGTTGTAAGTAACTTTGGAAATATACCACGGCTTTTCATTTACCATCCAGGTATTAAACTCCGGGTCCTGAATCTTCTTTCCTTCTCCTTTTCCCAAAGTTGTATACTGATAAGAATAGTACTCGTCATGGTTATGTCCGTCATAATCCGCCCAGGTCAAAACCGATGTCTCCGGAAATATCTCAATAAACTGTCCATGGCTTAACTGATAATAAATGATTCTCTCTTCCCCTTTGGGGGTTTTTAAAGAGAAGCCTATGTTCAGTCCCAGCGTATTCTCATAGAAATCCCGAAACCTTTTGGTATCTTTCAGCTTAAAACTTAAATGTCCGATCTCCTTTATATTTTTATTCATTGTCTTCTCCCTCTCTAAATATCCTTATATGCGCCGCCGCAAGGCAGGCTTTTTCTTTCCCGGCAAAACAGCCCCTGCCTTCTTTCATACACGATATATCTGGTAATCCCCCATTGAATCATGTTGTCCGGCTCCTTTCCGGAACGTGGATTTAACATTCTATGTTTACCTGCCGTCTGGCCTCATCCAGAATCTCCATCACCATCAAGGTGTGTCGGTTATATTCCCCGGCTTCCTCATAATTTCCGCTGCTTACCATGCGGGCAAAAACTTTCAGCTCATAATACAGCCTGGGCATGCCTTCATTCAGCGCAAACTCCCGGGTCCTGCCATCGTTGTGCCCAAAAAGGAAAGAATCGTACGCATTGGCCGGCATATCGCTGTGGATAAAGCCTTTGTCACCCTGGATATTGATGGAAACAGGGGCCTTGCAGTCCTTGGCTCCCACGCTGACGCACTGGAATGAGGGGTATTCCAGAGTCAGAATGCCGGAAGTATCTATCCCCCGCTCCATATTGGCAATGTAATGGACCTTGTCCGGCTTCCCAAACAGTCCCGTTATATAGTGAATGTTGTATACATTCAAATCCATCAGAGCCCCGCCGGATTTCTTAGGGTCAAATACCGGAAGCACTGTCCCCTCTTTAAAAAGGTCATACCTTCTGGAATACTGGGAATAATTCATCTGGACAATTTTTACATCTCCCAGTTCCTTCATCAGTTCCTTCGTCCTCATATAGTTGGGCATATACTGGTTGGAAATAGCCTCAAAAATCATCACATGATGCTCCCTGGCCGTCTCAATTAGTTCTTTTGCCTGCCGGTACGTGCTGGCAAAGGGCTTCTCCACAATCACATGTTTTCCGCTCTTTGCCGCCTTTTTGGCAAACATAAAGTGCAGGTGGTTGGGAAGCGCCACATAGACCACCTCCACCTTAGGGTCTGCCAGCAGCCTGTCATAATCGTGATAAATCTCTGATATCCCATACTGCTGCTGAAACTCTTTCATCCTGGGAAGGTCATTTTCCTGCCCGAAAAGGGCGTAAATCTCCAATTCCTCTATCCTGGCCGAAGCTTCCAGAAAATCCGGAATAATGGTTCCGGCTCCTAATACTGCTGTCTTCATAATGAATACCTCCCGAATTCGTTTTTATTTTTTTGTTCACTGTCTGCCGCTGCCTGCTGCTTTTCATACAGAACCGCAAATGGCAGATAGATCACCGTAGCAATGGCAACCGCTGCCAGTTCGCACACGGCTCCCATAATATTCCCTTTGTTTATGGTTTATATATACCACAAAGCGACTGTATTTTGTTGCAATTCACAAATTCCGGCAAAAAGGTTCGGTATTTTTCAGCCTCTTTGCTGAAATACCGAACCTTATTTTCTCTTATAGATTATCAATCTCCTGTTTTCTTCTTTTATAGTACTCATAGTCATGTGCGTAGATGGCAGAATAGAGGATATCGCAGAGAAAGCTGAAAGCCAGCTGGGAATAAAATGTGGCAATCTTAAAATCCGACTCTTTTCTGGGGATAATCAGTTTGTAGTCCGCCATCTTGGCAATAAGATGTTCCTCGTTGGCCGTAATGACAATCACCGGCACGCCTTTGCGTTTCAGCATTCGGAAATTTCTCTTATACTGAGAATGCTTTAAGCTGTAACTTAAAAAGACTGCGCAGTCTTTTTCCGTTATATTATAGGTAGACGCATCACTCTCACCAAATTCATAAGCCATAACAGGATAGATGTCCAGCTTCAGAAGCTTGTTGGCAAAAGAGCGGGCCGTGCTCAGAGAATCGCCTATGGCATAGAGATAGAGCCGTCTGGCTTCCAGGATTACCTTGCTGATCCGCTCCACATTTTTTCCATCCAGATTCTGAAGGAGCAGATCCGTACTTTCTTTATACAGAGTTCCCATATTGCGGATAATGTCCTGGATGTTCTCCCTGTTGCAGAAAGGCTGACTGTAATCCACCGTTTCACCCAGATATTTCCGCGACTCCGTCTCCTTGATAAAATCCACCTTAAACTGGCGGTATCCCTCGTATCCCAGCTTCCGGCACATTCTTACAATGGTTGAATTGCTGGTGCTGCTGCCTGCGGCCAGCTGGCCAATCGTCAGATTCTCTGTGGGATTCATAAGTAGATAACGGATTACTTCCTGCTCACTCTCTGAAAATATGTCCTTCTCCTGCATCTTATTTAACAAGCTCATGTCTCATCTGCCTCCGGCCGCTTTTCTTCTCTGTTTCCTATGTTATAACGGTTCGCTCCTATCTGCAACCTTTTTTAAGCTTATTCTATCCCTTTCCCCAGCTTATCCGTCTTCTCTGTTAGTTGCCATCCCGCCGTACTCCATACCGTAAAGGGCAGCGAAACGCTTTATGGTATATTCCCCAACCTCCAGCATCCATTTCTCCGGGGATGCACCCTGGAATAAAAGTAAAGAGTTTTTCCCGAAAATTTTCCGTTCCCCACCATGCCGTAGAACCGATCCAGCACATTCCGCACAGAGCCGCAGATATTGTGCCAGTACAGGGGGAGCCCCCCACAATCACATTGGCCTCTTTCATCTCCCCGATTACCTGGCCAAGCTGGCCGTCCTCAAAGGCCTGCCCGTAGATTCCGATTCAGTACTCGGTCAGGTTCAGTATCTCATATTCCTTCCCCTTTAAAAGCGCAGCCGCCAGGGCCGCTGTATTTCCGTTCTTGTTGGGGCTTCCGTTGATAAATAAAGTGCTCATGGCAACGCTCAATGTCATTTAGATAAACGAATTCTGCTTTTGCTCCAAGGGCTCCATCTCCTGTCAGGGTGAATTAATGCCGTGGAGAAGAAACCTGTTTTTCGGGTTCTTCGGAACGTTTGGCAATTCTGAACCCTGACAGGAGATGGAACCCTTGGGGCCTGCGGCAACCTTAACTAAATGACATTGTGGTAACGCTTCCTCTCTTTCTTATAATAGGTGGGACTGCCCGCAGCCGTGGAAATAGACAATGGGGTTTCCGTTATCATTTACAGGAATCTGATACAATACGTTGGCATGGTCTACATGGGCCGTATTCCCTGCCCTGGTGGAGTCCAGCCAGTTTTGCAATGGCCAGCGCGCCCTCGGACGGTGTATCGTTGAAATACTGGCGGCCTTCGCTCAAATAGAATGGGAAAACATTAAGGCCCGGTTAGTAATGGGAAAACAAGCCGGGCTTAAGGAAGGTAACTACTACTCAGGCATAACGCCT
>CAMUJH010000118.1 GCA_947089145.1 uncultured Hungatella sp. | reverse complement strand
ATTACAGAACATCAGCGGAACTATTCGAGGAAGAGTTACAGAAATTGGCATAAAATTTTTTTCAAAAACCTGTCGCAAAACTATTGACAAAATATATTTAATAAAAAAAATAAAAAAAAGGGTTGACGAACTGAAAAGAGTGTTATATAATGTACAAGGTCGCTGAGATAAAGCGATGGAAAAAATTGGGCTATCGCCAAATGGTAAGGCAACGGACTCTGACTCCGTCATTTCAAGGTTCGAATCCTTGTAGCCCAGCGAAAGAGGACAGTGAATCTTTGGTTTTGCAGAGATTCACTGTTTTTTGTTTTCCTGGAACCGGTACGGCATAGGGATGCTTGCTTCAAAAAGGTTTTTAACAACCGGTTAATGGAAAACCGCATATAAACGTAAGAAAGCGAAGAGAGAATCTGGACATTCCGTGGAAAATACTATATAATGGTACTGATTTTTGTTTGAAAGGGAGCAGAGCGGATGTACCGTTTTGAAAGCAGAGTGCGCTACAGCGAGACAGATGAACAGGGACAGTTGTCTTTGACAGGAGTTCTAAATTATCTTCAGGACTGCTCGACATTTCAATCAGAGGATTTGGGCATTGGCATTCAGTATTTGACAGAACATAACCACGCATGGTGGGTTACCTCCTGGCAGATTGTCATTGACAGATACCCATGTTTGGGAGAGCGGATCATGGTCAGCACATGGCCCTATGATTTTAAAGGAATATATGGTTACCGCAATTTTGCCATTCAGGATGGGGAAGGCAGATATCTTGTAAAGGCTAACTCGATTTGGTTTTTTTATGACACAGGGCGGCAAAGGCCGGCCAGGGTCAGGCAGGCAGACATTGAAGCCTACGGCGAACCGGAGATGCGGCTGGACATGGACTATGCGCCGCGAAGAATCGCGCTTCCGGAAAATTATGAGGAGCGGGAGGGCATTGCGGTAACAAGACATCACCTTGATACCAATCATCATGTGAACAATGCAAAATACGTAGAGATAGCAAGAGAACTTCTGCCTGAGAATATTACGGTAAGGGAACTTCGGGCGGAGTATAAAAAGGCGGCGGCATTGGGCGATTATATGATACCCAGAATTACGAAAGACGGGGATGGATATGTGATCGCTTTGTGCGATGCCCAGGGAGGGGCCTATGCGGCAGTTATGCTGCGGGAATGAGGATAAGGAATGATTGAATTAGGAAGACGGCAGCTTTTGGAAGTTGTCCGCATAAAGGAATTTGGAGTTTATTTAAGCGACAAGGCAGGAGATGAAACCGGAGTGCTGCTTCCGAAGAAGCAGGTTCCGGAAGGCGTCAGCCTGGGGGACGAGGTGGAGGTTTTCATTTACAGGGATTCCCAGGACCGTCTTATTGCAACCACAAACAAACCCAGGATTGAGACAGGCCAGGTGGCAGTCCTGCAGGTGAAGGCTGTAGGAAAGATAGGGGCATTTCTGGATATGGGGCTGGAGAAGGATCTGCTGCTGCCGTTTAAGGAACAGACCCGCAGGGTCCGGCCTGGGGAGGACTGCCTGGTAGCTCTGTATGTGGATAAAAGCAGCAGGCTGGCAGCGACGATGAGAGTCTATTCTTATATGAGCAATGAAGCGCCTTACAATAAAGATGACAAAGTAACTGGGACGATATATGAAATTAATCAGGATATCGGAGCTTTTGTAGCGGTGGACAACCAATATTACGGCCTGATTCCTGCCAGGGAGATGTATGGCGGCTTAAGGGAAGGAGACGTGGTGGAAGCCAGGGTTGTGAAAGTCCGGGAGGACGGCAAACTGGACTTAAACCCCAGGGAGAAGGCATATATTCAGATGGATGCTGATTCCCAGATGGTTTTAAAGGTGATTGATGAGTTTGACGGCGTGCTGCCGTTTAATGACAAGGCATCGCCGGACACCATTAAAAGGGAATTTCATTTAAGTAAAAATGCTTTTAAAAGAGCGGTGGGGCGCCTTTTAAAAGAAGGGAAAATAAAGATTACGGAAAAGACTATAGAAAGGATATAGGAGGATTGTCTTGGACTCGATAGAATATTATAATAAATATGCGGCAAAGGTATATGAAGATACCATTGATGCGGATATGAGCGAGATCATGGGAGAATTTCTGAAACTGCTGGAGGAGGGAGACACGGTTCTTGATTTAGGATGCGGTTCAGGAAGGGATTCCCTGACCATGTATGACATGGGATATGATGTGACGCCTCTGGACGCATCGGAGGAGATGTGCAAGCTGGCAGAGATACATACGGGGCTGGATGTGCTTCAGATGACTTATGAGGACATGGAGTTCGAGGATGTATTTGACGGCATCTGGGCCTGCGGCGCACTTGTGCATGTCCCCAAAAACGAGATGCCGGAGATTCTGGGATGTATCCATGATGCCCTGTGCAGCCGGGGCGTGCTGTATATGTCGGTAAAGAAAGGCGACTTTGAAGGATTCCGGGGAGAACGGTATTTTACGGACTATACCATAGACAGCCTGACGTCGCTCATATCCAGGACAGGCCTGTTTGAGATCATAAAGACATGGGAGACTGAGGACGCGAGAAGCGGCCATGATACTTTGTGGATTAATCTGCTGGCAAGGAAACGATGATTGAAGACTGCGAAAAGGAAATTGGAATTTCTGTACTGCCCAGCCCTTCAAGACGGACTGTAAAATTGTGGCAGATCAGGGAGGAATTTGATCAGCCGATCTCTGGCCTGGAAAGCAGAGGAAAAAGTGTCTGCAAAGAGATTTATCGAATATTAACATAAAATATTTTAAAAACTGTGCAAAGTTTTGTGTTTTTGGACCCGAAAAAAAAACGATATACAGATTAGCCAAATAAAAAAAAGGATTTTGGTAATTTACAATATGGTAATAAATTTTCGTTTCGTGTATGATACAATCAATAACAGAAAGGGACTTCCCCATAATACATCTTTTTATTAACAGGAGGAATTGAGAATGGCTAGTCTGTCATTAAAGAATGTAACAAAATCTTATCCTAACGGATTTGTGGCAGTAAAAGATTTCAATTTGGAGATCGCTGATAAAGAATTCATTATTTTCGTAGGACCATCCGGTTGCGGAAAGTCCACAACCCTTCGTATGGTAGCTGGCCTGGAGGACATTTCTTCTGGTGAACTGTATATTGACGGCAAGCTGGTTAACGACGTAGAGCCTAAAGACAGAGATATTGCCATGGTATTCCAGAATTATGCATTGTATCCTCATATGTCTGTATATGATAATATGGCATTTGGCCTGAAACTGAGAAAGACTCCAAAGGAGGAGATTGACAAGCTGGTTCACGAGGCTGCAAGAATCCTTGATCTGGAGCATCTGTTAGACCGTAAGCCAAAGGCTCTTTCCGGCGGTCAGAGACAGCGTGTTGCCATGGGCCGCGCTATAGTACGTAATCCTAAGGTGTTCCTTATGGACGAGCCGCTGTCCAACCTGGATGCCAAGCTGAGAGGCCAGATGCGTATTGAGATTTCCAAACTGCATCAGAGACTGCAGGCGACTATTATCTACGTAACTCATGACCAGACTGAGGCTATGACCCTTGGTACCAGGATCGTTGTTATGAAGGACGGCGTGGTTCAGCAGGTTGATTCCCCGCAGAATCTGTATGACAAGCCTTGCAACAAGTTCGTTGCAGGATTCATCGGGGCTCCTCAGATGAACATGGTGGACGCCAAGGTGGGCAAGGAAGGCTCCGATGTTACTCTGACTTTCGGAAACCATACCATCTCTCTTCCGGCAGAGAAAGGAAAAGTTCTGGACAAGGAAGGCTATATCGGAAAGACAGTTACTCTGGGTATCCGTCCGGAAGATCTGCATGATGACCAGGCTTGGCTGGAGGCTTCTCCTAAGAGCATAATCGAAGCAACCGTCCGTGTATACGAGCTGCTGGGCGCAGAAGTATTCCTGTATTTCGATGTTGAGGAATCCAACTTTACTGCAAGAGTAAATCCGCGTACGGCTGCAAGAGTAGGCGATACCGTAAGACTGGCATTAGATTTAAGCAAGATCCATGTATTTAACAAAGACACAGAGCAGATCATCGTTAACTAGTCCCCAGGGCTTACAGCAGGTCTGGCTGAATCAGGGCTGACGGCTGGATAACAGCCGGTGGCAGCACTCATAGAAAAATAAAGCAGGCAGGTGATATACTTGCTTGCTTTTTTTTGTTTTTTGCTATAAGATAGTATAAGGGTAAATTTACGAAAAAGGAGAGTGCACTATGATTTCAAACCAGATACTTCAGACAACCATTGAAGGCCTGAAAGGCATAACAAGAATCGATCTCTGTGTATGCGATACGGAAGGCAAGGTTTTGGCGACTACATTTCCGGACGCAGAAGAATATGAAAACTCTATCCTTATTTTTGTAGATTCTCCGGCAGACAGTCAGGTGATCCAGGGCTATCAGTTCTTTAAGGTGTTTGATGAACATCAGTTGGAATATATCCTGCTTGCCAAAGGCGGCAGTGATGATGCGTATATGGTGGGGAAACTGGCGGCATTCCAGATTCAG
Source organism: uncultured Hungatella sp. (assembly GCA_947089145.1). Lineage (GTDB taxonomy): Bacteria > Bacillota > Clostridia > Lachnospirales > Lachnospiraceae > UBA3402. The sequence goes on along the minus strand of CAMUJH010000118.1, from coordinate 773 downwards.
AATCTCCTGGTAGCCTACAAGGAACGCTTTGATAAGGATAATTTTATTAAAAACCTTCTTCTTGACAATCTGCTTCTGGTGGATATTTACAATCGGGCCAAGAAGCTTCATATCGAAACCAGTGTAAAACGGGTAGTCTATATTATTGAGACAAAGCATGAGAAGGATACCAATGCGCTGGAGACTGTAAGGAGTCTTTTTGCCAGCAAGACTAAGGATTTTATCACAGCGGTTGATGAGAAGAATATTATCCTGGTAAAGGAAGTGAAGCCGGGGGAGACGTACGAGGATCTGGAAAAAACAGCCAATATGGTTCTGGATATGCTGAACACAGAAGCCATGACCAAGGTTCATGTGGCTTTTGGCACTGTGGTGGGTGAAATCAAAGAGGTATCCCGCTCCTACAAGGAGGCCAAAATGGCATTGGATGTGGGAAAGATCTTTTACAGCGACAAGAATGTGATAGCTTACAATAAGCTGGGCATTGGACGGCTGATTTATCAGCTGCCTCTTCCTCTGTGCCGGATGTTTATCAAGGAGATTTTTGACGGAAAGTCGCCGGATGAGTTTGACGACGAAACTCTGACGACCATCAATAAATTCTTTGAGAACAGCCTTAATGTATCCGAGACTTCCAGACAGCTTTACATCCACCGCAATACGCTGGTTTACCGGCTGGATAAGCTGCAGAAGAGCACCGGGCTGGATCTCCGCATTTTTGAGGACGCCATTACCTTTAAAATCGCCCTTATGGTGGTTAAGTATATGAAGTA
>CAMUJH010000117.1 GCA_947089145.1 uncultured Hungatella sp. | reverse complement strand
AGCCTGATTCCGTACCATAACCGCCCTGGGAACCGTAGCCTGATTCCGTACCATAGCCGCCCTGGGAACCGTAGCCTGATTCCGTACCATAACCGCCCTGGGAACCGTAGCCTGATTCCGTACCATAACCACCCTGGGAACCGTAACCTGATTCCGTACCATAACCGCCCTGGGAACCGTAGCCTGATTCCGCACCATAACCGCCCTGGGAACCGTAACCTGATTCCGCACCATAACCGCTCTGGGAACCGTAACCTGATTCCGTACCATAACCGTCCTGAGAACTATAACCCGCCTCTGTCCCATAACCATCCTGAAGGCTGGCCCCGGCTCCGTAACCGCCTACAGGGCCATAGCCTTGTTCCGCTCCATAACTGTCTTCGGAACCATAGCCTGCCCCTGCCTCATAACTGTTTTCGGGACTATATCCTGTCCCATAATTGCTGCCGGTTCCATACCCCTGGGAACCGGCGCCATAGGCGCCTCCGGAATTCTGCCAATTTTCATTGTAACCAGACGTACCCGGCATTTGAATGATCGAACCATTGTAATTCGTCCGGTTTTGTATTGAAGCCGGTTTTCTCTGCTGGCTGTTCAGCGGAGCATACCTCTTTTTTAATTCTGTTGCCTTCTCAACATAAGTTCCAATGCCAAACAGCAGAATCATTTTATCACATAGCTGAACACAATCATTTCCCCGGCCGGCTTTGGCATAAAGCTCGGCCAGCTCATACATCCACTTTTCTTCCAACTCTGTATTAATATACCTCTCCAGAGCCTGAATCAGCTGATCTATGGAAGCATTTTTCTGTTTCAGAATCAAATACCTTAAAATATATTGACGGGTATCCTCAGGAGCCAATTCGCAAAATTCTTTATAATAATCTTCTGCTTCCCTTATGCTCCCTTCTTTAAGAGCCAGTTCTGTGAGCTTATAGAGAAATCTTTTCCCAATAGGCGCCCTCTCAAACGCCAGAAGCAGTACCTCCTTTGCCTCTTGATATTCCTCATTTTTTTCGTATACCTGGGAAATCGTTGACAAAAGATTGGCATTGCGCACCCGCCTCCAATCAATGGTATCGGAAATCTTCATGGCGGTTGCGAAGTCTTCCTTTTTTACCATCTTTTTGATTTGTTCAACTTTTATGTTAAACTCGTATTTATCCATGGTTTCCTCCGTCAGCGCAAGAACTGCGCCCCTTACTCCAAGGCTTTATGCCGCTACAGCTGGACTCTTCCCTCCAGCGCCCGAAGCAGCGTTACCTCGTCTATGTACTCTAAATCTCCTCCCACCGGAACGCCGCTGGCAATCCGGCTGACTGTGATTCCTGTTGGCTTTATCAGCTTGCTGATGTACATGGCGGTAGTTTCCCCTTCCAGACTGGAGTTGGTGGCGATAATTACCTCTTTCACCTGGCCTTGGAGCCTCTGCATAAGTTCTTTCAGCTTAATTTCCCCGGGCCCGATTCCAAGCATGGGGGAAATGGCTCCGTGCAGCACATGGTACACTCCCTCATACTTGCCTGTCTTTTCATAGGCAGCCAAGTCTCTGGGATTTTCAACTACCATAATAGTCTGATGATCCCGTTTTGTGCTGCTGCATATGGGGCATAATTCCTGATCCGTCAGCGTAAAGCATTCCTTGCAGTAACATACCTGTTCTCTGGCATTTACCATAATGCCTGACAGCCGTTCTACCTGCTCCTTCGGCATATTTATAATGTGGAATGCAAGCCGCTGGGCTGATTTTGCGCCAATACCCGGAAGTCTGGACAATTCCTCAATTAATTTGGTAATCTGATTGCTGTAGTAATCCATAATTAGAACGGAAACCCTCCGCCAAAGCCCCCAGTCAATTTCGCCATAGCGCTGTTAGATTCCTCTTCCATCTGTCGGAACGCTTCATTAACTGCTGCCATTATCATATCTTCCAGCATTTCCACGTCATCAGGGTCTACGGCCTCCGGAGAAATCTTAACGGCTGTCACTTCTTTTTTACCGGATACGGTTACAGTTACGGCTCCTCCCCCTGATGATGCCGAATACTCTTTGGATTCCAGTTCTTTGGTGGTTTCCTCCATCTGCCTCTGCATCTTCTGCGCCTGTTTCATCAGATTGTTCATATTGCCCGGCATTCCGCCCGGAAATCCGCCTCTCTTAGCCATAATAATCTCCTCTCATCTATCCGATATCATCCTCTATAGTAATATCCATGTGGATATGGTTTTTCAATTCTTCATCACTCACATATATGGTATCCGCCCGCTCCCCGTTACCCATAAGGCGGGTTTTGAAATAAATGTCTTTACCATATGTGTTTTTCACGTATTGTTCCAGTTCCCCCATAATTGTAGGGCGCCGGCCTATCTCATAATTATCAGCATTTGCGAATACCACGCAGAGACAGCTGTCGCCGCTTGGCTCCACAATCGTATCCCGAAAGCTGGAACGGATTACGCCGCCCAGACTGCGGACAATTTTTCCCCATTCGTTTCGAATCATTTGTAAATCTTCCAGCTGTCCTTTTGGCAGGGTTACCTGCAAAGGCGCCTCATAAGCTATTCCGTTTTTGGGCGGCATATCAAGAGATCCGCCTGTTGCTGCCCCGGCGCTTCCTGTGCCTATGCCGTCACCGGCCATTACCCCGCCTGCCCTTCCCTGTACGGGCGCTGAAGGACTGATAGAAATGCCCTCTTCCAGCTGGTCTTCAATTTTATTAAGCCGCTCTATTATGGAATCGTAATTATGTTCCATCTGCGGTTTTGTCAGTTTTATAAATGCCAGCTCGATAAGAACTCTCTTCTGGCTGGCATAGCGAATCTGATTGGACAATTCTGAGAACACCCGAATATAGCGCATCAGGGTTTCTCCGTCTGCCAGCCGGGCATCCTCTTCTAATGCTTTTTTATTATCTGCAGACATATCCAGAATGTCTTCTGCATTGTCTGTGGTCTGCACAAGCAGCAGATTTCTCATATACCAGATAAAATCTGTGACAAACTGTCCCAGCTCCCTGCCTTGAATCACCAGCTCCTCCAGCTGGTAAATGCAGTCCGTGGTTTTCTGCTGCGTCACCGCCCGGAACATTTTACTGAATATGCCTGTATCTACAGCTCCCAGTATATCCAGCACATGGTCATAGGTCAGCCTTTCTCCAAAATGAAACGCGGCGCACTGATCCAACAGGCTTAAGGCATCTCTCATGGAGCCGTCTGCAGCTTTGGCAATATAGCCCAGCGCCTTGTCCTCCACATCCATGCTTTCTGCATCGGAAAGCTCCCTAAGCCTGTCTGTCAGCGTCCTGATGGTAATGCGTTTAAAATCATATCTCTGGCACCTGGATAACACCGTAATCGGAATCCTGTGGACTTCTGTGGTTGCCAAAATAAAAATTACATAGGACGGAGGCTCCTCCAGAGTCTTTAACAGTGCATTAAAGGCTCCCGTTGACAGCATATGCACCTCGTCAATAATATAAACCCGATATCTGCCTTCTGTAGGCGGATACTGCACCTGTTCCCGGATATCACGGATATTTTCCACGCCGTTATTGGAAGCCGCATCAATTTCCACCACATTAAGGGAGGAACCGGCAGCAATATTTCTGCAGATCCTGCATGTTCCGCATGGTCTTTGATCCACTGGTCCCTCGCAGTTTACAGCCCGGGCAAATATTTTTGCAATGCTGGTCTTACCGGTTCCCCTGGTGCCGCAGAACAGATACGCATGGCCAATACGACCTGATGTTATTTGATTTTTCAAAGTCTGAACAATGTGATCCTGACCCTTTACATCCTCAAATCCGGCCGGACGCCATTTGCGGTATAGTGCCGTGTAAGACATGCTGCTGTTTCACCTCTGTATATTCTATATATTCTCTTTATTCATCGCCGAAGCAGATGCCTATAAGCTTTGCTTCCTCTATCATGGAGCACTTGGGATCAACGGTCTTTAACTTGCCTGCCACTTCCTGCAGGGGAACCTTATCAACTTCCCCGTCTTTTATGCAGACCATGTACCCATAAGTTTTTTCATGAATCAGTCTGGCTGCGGCTGCGCCTACCCTTGTAGACAAAACTCTGTCATATGGACAGGGTTCCCCGCCCCGCTGCATGTGTCCCGGAACTGTGACGCGCACTTCCTGGCCTGTCAGCTCCTCAATCTGAGCTCCCAGCTCATAAGCAACCGAAGGATAAACCACTCCGTTTTTCCTCTTCTCCTTCAGCTCTTTCTTGGTAAGTTTCGCATCCTCTTTAGAAATGGCGCCTTCTGCTACTGCCAGGATAGAAAAACGTTTGCCTTTCTTGTTTCTCTCCTTTAGGGCTTCTACCACAACATTAATATCATATGGTATCTCCGGGATTAAGATAATATCTGCTCCTCCGGCAATTCCTGCGTGAAGGGTCAGGGAACCGACTTTGTGGCCCATTACTTCCACAATGAATACCCGCCCGTGGGACGCCGCAGTCGTGTGGATGCAGTCTATGGCATTGGTAGCCACATTTACCGCGCTCTGGAATCCGAATGTCATATCAGTGCCCCAGAGATCATTGTCAATAGTCTTTGGCAGAGATACGATATTTAATCCCTCTTCCCTTAAAAGATTTGCCGTCTTCTGGCTGCCGTTCCCTCCCAGCACTGCGAGACATTCCAGCTTCAGTTTTCTGTAAGTATGCTTCATGGCTTCCACTTTATCCAGGCCATTTTCATCCGGCACCCTCATCTGCTTAAAAGGCTGCCTCGATGTACCCAGAATCGTGCCGCCTTCTGTCAGAATGCCGGAAAAATCCGACGGTTTCATGACACGGTAGTCCGCATAGATCAGGCCTCTGTATCCGTCCTCAAAACCAATGATCTCCACATCCTGTCCATACATTCTGTACAGTGACTTTGCAACTCCTCTCATGGTAGCATTGAGGCTCTGGCAGTCGCCTCCGCTGGTTAACATTCCTACTCTCATGATTTCATCATTCCTTTCCCCCAAAGATATGTTACAACAAAGTTACAAATTCCATTCTGTAATTATAATACAAAGGTTTTCCATGGGCAAGGGAAAACTATTTTCCGGGCAAAAAAACTTCCGGGAAACAAAAAGTAACTTTTGTTTCCCGGTAAAGGATTTTCTTTTATAAAATTAAATCCGTGCGTCTCACTTTGTGCAGATACCACAGACGTTACCTGCGCAGTTAACTCAGTCCAGGCTGCCTTGCGGCACACAGAAGGTTCCGCTTAGTGCTGCTGCATTCCTGCCCTGACACGGTTCACAGATTCCTGTTGCGCAAGACCCAAACGTCATCGCCACTTACGCAGGGCAGCTCCACAATAAACTGCCCGGGGTGAGACATCACCCCTGCTAGAGCGGATTGCAGGTA
>CAMUJH010000116.1 GCA_947089145.1 uncultured Hungatella sp. | reverse complement strand
ACAAGCAAGACGGCGAGAGTGAGCGCCGGAAACGCATTGACCGGATGCTGAACGGCATGGATGAAAAGGAGCTAATCATTATTGAGGGAGCCGCAGAGGGTATCAGAAAAGCCAGAGAGACGGAGGGAGCGTTAAGAAGACCCCTGGCAAGGGTGTTCCATTCCAGAGCAGCAGCACCAGACCCAAATGGGGCCCAGTAAAGCCCAAATGGGCTTTACCACGGACAAATTGTCCTTCGTTAGTATGAATTTCGTACCAACCACTATTTAGTTGCCAGCTCAATATTGAGTCGGTTGCACCGGTGCAACTTTTCGCACGGGTGGACAAATTGTCCCTTTGCCTGAACCATGACAATATAATATGCTTACCCGGGCAGCCGGGAGGGCGTGCGGCCATTTCGTTCCGATTTCTGCGGAAGGAGTGGTGCTTATGAGTACATACGAGGAATTCATGGTGATCTTGACCGTGGCATTGCTGATTGTAGCAATCCTGAATTACATCAAAAAAGACCGTAAGTAAGCCGCCCTGCTCTCTGGTAAAGAATAGGCGGCTTACTTAGCGTTATAATTCGCCGGGACGGATAGGCTCAATCTATCTTCCGGCTGTTCTGTTAAGCACATTATATCCCAAACAAAATGAACCGTCAAGCATTAAAAAACGGCTCCTGCACAGGCAGGAACCGCCCAGACATTATACAGGCGGATGCCTGTATAATAGCCCTCCATCAAGGCTTATTATACCATCCATGCCCCCGTCTGTACAGGATTATTTTTTATACCCTTTTTAGATAGGAGTGTGATCCCATATGGCCCTCACAAAATGCCCTGAATGCTCCGGCCAGGTCAGCGATAAAGCCCTTCTGTGCCCCCACTGTGGCTTTCCCATGCGGGAGGGGAGTATTGCCAGGCCCCCCAGAAAAGCCCGGAAACGCCGCCCTAACGGCTCCGGCACTGTGGTGAAGCTCTCCGGCAGACGTAAGAACCCCTTTCAGGTCAGAGTCAACACTCACATTGATGCCGACGGATATCCGGCCTACGATGTGATCGGGTGCTATCCTGATCGGGTTTCCGCAGAGATTGCCCTGGCGGAGTACAATAAGGCTCCCTATGACCCCAAAGACCGGAAAAAACTGTTCCAGGATGTATTTGCCTCCTGGTATCTCTGGAAATACAAGACCGCTCACACTGCTCCAGGGAAAAAGACCAGTTCCCAGAACTGCATGATTGCGGCCTATAAGAAGTGTCCTTCCCTCCACAGCATAGCCATGTGGGATATCCGTGCCCAGGACATGCAGGACATCCTGGACCAGGTCCAATTGTCTCATGCCATGCTGGAGCATATCCGCAACCTGTTCCGGCAGATGTACAAATATGCTGTCCAGTTTGAGCTTGTGGCAAAGGACTATTCCCAGTACACCAAAATCACCAAAGAGGACGATGATATCCAGGGCCTGCCCTTCACCCATGAGGAGTTGATGATGCTCTGGGAGCACAAAGACCTCCCCTTTGTTGACACGGTGCTGATTTACTGCTATTCCGGGTGGCGAATTAACGAGCTTGCCCGGATGCCAGCCGAAAATATTGACCTGGAGGAAAAGACCTTCACCGGCGGCCTGAAGAACCGGTACAGCCGCAACAGAACAGAGTTCCCATACACTCCGCAGTATATGAGATGGTCTGCCGCCGCATGGACGGACACTTCCGCAGCCTGATCTACCACGACGGCGCCAGGAACATCTCTGAGCAGAAATACAGAGAGTGCTTCCATGCTGCCATACAAGCCTGCGGCATACAGACAAAGCACACTCCATATGACTGCCGCCACACTTTCAATATGCTCCTGGACAATGCAGGAGCGGACAGAGTGACCCGATACAAGCTCATGGGCCACAAGGGGCAGGACATTAACGAAAACATATACACCCACAAAGACTTAGGGCAGCTTCGGGAAGCCATAGAAGCCATAAAAACAGGGTATGAGTGCTGATTTCCGCACCATGCCCTAATTTCTATTAGTGACTTTATTAGTAACACTGCTTACAGAAAATGCAGTATTTTCAAGGCTTCCCGCACCTGCCGCTTTAACAGCTACTTAAATCAGTTCCTCCGAATAATGCATTATCAACAAGGCTCTAAAAGTAATGTCACAAAATCTTCGTGTTGGAGTTTTCCAATCCGTTTCTAACTGCTGACCGCCATAGGTACTGAATCCTTTCAGCTGATTCTCCGCAATCGGCGCCATGCAGATTCCATCTTCGCTGACTGAATTCCGCAAAATATCCACTTCGCGCTGAAGCTGTTCAATATACGGTGCAAGTCCACATCGGCACAGCCATTCCACTCTGTCAAAGTAGGTATAGTGAATTCCGTTTTCATCATAACCAAGCTGATATCCCTCTTTTAGACAGCCCAGCGTTCCAAGCACATATCCCACCCAGGAATCACCGCCGACCTGTTTTTCGGGACGGTCCGTCCGCATCAGCTTTTTAAAGGATTCGGCGAGCATTTTAATATTTTCTTCCATTTTCCATGAATCTGTATGAGCAAGAATATCCAAGTGATAATAGCAGGGCCATTTTTCATAATCATTGAATACCCGTTTCTCTTTACCACCGCTCTTCCTCAGCCTTGTTATGTCCAAAGCCGAATCCACTTCCAGCACACGTTTAAAGGAATCTAGCGCTAACTGTATTTGAGGCTTTATGTCAATGACATCATCATAACCCGCCCGGGCAATACAGGCGCATCGAATAATATTCTGGCCGTTTGCGGCATATCGGAACTCGCCAAAATATTTGCCTTTTGTACGATAGCAAAGGTCCGTCAGTTTGGTGGTAACAAATGCTTCCATCGCCTTTTTTAAAACCGGGGTGTCTTTATATACCAGCTTTTCTCCGAGATATTTTGTTCCGACTTCCTGATTTTCAAATGGCCCTGCATTTTTATTCGGTCCATGAAAGCCATTGCCAAGCCAACCGTTTTCCTTTTGACAAGCTATGATAGATTGTATGATTGGCTCCTTCAAAACTTTTTCCTGTAATTGATTCTTCTCCTCAAAGGATAATTCCTGATTTAAAACCTCTGTCTTAACACGGTACTGAATGGACGGATTAGCATTGACCAGTAAATAATCAATCATTTTCCCTCTCATATGCTTTACTTTCCTTTTCTCCGCAAGTTTTAGGTTATTTCTTTCAAATCCTGTCTCTTTTGACGAATAAAGCCTTACAGCATCCAGAATGTGTTCAGAACTGCACTTGCAACCAACATACCATTCCTGAATTTAGTTTTTTCACGCTCCCCAGTCATTGGCTCATTGCCCGCGGGAATAAATTCTATCATAACACCAGTTCATAAAAATTGGTCATGCATTTGCTTTCATCATGCATATCTTGATACATCCCCGTTTTAATCAAAGAAAAACCCACTTTTTCCAAAGTTTTACAGGAGGCAATATTGTTGGGGTCGGCTGTGGCAACCAATTTCTTGAGATGATATTTTGCAAATAAATATTCTATGAAACATTTCAAGGCCTCTGCGGCATATCCATTTCCGCGATGATCGGCACCGATAAAGTAACTAACGCCCACTTCCATAAAATCCTCATAATACGTACTGCCCACAGATCCAACTACCAAATGCTTTACCTTATCTTCTATGGCAAATGCCAGATATTCCTGGCATGGATTATCTTCTGCTTCCAATCTGATTGCCTCGCTTATGAATTCCTTCATCCATATATGGCATTCGCTGCAATCCCCATAAATTTCCCACAAGCTACCGTCCGCTGCCATATTGATAAATGTTTTTTCGTCAGTTGGAAGTATACTCCTTACGATCAGCCTTTTTGTCTCTAATAGCATGTTTTTCGCTCCTTCTTCACACTCGTCAAAATATCCTATATCCTTTTCAAATCCCATATTATAATTTTATCCAGTTCTTCACCACTTGTTTCATATAATCTTCCAGGCAGTTCTTCATAATCCAAGCAAAAATAATCTTTTCCGAAAGCAGCCGCTTGCAGGCCGCATCATAACTGGCTTTCTCATCAGTCACACGGATATTTTTCGTTATGGTAGTACCTGTATTCATGGCCTCACCTTCTGCTTTTACTGGTACTTTATCATATTTCATGCGAACAGGCCACAATATTTTTCAGTCTTTTAAAATAACCAGTTTATTCTGATAGCACTCCCCACAGACACTCTGCAGCCAATCTCAATGATATTTTTTAAATTATTTCCTTTTGCGTCTTTGATAGATATATATTTCTGCGCTTTTTCATTCATTATTTATATCTCCTCGACTGCATTTCAAACATTTTAGCGTATATGCCATTATTCTTCATTAACTCGTTATGCGGACCATCTTCAGCCACCTTTCCATTTTGGATGAGAATAATCCTGTCCGCCATTTTAGTTGTCGACAACCTATGAGAAATGATTACAATAGTCCTCTCCGGCAGCATATTGAACACAAGTTCATTAAATTCACTTTCCGCTTTCGGATCCAACGCGCTCGATGGCTCATCCAGAACCACCATTTTCTTATCACTTAACAGCACTCTTGCCAGTGCCAGTTTTTGTTTTTGTCCCCCTGAGAATACCACACCGCCGCCATTGAATTCTCTTGAATAATCGCTGTCTCCCTTATCAGGCAGGCGCTCTACCACATCACTCAGCCCGACCATATTTAGTGCCTTATCCAAGTTGGCACCATCCGCTTTTTTGTCAACAATATCCATCTTGACGTTCTCATACAGCGTCAACGCAAACAGCTGGAAGTTTTGAACCAATATACTGCATATGTTCTTTCTATAGAATTCCACATCATAGTCACGAATATCAATTCCATTTACCAGAATTTTACCATTGTCAGGATCATACAGTCTGAGCAAAAGTTTAACAAGCGTACTCTTTCCGGCGCCATTGCTGCCGACAATTGCCACCTTTTCATTGGCTTTGATTTTTAAATTCAATCTGTCTAAAATTTTGTGTTCTCCGTCATAGGAAAAAGTCACATCCACAAACATGGGCACATTGTTTGATGGGTATATACATGCCTGCGCTTTTTTATTCGTCTTCTCAAAATATACTCACTGTTCTCAAGTAATTCTACAAGTGCAGAACTACCCACTCCCTGCTTACGTCTATCTGGCGAAACTATAATCTCCTGAATATAACATGTATCCTTATCCAAAAAGAGCGCCATGACTCCCACCGCCATCGCGCCATCCAGTATAACCTTGACAAAAAAGTTTTCATTCAACATTGTATCTGGTTCATTTTTCCTATATTCCACAAATTGATCCCATCCGTCATCACAGTCAGTAAATCTCACCGCCTCAATATCCAACCAGGATTCAATCAAATTTTATATGTTTTTTGTAATCAATCCATTTATATCGCATACGTCCCCTCAGATGTGCCAATTGCATTGGGATATTCCACACGGTCAATAATAACAGGCAGAACACGGAAATGCTCTGCCTGTTATACTTACAAATACATTTTAGCTGTCTCTTCCGCCAA
>CAMUJH010000115.1 GCA_947089145.1 uncultured Hungatella sp. | reverse complement strand
GGAGGAGCTGCGGCAGAGATTCGTGGCGGCCATGGTGGCGCTGGCTAAAGAAGTAGTTATACAGAACCAGGAACCGGACGGCATTATTACCAGAGCCAGAGACTACATGCGGCAAAATTTCCGAAAGGATCTTGCCCTGGAGGAGGTAGCCCAGTCTGTGGGGATCAGCCCTTACTATTTCAGCAAGCTGTTTAAGGAAGAGGCGGGGATGAACTTTACGGAGTATCTGACAGGACTTAGGATCGAGAATGCCAAAAAGCTTCTTTTGAACCGGGATATGAGCATTAAGGAGGTCTGCGTAAACTCAGGGTACGGGAATCCCAATTATTTCAGCAGGATTTTTAAGAAGTGGACAGGTATTACGCCTACCGAGTTCCGTGACGGAGGCTGAAATTGTGCAAAACAGTGAAAAATAGACAAAAAGGCATGCGGTTTGAGAAGAATAGCACAAATCTAAAGCAAAAAAATGCTATATATTTTCATGCAACAGAAAAAGTTTATGAAAATATGTAGAAATTTGCAAGTTTGTGCTATTTTTTTTGTGCTATAATTACTGAAAAGGAATGCAGCGGAACGCACACAGAGGCATATTGTTTGGACGAGGAAAGCCGCTGCGGGACAATTACATTTTCCGGGAGAGGAGGATTACGTTCATGAGCATGTTTTTGCAGGCTTGTGTCAATGGACTTTTGATGGGGGGATTCTATTCTCTCATGGGCATGGGGCAGAACATTATTTTCGGCGTTATGAAAATCGTAAACTTCTGCCATGGCGAGATGCTGATGGTAGGGATGTATCTGACCTTTATACTGTACACCTATTTGGGAATAGACCCGTATCTGGCAGTTCCCATTGTGGCAGTTGCCATGTTCTGCCTTGGCTCTGTGATTCAGCACACGCTGATCACCCCTTCTTTGGGCACCAAGAGTTTTACAAACCTTTTGTTTCTCACCGTAGGCCTGGGGCTTCTTTTGTCTAACGGTGCGCTGGTGCTCTTCGGCTCCGAATACCGCTCCATCCGCACCGCTTATTCCCAGACATACATTCAGATGGGGCCGGTTACCATGGCTCTTCCAAGGCTCATCAGCTTCGGAGTGCTGATCGTGGTTACGATCGCACTGTTTGCCTTTTTGAAATATACCACCATAGGCAAGCAGATCCGGGCCGTGTCGCAGAACCCTGTAGGCGCAGAGGTGGTGGGAATCGACGTGAAGAAGATGTATATCCTGACTTACGGCCTGGGGGTGGCGCTGGCAGGCACTGCGGGAGCGCTGCTGACTCAGTTTTATACGATCTTCCCCACTGCAGGAGCCAGCTTCGGGTTCCGCGCCCTTATTGTGGTGGTAGTCGGAGGGCTGGGGTCTATTCCGGGAGCTTTTCTGGCCGGTATCTTTTTAGGGCTGCTGGAAACCATGAGCGCCTTGTTTATCAGTCCTTCTTACAGCGACCTGATTGTATTTATGACATTTATCGTCATATTGGTAGTGCGCCAGACCGTGATAGCAAGGAGGAAATAATATGGATAGCAAGAAAGCGGTACATACTTACCATCGGAATCTTACCATTGTGCTGGGCCTCATACTGCTGGTGTTTATTCTGATTCCCACCGTGGTGAAATCGCCATATATTTTAAATATTTTTGTGCTGGTATTTTATATGTCCACCTTGTCCATGGCATGGAACCTTCTGGGCGGCATGACGGGCCAGAACTCTCTGGGGCATGCGGCTTATATGGGCCTGGGCGCATATGCCTGCTGTCTCCTTGTGGTAAAGACCGGAGCCAATCCCTGGATTGCGGCCGTATTCGGAATGGTGGTGGTCGGGCTGGTTGCAGGCATTGTCTTTTATCCTTGCTTCATTCTGCGGGGACCGTATTTTACGCTGGTATCCATTGCCTTTGGCGAATCCATCCGTCAGGTAATCATCAACTCGGAGTTTTTCGGAAGGGCCAGCGGCGTAGGCCTTCCTTTTGGCAGCGATTCCTGGCTGGATTTCCGGTTTACCAGCAAGGTTCCCTATTACTATATAGGGCTTTTGATGATGATCGGCGTTTATCTGGTAATGAAAAAAATAGACCGGTCTAAAATGGGATTTGCCCTTAAGACCATCCGGGAGGACGAGGATGCGGCGGCGGCCATCGGCATCAATCCCACCCGGTATAAGATCATGGCCGTTGTGATTTCCGCCATGGTGGCTGGCCTGGTAGGATTTTTCTACGCCAGCTACATCCGGTACATTGATCCGGAACTGATGGTGCAGGCCAAGTCCACGGAGTCGGTGCTCCCGGCTGTCGTAGGCGGCGCCGCCTACGTGGAAGGGCCCATTGTAGGCGGGCTTATTATGATTCCTCTGTCAGAGTATCTGAGGGCCAATTTCAGTTCGATTCTGCCGGGCATCAATATGCTTATGTATGCAGTGGTGCTTTTGGCAGTGATTCGGTTCAGGCCCACCGGGATTCTGGGGTGGTATATGAACAGCAGGACGAAGAATTTCATTGACCAAAAGGTTTTGAAGAAACCGTCCCTGGAAGTCCTGGAGAAAGTGGAACTGATGGAATATCAGAAGAGGGAGGTGTAGACATGGCGGAATCTCCGATTATTGAAGTTAAAAACATTACCAAGCGTTTTAAGGGCCTGACCGCTGTAAAGGAAGTGTCTTTTACTGTCAGGGAGGGAGGCATTACCGGCATGATCGGGCCAAACGGAGCAGGCAAGTCCACCACCTTTAATATGATCTGCGGCTATTACCCTCCCACGGAAGGGCGGATTTACTATAAGGGCCAGGATATTACGGACAAGAAAGCCTACGAATATACGAACATGAAGATTGCCCGCACATTCCAGATCATGAAGCCTTTAAAGAATCTAAGCGTGCTGGACAACGTGGTGGCATCCTCCTACTTTGGCCATGCCGGGGCAAAGAATGTCAGGGAGGCAAGGGAAAGGGCCATGGAGGTTCTGCAGTTTACAGGGCTTTATGAAAAGCGGCATGTGCTGTCAAAAGACATGGGAACTCCTGACCAAAAACGGCTGGAAATGGCCAGAGCCTTGGCCACAAAGCCGGAGATGCTGTTCCTGGATGAAAACATGGCCGGCCTAAACCCTGCTGAGACAGAGGAGGCCATCCGCCTGATACGCAGGATCAATGAATCAGGCGTTACGATCCTCCTAATTGAGCATATTATGCAGGCAGTGGTAAGCCTCTGCGAAGAGGTTATTGTGCTGCATCACGGCGAGAAGATCGCCGACGGGACGCCAAAGCAGGTTATGAATGATCCCTACGTTATGGAGGTATATCTGGGCACGAAGAAGGAGGATACACATGCTTAAAGTCGAAGGATTGAACGCAGGGTATGGCTCCGTCAATATCCTGTGGGATATTAGCTTTACCCTGGAAGACGGGGAGATTGTGGCCATTCTGGGATCCAACGGCGCAGGGAAGACCACTATGGTGCGGGCCATTACAGGAATGCTGAAGCCCGGCTCCGGTTCCGTGGTGTTTAACGGCGAGGATCTGGCCAGGAAGAATTCCAGGATGATCTTAAACAGCGGCGTCGTGCAGGTTCCTGAGGGCAGGCAGCTGTTTACGGATATGACCGTGCTGGAAAATCTTCAGATGGGGGCTTTTAATAAGGAGACAAAGGCTCATTTTCCGGATAACCTGAAAAAAGCCTACCAGTGGTTTCCGAAGCTGGAGGAAAGGGCAAAACAGGCTGCCGGAACCCTGTCCGGCGGAGAGCAGCAGATGGTGGCAGTGGCAAGGGCGCTGATCGGGGAGCCTAAGCTGCTGATTCTGGATGAACCGTCTTTGGGACTGGCGCCTAATATTGTGGATGACATCTTAAACGTGGCTTCTACGCTGGCAAAGAATGACAGGATTTCCGTGCTTTTGGTGGAACAGGACATTACCAAGGCTCTGGCGGCCGCAGACAGAGGGTATGTAATTGAAAACGGGCACATCGCCCTGGAGGGGACTTCCGCCCAGCTGCAGGCCAATGAGCATGTGAAGAAGGCATATCTGGGAATATAGAACAAAAAGAATTTTACGCCGCCGGCAGTTCGGCGTGAAATAGAGAGCATTTAAAAAAGGAGGAATATTATGAAATTTAAGAAACTGACTTCTATTCTGTGTATTGCGGCTGTGGCACTGTCTGCACTGGCAGGCTGTTCCTCAGGGTCCGGCGCATCGGAAACTACGGCAGCCGGGACAGTGGAGACTACGGCAGCGCCGGCAGGCGCAGAAACCAAGGCGGCAGGCGGCGCTGAGGAAACTACGGCAGCGGCAGGGGCGGAGCTGACCGGAGAGCCGATAAAGATTGGTACGATTTATGCGATGTCCGGCGGTTCTGCGGCTATCGGCGCAAATATTTTGAGAGGCATTGATTTTGCAGTAGCCGAGATCAATGCTGCAGGCGGCGTTAACGGACGCCCTCTGGAAGTGGTCCGGGGTGACCATGCAGGCGATGCCGCTACAGGCAGATCCGAGGCAGAGCGTCTGATTACTCAGGAACATGTGGACATTATGATGGGCTGCCATATGTCTGTTGTGACCGAGGTTGTGGCACAGGTGTGCCAGCAGTATGAAGTCCCCATGATCACAGCCATCTCTACTTTGGACAGGCTGTCCAACGAAGAGCACAAGGACATGGACTATTTCTTCCGCCTTTGCCCTCTGAATTCCGTGTATGTGGAAGACATGCTGATGTACCTTAAGGATTCAGCAGAGCAGACCGGCGAGGAAGTGAAGACGGTTGCCATTTTTACTGACAGGGCGGCCATCGGACAGGAACTGATCCGCTGCGTGGAACTGTTTAAAGACAAGTATGGTTTGGATCTGGTGGCAACCGTTGACTATACCAGTAATGCCACGGATCTGAGCGCCCAGGTTCTGGCTCTCAAGCAGGCTAACCCGGATGCGGTTTTGTGTGATTCCTATATCGGCGATGCCACGCTGTTTATTCAGACCTTGAAAGAGCAGAATTACAGCCCCAAGATGATCGTTGCTAAGGCCAACGGATTTACAGATCCTTCCTTTATCACCAACCTGGGAAGCATTGCCAACGGCGTGGCTTCGGTTGTTGAATTTAACCCTGACCTGACCAACGGCGTGGAGATCAACGAGGAATTTAAGGCTGAGTTCGGCGTTGACATGAACGGCCACTCTGCTGAGTCTTACACCGTAGTATGGCTGTTTAAGGCGGCTATTGAGGCGGCGGGAAGCACAGAGGGGGCAGCCGTGAAGGATGCTCTGGCAAGCCTTGACATTCAGGGAGAGTTCCCGGGCGGACGCAAGATCGTGCTGCCTTATGACAGGATCAAGTTTGAAAATTATGATCTGGCCGGAGAGGCTCATTACAGAGATAATACTTCTGCATCTGTGGCTATTGCCCAGATTCAGGACGGGCAGTGGAAGACTGTCTGGCCTTTCGATTTCTCTGATACGAAGATTGTTTACCCGGCTCCTCTGCAGTGAGAACGGCAGGGAATGGGTGCTGATTAATTAAACTGCCGGAAATGTTTTGTGGCCTGCCGTAGATTTTGCGGCAGGCTTATTTCTT
>CAMUJH010000114.1 GCA_947089145.1 uncultured Hungatella sp. | reverse complement strand
TTCTTTCTCTAAATTCTTCTCGATATAATCTATGACTTTTTTAACAACTTCTTTTTGGTCTTTCATCATATATCCTCCTCTTACACTCTTATCTATTATAGCAAATTTAAATATCCGTGTCTTAATAAAAAATGCTATTTTGGTACTAAATTTTAAAATTTATACTCTCTGAGTGGATAAAAATGATACCGTGTATGCGTATGGCAAATATATCCATTCAATCTATCAAGCAATATGTCTCACTGCTGATACAGGGAGGCATAACGCTTGAACAGCGGTACATTATGGTACAAGAGTATATGGAAGATATCAAAAGTCAAATAGCTAATTTACAAAACGTACTAGCCTTGACGAAGAGCAAATTAGAATTTTTAAAAATCTTCTGAATGAACCTATGCACCAAAATATTACATATGTTCAGGAATGGAAAATGTTTAACCACGGTGGAAAATTGCAGAGGAATTAACAGGAGGAGAAAAAATGCCTTACATTGCAGTTAAGAGTGGAAATTTATCAGACGCACAAAAGGAGGAATTGATAAAGAGATTGACAGAGGTATCTTCCGAAATCATGCAAGTTCCACAAGAATTTTTTGCAACCACAATCAAGGAAGTGTCCCATAAAAATTGGGGTATCGGAGGTAAAACGATTGATATAGTTAAAGCTGAATATATGCGTACACATATATAAATGCTGTAAGAAAAAAATGTTGAGATTGCTTTTTATATAATCTGGCATGGAGAAACTTTATTGAATAGTATAGGCAGAGCGCAAGGTTGGAGTGATTCGCCGCTTACTGATAATGGGAAAGGGACGGTAGCCGAATTAGGAGCTGAATTAAACGGAACTGTTTTCAACGCTGCATATACAAGGAGGTGAAGCCCATGAGTACGAGCTTTCCGGGGAATTCAATTCCATAAGTAACCAGGAAAACCTTTGTCAAAGGGGATTTCACCATGAAGATGAAATCCCCATTTGGGAATCAGTGTGCCTTTTCATAATAGGCGCGGAGAATAGGTTCCAGTTCCCGCCACTTGATCTCATACTCCTGGCGGTATGTCTCCACGGTATAGGAGGGGGTGACCAGCCGCTCCTTGCCCCGATAGGTCATGGTGTAGGGCTTAAACACGTCGCAGTCCGGATTCAGGCCATGGAAGCCATCCAGCAGTTCCCGGCCCTCATCCAGGTTGCGCAGGAGCACAGATACGGTGGACAGGCCCTCATCATTGGGCGGCACGAATTGGTGGATGTCCGCCCCATGCTTCAGCAGCTCGTCCAGCACCGCCTTGAGCATCTCCCGCAGTTGACGGTTGCTGATCTTGGTTTCCTTAACATAGTAGCTGGGATAGGAGCCGTGGGCGAACTCGTCATACTGCTCCAGGGCGTGCTGCCAGGCGGTGAGGCCATAGGAGGTTTTCCGGTTGGGGTCCATCCCCATGTCCAGCAGGCGTCGCAGCAACAGGAAATAGCCTTTGCTCCGCTCCTTGTGCCCCTGGGACACATGATCCCCCGCCCGCATGAAGCACTGGCCCACGGCGTCGTACCAGATGGGGGCAGAGAAATTGATGCCGTAAGGGTTGACGGCATCCGCAAAGTTCACGTCCGCTCCCCGGTCCAGCAGCAGGTGGGCCACCTCCAAGTTGTCGCTCTTGATGGCCACCATCAGTGGGGACTGACCATCGTCCTTCTTGGGTGGTGCTTTGGCAAGACAAGAGATTAGATCGGGCTTCTTGTCCAGAATGGCGGCGACCTCCTCCAGATTGCCCCGTCGGATCATGGTAAACAGCTTTTTCATGTCAGTTCTTCCTTCTTGTCAAATTGATACGAATAAAGTATACCATCAACCTGCGCAATATTCAACTCAGACGCATGGGGGATATCAAACTGTCACCCCCCGAGTTATATTGATATTTTTGTACAAGATGTTATAATTAACTTATCACCCAAAAAAATTGATAATTGAATAAAGGCTTTACACTTTTGTTACAGGTTGCTATAATAAAATTAGTCGCTATCAACCAGTCTAAAAGAAAGCAGGTGGTTACATGGGGATGACCAATAAACAATTTCAAGGTTTTGTGCGGTTAACACTAGCACAAATTGAAAGAGCCTTGAAAGAAACACCAGACAACAAAGAACTTCAAAAACTGAAAGATATATTTCAGAGTATGCCTGAAGATGGCGATTAACGGTAATTAACAATTAAATAGTTGCACAAATCAAAGTGTAAAGTCTTTATTGAATTATCAAAGGCTTTACACTTTTTTAGTTTAGGCTTCCTCACCCTTATAGTCTAAAGGCAGGCTCTCCCATCTCTTCTTCAGCAGAAATGCAGATGCTTTTGGCTGCCGCTGCCTGGTAAAGATTCCCTTCTTATTGCCGTTGACCCGCATGATCCCTTCTGTTGTCTGGAAATCCGCGAAATTCCACACCTGCTCTCCCACCACAAAGTCCAGGGAGTCAAACACCTTATGGAGCTGTTCCAGCACCTCCTCCTGGTACTCCTGGCTCCACATTACCGAAGGAAGCTTGTGCTCCATAGCCAAAGTATCCGCGCCGTACTCTGTAAACATAAAGGGCTTGTCAGGCTCCACTTCTTTCCACTGCCTCATTTCCTCCCGGAAATCCTCAAATGCGTCAGAGATCTCATACCCGCCTTTTATATACCATCCATAATACCGGTTAAGGCAGATAAAATCACTGAACTGATGGCATTTGCACACATAGGGACCGGAATTTTTTATCTCTGCAAAGGTTCTGGGCCGTTTCTGAGGGTCTAAAGCAAGAGCATGGCCAAATACTTTCTCAATGTAAGGCACGCTCTCATCCGTAGTCGTCTCCGGCTCGTTTAACAGGCTCCATGCCACAACGCTGGGATGATTTTTGTCCCTGGCAATCAGCTCCTCAATATCCCTTAAATGGCGGCGGAGAAGTTCAGGAACCGTATCCAGCGAGAAAAAGCATGTCACCTTTCCATTGGTCACATCTACAAAATTTTTCGTGCTCTTAAACAGCCCTACTGCCGCCACCTCATCCAAAATCAGGAACCCCTCGCGGTCTGCCATGCGGTATATTTCCTCATCATAAGGGTAATGGGAAGTTCGGAATGAATTGGCGCCAATCCATTTCATTAGTTCAAAATCCCGCTTCATCATGCACATATTAAATCCCCGCCCCGCCACGTCGCTGTCCTCATGTTTTCCGAAACCTTTCAAATACACGGGGCTGCCGTTTATAAGGAATTTCGTTCCCCTTATCTCCACGGTGCGGATTCCAATCTGATCCTCATACTCATCAATCACATTCCCGTCATGGCACAGGTGAATCCGCATAGTATAAAGATATGCATCCCTTACCTGCCAGAGCCGGGCATTGTCCACTGCAAGGATTCCCTCTCTCCCCCGGCTTCTGGCCACGCCCGCGCCGTCCGCATCAAAAAGCTCCACCTCTACTTCACCTTCTCCTGCAGTTTCCACCTGGTAGCGGACCTTGGCATTGTTTCCCTCCAGCTGGTATGTCGTGCTGTAATCAAATATGTACTCTTTCGGACACACAACCAGGTTTACCGAGCGCTGAAGCCCGGAATAATTGTAGAAATCAAAATAAGGCGCAGCCTTTTTCTTTCCGTTTTTTAAGGTAATCGTGGCTCCGCACGGAAGGTTCGCCGTAGACAGTTCATTATTTACCACTACAGATATCCTGTTTTTCTTATCAAATTCTGCTATGGAGGTTATATCTATGGAAAACGGCAGGAATCCTCCCTCATGTTCTCCTGCCGGCTGGCCATTTACGTACACATGGGCAAAGTGAGTGGCGCAGCCAAACCTGAGGAAAATTTTCTTTTCTTTATAAGCAGAAGGAATCATCACATCTGTTTCATACCACACGTCGCCCACAAACTCCCGGATGTCCTTAGATGTATAAAAATCCTGGAAACTGGCTGGAACCGGAATCATGTCAAATTCCGAAAGCCCTCTCTGCCACCCCTCCCTTCTTCCTGCACCGTCCCAGTCAATCTTAAACTTCCACATCCCATCCAGGCTGACAGCCTGCCGGCTTATGGTATTCACCGGATATAAGACCGAATACTCTAACATTGCCGTCTGCTCCTTCCTATTATTTTTTCATTCAGGCATTTGCCCGATTCTTCTTCATTTCGCAGGATATTGCCAATAAAAATTTGGGGCAGCTTCCTGTCTCCCACTTCGGCGCCGCAGAATGGCAAAGCCATCCGGACGCCTGCAGAATGGGGATTACTGCTGACTCTCAGCCTCTTCCCTAAGGTACTGATTATCCAGCATCCTAATAAACGGCATCCACAAAAGAAATCCGAAGGCAAATGTTACAAAGGTTATCACCACTGCCCAGGGATTAAAGTTGGTAGCGATAAGCTGCTTTAAAAAAGGCGGCGTGGTCCATGGAACATCATAAATGGGAATCGCTCCGGTAAATTTCATTAACAGGTAAGCCAATCCTGCCTGAAGGGGCTCACTTAAAATCCAGGGAATAAAAATCGTAGGGTTCATAACCGCCGGAAGTCCAAACACAAAAGGCTCATGGATATTGAAAACAGCAGGGATCAGGATCGTCTTCTTCATGGCCTTAGCCCGCTGTGATTTTCCGAGGACGCACAGAGCCACAATCTCTGACAGCTTGCAGTGGTTGGTGTACACCCGGAAAGCGGCCGTCATAAGGAAAGGCAGTGCGGCGCCTGAATTGTATGCCTCCAGATTCATGGCCATGGCTACAAGCGCTGCCGGCTGCCAGATAGGCGTCAGAATCAAATTGGTTCCGTGAAGTCCGAAAAACCACAGAACCTGGGCAATAAACAGCAGGAACATAAATACCCAGATATTGTTGGACAGATTCAAAAACGGCCTTGTAATCAAGGTGCTGATGCATTCGGACAAGGTTCCATAGGGAGTCATCTGGAACAGCAGGCGGACAGCCATAAACAGAAGCACCGTGGCTCCCATGGGAATCATGGCTAAAAACGGTTTCATCACATTGGGCGGAACCGTGTCCGGCAGCTTGATGGTCAGGTTCTTATGTTCCAGCCACGCAAACACGGAGATGGACAAAATAGCCACGATCAGAGCCGGAAAAATCCCCCCTGCTCCCAGGACTCCCGTGTCAATGACTCCGGAGATCACTGTGGCAATGGTTTCCTCCCCCACGGTTACTTCCGCCGCTTTTTCAAAAGGGGTTACCAAAAGAAAACAGATCACTGCCGTGGTGATCCCGTAAAATTTGTCCACGTTTCTTCCTTCGCTGTAATAGTATGCAGTGCCCAAAAGGGCATACAGCGCAATGATGCCCAGTGTCGCCCCGTTAATCGGGCCGAAAAACGTCTTAAAAGCTGCAGACAGCGGCGGACAGAACTGATCAAGATACGGAAAGCTGCTTAAAATCAGAGCCACTGAGGCTATCATAGTAGCCGGAAGCGTTGACATCATGCCGTCTTTGATTCCGGAAATCACAATGTTGTTGTTAAGCACTTCTGCCACAGGCGTCATATATTTATCCAAAGCCGCCTCCAGCTTATTCATAAACCCATTCATTTGTTTTCCCTCCTGTACTTATCCAGTAAACCTGCCTGCGCCCGGC
>CAMUJH010000113.1 GCA_947089145.1 uncultured Hungatella sp. | reverse complement strand
GTGTTGTTAAAGGAGGACTGGATATGTGCCTGTCCGCGTTCAACGTTTTTCTTTACGCGCTTTTTCGTCACTTTTTTTGCAGTGGACTTATTTTTAGCCATTTTAAACTAACCTACTTTCTTCCTAAATGCTCGAATCTTTGTCTCCTGTTTTTAAAACATACAACTTGATTCTGTCTGTTCTCGTGTCAATGAGTTCTTTTAAAGATTATTTCTTCTTATTCGCCACAGTCTTACGGGGACCCTTACGTGTTCTTGCATTGGTTTTTGTCTTCTGACCCCGAACCGGCAGGCCTTTCCTATGACGGATACCGCGATAGCAGCCAATCTCCTGAAGCCTCTTGATGTTCATGGCGATCTCTCTTCTCAGTTCGCCCTCCACCACCTGAGTGTCAGCTACTACTGCAGCGATCTTCTTCACCTCGTCATCGGTCAAATCCTTCACGCGAGTGTCAGGATTTACACCGGCATCTGCAAGGATACGGTTTGAACTTGCGCGGCCAATGCCGTAAATGTAAGTCAAGCCAATCTCAACACGTTTTTCTCTTGGTAAATCAACACCTGAAATACGAGCCATGTGCGTATTACACCTCCTGTAATTTTTTGAATCTTAACCTTGTCTCTGTTTGTGCTTGGGATTCTCACAGATTACTCTGATACTGCCCTTGCGCTTGATGATTTTGCATTTTTCGCAAATCGGTTTTACTGATGATCTGACTTTCACAGCAATTCTCCTTTCTCCTGCACGTCCTGATTGGAAACATCCGGAAACACCCGTCCAGGCGTATCCGTGCATATACCTAAGCATAGATTAGATATATAGGTCAACCGGGATTACTTTTGGACAAAGTTCACCCAGTACTTCAACAAAGTCGCTATAGCATTATAGCATCTTTGAATTATAAAAGCAAGCAGTTTTTTCCTCTTTTTGCTCTGCCTTAAGCGCCGGGATTCCTATTTATCTCTCCAGATGATTCTCCCTTTCGTAAGGTCATACGGGGACAATTCAATCGTAACTTTATCGCCCGGCAAAATCTTAATATAGTTCATACGCAGCTTTCCGCTGATATGAGCCAGAACCTGATGCCCGTTCTCCAGTTCCACCTGAAACATGGCGTTGGGAAGCTTCTCAACAACAATGCCTTCAATTTCGATCACATCCGCTTTTGACATACGGTTTACCTCCTTATGACTGACTTCTTCTCTTGTAGCTGCGGATCACAGCCCTTATCTGTTCATCCCTGATCCGCCCTTCTTCAATCAGATTTTTACGTTTCCATTCCTCTTCATCATGAATAATCTGTATGTGTTTCTTTTTCTTTCTTTTGGGCTTTGCCAAAGGCCGGGAAGCTCCGTTTACTAAAGAAACATATTCCTCTCTTTCTTCAATTATGACAAACACGTCCCCTTTGTCATGGCCTGCCAAAGATACACACACAGCCCCTGTCCCATATCCCATCATCTTTTTGCCCTCAGCACCTTGATAAAATTTCAGGAGCATCCTCTGTTATGAGAATCGTATTCTCATAGTGGGCAGACAATGAACCATCTTCTGTCACCACAGTCCAGTCATCATCCAGCCATCTTACATTCAGACGGCCTGCATTAATCATAGGCTCCACTGCCAAAGTCATGCCTGGCCTTAACTTAATGCCTCTTCTCTTTCTGGAAAAATTCGGCACTTCCGGATCTTCATGCAGATGTGAGCCAATTCCATGCCCCACCAGATCCCTCACAACCCCATATCCATAAGCTTCTGCATAAGATTGGATAGCTTTGGAAATATCATTGAGATGATTGCCGCTTTTTGCGTATTTTATTCCTTCGAAAAAGCACTGTTTCGTAACGGCGATTAACTGTTTCGCCTCAGGACTGATCTCGCCGATTCCGTGAGTCCTGGCGGCGTCAGAATGATACCCTTTGTAAATGACCCCGGCATCCAGGCTGACTATGTCCCCGTCTTTCAGAATCCGCTTTTTATCAGGAATCCCGTGAACTACCTCATCATTAACCGATATGCAGATGGCGGCAGGGTATCCCATATAATTTTTAAAGGAAGGAACGCACCCGTAGCTGCGGATAATCTCCTCTCCCAGCCTATTGATCTCCCATGTGGAAATCCCCGGTTTCAGAGCTTTCTCAAGTTCCTCATGAGTGGCGGCGAGAATTTTTCCCGCCTCCCTCATAAGTGTGATTTCCCGTTCTGATTTTATGGTAACTGCCATACTGCCTAAACCCCTAAGATAGCCACAATATCCTGGAAAACGTCTTCCATATTTTTGGTCCCGTCTACCTCTTTGAGAACCCCTGCTTTCTTATAATAGTCAATCAGAGGCTGAGTCTGCTCATGGTACACATTAAGACGTTTCTGAACGGTTTCCGGTTTATCATCATCCCGCAGAACCAGTTTTTCTCCACAGGTATCGCAGACTCCCTCTGCCTTTGGCGCATTAAACTCCACATGATACGTAGCCCCGCAGGCAACGCAGGCCCGGCGGCCGCCCATACGGCTGACAATGTTCTCATCCGGAACATCTACATTCACCGCATAGTCAATTGCCTCTCCCATGCCTTTTAAGGCTTCCGTAAGGCTCTCCGCCTGAGGAATCGTCCTGGGGAATCCGTCCAGAACATATCCGTTCCTGCAGTCATCCTCATGAATCCTGTCCATCAGCATGCCAATGGTAATCTCGTCCGGCACCAGCATTCCCTGATCCATAAAGGTCTTTGCCTTCATGCCCAATTCTGTTCCGCCTTTAATATTAGCGCGGAAAATATCTCCTGTAGAGATATGCGGAATCCCATACCTGGCTGCGATCTTCTTTGCCTGAGTTCCCTTGCCCGCTCCCGGAGCGCCTAACATAATAATCTTCATTTGCGTATCCCTCCCTCATTTATTTTAGTTGCATTAAATCTCTGACACCGCCATATAAACGCACATGCCGTCCCGGTTAAGGCACTGTGACGCCTGCGGTCATCCCGCTGATAACCACGAAAAGAAAGGGCCCAAACTGCCCTTCCTTCCCATTTCAACTACCTCAATCGTTCAAAAATCCTGTATAATTGCGCACAAGCATCTGTGATTCAATTGCCTTAATCGTCTCCAGAATAACGCCCACAATAATAATCAGCGACGTCCCTGCAAAGGAAAGATGGGTAATGGTAAACAATCCTGACACGATAATCGGAACCAGGCTTACCACCATCAGCCCGCAGGCGCCGATAAACACAATATAGTTTAAAATATTGTTCAGATAATCGGAAGTAGGCTTACCTGGACGAATACCCGGAATAAATCCTCCCTGCTTTTTGATATTGTTGGCAACCTCCAGCGGATTAAAGGTAATGGACGTATAAAAATACGCAAACAGCACAATCAGCACCAGATAGATAACCAGTCCCACAGAGTAAACCGGCTGTTCAGGTCTAAACCATGAGCTGGAGCTTAACATAGTCAGTATCCATCCCTTTATCCCCGTATAATCTACATTGAAAAACTGTGCAATTACCACTGGGAAAGACATGATTGAAGAAGCAAATATAACCGGAATCACGCCTGCAGTATTAACTTTCAGAGGAATGCTGGAAGAGCGGCCGCCCACCATTCTTCTCCCCTGCATTTTCTGAGAATACTGAACCGGAATTCTTCTCTCGCCGTCCTGCAGGACAATGACAAACATTACCATGGCAATAATGATTGCCAGAATAATTATTGCTGAAACCACTGCAACAGGAATATTCCTGCCTGCCATGAACCTTGTGTAAAGCGTATTAATATCATCCGGCAGACTGGAAACAATATTAAACAGCAGTACAATGGAAATACCGTTTCCAACGCCGTTTTCGGTAATCCTCTCGCCAATCCACATCAAAAGCGCGCTGCCGGCGGTCATGGTTGCCACTGCCACAATAACGCTCCCTGCGTTAAAGTTCAGCAGAAGTCCTTGTCCTCCGAACCCCACTGCCATAGCCGTAGACTCTATAAGGGCGAGAGCCACGGTCACATAGCGGGTATACTCGGCAATCTTCTTTCTTCCGTCCTCCCCGTCCCTCTGCATCTCTTCCAGCTTCGGAATGGCGATGGTCATCAGCTGCATGATAATGGACGACGTAATATACGGTGTAATGCTAAGGGCAAAGACAGACATGCTGGTGAAAGAACCACCAGTCATGGCATCAAAAAAGTTAAATGCATCTCCTGTCTGTCTCGCAAAAAAATCTGCAAAATAAGTCGTGTTAACTCCTGGAATCGGCAATTCCGATCCAAAGCGGATTACTACCAACATCATAAAGGTGTATAGTAATTTCTTTCGTATGTCTTTTATACGAAATGCGTCTCGGAGTGTTTTGAACATAATCAAATCACCTCGCAGGTTCCGCCAACTGCTTCAATCTTAGCCTTAGCTCCCTCGCTGAAAGCATTTACTTTAACTGTAAGCTTTTTGGTTAATTCCCCGGTCCCAAGGATCTTCACGCCGTCTCTCGGATTTTTCACAATCCCTGTCTCCAGTAAAGACTCAACGGTAACCACTGCATCGCTGTCGAACCTTTCCAGTACGCTTACATTAATTCCCACAATTTCCTTTGTATTTCTGTTCTTGAAGCCTCTCTTGGGAAGGCGTCTGTACAGCGGCATCTGGCCGCCCTCAAATCCTGGCCTGGTGGCTCCGGAACGTGCCTTCTGACCCTTATGGCCCTTGCCGGCAGTCTTGCCGTTTCCTGAACCATGTCCGCGGCCCCTTCTGAAATTAGCGCTGTGCTTGGAACCTTCTGCAGGTCTTAAATTGGATAATTCCATTTCCCGCACCTCCTTGTCTATAAACTTATACTTCTTCAACTTTTACCAGATGTCTGACGTGCCAAATCATGCCTCTTATGGCCTCATTGTCAGGCATTTCAACAGTTTTATGCATCTTTCTTAAACCTAAAGCTTCCACGGTAGCTCTCTGCTTCGGGATCGCGCCGATTGGAGATTTGACCAGTGTGATCTTTAACTTCTCTGCCATCTTTCTCTCCTCCTTAGCCTAAAATCTCTTCTACGGATTTGCCGCGAAGTTTTGCAACTTCTTCCGGAGTTTTCAGTGCGCACAGGCCGTTTAAGGTAGCCAGAACAACGTTAGTCTTGTTGTTGGAACCTAAAGACTTGGTACGGATATTTTTGATTCCGGCTAATTCCAGTACGGAACGGGCAGGTCCGCCGGCAATAACGCCGGTTCCTTCTGGCGCCCTCTTAAGAAGTACGGATGCGCTTCCGAACTTTCCAAGGAAGTCATGAGGAATGCTTCTGCTTTCATCCACCGGAATCTCTACCAGATTCTTCATAGCGGCTTCTTTTCCTTTGCGGATCGCTTCCGGAACCTCGCCTGCTTTGCCAAGGCCGGCGCCGACATGCCCGTTTCCGTCACCGACTACTACCAAAGCAGAGAATCTCATGGTACGTCCGCCTTTTACAGTCTTGGAAACACGCTTAATGGCCACTACCTTGTCATTTAACTCTAATTGACTTGGATCAATGATTGTACGCTTCATGCTGCTCTCCTCCCTACTAGAACTTCAGACCGGCTTCGCGGGCAGCATCTGCCAGCGCCTGAATCTTACCCTGATATATGAATCCGCCTCTATCAAAGACAACAGTGTCAATACCTTTTTCCAAGGCCCTCTTGGCGATCAGTGTACCAACGTATGCAGCAGCATCAACGGTGTTGGTATGCTCCAGCTCTTCTCTTGCGGACTTCTCCACAGTAGACGCTGCAACTAAAGTATTGCCAACTGTATCGTCAATAATTTGAGCATACATATGATTATTGCTTCT
>CAMUJH010000112.1 GCA_947089145.1 uncultured Hungatella sp. | reverse complement strand
CATTTTCGGAGAAAAATTCGGATTTTTAAGATGCAATTTTTCGAAAAATCTTCGGAAAACTCCTGAAAAACTTTTTCGGAAAACCATTTTATGAAAACAAAGGCTCCTGAGGAAAAACCCCAGAAGCCCCATGTTTTCTAGCTTTTTTCAATTTTGATGATTTTTCAAATCTTAATCTTCAACGCTGACGATCTCTCTCTTGTTGTAGCTGCCACAGGCCTTGCAGACTCTGTGTGGCATCATCAAAGCGCCGCACTTGCTGCACTTTACCAGATTCACAGGGCCCATCTTCCAGTTGGCTCTGCGCTTATCTCTTCTTCCTTTTGAAGATTTATTCTTTGGACAGATAGACATGGTTCACACCTCCTTAAACTGTTTAAAAATATCCTGGATAACAGACATTCTCGGGTCCGGCACACTGCGGTCGCAGTCGCACGTCTCATGGTTGAGATTCGCCCCACATCTATTACAGATCCCCTTGCAATCTTCATCACACAGGACTTTCATAGGTACGTTCAGCAACAGTTCGTCACGAACCAGCTGGTCAACATCCAGATTGTAGCCTTGCAAATACGGCTGTTCATCCAAAGCTTTCACCCTGTCTTCATCCGTCTGATTCATATCAAGCGCACGATCCAAAGTCAGGGAAAAGGGAACTTTGACAAGCTCCAGGCAGCGGCTGCACGGAATCATCAAGGCAAGCTTTGCATTGCCCGAAAGCACCAGCATGCGATCGCCCGCATTGAGCAAATGAAGTCTGACTGGTCCGGCATCTGCCACATCATACACACCGTCCGGCATCTGAAACGTCTCCGCGTCAAGATGCAGCGTATAACTTTTCTCTTTTCCGTCTCTGGTAAACAGCTCTGTCAAGTTAATAAGCATATTAATCTCCTAATACGCACCTTTGTCATTATACATAGGCCAAAAGTATTTGTCAACCGGTTCTTTCTAAAACTTACCCTAAACTTTTCCAAATAATACGATTTCCGCCCCTTATTTTACCAAAGCCAGGGTATCCCTTGCAATAGCCAGCTCCTCATTGGTAGGAATCAGCATTACTTTCACCTTGGAATCCTCAGCGGAAATAACTGCCTTCTTGCCTCTCACATCATTAGCCTCGTCATCAATCTTCACGCCCAGGTAGCCCAGATACTCACAGATGGCCTTTCTGCTGGCCTTGTCGTTCTCGCCTACGCCTGCAGTAAATGCAATGGCATCCACGCCGTTCATGGCTGCAGTGTATGCGCCGATGTACTTGGCAACACGGTAAATAAATGCATCCAATGCCACCTCTGCCAGATGGTTGCCCTCTTTTTTGGCAGCCTCAATATCGCGGAAGTCGCTGGATACCCCGCCGCTCATGCCGAGGACGCCGGATTTCTTGTTAAGGATGTTGAGAAGCTCATTTACATCCTTGCCCTCTTTGTTGCAGATAAACTGTACCACGGCCGGGTCAATGTCTCCGCTTCTGGTGCCCATAATAAGTCCCTCAAGAGGGGTCAGCCCCATACTGGTATCCACACATTTGCCGCCGATGGAAGCTGACACGCTGGCGCCGTTTCCTAAATGGCATACAATAACCTTTGCATTTTCTGGGTCAAGGTTCCCGAACTTAATGGCCTCTCCTGACACGAACATATGGCTGGTTCCATGGAAGCCGTATCTGCGGATGCTGTATTTCTCATAATATTCATGGGGAATCGCATAAAGATAAGCCTTCTCCGGCATCTTCATGCCAAATGCCGTATCCCACACTGCCACGTTCGGCTTGCCGGGCATAGCCTTCTCGCAGGCCTCGATTCCCATCAGGTTTGCCGGATTGTGGAGAGGTCCAAGGTCAAAGCATTCCCGGATAACCCTCTTAACATCCTCGTTGACAATACAGGAATCGCTGTAAACCGTTCCTCCATGAAGAACCCGATGGCCGATGGCCGCAATCTCGTCCGTATTCTCGATAACACCATGCTCCTTGTCCTGCAGCGCATCCATAACCATCTGAATGGCAACCGTGTGATCAGGCATAGGGTTCTCCACCACATACTTGTCCTTGCCAGCAGGCTGATGCGTCAGCTTGGAGCCCTCGATTCCGATCCTTTCGCACAGGCCCTTCGCAATGACGCTCTCATCGTTCATGTCAATAAGCTGGTATTTTAAAGAGGAACTTCCGCAATTTACTACTAAAATTTTCATGTCCGTTATTTCTCCTTTATGGTTCTATTTCGATCTTTATTTTCCTGCGTCCAGTTTAACAATCCGCTGTCCATGCCGCCTGTAAACAGACTGTTGCTTATTTTACGATCTCACCGTACACTTCTCTGCCGCATCCTGCCGCATTGGACTCGTCGGTATCAATGTGCATAGCCAGGGCATACGTATCGCTGACGCGAACCACCACGTCGCCAAATACCAGGCTTCTTCCGTCTGTGTCGATCTTAACGGAGACAACTTCGCCGTTTTCCACACCCAGTTTTTTTGCATCTTCGGTAGTAGCGTGGATATGGCGTTTTGCAGCAATAACCCCCTCGGCAATCTCAATCTCGCCCTCAGGTCCCACAATCCTGCAGGGAGCGCTTCCGGCAGTATCCCCAGATTCCCTTACGGGAGCTGCAACACCGATGGAACGGGCGTCAGTCAGAGACAATTCAACCTGGGTAGCCTTTCTCACCGGCCCTAAAATGGAAACGCCCTTTAATTCTTTCTTAGGCCCGATAATGGTAACTCTCTCCTCGCAGGCATACTGCCCAGGCTGGGATAAGTCTTTCTTCCTGGTCAGAACGTAGCCTTTGCCAAAAAGCGTCTCCAAATGCTCCTGAGATAAATGTACATGACGCGCGCTGGTTTCAACAATAAAATTCATGATTAATTCTCTCCTCTTCCACTGTAATAAATCAACAAGTTTGTTTTGATTCTATCCTATATTTTAGGAGGTTAGCCATGTTTTTTCAAGTCCTGGGCAGGAAATAATTTGCATTTTTTATTATACAATGACTTTTTATCAAGACTGTGGTAAAATAAAAAATTGTGGGTAATTGTAAAGCATATTTCAGAAAAACAATCAGGAAGGAAGGTCCTATGGCACACAAGCCCCCCGACAGTACCGGACATGTAGTCGGTATTATCGCAGAATACAACCCGTTTCACAATGGACACGCTTTCCACATTCAGGAAGCCAAAAGACTGTGCAGTGCCTCTTATTGTATTGTAGTCATGAGCGGCGACTTTGTTCAGAGAGGGCAGCCTGCCATCTTTGACAAATATGTCCGGACCTTTATGGCTCTCTCCTCAGGAGCAGACCTGGTGGTGGAGCTGCCTCCTGCATTCGCCCTTGCAGGCGCCGAAGATTTTGCATCCTGCGGCATTGCCCTTCTGGACAGCCTTGGCGTGGTCAGCCATGTATGTTTTGGAAGCGAATGCGGCACTATTTCCCCTCTCATGGAATTGGCCCGCATCCTGGTTCAGGAGCCAAAGCCTTTTCAGGCGGAGATGAAAAGGCTGATATCTTCCGGCCTGTCCTATCCCAAAGCAAGGCAGGCGGCTTTGTCCTTCTGTCTTTCCTCCTGTCAGAAGCCGGAAAGCATCGCCTCCCTGTTATCCTCTCCCAACAACATCCTGGGAGTAGAGTACTTAAAGGCTATAATAAGAAAAAACAGTTCCATGGTTCCTGTAACCATCCGCAGGCAGGGGGCCGGATATCATGAAGAAAGTCTGTCCTCTGAATTCAGTTCCGCCGCTGCCATCCGCAGGCTTATTTTTGACAATTTCAAATGGAGCAGGGAAAATGCCGCAAAATACAGCGCTCCCGATGCTCCGTTTCATAAGATGCCGGCGGCTTTAAAAAACCAAATACCCTTATCCTGCCTGGATACAGTAAACGACGCCGTTCCCATTAACGTTAACGACTTTTCTCTCCTTCTGTCTTACCGCCTTCTTGAAAATTCCAGCCAGCCAGAAGGGCTCGAAAGATTTGCCGACGTGTCTCCAGAACTGGCCCTGCGTATGAGCAAATATATTCTGCATTTCTCCTCTTTTGAGGAACGCATCGCTGCCCTGAAAACCCGGCAGTACACCTACACCCGCATAAGCCGGTGCCTTATGCACATTCTTCTCAACATGACCAAGGAAGACATAGACGCCAGAAAGCGTAAGGGATATGCATCTTCAATCCGGATATTAGGGTTCTGCAGGGATTCCGCCCCTCTCCTTGGCGCAGTGAAAAGGGGCTCCAAGCTGCCTCTTGTGACGAAGACAGCTGATGCCCCCCGCATTCTTTCTCAAGATGCTCTGAAACAGTTTCAGCAGGATCTGTTCTGTTCCCATGTCTATCAGTCGGTGGCAGAGCAAAAAAGCCGTACACGGTCTAAAAATGAATACACCCGCTCTGTGATTATTGTGTAATCGCACCGCCTGCTGCCTTTTCTCGGCCTATTCGCCTGCCCTGCCGTCTCTCTCCAGAGCCGCACCATTCTCCAGCAGGCAGACCCCTGCTTTCCTGGCCAGGAGCTTTACATTCCCTAAAAGCCTTTCATTTTCAGGCTCCTGAGCCAGGGCCTTTTCAGCTTCTTCCAGCGCTTCCCCGTTCCGTCCCGTATGATAAAATGCCATAGCCCGCAAATCGTAAGGCAAACTGCCCCATGCGGAAGCCTCGCAGATATACGTAGCAGGCCTGTGGGTTATTGCAAGAGCGCATCCTGTAAAATACAGTACGCCTTCCCATTGGCTTTCTTCATAAAGTGCATGAGCCAAATCCATGTAAGGTTCCCTGAGGTGAGGCGCCTGAATGATCGCCTTCAAGTACCAGTCCCTTGCCTCTTTCCTTTCCCCTTTCATCAAATATGACTTGGCAATATAGCGCATAGAAGCCGCCCTCTCATCCGCCCACCGGGCTGAAGGCATAGCCAGATGCCGTTTCAGCGTTCTTATACAGTCATCCCATCTGCCTCTGTACATATATTCGCGGCCCAGATAGTGCATATTCCGGTCATCATCAGGCTCCTCTTCCACGGACAGTTCCAGCAAAGGCAGATACTGTCCCCGTGACTTGTCAGGGTCAGGAAAATGATTCAGCTGGACTCCCGGGGCCGTTACCATGATGCCTGGCGTCCCCTCCCCGTTCCATTTCAGCACTTCATGAACCGGATGAATCCAGTGATAGCCATGGCGTCTGTGGGCCTTTTCAATCCAAAACACCACACCCTCCCTTCCTTCTTTCGTAAAGCTCCAGGTATACCGGTATCTGGCCTGACCTGTCTCTTCTGTCCACGCCTCCTCCAAATGTCCCCGCCATCCCGGCTCAAAAACTTCATCCAAATCCGTGCAGACGCAGATATCCGCATCCTCAGGCACCAGTTCCAGGGAGCGGTTGCGGGCTTTGTCAAACCTCCACGGCACAATAGTCTCCGTAACTACCTTTACGCCTTTTTCTTTCAACCGCTCCGCCGTATCATCTTCAGAACCTGTGTCCAGTACCACAATCTCATCTGCCTCTGACATGGATTTAACCCATCTTTCTACAAACTGAGCCTCATTTTTACAAATCCCGTATACAACAATTTTCATATATCCCTCCGATTCGATCCGGCCGCCTTTCTATGGCTGTCAGGAAAAGGGCGGTGCCGCACACCGCCCTTTCTGATTTATAGAGCTGGGCAGCCCTTTTATCAATCCAGTCTTTTAATCGAAAGCAGTGCATTGAGGCCGCTGCCAAGCGTAATTCCTACTGCCAGTAAAGCCGAAAGTGCCATGTCCACAACGCTTCCCGCTGTCAATGTGACAATCGTGCTTCCATTAAACAGGGAGCTGGTGCCAACTGACAAAAGCCTGGAAATCGTCGCACTGGGGAGATCGGTTCCGTTGACTCTGACAGCAAATGTGATGGTAGTTGCCACTGCGGCTGTCAAAGTAGTATTATAATTGATCTCATACGTACCTGCATTTGTAACCGTAATGCTGTTTGCCGGCGTATAGGTCACTCCCTCTGACGGCGCATTGGTGGAAAGAGGAATCTGCGTCGTTCCTCCTATGGTCAGATTCAAAGTTTGAGGAGTCGTACTGTATAATCCGCCATATGCTGCCAACCCTTCTGCGGGGCCGGTTGGGCCAGTCGGACCGGTTGGACCGGTTGGACCAGTTGGACCTGCCACTCCTGTCGCTCCTGTGGGGCCTGTCGGACCGGTTGGGCCTGCTGCTCCTGCCGC
>CAMUJH010000111.1 GCA_947089145.1 uncultured Hungatella sp. | reverse complement strand
ACGCTCTAGGAGATGCCGGTTGCAACCTTTGTGGATAAGTGTTACAATAAACAAGGAAATTCGGTAGAAAAGGCAGTGCAGACTGATAAGTTTCCGGTGTGCTCTTAAAGCTGTTTTGTATCAATTTTAGGAGTGCATTTAAAAAAGGCAGGAGGAAAAGCAATATGAAATGTGATATATGCGGCGCGGAGCTCGGTGCAGAGGAAAAGGTTTGTCATGCATGCGGAAGCCCGGTGGGAGAAAACGGGCAGGATCAGGGAAGCGCTTTGCCGGAGGGAGCAGGCGAACCGCCGAAACCCGGGAAGAAAAAGGGGATCATAATCGGCGTGGCTGCGGCAGCCGCTGTGGCGTTGGGGGCATTGGCATTTTCTTTCATGGGAAGAA
Source organism: uncultured Hungatella sp. (assembly GCA_947089145.1). GTDB lineage: Bacteria > Bacillota > Clostridia > Lachnospirales > Lachnospiraceae > UBA3402. The sequence continues at coordinate 6,201 of CAMUJH010000111.1, read as the reverse complement.
AAGATCCGAAACAGGTGGTGATTGATGCGTTCGAGAACATTTGCCCGGACGATCAGGTGAAGCCCTTGGAAGAATTGTTTGGTATCAGCCAGTTTGCGGAAAATGCAAGGACGGCAGATGTGGAGGACTCCATCAGCCTGATTTTGGAGGACTGTTCAGAGGCGGAAGTAAAGGAGTGGGCAGGAAGCGGCTTTCGTGTTTCGGCTCAAAGTGATAAGACGAACAAGAAAAATGCTGCTGATATAGCAGTGATCTATAAAGATATGGAACTTGCCAACCTGGAGATATACTATGGTGACGAAACGCTGATGATGGCAATTCCACAGCTTTCCTCAAAAGTATTTACCATGGATCTGGGAGAGGGGCTGGAACAGAGGATTGAAGGATCGCCTTTGATCGGGCCGGCGCTGAAAGATTCAGAGATTGACATAGAGGGAATATTGGACTATTTCCAGGAACAGGTAGAAAAGGCGGAATCCGGTGAGGCGGCCTTTGACGTTGACAGCCTGATGACCCGTTTCAGAGAGGGAACCCAGGCCCAGGAAAAGTTTAAAGAGGCTCTTGTGGTCGAGAAGGGAGAAAAGGGAACCTTTACCATGGACGGAGGAGAGGTATCCTGCAACGGTTATAAGGTTTTGGTCAGCAAGGATTCCATGATGGAGTTTTTGCGGACCTCTGCGGACTTCTTCTTAAACGACCAGGAATTGAAGGAACAATTTATAATGCAGCTGGAGCAGAGCGTGAAGCTGACCGAACTTATGGGCGGCGTAAGCTCAGGGATTTCAGCGGATCAGATCTATGCGGACAACATAGAAGATATGAAGGATTCAGTCAGTGAGATGATTGATTTCCTAGATAAAAGCCTGACAGACGTGGACATGACGGTCTATGTGGATAAGAAAGGACGTCTGGCGGCAGTAGACGGTTCTACGAAGCTGCTGGACCCTGACAGTGAGGCAGATGAAGCAGAACAGGATGCGATCACGGCGGATTTTAGCTTCCGGCTTCAGGGCGGCGCCTATTTGACTCAGAATATGACGGCGGATATTGTGCTGGAAAATAACGGGGAACATTTAAAGTTTTCCATGGTGAAAAACGGCACTTATGACGGAAAAAGCCTGACAGGAGACTTGTCGCTGGATATGAGCCTGGACGGGGCGGAAAAAATGAAAGGGGGAATCACCTGCACAGGCACTTATAATTCTGACGGCGGAGACTATCATATGGGTCTGGGGATTACAGCTGACGACTCCCTGCTGGCGGATATTTCCATGAGCGGAGTCGTGGATCAGCTGGAGAAGGGAACTTCCATTCATGCTGACATTGACGAGCTGAAGCTGACATTAATGGACGCCATGGCACAGGTATCTTTTAACGGCGAGTATTCATATAACCCTTTAAGCAGCGAAGTGACAGAGCCGGAGGGAGAGTCCTTCGACGTGTTTGCGGCAGACGAAGCTGATATGGAAAGCATTTTTATGGAAGTTTATCTGAATGTAATGCAGCTTATGATGCAGCTGGAACAGTAATGGAAACAAAATAGGAAGAGGTTTGCTATGCATCTGGTTTATTTGAAACTGGAATTGAAGAGAGCATATAAACGGCTTCCGCACCTTTATGCAGGGGCAATCATGCTGCTTGTGACGGCAGCAGTGATTGCCCTCTTGTCCAGCCGTCTTTTATACGGTGAGAGCGTGGTAGGCACCGTGGCAGTGGGGGTGTCGGTTCCAAAGGAAGATGAGCTGGCCAGACAGGTGGTGAAGATGATAAGTTCCCTGGAAAGCGTGGGAAGCGTGTGCCGGTTTCAGTATATGGACAGGGGGTCCTGCCTTGAAGAATTGGGAGAGGGAAACCTGTATGCAGTGCTGGATGTGCCGGAGGGGTTTGTCCGGGACATTATGAACGGAACCAATACCCCGGTAACCGTATGGTTTAACCCGGATGCCGGCATAGAGGGGAAGCTGTTTCAGGAGCTGACGGACGCGGGAGCCATGACTCTTGGAGCCAGTCAGGCAGGGATCTATGCCGGCAACGAGCTATACCAGATATGCGGCCTGGAGGATGCGATCGGAGATCTGGAACGGGATCTGAATCAGCGGTATATGGATTACAGCCTTCAGAGAACAGGATATTTCAGGCACCTGAGCGTGGATGCCACAGGTGACGTAACTGTCATGGAATTCTATGAGATCAGCATGTATGTATTGTTTATGTTCCTGACTGCGATTCCCGTATCAGGGTATCTGATGCCTACAAAAAAGATTATGGGGCAGAAACTGGCCCTGGCGGGCCTGGGCGGCGGATATCGGGCGGCAGTTAAGATCGCAGGCATGGGATTTCTCATGGCAGCTGCCACTTTTCCGGTGGCATTGGCGGCAGTTATGGGAAATGTGGTGGAAATGAGTGCGATTCTGGCAGCGGCGTGGGCGGTTTCCTGCGTGACAGCATCTGGAATCGTGGTACTTTTGTTCCAGATGGCAGGTACGCTTTTAGGCGGGATCATGCTGCTGTTTTTTGTGATCACAGGACAGCATTTTCTGGCCGGCGGTTTCTTACCTATGGTATTTCTCCCGGCGACAGTGCAGAAGTGGGCCATGTATTTGCCGTCCTCAGTTATTATGGACAGCATAAAGATGGCCTTTACCCAGCAGTGGGACTGGAGCCGGCTGGCAGCGTGTGCCGGAATCGGGGCGGCGGCATGGCTTCTTAGCGGGGCGGCGGAGGTGAGGAGGCGGTGAAAACGGTGTGTGTGTGGTTTCTTCTATGCTGCAAGCGGTATTTGCGGAAGGCCTCTTTTTTCCTGATTCTGCTGCTCCTTCCAACAGCTTCCTTTTTCATGCGCCGTCTGGAAAAGGAGGAAGGGCAGGAAGTCAGAATCGCAGTGTTTGCAGAGGGAATCACAGAAGAAGAGGAAGGAGAGGACGCCAGAAGAGGGCAGCAGGAGCCTTTGGAGACAGAATTGCTGGAGCTTCTGGTACAGGGAGATGTAGAAGAAACGGGAAAAAGGAATAAAGGGCTGTTTCAGTTTTACAGGTGCGAAAGCGAAGAAGATGTAAAGGCCCAGGTGGCATCAGGCAGGGCGGAGTGCGGATATGCGATTTCAAAGGATCTGCGGCGCCGGCTGGATGAAAAAGACTATAGACGATGTATTCGGGTTTATTCCGCACCGTCAACAGTTTTGGCGGAGCTTTCTACAGAAGTCGTGTTTGCATCGCTGATGAGTCTGTATGACAGGGAGATATTTTTAGGGTACGTGGCGGAGAAGATGCCGCAGGAACTGGAAATGATGCAGGAACTGCAGCTGATGCCAGAGGCAGAGGATATAGGGGGGCCGGACGCATTACCAGAACCGGTGCAGGTGGCAAAACCCAATCATATGCCGGAGTCTGTACAAAAGGCCGGGGACGGATTTGAGGCGTTGGCTGGGAAGCTGTACGACAAATGGCTGAATAATGGCAGCACATTTCGGTTCGAGTACCGCTATCAGAGTGAAGAAGGTTTAGAAAACAGGGATAAGACACAGGCAGCCAGGGTGTTTCCGGTCAGGGGGCTGGCAGCTGTGTACCTTCTGCTGACAGGGCTGTACAGCGCCGTGATGTTGGGCTGGGATGAGCAAAAGGGACTGTTTGCGCCCCTTGCCCCGGGAAAACGTCTGGCATGCCGGCTTGCAGTTTTGGGCGCCCCGGTGTTTCTCGGCTCATTGTCTGCTTTGGGCGCCCTGCTGACAGGAGGATGCCTGCAGGAGATTGGGCGGGAAATATGGGTAATGGGAATTTATGTATTGGCAGTATGCGCATTCTCCTATGGGGTGAAAGCAGTCTGCAGGAAGCCGCAGACGGTTTGCTGCCTGATCCCTTTGTTTCTGGCAGGAAGCCTGGTGTTTGCTCCGGTGCTTGTGGACATCCGGCAGTTCTTTCCGGCATGGGGATGGATGGAAAAACTGTTTCTGCCAGCTTACTATTTGAGGGCGTTTTGATTTTTAGGAAAAGCTATGCAAATATTTATATGGCAGGCAGTCTGTAGATTGCCTGCCATATTTGATATTATTTCAGTTAGGCTTATATTGCAGGATTTTTGTTACCAGAAAATTATTTACAAAATGATTGATACCAAATACGACATCACAAATAATATGCTGAGATGGTGAAACAGTAGAAAAAGCGGCGGCTGGGCTGCCGATATAGTGATAGAGAAGATTGCGAAAAGGGGGAGTTTTTTATGTGGATTGTATTTGCGTTTGGTTCGGCACTATTTGCCGGCATTACGGCTATCCTGGCAAAGTGCGGCATCCAAAAGACGGATTCCAATGCGGCGACGGCAATCAGGACAGTCGTTGTTTTACTGTTTTCCTGGGTGATGGTGCTGCTTACGGGCTCTCAGTCTCAGATTGGGGAAATCAGCAGTGGGACATGGCTGTTTCTTATCCTGTCAGGACTTGCCACGGGAGCATCATGGCTCTGTTATTTCAAGGCGCTGCAGCTTGGCGATATCAATAAGGTGGTTCCCATTGATAAGTCCAGCGTGGTCCTTACGATTCTGCTTGCTTTTGTCTTTTTAAGAGAGGAGATCAGTGTGCCGAAGGCGGCAGGGGTTGTCCTGATCGGCATCGGCACATTTCTGATGATTGAGAAGAAAAAAACGAATGCCTTAAAGCAGGCCAGGGGGAACCAGTGGTTTTTCTATGCGGCTGGTTCTGCGGTTTTTGCAAGCCTGACCTCTATTCTGGGCAAGATAGGAATTTCAGGCGTGGAATCCAACTTGGGCACGGCAGTCCGCACGGCGGTGGTATTGTTGATGGCATGGCTGATGGTGTTTGTGACGGGAAAACAAAATACGGTAAAGGAAATTCCAAAAAGGGAGTTTGGATTTATCTGCCTGTCAGGACTTGCCACGGGCGCATCATGGCTTTGTTATTACAGGGCGCTGCAGGACGGCCTGGCCAGCGTGGTGGTTCCCATTGATAAACTCAGCATTGTCGTGACGATCGTTTTTTCCTGGTTGGTATTTCACGAACGTCTGTCAAAAAGGGCCGGTCTGGGACTGGTTTCCATTGTGGCGGGAACACTTGTGATGTTGATTCCATGACAGCTTTCTCACTCCTTTATCTTTATGTGCATTACCCAACGGATGTCCTGGCCGGCACTTTGCTTGGGATCATGTTAGGCTGTTTGGGAATATTCTGGTATCATTTACAAGAGAAAAACTTCATGACCTGGCGTTTGGAAAGATGGATGAGAAAAAAGTGCGGTAATATGCCTGACAAAGCTGGGAGTTGGATGGATGATTGGCATGGGTATGGCGGTGATGGTTCTGTCTTGAAACGCATAATGCCCAGACGGTTTATATGATTCTGGGCATGATGACAGGGCTCCCTATATGCGATTGGTATGGGGCCCACAACACTAAAAATACCGGGGAATCCGTTAGATATCGGAAATTTTCATTTTATTGCAGTGATTGCAGGTATTTTACTGGTATCAGGACTACAAAAGTTAAAAGAAATATCCGGTTAACCGTGGAAAGGGAGCGGCCATTAAGGCAGCCTGTACTGGATACGATAAAGGAACTGGCAGAACGGGAAGGAACAATTTCGGCGCAGTAAATATAGAAACACCGGATGTTCCACAAGAGAGGGCACTTCCGTTTTTGGATACCAGCTGCCACACAGCAGGATCACCTGCCATTCCTTTTATCAAGTTACGCATAATGGTGATACAGATTATTTGTTATTCAGTAACAGTGACCAGCAATATTCCATACGGCTAAAGGAATCACTTGCGCCGGCAAGCACCTGTCCCCGGATTGACTCACTGCCGCCTCCATTGGTAGCGTAATTTAACATGGTATTTTGTATCTCGCTCCAAATATCAGCCTGACCGGCGGGACCTTGTTTTAACTGCTCAAATAATCCGGACAGCTCATTTCCATATTGCTGTTCTTCCTCCTTTGTATGGGTGACACTTCCCATATATTTGGAATAAGAAACCCGATCCGAATTTTGAGAACCTGCCTTTGCGAAAAGGTCATTGTACTGCCCGTTCCCGGAGCTTCCATGGAATTTGCTCACCGCTTTATCCATTTGCTCCATTGGGTTCGTGTACTCACCTAAGACTTCCATATTGTGAGCGTAATAATCCTCAACGAAACCTTCAAATTCTTTCCGCAGCCCTTCGTCCTCAATATATTTTTCTCCAAAATACA
>CAMUJH010000110.1 GCA_947089145.1 uncultured Hungatella sp. | reverse complement strand
TCCCCTCTCTGACTGGCTCCACGACCAAACTCGCCGATTTACTCACTCAATTAAATAGCACTATGGCGAACTTAACGTTCCGGTTTATCCGGGTTAGGTAAATTGTACCATAATTATGTACAAATTTTCAAGAGATTACACGGGACCGGGCAATCTTTTCCATGCAGGCGCTGCTGTTTTTCTTTATCCGGGCCGCGGTCAAAGTCTGCCTTTGAGAATGTCCGGCAAGAGGCGCCTACAGCAGAATCTTGATATCCCTGGACGAAGTCCCCACTGCGATCCGCTTCCCATCCAGGTTCCCCTCCAGCTTCACAAACACCATCTGGGTTTCCCCCGGTTTCAAAAATACCTTTTCAAATCCTTTAAGCTCCTGGAACAGAGATGGCTTCCCTTCTTCTTCCTGGGCGGGGCGGACATATACCTGCACCACCTCCGCCCCCTCTCTGTCTCCCGTGTTGGTCACAAGGCAGGACAAAAACGTGTCCTCCCCCTCTGTGACTATCCTTCCGCCATGGCAGAAGAATGTTGTGTAGGACAGTCCATGGCCAAAGCAGAATTCCGGCTCTATGCGGTAAGCATCCAGATAGCGGTAGCCCACATACATTCCTTCCTTATATTCTGCAAAATCCGGCTTTCCAAATGTTCCCACGCAGTGAGCCGAACAGTCCATATGGGTTTTGTAAAAGCTTTCCGGAAGATGCCCGGAAGGATTCACCTGGCCGTAAAGCACCTCTGCCAGCGCAGTCCCCCCTTCCATGCCTCCGTACCAGCACCAAACCAGGCTGTCAGCCATGGAGATCCATTGTCCCATCTCCACAGGGCTGCCGGCCATTATGACTACAGTCATGTCCGGCCTGATGCAAAGCAGCTCTTTGAGCAGCCGGTCCTGGCCATATGGAAGTTTCATATCCGCCCTGTCATTTCCCTCGCAGTCGTAGTCATGGTTCAGCCCGCCTACAAAGATCACCTGATCATAGCCAGGGGCCATCTTAAGCGCCTCCTTAAGCAGTGTTTCCTGGGCTTTTGCCGATTCCTGGCTCTGGCAGGAGGCTGCATTCGTGGCTCCTCCTCCGTTTTCCAGGCTAAACTCCTGCCAATTTACTTCACTCTCCCCCTTTTCAGATCCTGCCTCATATCCTTTTACGTAGTCCACCTGCACGTTTCCGCCCAGCAGTTTCTTGATTCCCATCAGCGGCGTAATCTCGTACAAAGCTTTGATCTCTGCGCTCCCTCCGCCGTTTGAGTGGGTTCTGTTTGCATTGTCCCCTATTACCAGCACATTTCTGACGCCCTGGGAAGAAAGAGGAAGGCATCCTTTTTGGTTCTTTAAAAGCACCACCGATTCTCTGGCCACTTTCAGCGCTGTCCTGCGGTGGCTCTCCGTATTGTAAGTTCCCGTCTCCCGGTTTCCATCCATCATATGGAGCCGCATCATCAGTGCCAGGATTCTGGTAACCTTCTCGTCCACCTTTTCCTCGCTGATGTCTCCCTCCTCAATGGCCTTTTTAAGAGGCAGTGCCATAAAGTACTCGTCAAAGTTGCTGGTGACTGACATCTCGATGTCCAGGCGGGAATCTGCGGCAGCCTTTGTGTCATGGACTCCTCCCCAGTCTGAGATGACCACGCCGTCATAGCGCCATTGATTTTCCAGCACTTCGTTCAGCAGGAAGCCGCTTTGACAGCAGTGCTCCCCGTAAAGCTTATTGTAAGCGCCCATGACCGCATACGCTCCGCCTTTTTTCAAAACGTCATAAAATGCAGGCAGGTACAGATTCCTTAAAACGTCTTCATCAATCTTCACTTCCATCCAAAGCCGTTCTGTTTCCTGGTTATTGACAGCAAAATGCTTCACGCAGGCCGCCACATCCCACTTCTGCACTCCCTGGACAAAGGGAACTGCCAACTCTTTCGTCAGATACGGATCTTCGCTGAAATACTCAAAATTCCGTCCGCACAGAGGACTCCTCTTTAGATTAATCCCAGGGCCCAGGATCACGTCCTTACCACGTCCTCTGGCTTCAGCGCCCAGCACGCTTCCCTCCTCTTGTGCCAGTTTCCGGTTCCAGGTGGACGCCAGGGCGCTGTTGCATGGGAGATACGTGACATAGTCGTCCGTATTTCCCATGGCCGACCATTTATCCGGCTGGAATTCCTGCCGCACTCCCACAGGGCCGTCAGACATGACAAGTGGCGGGATATTAAGCCGTTTCACCCCCTTTGTCCGAAAAAGCTCCGCTCCGTGTATCATTCCGATCTTTTCATCAAGAGTCAGGGCTTTTGCCAGCTGCCTGGCCTGCCCCCAAAGCTCTGCCTCATGTTTTTCCATCTGTTCCTGCTTCATGTCTGTCATCCCCTTATTCCTGTCAGATTCTGCAAACCACTTTTTCGCTTCCTTTTCCCATGATCACCACAATATCCTTTCCGTCCCGCTCAAATGCGGCATCCCCCTCTAAAACGGCAAAGTCCCCGCTGCAGTTTACAAGGCGGATTCTCGTTTCCGTCCCCTCTCTGCCACGGCCTTTCTCGACGCTTAACACCGCCCTTTTGTCTTTTATCTCCGCCTTAAGGCTCTCTGTCTTCTGTCCCATTTGAAATACGGTTCCTTCTGACTCATTAGCTCCCGGATAAACCCTCCACTGCAGGCAGTCCAAAAATCCGTAGTCTGCCTTCCTGCACCCTGGAGCCGTAGGAATCACGCTTCCTTCCCTCACCCACAGAGGGATGGAACAGTAATCATGATGCTCTTTTCTCCACTGGCCCCCCTGCGCCGTTTCCCCTGTCAAGTAGTTGGTCCAGACGCCATTGGGAAGGTAATATTCCGCTTCCCCCTCTTCGTTAAACACAGGCGCCGCCAGCAGGCAGTCTCCCAGCATATACTGCTTATCCAGATAGCTGCAGTTTCTGTCCTCCTCAAATTCCAGGGCCATGCTCCTCATCATAGGAATGCCAGTAATGGAAGTATTCACTCCCTGAGAGTACAGGTAAGGCAGGAGTTCAAGTTTTAAGCTGGTAAAAAACCTTACCACGTCCACCGCTTCCTCATCATAGACCCAGGGCACCCGGTAGGAGGTGCTGCCGTGAAGGCGGCTGTGAGTGGAAAGCAGTCCGAATGCCGCCCACCGTTTGTACACGTCCGGAGTGGACTGGCTCTCAAAGCCGCCGATGTCATGGCTCCAGTAGCCAAAACCACTGCTTGTCAGAGACAGGCCTCCCCGCAGGCTTTCCTCCATGGACTCATAATCTGACCAGCAGTCGCCGCCCCAGTGAACCGGAAACTTCTGTCCTCCCGCCGTGGCGGAGCGGGCAAATAATACCGCTTCCTCAGCGCCTCTTCTTCTCTCCAGCACTTCATAGACTGCCTGATTGTAAAGGTAAGTATAGTAATTGTGCATTTTCCAGGGATCAGAACCATCATAGTACGCCACATTGGTGGGAATCCTCTCGCCAAAGTCCGTCTTAAAGCAGTCCACTCCCATATCTAAAAGCATCTCCAGCTTTCCCTGGTACCATTTTACGGCATCCGGGTTTGTAAAGTCCACGATGGCCAGCCCTGACTGCCACATATCCCACTGCCATACGTCGCCGTTTTCCTTCCTAATAAAATATCCCTTTTCCACGCCCTCGTCAAACAGCACGGATTCCTGGCCGATATACGGGTTGATCCACACGCAGATGCGGATTCCTTTCTCTTTAATCCGGGCAAGCATGCCTTCTGGATCTGGAAACACCCTTTCATCCCACACAAAGTCCGTCCAGTGGTATTCTCTCATCCAGCAGCAGTCAAAGTGGAACACGCTTAAGGGAATTCCCCTTGTCTCCATGCCGTCTATGAAGCTCATGACTGTCTTCTCATCATAGTTTGTGGTAAAGGAGGTGGACAGCCACAGCCCGAAAGTCCAGGGCGCCATCCGGGCCGGCTTTCCCGTCAGATCCGTATAGCGCATCAGCACTTCTTTCATGGAAGGGCCGTTTATGAAGAAGTAGTCAAGGCTCTCCCCCTGGACGCTGAAAGCCGCCTTTGCCACCTGCTCTGTCCCGATCTCAAATTCTACCTTATCCGGCTGGTTTACAAACACACCGTATCCTCTGCTGGAGAGATAGAACGGGATGTTCTTGTAGGACTGCTCTGTGCTGGTTCCCCCGTCCTCATTCCAGATTGACACGGACTGGCCGTTTTTCACAAAGGCGGTGAACCGCTCTCCCAGTCCATATATTAATTCCCCTACGGAAATTCCCATCTGCTGCCTCATGTAGGCTCCGTCCTCCTTGCCTACGTCATAGGGAAGCCCGGTCCAATTGGTCTTAATATAGGCCAGATCCCCTTTTCCGCTTTTGCTTAACATCTTCCCGTCACGCTCATACCTCATGGACCAGTCGTCTTTGTCAATAACCAGGGTCAGGCTGCCGCTTGCAACTTTTAAAAGGCTGTCTTCCTCCCAGAATTCCAAAGGCTGGGGTGCGGGGAGATTCAGATTAAATTCCGGCCCTTTCTTCCTTGTCCCTCTGTGGTGGATCACCCTGACGCGGATCATCTCCGGCATGGGAGCCGTAATGCAGACAGTCAGGTTAATCCCGTCCAGAGTATCTCCCTTTTTTAAAATTTTCCTTGTAGGCGTGCACAGCTGCACCTCGTACTCGCTTTTCCTGATCTCGTATACCTGCTGGGGAGAAAAACTTCCATACCCTTCTTTTAACAGCCAGCAGCCATTGTGAAATTTCATAACGCTTATACCTCGCTTTTTCTTTTTCTAATTTTTGTGAGGCTCTCAGCCTCTGTGTTGCTTAGTCAATAGGACTTGCGTCCCCATCTGCCTGCGGCTTTTGCCGTTCAGTGTCCTCCCGGCTTATACAGGTACGGGTACTCCAGGATCTACCCTGCACCTGCCTTTATGACCGGTTTTCCGTCATATGCGGCAGTATCTATATGTGCCACAGCCACATACTATCATACCATTTCCAATAAAAACACCTTATTTTTTCATCATAAAACCATAAATAATTTGAACTCCAAAATGCAAAGCCGCCGTGGAGACGGCTTTGCTTCCATCTCCACGGCAGCTTTGCTTAAGCCATATGTATGGCCGGACAGCTATGCTAATGCACGCAGTTTCTTTCCGTGTTCCCCAATCACTTTCTTCATAATGTCAATGTCTGCCTCCATAGCCTTTGTCTCAGGAACAGCCTTCTCATACCTTTGTCACAGGCTACAGGTTCACCCTTTCTCAGCGTACCCTCTCAGTCCTTTTCTTTGCCTTTTACCTTATAAATCATAACCCCTTTTCCATCCAGGCAGATTCTCCCCCCGGCTTCATAGGTCCTTTTATCCAGCAGGCTTTCCCCGCTTTCCTCTGCGCAGAATTCCGCCGTTTCCCTTCCATGGTTTAAGAAGAACAGATACTGCTCCCTGCCGCTGCACCGCTTCATAACCTCCACGCCCTCTACACAGGCCCAGATTTCCTGGACCCCCGCATCCTTTGCCGCATTCCTGATAAAGTCCCGGTAAAACTCATCATTGCTCCTGGTTCCCACATACCAGGCCCTTCCGGCTCCAAAATCATGGCAGGCAATCACCGGCGTTCCGGCGTAGAAGTCCGACTCGTACCCCGCCTCGGGCTTTGCCCCTTCCAAGTGCATAATATCGCACAGAAGCTCTGCCGGGTAATGCTTCCCGTTCCAGACAAATCCGTTCTTCTCCCCTGGAGGCAGCGCATCTGACTCTTCCACCCATATTCCGAAAATCTCCCTTAAGCGCCCCGGGTATCCTCCTGTCACCACCAGATCATGTTCCTCCACAATGCCGGAAAAGAACGTGGCCACAAGGCGGCCTCCTTTCTCCACATATCGCTTAAGGATTTGCTCATAACCGCTTTTCACCATGTAAAGCAGAGGAAGCACCACCAGTCCGTACCCGTCCAGGCTGTCCTTTACGGAAATCAGGTCAATCGGAATGTTCAGTTCATAAAATGCCCGGTAATACCGCTCCACTTCGTCCAGATATTTCAGATCCGTGCTGGGTCCTGCGGAATACTCCAGCGCCCACCAGTTGTCCCAGTCTATCACCATGGCCGCTTTGGCGGGAACCCGGCTTCCCAAGGTCACGTCTCCCAATTCCTTAATCTCCCGGCCCAGATCCTGCACCTCCCTAAACACCCTGGTATTCTCATGGCCTGCATGGTCAATCACCGCCCCGTGATACTTTTCGCAGGCGCCGATGCTTCTGCGCATCTGGAAAAACAGCACCGTATCCGCACCATGGGCCACTGCCTGCCAGCTTAAAAGCCTCATGACCCCAGGCCTTTTCAGCGCATTGTAGGGAAGCCAGTTGCACACGCTGGGAGTCTGCTCCATCAGGGCAAACGGCTGTCCCCCTTTCAGCCCCCGCATCAGATCATGGCTCATGGCGGTTCCCCAGAGCGGCGTATCCGCACCCGGATAATTATCCCAGGAAATGAAATCCATATATCTGCCCCACTTCTGGTAATCCAGAGGCTTATAAAACCCCATCAGGTTGGTGGTCACCGGTATGTGCGGCGTCGCCGCTTTTACTGCCTCGCATTCCGCCTGGAAGTTCTCCAGGAGGGAGTCGGAAAAAAACCTTCTGTAGTCCAGGGAAATCCCCTGAAACGTGGTCCTGTTCTCCTCAAAATGCTCGCTCTGCAGATTGGGGGCAGCGATCTCCTCCCAGTCATAAAATGTATGCCCCCAGAAGCTGGTGTTCCAGGCACGGTTAAGCTCTTTTAAAGTCCCGTACTTCTTCTTCAGCCACTCCCGGAACGCCCGCTCGCAGTTGTCGCAGTAGCACTCCCCGCCATACTCATTGTTAATGTGCCAGGCAATGATGTTGTCATAGTGCCCGTATCTTTTTGCCAGTTTCCCTGCCAGGGCTTTGGAATGCCGCCGGTAAACGGGGCTGTTGGGGCATGAATTATGCCTGTCTCCAAACTTTCTCTTAATCCCCGCAAAATTCACCCTGAGCACTTCCGGATACTTCTTAGCCATCCAGGCCGGGTGGGCTGCCGTGGAAGTGGCCAGGATCACATGAAGCCCGTTTTTCTTTGCCATATCCATGATCTTGTCTAATTTTCCAAATTCATATGTATCCTCGCTTGGCTGCAGCGCCGCCCAGCTAAATACGTTCAGCGTCACGCAGTCTATGCCTGCCAGCCGAAACAGCCGCATATCCTCTTCCCAAATTTCCTCCGGCCACTGCTCCGGATTGTAGTCGCCGCCAAACGGAAGCTTCGTAATCTTTTCTCCGGGAAATATCCTTTTCTTCACATTTTCTTCCACAGCTTGTCTTCTCCTCTCCTTTTTCCTAAACCGGAACTTTAAATTCGTCATAGTGCTGTTTAATTGAGTGAGTAAATCGGCGAGTTTGGTCGTGGAGCCAGTCAGAGAGGGGAAGGATGATCCTGGTATGGGATGCGGTTTCGAGTCTGTAGTGAAAAGATATCTGTTTTTTATAGGGC
>CAMUJH010000109.1 GCA_947089145.1 uncultured Hungatella sp. | reverse complement strand
ACTCATCAAACAGGCAGGTCACATGGACGGGGAGCCTGCCATGGTAAACCTTCAAAGCCCGGTCGCAGAGGACATTAAACATCTGGGAGTACATCATGGCCGAGAGGAAGTTAAAAGTGGGGTCAGTGTCCGACACCACCGCAAAAAGGGCGGTCTTTTCGTCCCCCAGCTTCTCAAGCCCCAGTTCGTCATAAGCCATCATCTCCCGGACGGCGGCGATGTCAAATGGGGCAAGCCTGGCCCCGCAGGAAATTAAAATACTTTTTAGGGTCTTGCCGGCGGCCATTTTAAATTTTTTATACTGCCGTGCCGCAAAGTGGTTTGGGTCACGCTGCTCCAGCTGCTCAAAGAGAAGGTCAACCGCTGACTTGAAATTCTCATCATCCTCCCGGCACTCGCAGGCGTTTATCATATCCAGCAGGGTGTTCATGTTCTTTTCCTCCGCCGGGGCCTCATAGTAAATGTAGGCGATCAGCGCCTGGTACAGCAGGGCCTCCGCCTTCTGCCAGAAATCATCGCCGCCCTTGGCCTCCCCCTGGGTGTTGGTCATAATCACCGTGACCAGGGTGAGAATGTCCGTTTCCCCGTGGAGATAGACAAAGGGGTTATAGTGCATGGAGCAGGAGAAATCAATGGTATTTAAAACTTTGATCTGATACCCTCCCCGCACCAGCGCACGACCCACCTCCTCGACCACGGTACCTTTCGGGTCAGAACAGACATACGAGGCATTCATCTGGAGCAGGTTGGGCTTGATGTGGTAGCGGGTCTTGCCGCTGCCGGAGCCGCCGATGACCAGCACGTTTAAGTTGACGTTCCTCTTTTCCGGGTCAGCGATCTTCCCCAGGGTCAGACGCTCCGTGTCGGACAGAAGAATGTTCTGGGAAAAATCCGGGTCGATAAACGGCTCAATATCCTTTGCCGTCCCCCACCGGGCTGTCCCATACTCAGCGCCACGCCGGAACTTCCGGGCATTCTTGCCCTTCTGGTAAACAATAAACCACAAAAGAGCGCCGCAAAAGGCTCCCACCAGCAGGTCAAAGGGGTGGAGGCTTGGCAGCGGGTTCGCAAACGCCGGGCCGATTGTAAGGAAAGCCCCGAAAATCCGATCCAGCACGTCACCGCCGGAGGCCATGCGGTACGCCTGCCCCAGCTTGGTAGCCATTAACCCCATAAAGAGATAAGGGAAAGCCGCCTTTAACAGCTTGGCTTTGTTGATCTTTTTTAATTTCATTATCTGTCCACCTCCTGCTGTTTGTTCCGGGAGAGGGACTTGGCCATGTTTTTGACCACCTCCTGCAATTTGATAAGCTGCTTGCAAATAGAAGGCTTTTCCCTGGACTTGTCCTTAACCACCCGGCCCGAATACTCCCGGAAGGCCGCCGTCAGTGCGTCAGCGTCCCGGCTCTTGAAAAAGACCAGATACCGGGGCGGCTGGGTGGAGGTATCCTTCTTCAGAGCGAAATCAATGCCGTATTTGCGGGCCACCTTCTCAAAGGACTTGATATTGCCGCCCGTGATTTCAATGTTGCTGACCCCGGCCCCCTGCCGGACAAGATGTTTCACGCTCTGTTTGCCCTTATAGACTTTTGGGTTTTTCCGCTGCTTCTCCATTTCCGCAAGGGCCTTTATGAGCGCCGCCTTCAGCACGCCGGCGGTCAGCTTGGTGGTTTTAATGCTAAGTGCAACGGATTTGTTCTCAATTTCTTCCTGCAATCTGTCACCACTCCTTTCCCTGGCAGGAGGGAACCATTAAGGCTCCACCTGGTTTTCTCCCTGGGAACGTATCGTTAAGATCCCGTCCAGGGTGGTCGCCGTGATACCCAGCCGCTGGGCAACAGCGATGTCGTTCTTCACCGCCTCATCCACCTCGTCACCGCAGACGATCAGGACATGGCTCCGGCGCAGAAGTTCACGGGCCATGTCAATGCCGTCCTTATGCTCGGCGGGGATAGAATCCCGCAGGAAGTTGGGCAGGTAGAGAATCGGGCAGATCGGGGTAAACCCGGCTTCATAAACTTTCCGGCAGTAAACGCTTGCCTGGTCAGCGACCGTAAACTCGCCGCCCTTCCAGACAGCGGTAATATAAGCGAATGGTTTTTTCATGGAACACTCCTTTCCCCGGCAGCGCCGGTATGGGCAAGAAAAAAGCAGTTACCCGCCGCCGTAAAGGTCATGGTTGACCAGGGCCGTGTAGTAGCTGCTTATGGTTGTGGGGGCGTTATAGAGGGAGGTGAGCAGGTAAGAGCGGATATTTCGTACTTTTGTGGTATTGGACTTTAAGCAGTCCACCACATATTTGATATGCTCCGAGTTGAGTTTTAACAGACGGCTCTTTACCACCTCCGCAGGGAAGTCCTGGCCGCTGATCCGCACCATGGGTTTTGTGCCGCACACCGTATCCACCATGATGTCCAATATTTCGTCCAGGATTTCGGCGTCATAACTAAGGCGCTCCCTGGTAATGTCATACTCAATATTTTCCTTAATCAACCTCCGGTAAGCCCGTATCCTATCAATCCTATCATCTATCGTTGGCTCGTGGCTTTCCACCTGTTCCCTGGCCGGATAGATTGATAGGTCAGTATCACTTAATTCAGTTTTATTTCTCTCAGTATTATTAGTGGCCGTTTTCTGGAAGTCTTGACTTCCCGTTTGCGGAACTTTAGACTTCCGTTTTTCGGAAGTCTGGATTTCCGGTTTCCGGATAAAGTTTTTCACGTAGATGATCGTGGGCTTTCCCTGGCCCTGCTTCTTTCGTTCAATCAGCCCATTCTTATCCAGTTCCCCAAAGAGGGAAACCGCCTTTGTATGGCCGCAGCACAGATACTCCAAAGCGTCCTCCAGGGTGAAATAGATAAATACCCGGTTTAAATCGTCCAGCCAGCCATTGCGGACTGACAACCCCATACGGTCAAGCATAAGGCCGTAGAGGATCTTGGCGTCAGAGGATATGCGCCGGTAGCCAGGGTCAGTGAACAGCACTTTCGGTATCCGGTAGAAGGTATATTGTTCCGCCTCGTCGCCATAGAAGTAATCCAGCATGGCAGGGTCTGGCATGGCTTCGCTTCACCACCTTTCCGCAGTCAGCAGGCCGGAAAAAGGCATGAAAAAAGGACACCACCGTAAGATAGCGTCCTTTATTGTGTAATTTGCTGAAAACCCATGCCTTTATAGCCGTCTGTGACTGATATTTTTAGTAGTTTCGCTAGTTCGCTTAGAATACTCCGCTTTTGACATAAAAAAATAAATTTTATACTATATCGCAAAATACAAAATATTTGTAAGCACCCTACAGTACGTATCCGGAAGAAGTGTGGGGCCTCCCTCCGGATCACCTATATGCATTGTGGATATGCATATGGGCTTTTACATTGTTATTTGTTCCGTATCCATAGTGGAGTTATGGGATACGTAATGACCAATAAGGCTATGACCCCTCATTGGCCTTGTCCAAAAAGCAAACAGCTAATTGGATTATTTATATTTAACTGCATAAGCAGTAGTTATTTGCGTGGCACAAAAGGTTTTATGCCAGGCGAATCTTCCACAATCTCCCCGGCTTTTTTGTGCCTTAATAGTATGATCTAACAAACGTCCACAACTGAATGGGACATTATCATTCTTACCCTTTCAACTATATATGTAGAATCATATAAGTAAATGCACTTTTTATCCAACATTATACATAAGTATTTCATGATTCTTATTTGCTCTGCTAATAATGCGTCTGCTTTTAGGGAGTCCATAATATATCTTATCTTCCACATTACAAAAGTAAAAATTCATGTATCCACAATAAACCACTAATTTTTCTTTAAGTATGCTGTGCTGAATTGACTTTTTTACATTCCTGCTTGACCACAGTTTAATTTTCAGAGTATTATCCTCTATATCAGTCTCCCAAAAGCCGCAATTCCAATTAGTAATCCCATTTGCTTTATAACCTTCCAATTTATCCTCCATATATTTTTCTTCCTTTTTTCGATAAGAAAATATTATGGTATTGGCAATATCCGTTAACGCTCTTCTTTTATCATCTACTAAATCATTATTTCCAAGTATCAGATTAATCATATCATATTTCTTTTTTCCTTTTTCTAAAGAAATATAATCCATAAACATTTCTTCATACCTTTTTACTGTTGCAAAATACCTGTTACAGTCAATACTATTACTGCTGTTATTGATAAAATTGATACTTTTATCATAAATTTCATAGTTTATTTGGCTAAATATCTTAATATACGATTTTACATCCAATACATATAAAAACCGTTCGGATTCCTTCCTGTAAATTCCTGTACTTTCTCCCGCTTTCCCAATCTTATAATTTAATGAATACAACAAGTGGTCTAGCAATCGTTGTTCAATAATTTCCAAATTCTTAGAAATGTTTTCCTGCTTTATATTTATATTGTGCCTTGATTTGATTAATTTCTTCAAGGCTTTCTGTGTTACAAAATGCATCCCAGGCCCTATCCTTATATTTTCTTCTTTGTCCTCGATAAAAGCCTCATCGCAATTCATGATCGTTTCAATAATAGTCCTGATATTACCGGAACTTACTTTAAACAGCTTTTGTATATCATACCGTTTTATCCATTCCAAACATTCGGCATACATCATCAGGCGTGATACTCTGCCTTCGGCCTCCAAAAACTTTTTAAACTCATATCTGTCAAAATAGGAGAATTTCATATCCGATTCTTCGTTGAAATATTCCGCAAAATATTCTACATTTGATATATCCAAATAACTCCCTTTTGCCCTCTTATTTATTTTTCTTGAAGTAAAATAAGATATATTCTTTAACAATGATACTCCATCGTATATTGGCATCCCCGCATTTCTTTTTCCATCCAAAGTCAGGCAATTTTCTTCATCCGTTTTACTATTGAATATTTCAATTACCGTTTCATACATAATTTCATTAAAATCGGAAACATCATACTCACCTTCATAAAATTTGCTATGCCCGCCGTTCCTTTTTCCATTCTCATACCCCGTATTTTTTGCCTTGGATAAAAAAATGCTCTTCTTTTTATACAACATCTTATTCAAACATGGAAATTGAAAAACTACTTTTGAATGCATGGAATCTATCCACTCTTGATCCTTATTATTTCTCTCACTATCTAATACGGACTCCGTATCCAAAACATTGTCCATATGAGACAAGCGATAGTCTTTGCTCATTTCATCTATCCTGGACAAATTCCTGCTGGCGGCTTCCCTAAATAGTCCGTTCAAAGCAGTTTGATCACCAGGCTGCACCTGCAAATAAATTTCATATAGCTTGTTTAGTTCATCATTATTTGATGATATGTCTTCATGCTTATCCGTATTACCCAATTAATAAATCCCTCCACAATTTAAAATCCATAATAACAATGCTCTACTATTATTATACCTAATCCGCCACTTAATTTTTCACATAACATAATGGCTATCAGTCTCCGGTCTTCCACATCAATTCCGAAACCTTAAGTGTAATTACACAACACATTACATGAGCTAAATTCGCCTTTATATTCCTTACCCCTACAATCCTTTACCCTTGTACTTAAAAGCCCGTATAAGCGAAATAAACGTGTGTACAGCTTATATTTTGAGGATGCTATGCAGCATTATCCCAAATTCTAATATTCAACAATTGAAACAGATATTTTATTGGCAAAAATGTTAATATAAATCCTATCTTTCATTGCCCTATTTATCCTACTTGGCTCCAATCAATCGCCTGTCCACATCTTTCACAGTAATTTGGTTTATTACCCATTCGATGCCCATCTGAATATTTCGTTAGAAATATATATTCGCACTTACATTTATAATGTGTTTTCTCTTCACAACTATCTTCGATTGGCTTCATTGCAACATCCATTTCCATACTTTCTATAGCATTAAGCAAGGCGTTATATAAATATTCATTACAGGTATTTCTACCTGCATTGCCCATAAAATTCTTTATCGTACTGATACTTCCAAGAATATTTCTCATAATTACGCTCCCACATTTGAAATCAAAATGACTTTTTCTTTATCTGGTTTAATCTTTGTAACTATTACTTTTCCTTTTGTAAAGTAAAAAGAATTACATCTAGCACAGCGTTCGGCATGTAACTTGTCTACCGCCAAAACTGCAATAGCATCATCTTCACACCAATCTGCTTTTCTTGTTACTAGGAATACTTTTAATTGTTGTCTATCATTAGTCTTTCTATTTACTCTAATCAAACGTTCTTATATTTACATTATTATTTTTTTATGTTATACTATAGAATAACATTGATAAGATAATATTCTTAAAATTATATAGTTCTGTTAAAGATATATATGAGAGGAGATATTATGAAAATTTTAAATAATATCATTGAGAATATGTTAGGCAATACCATAAGTGATTTATATGGTAGTGAAGAAAAACCAAATAAATCTGCAATAGGTGTTGGTACATTTTTTTCAGTATTATTTGCTATATTGTTACTTATATTCATTTTTTCTAATAATACAGAAAATAGTATGAAAATATATTTAGGATACTTTATTTTCACATCATTTTCACTTTCATTTTTTGCGTTTAGTTCATATTTTTTTCAGAAAAAAGAAAATAATAATAAATTTAAAATTTTGAAAAAATTATCATTTATAATATCAATAATTTTTATACTTTTTGCTATATTCCCAATCACATTATTATCTATTGTGTCTGAAAAAGTAAAATTTAATAGTTTTATTAAACATATGGATAAATATTTTATTACTTTGTTTGTTCCATTACTAATCTCTATATTATTAGTTCCATATGTGCTATTTCATTGTAACTTTCTATCAAATTTAAGCTTAAATTATATGACAATATTTGCATTATTAATATTTATTACATACCAAGGGATAACATCACTCTTCCTTTACGGCTTTCATAAAATAGGCAAACACAAATTAAATGATACAGAATACAAATCAATAAAAAAAGATTTTAATGTTTTAGTTTTTGCAGTAATAACAACATTAACTGTTATAGCTAACTGTTTTGTTTTTTCAGATATAGAACAAGAATTTATTAAAGGATTTACTAACGCATTTGCAATTTATATAGCTTTCGACAGACTGATAGGAAAATGGAAAACTCTTAATAAACAATTTGAGCAAGACAGTGAACAAGATCCCCAATAGAAGTCCTAATTTATTCCTAGAAACCATACTCTTGTGCCTTTGACCTCACACCTTCAAAGGCACTACTTTATTTAACCCCTCTATACTTCCCCACCCACTCCACAAAATCAATCACATTCCCATTCCTATTACCATTAATTAGCTTAATCCGGAACTCTCTAAATTCTTGCGTAGAAAAGATTTCATTCCCAGAAACATCACAAACGGATAAATCTGTTTCGGTTACTTCTATTGACATGTTGCGAAAGTCAAGAATATTGACTTTATAGATCCTATCTGCTACCAATAGGTATTGAATTTTTGTATCGTTAATTGCTTAAAT
>CAMUJH010000108.1 GCA_947089145.1 uncultured Hungatella sp. | reverse complement strand
TTATGAAAGTGCAGACTTACTCGCTGGACGTCATTTTTGAAAAAGGCCTGCTAATGCTGATCCCGTTTTACATTTTTTCACATGAGAACGGTTTTCCAGAGTATAACAGCAATGAGAAGAAGCTGGCGGAATTAAAGGCGGAGTATGGGAAGATTTTAGAAAGGCTTGATGGACTGGAAGAGGAAGGAGTGATCGGCGCGTTTGATAAGCGGACGATCATTGAGCTTTCCGGTGATGTAATTAAAGAGATTGCACAAAAGTATGAGAATGTGCAGAAAGGCGTAGGTGATATGATGAGCGGGGCATTGATTGAAACGAGCGCAAGAACTATTTTAAATCAGGGAATTAGTCAAAATAAGAGAGAGACGGCACTTCGGTTAATGAAAAGGGGAAAGCAGACGGTTGAGGAAATTGCAGAAGATACGGGACTTAGCGTGACGGAAGTGGAGCGGCTGGCAGGACTTCAGACGGTGTAAAATACAGGCCCATAGTTCTCACTGTTGGCCTTTTCATTAAATACCCTATGGACTGATAAGGTGAACCTAACACATCCGGGAATCGGCTTTATTCAAATCTTTTCCCAAATCATCTCCTCGTCCCCATAAATATCATAATGCTTTTCATTTGTACGGGTATGGAGGAGAAAGCCCCTTACCTGTTTTTGAAGCGGTGCCTGCAGAGTGCATAAAAGAGAAGTTAACGAAATTTTAACAATCCAAAAGCTTGGGATTCAGGGATTCCTCATGTATAATTACCATATTGACGTTTAAAAGGCAAGGGACTGGCGCATTTGCCGCAGCCGCAGTATGGCGCTGATCTGATCGTTATGGCAGGCTATGGCTGTGACAGAGGCTGCCATGGCCATAGGTGATTTTAAGCGGCTGCCAGAGGATGCCGTCCGTTAGGCGCCAGGAACAATAATGGCACGGCCGATAACGAAAAAACAGCAAGGAGGACGCAGGTTTGAGAATGATGAAGCCAAAGCTTCAGGAAAAGTTGGAAGAGGCATTTAAAGCGGTTCTCCCGGTGGTGGGGATTGTTTTGCTTTTGTGTTTCAGCGTGGCTCCGGTTCCTCCGGGGATCGTCATGGAATTTTTGGTGGGAGCCGTGTTTCTGATTGTGGGCATGATGTTTTTTACCCTGGGGGCTGAGATCTCCATGACTCCCATGGGAGAGCAGGTAGGCAGAAGCATGACCAGAAGCAGGAAACTGTGGGTATTTACGGTTCTGGGATTTATCTTGGGATTTGTCATTACCATTTCAGAACCGGATCTGCAGGTCTTGGCAGGGCAGGTGCCCTCCATTCCCAATATGGTGCTGATTTTGTCAGTGGCCGTGGGAGTGGGAATCTTTCTGGTGGTGGCTCTGGTGCGCATGCTGTTGGGCATCGCCCTGGCGCCTATGCTGCTGATTCTCTATGGAGTGGCTCTAGGGCTGGCATTTCTGGTGCCGGGGGATTTTCTGGCAGTGGCCTATGATTCCGGCGGCGTGACCACGGGACCTATGACCGTCCCCTTTATTATGGCCATGGGCGTAGGCATTTCTTCTATTAGAAATGATAAGCATGCGGCGGATGACAGCTTTGGCCTGGTTGCCTTGTGCTCTGTGGGGCCGATTCTGGCCGTTCTGATTCTGGGGATGATCTTTAAGCCGGAAGGCAGCGATTATGCGGCAAGCCAGTACATAGAAGCCGCCAATTCCGTTGCCCTGCGGCAGATGTTTACGTCATCAATCCCTCATTACATGAAAGAGATCGGAATGTCCATGATGCCGGTGCTGATCTTTTTCGGCATTTTCCAGATGATTGCTTTAAAAATGGACAGGCGGTCCCTGGGCAGGATACTGGTGGGTCTGGTGTACACCTATGTGGGGCTGGTGGTATTTTTGACCGGGGCCAACGTGGGCTTTATGCCTGCAGGAAGCTTTCTTGGGCAGACCCTGGCAGGACTTCCACAAAAATGGATCATTATTCCCGTGGGCATGGTGATCGGATATTTTATCGTTTTGGCAGAGCCGGCGGTTTACGTGCTGATGAAGCAGGTGGAGGAACTGACAGATGGGGCGGTTTCCGGCACGGCCATGAAAATGAGCCTTTCCATCGGCGTGGCGGTGTCCATCGGACTTGCCATGACCAGGGTTATGACAGGGATTTCCATCTTGTGGTATCTGATTCCCGGATATGGCCTGGCTATGATTCTTACATTTTTTGTGCCTAAAATTTTTACGGCCATTGCCTTTGACTCAGGCGGCGTGGCGTCAGGGCCTATGACGGCGGCATTTCTGCTTCCCTTTGCCATGGGGGCCTGCCAGGCAGTGGGAGGGAATCTGGTAAGGGATGCATTCGGGGTGGTGGCCATGGTGGCCATGACGCCGCTGATCACCATTCAGGCTTTAGGGCTTCTCTATCAGTTTCAGACCAGGCGGGCAGCAGTGGGAGAGGAAGCTGTCCGGACAGACCCGGGGCTGGAAGCTTTCGGAGATTACGATATCATTGAACTGTAGGGAGGCTTAAGGATGAGTGAACTTTATATGATGACCACCATTACCAATCGGAATATGCTGCCTAATTTCCTGGGATTTTATAAGGAAGAAGGGGTGATGGTAAACCTGATTACCCTGGGGCGGGGCACGGCGGCCAGCGAGGTTATGGATTACTTCGGGCTTGAATCAGCGGAAAAAGCCGTGATGTTTGCAGTGGTGACAGGAGAGACATGGACCGAAGTGAAAAAAGGGCTGCAGAAGCGTTTCCGCATCGACGTGCCTGGCACGGGAATTGCATTTACAGTGCCTATGGCCAGCATCGGAGGCAAACGGGAGATAAAATTTCTGACGGAGCAGCAGGACTTTGTGAAAGAGGAGGAAGGGACGTTGAAGGATACGACTCGGGAGCTTCTGGTGGTCATTGCCAACCAGGGATACAGCAATATGGTAATGGATGCAGCCAAAAGCGCAGGGGCAGGCGGCGGCACGGTGATTCATGCCAGGGGGACGGGCATGGAGAGGGCGGAAAGCTTTTTCGGCGTGTCTTTGGCGTCGGAAAAGGAGATTATTTTTATTGTGTCCAAGACCGGCCAGAGATCAGAGATTATGAAGGCGGTTATGAGCCAGGCCGGAATGGAGAGCAAGGCGAAATCCATTATTTTCTCGCTTCCGGTCAGCAGCACGGCAGGATTAAGGCTTCTGGAGGACGATCAGGAGGATTAGGCTGACATTCTCAGAAAGGACAAAAGAAGATGACTGGCGGCTACTACACGACAGGAGAATTTGCCAGAAAGGCCAATGTAACTATCCGCACTATCCGCTTTTATGACAAGCAGGGGATCTTAAAGCCAAGCAGAGTCAGCGAGGCAGGATACCGTATGTACACAGACGAGGATTTTGGGCGGCTGCAGAAGATCCTGTCTTTGAAATATCTGGGATTTTCCCTGGAGGAAATCATGGCCCTGACTATTAATGATGACAGGGAAGACATGGCTCACTCCTTAAGGCTGCAGAAGGAGCTGATACGCAAGCGGATACGCCATCTGGAGATGATGGAGCAGACCCTGGAGGACACTTCCCGCATGGTGGAGGAGTCCGGCTCCATTGACTGGAATAATATTCTGAATCTGATCCACATTACCAACATGGAACACGCCGTGGTGGAGCAGTATAAGACGTCTGTAAACATCAATGCCAGAATCGGCCTGCACAGGCGGTTTTCCCATAATCCGGTGGACTGGTTTTCCTGGATTGCAGGGCAGATCCCGTTTGAAAGCATGGAGAGAATCCTGGAGGTGGGCTGCGGCAACGGGCAGCTGTGGCAGCAGGTGCCTGCAAAGATCCTTAAAAAAAAGGAGATTCATGTGACCGATGCGTCTGCAGGCATGGTGGAGGATGCGGCGGAGGCCTTGGAAAAAAGCGGGAGAGGCTGTCTCATATTTGAAACTGAGGACTGTCAGAAGCTTTCCTATGAAGAGAGCGTGTTTGACGGCATCATTGCCAACCATGTGCTGTTTTATGTAAAGGACATTTACAGGGCTTTAAGGGAAATACGCCGGGTGCTGAAAAAAGACGGAGTGTTTTACTGCAGCACTTACGGGAAGGAGCACATGAGGGAGGTCACTTTGCTGGTTCAGGAATTTGATTCCAGGATTACCCTGTCTGATGTTGCCCTGTATGAACTGTTCGGGCTGGAAAACGGGGAGGATATGCTTAGGAAAGTGTTCGGCCAGGTGGAAAAGGCGATGTATGAGGACTACCTTCTGGTGGAAGAGGCGGGGCCCCTTCTTGACTATATTATGTCCTGCCATGGAAACCAGGGAGAGATCCTGGGAAAAAGACAGCAGGAATTTAAAAGGTTTCTGCAGAAAAAGATTGAGGAGCAGGGCGGAATCAAAATCAGTAAGATGGCGGGGCTGTTCGTATGCAGCGGACAGGCGGACTAGAGCGTGCTTCAGACTCGCAATAAAATAGATGATTGCAGAAAAAAATGGAAAACCCCTTGACAGTGACGTAACGTAACCCTTTATAATGTGTTTAAACCAAAGGACTGGAGGACACACTATGAAGGGTATTATTTTGGCCGGCGGGTCAGGAACCAGGCTGTACCCGCTGACAACCGTAACATCAAAACAGCTGCTTCCCATTTACGATAAACCTATGATCTACTATCCCCTGTCTGTGCTTATGAGCGCAGGAATCCGGGAGATCCTTATTATCTCCACGCCGGAGGATACGCCCAGGTTTGAACATCTTCTAGGTGACGGGCATCAATTCGGAATCAGCCTTACGTATGCGGTTCAGCCGTCTCCTGACGGACTGGCCCAGGCATTTATTATCGGGGCTGACTTTATTGGCAGCGACCATGTAGCCATGATTCTCGGTGACAACATTTTTGCAGGCCACGGCTTGAAAAAACGGCTTCTGCGGGCAGCCAACAAGCAGGAGGGAGCCACGGTATTCGGCTACTATGTGGATGACCCGGAGCGGTTCGGCATCGTGGAGTTTGACTCAGACGGGAAGGCAGTGTCCATTGAGGAGAAGCCTCAGAAGCCTAAATCCAATTACTGCGTAACAGGGCTTTATTTCTATGACAATAAAGTGGTGGAGTATGCCAGAAACCTGAAGCCTTCGGCCCGGGGCGAACTGGAGATTACGGACTTGAACCGCATTTATCTGGAGGACGGAAAGCTGGACGTGGAGCTTTTGGGACAGGGATTTACCTGGCTTGATACAGGAACCCATGAGTCCCTGGTAGACGCCACAAATTTTGTGCGCACCATGGAATCCCATCAGCACCGGAAGATCGGATGTCTGGAGGAGATCGCTTACTTAAACCGCTGGATCACCAGAGATCAGCTGATGGAAAATATTGAGCCTCTGAAGAAGAACCAGTACGGGCAGTATCTTTTGGATGTGCTGGCAGGGAAATTTATTGACAATTAAACAGGAAGCTTTCACTGGCATTACCCTGTCAATGGGGCTGCAGAGCTTCATGTACTTTCGAAATCTCTTCTGCACCTGCCTTTGCGGCTGATTTTCCGTTAGATGCACATAAATTTAATCAACGTACGTCCCACGTGCGCCTCATAAATTTATGTACATCTGACAAAAAACTATCTCACAAAATCAGGCACAGAGAGACTTGGAGAGTACATAATTTAAAAACGGAGGAACGTAAAAGATGAAAATTTTAGTAACAGGCGGCGCAGGCTTTATCGGCGGCAATTTTGTCCATCATATGGTAAATCAATATCCGGACGATGAGATCGTGAACCTGGATCTGCTGACTTATGCAGGCAACCTGGAGACATTAAAGCCTGTGGAGAATAAGCCCAACTATAAGTTTGTAAAAGGCGACATTGCCGATGAGCCTTTTATTATGGATTTATTTGAGAAAGAGCAGTTTGACATTGTGGTAAATTTTGCGGCGGAGAGCCATGTGGATCGATCCATTACCGATCCGGGGATTTTTGTCCAGACTAATGTAATGGGAACCAGGGTGCTTCTGGACGCTTCCAGAAAATACGGGGTAAAAAGGTATCATCAGGTGTCCACAGACGAGGTGTACGGCGATTTGCCTCTGGACAGGCCGGATCTGTTTTTTACAGAGGAGACGCCTCTCCACACCTCAAGCCCCTACAGCTCTTCCAAGGCCAGCGCGGATCTGTTCGTCCTGGCCTACTATCGGACATACGGCCTGCCGGTTACCATATCCAGATGCTCCAACAATTACGGGCCGTATCATTTCCCGGAGAAGCTGATCCCCCTGATCATCAGCCGGGCGCTGGCGGATGAGGAGCTTCCGGTGTACGGAAAAGGAGAGAATGTCAGGGATTGGCTTCATGTGTCGGATCACTGCCGGGCCATTGACCTGATTATCCGCAAAGGCCGCGTGGGAGAGGTGTATAATGTTGGCGGCCACAATGAGAGAACAAACCTGGAGGTGGTAAAGACCATTCTCCGTGCCCTGAAGAAACCGGAAAGCCTGATTCGGTTTGTGACAGACAGACCGGGCCACGATATGCGGTATGCCATTGATCCTGCCAAACTGGAGACAGAGCTGGGATGGAAGCCGGAATATACGTTTGATACAGGCATTGAGCAGACCATTCAGTGGTATCTGGACAACAGAGAGTGGTGGGAGCATATTATTTCCGGGGAGTATACCAGCTATTTTGATAAGATGTATGGAGAGCGGCTGGAATAGGCAGAAAGCGGACAGAAATCAGAGGTGGAAAATAGATTATGAAAATACTGGTAACAGGCGTAAAAGGGCAGCTGGGCTATGATGTGGTAAATGAGCTGGAAAAGAGAGGGCACACTGCCATAGGCGTTGACATAGACGACATGGATATTACGGACCATAAGGCCGTAAGGCAGGTCCTTACAAAATGCGCTCCGGACGGAGTGATCCACTGCGCGGCTTACACGGCGGTGGATGCGGCGGAGGACAATGAGGAACTGTGCCGCCGGGTCAATGGCCTGGGCACGGAAAACATTGCCGGAGTCTGCAGGGAGTTGGACTGCAAGCTTTTGTATATCAGCACGGATTATGTGTTTAACGGCCAGGGAACCAGGCCGTGGAAGCCGGACGACAAGCGGGAACCGTTAAATGTCTATGGTCAGACCAAATACGAAGGGGAACTGGCAGCAGAGTCATTAAAAAAATATTTCATTGTCCGCACTGCCTGGGTATTTGGGGTTAACGGGAAGAACTTTATTAAGACCATGCTTGGCCTTGGGAAGACCAGGGACAGCATTACTGTAGTGGATGATCAGATCGGCTCTCCCACGTATACGTATGACCTGGCAAGGCTTTTGGCTGATATGATAGAAACAGAGAAATACGGCTGCTATCACGCTACCAATGAGGGGCTTTGCAGCTGGTATGAGTTTGCCTGTGAAATTTTTAAGGAGGCAGGCATTCACATACAGGTAAGCCCTGTCAGCAGCGACATGTACCCCGCCAAGGCAAAACGGCCGGGAAACAGCAGACTGGATAAGTCCAAACTGGAGGAAATGGGATTTGAACCGCTGCCGTCCTGGCAGGACGCCCTGAAGAGATACTTGAGGGACATTGGGGAAGTGAAGGACTAGAGCGTGTTTGAAAATTGCTTTCCGTCAGATGTGCGTCACAGTTTGCGGGA
>CAMUJH010000107.1 GCA_947089145.1 uncultured Hungatella sp. | reverse complement strand
TCAACGCACTCGCCATTTGAATGTGGGCAGTTTAAGCAAGGGGCAAGGGTTGGATGCCTTTTGAGAATCACTTGAAGGAATTCCCGTGCACCTGTCTCCTTATCCATTTTTTTCATGTTGACGCTCCTCCTAAATCCCCACAAAACTCATCTGCTCTTCCGGCTCAAAGTTCATCCACAAAATTTCTTTTCTTCTGGATGCCGTCTGGGAATAGCTTACTGTCTCTTCCCTGCGCCACCCCTTCAGCCAGTCATTGTACAGGGCGTTATCATACCCGGAAAGCAGCACCAGCCCTTTATGATCCATCAGAACATCCAAAAGTTCCTGATGATCCTTGTCATCCATCTCACACCGGTACTGCTTCCCGTGCCTTGTATGCAGGACATAGGGAGGGTCCGCATAAATAAGCACTTTGGGGGAATTAAAGCGCCGTATCACCTCCACCGCCGGCCGGCACTCTATCTGCACTCCCCGCAGCCGTTCGGCCGCCCGCAGGATCTTTTCCGGAAGCTCACACCAGTCCTTTGCCGCATAGGCCCGCTCCCGGCCTTGCACGTCATTTTTCCAGCCTACTTTCTCTCCATTGGTGCGGAAACCATGTCCCATCTGCAGCCGTATGTAAAAGTTAACTGCTTTCTGCAGGCTGTCCTCTGCTACCGTCGCAAAGGCATCTTCATAGACCTGCCGGGAGTATGGCGTGAAATAAATTTCATGGGCCAGGCGTTCCGGGTCATGCTTAATCCACTCGAACAGGTTCACCACGTTGCCGTCCAGGTCATTTACCGTCTCTATGTTGGATCTGGGCTTGTTAAACAGGACGGCCCCCGAACCAAAATAAGGTTCCAAGTAGCTGTGATGCTTCGGGAAATGGCCGATGATCCACTTCGCAAGGCCCCACTTGCTTCCAGGGTATTTTAGTACCGCTCTCATGACCAGATCTTGTCCTCATCTCGTGGCATGTACGGCCGTTTCTCACAAATTGCATTTCCATCCCCCTGGCCAGGCACGTATTTCAGCAGCACCTCTTTGACCTCCCCGTCCATCCCCGGATAGATCTTTACGTCTACCAGGTCCATCTTCTCGATTAACGGCCTCAATGGCTCATATATCTCTTTTAGCTTCATCCTTCCTCCTCGTCATCCGTCCCAGCCCGCACGATCTTTCCGCCACCGGCAGATCATACCGGTCTTTCGACACCTCCAGGTACAGAACCATACCTCCCACTCCTTCTCATTCTTTGATCAAGTTCCTCCTCCAGATCAGTAACAGTACCGGCTAAAAATGGATAATCCTTACGCAGAGAAGATGCTTGGGCGTGGAGTCTGTCCCACTCCACGGAATCCTTTTCTGGAACATTATTTTTATACCTGTTCCAAAATCGGTTATAAACTTTTGTAAAACCTTCACTCACCTGCTCATTCGTCATGATTCCTTCCCCATACTTGCAACACATGCAGTCGGATTAATCCGATCTGCCCAGCTCATAAAGTTTTCTTCTCACAAGCTCCTCTCTCCAGTCTGACGCATTCATTTCTCTCTGACATGCCGCATATAATTCCGGGCATTCTCTTTGGATATCCTCCATAACCTCATAGTTTTCCATCATCTTTCTCTGCTTCCTTTTCAGAAACCGGATTCTGATATCCTTAATCAAACACGATATCCTCACTGGAATCCACCTTGACAAAGCCATCATTTATTTTATCCCACCCATAATCAAATTCCGGATCATCGCCCTCCCCATATATCCTTTTGGATTTTTCATCATAATGAAGCACATACCCCTTCGTTTCCGTCTTTCCAAACAAGCGGTTCTTAGACACCTTCAGCCGCCTCTGCCCCTCTTCAAGCTCCCCGTCCTTCTCGTAAGCGATTGTGAGCATGGCAAGGTTCGATATGTCTCCGCTGCCGCTTATCTCATCATTTTCATTGCTTGAATAATTATTTTTCCGCTTGTGGGCCACCAAAAGAATCAGCGCATTATATTTCAGAGCCAGCCTTGCCAGTTTCTTTACAAACAAGCTCTGCCTGTCATACTTGTCAAACGCCTTCCCCGGATCTAGATCCAGCGCCGTCATCAGATTATCCAGCAGGATCACGTCTGCTCCGTACTGCATAATGACATTTTCCGTAATCTCCAGCAGGCTTTCTTTCTCTTCTCCCTCAATAACCCGGTTGTCATACAAAAAGCATTTTTCCCGATACCAGTCAGCAATCAACTCCCGGTTCGTACCGGACACCTTATAATTCCGGTCGCCCCATTTGTTCTGGTATTCCGTAATACGGCTCTTTCCGGCGATTTGAAAATCAATCCAGGAACGAAACAAATAGTTTGGCAGCTCCCCGCTGTAAACAAAACATTTATGCTCCTGATGGATTGCGTTCACCAGAATCTGGCTTGCCAGCGTGGACTTCCCCTCCCCCGGCTTGCCGGATATCAGGACCACCCCGCCAAAAGGCAGGCCCCCATACAGCAGCCGATCAAGCTGCCTTATCCCCGTCTCCAGCTTGGGCAGTTTGAAAATGTCCACGTCCTCTACATCTGACAGGGCAATCACATGCTTAACCGGTACGATCGCCGCATGCTCAACACACTCCCTTATCTGTCCGGGTCCATATTTTTGCATGATTTCATTGGCATCCTTGCATCCCCTGTAATCCTCTTCCCGGACATGCTTCACCGTGCATTTAAGCCTGGAGGACAATTCCTCCAGAAGCGTTATGCGCCCTTTCTCATAATCCCCGAACACCACCACTTCATGGAACTTGTTTATCCAGTCCCAGCAATAGGGTATCCAGGTAAAGCCCTTGGCTCCCGTGGGAACGGACACGGCGTTTTCAATCCCTGCCGTCGCCACGGACAAACTGTCAATCTGGCCTTCGGTAATGACCAGCCTGTCAAACTTGCCATTACACTGGGCCATCCCGAACAAGATGGGCCTGCAGTCAGCCTCGCACCATTCCTTGTTCTTGTCCTTGCTTCGGTCAAAATCCGTCTTGCGGTATTTAACAAACTGCAGACTGCCGCCATCATCCAAGAAGGGGAATACCAAGATGTTTGGATGCTTGGTCTGCACGGTTATCTGATATTTTTTTATTACTTCCTCGGAAATCCCCCTGCCAGTCAGGTAAGCAACCGCCTCCGGCTTGGGCTCAATGGGTTTTTCCGGAGTTTTTATCCTGCGGAACTGCCGCCGGGGCCGGTAGTATTCATCAACCTCGTTTCCCAGGGAAAAGTCAAAATCCTTGGATAGCGTGAGCATGTTCCCGGACACGCCGCAGGACGCTCGCAGGCATTTAAACTGCCCGGTTTTTAAATTAATCGAGAACGTGCTGAGGTTGTCCCGTGACGGCTTGGGGCTGCAGTATGGGCACAGACGAAAAAACAGCTCCCCGTTATGCTCCCTTGTCTGGGCGTGGATATGCCTTGCAAAATCAAACGCGTCACGCTCTTTAAACTCATACATCCCTATTCCTCCCAGCCGTTAGGCCCATATCTCCACCACTCCTCGTTTTCGCCCACCAGTTCCTCCTCAGGCTCTGACTCTGGCCCCTCCCCCTCCTTTTGCGGCGCTCTGCCGGACTTGGCGGTCAGATAATCCTCAAAGATGCGCTTGTTCAGAAAATTGTTCGGCAAAAACATCTTGTCTTTGGAGTCCTTTATGTACGCCGCATAGTTTGTTGCAGCCAAAACAAGCTGGTCCTCCGTGACGGCTCCAGAAATCAGCAGATCGCAATACGCCTGTTCGGCCAGATGCCTCCTCTGCTTGTTCGGGTACGCACCCCAAAAGTCCTCGAAGCGTTCCACGGGTTTTATCGCATACGCGTTTGTATTCGTTTTTGGATTGGATTCGGATTGGATTGGATTATAGCCGCAATCCGCCGCAACTTTTTTCTGTTCGCCGCAATCTGCCGCAACTTGTTTTTGTTCGCCGCATAATGGCATTTCCAATATCTCTTCAACGGAAAATGTTCTTTTTCTGCTTAAATTGCAGTGTGGACATGTAAGCTGTAAATTTTCTTCTGTCGCCCTTCCCCCCTGGTTTACGGGAACTATATGCTCTATATGGTACAATCCGGCTCCCATCTTAATCAGCCTGCGGCTGTCCTGCACGGTAGAAATGTATTTGCCGCACAGCCTGCATTTAAAGCCATCCCGTTCAATAATCAACTGCTTTAATTTCATGGGAATAAAACGCCGCAGGTACCAGTCGTTTATGCTCGTGTCACCCGGATCGGGAAACTTGTTTTTACTGTCCCTTACCCTTTGGTGGATGCTCCAATTCGGGAAGCATCCATAAATCTCTTTTCTCGGATTTGATGTGTAGAATCCTATTTTGCCCGCTCCGGATAGTTCAATTAGTGCATCTTCAATATCGGATTCACTTACAATCTGCATCTCCCTTGGATACAGTCTTGCAAGGATGATTTGATAGTCTGCATTAAATCTTCCGTAGTCATCCGCATAGGTAATCAACCTCTTAAATAAATCCTCAGCAAAGAAACTTAATTCCGAAAGGGAACGGCTTTCATTGATAGACTCTTTAATAATCCGGTTAGGCATCCCTGATACCTCCCGCATGCAGCCTCAAAGCCTCACCTCCCAATAAAAACCAATCTTAATCATTCACTGCCCTGCGTTCCTCCCAGTTTAAAACCATCTTGACCGCTATAAGCAGCAAGCAGAATGTGACAGCCAACTTTTCAATCCTCTCTTTCCTGATTTCTCGCATCGTCCCATTCCTCCAGCAGCAAAACTTTATACGAACCTGACAATGCCATCCTTAACTCTCCACGGTGAGAGCCTTTCTGTCCGACATTAAAAGGCTCCCACCAAAGTCCCTGTTAAGAAATCACTGTATACTGAGGGAAGTCTTTAAGACCTTCCTTCAGGTATTCCTTTACCCTCTCCATAGCTTTATTCTTCCAGGCTCCGCCATCCGCTTCGAATACAGCACATTCCACGCCTCTTCCGTCCCTTTGCCGCATCCGGAAGACAAATCTGCTTTCAGGCTGCTCTACCTCCACAAAGGTGCGGAATGGACGCAGGGCAACAGGGTTTGGAACAATAGCGTCGCCAACCGTGGATATCCCTGTTTTGATTGTGGCCTTCTGGGTCACGCCGTTGTCTCCATACTCCGCAATAGATTCATCCTTTACTGTGCCGGAAAACTTAAGAAGCAAATCTCTGTCTTCTCCTGGAAGGAACTTCGCCTGCAGGGAGATGATAAAACTCTCCTGATCCATATAGCGGCCATATTCAAAGTCCGGGACAGAAGCAGAAACATCCACCAGGCATTCCCGTTTCCTGTCTGTATCCAGCATAGAGATTACACGGACGGATGTGGGGGAAAATACCTGCACCAACATCTTATCCGTCGATTTGTCGATGTCCGCCTTCAGGTAATCCAGCAGGCTTGTCAGCGTGCTCATCTCAACCGGTTTTGCCCGAAGCTCCCGATCTACCCGAAAAACACTCCTATCTGTATAGGCTTCACCATTAATCTCAACAGCCTCAGCTTTATTCAGCCCAACGATGTACTGTAATGCGTCTCTTGTTAAATCCATAATTTTCCTCCTTATGCCTGCTTTGCGGCTCTAAAATCCACTACGTTTTCAGTTTCTTTGATTTCTCCGGTAGACGTATCCACCGTTTTTCCGTCAATCAAAAGCTCTGGCGGGAACTGGGGACTTGGGGTAAATG
Organism: uncultured Hungatella sp.; assembly: GCA_947089145.1. Taxonomy (GTDB): domain Bacteria; phylum Bacillota; class Clostridia; order Lachnospirales; family Lachnospiraceae; genus UBA3402. The sequence goes on along the minus strand of CAMUJH010000107.1, from coordinate 2,682 downwards.
ACATCTGACCACGGACCTGGCTTCCGTATTCCTGGGCATACGCCTTTCCTGTTTCTAAGTCCACGCCAATAGCCATACGTGTGTTAATTGGTTTTACTGGGGCTACCTTGGTGTCTACAGAAACATTTACCGTAGCATCGTCCCTGTCTTCATTCTGTTCGAATGTAAGCCGGATAGTAATAGCCCGCTTGTTCTTCCATGGAGTGTTTTGGTCCTGCATGTTGGCAATCACCTTTTCCATGGCCTGCTCAAACTTTTCCTGCACAGCGCCACTTGCCAGCTCTCTTAAATTTACGTTTTCCATAATTCTCCTTTCTTTCTGATAACTTTATTTATCCAAAGGTTATGTCGTGACACATAAACCATGGAGGCTTAATCTTCCAAATAGCGGTTTACCTTCTCCGAATAAGGGGAATCGGGGCAGCGTCTCCAACCACAAGTACATCACCAGAGGAGAACATTGTGGTACTGTCAATCATGCTCTCATTTCCGTCTGGCAGCATACCATTTATCATAGCTTTTTCATTCTCGTTATTAAACTCTGAAAGGTGCTGAGACGTCACGCTGAATCGCTCCTGTTTGTAGTGCTTTTCATTCGAATATGGAATTTCACCCATTGACCTTTCCTCCGTCATCTGTTACAATTTTTACCATGAGTTATTTTATATGCCCCTGTAGGAGATGCCATTCCTTTGGGGCGTTTTCTTTTGCCGCCGTTGCCCTAGCCGTAGGGGTTAAGTCCAAGCATAGCGGCTGCCCCGCTCGTTCCGTTTTTGCGTCTGCTCATGTGATCGCTCCTGCTTGTCAGAAGGCCTCTCTATTTGGTCTATCATGTGCCTCAGCACGTAGTTCTCGACTTCCAGACGCTGCGCTTTCGTCAACAACGCATTCGCCTCCTTGTCCCTTGTCACATTCTTCTAAGATCGTTCTGGATACCTCTTCCATGGCTTCCGCTCCCGCAAGTTCCAGCTCCATATCTACAAATGCCGTCATATACGCCGCAAGGAGTCCGGCCCGCCGTTCTTTGCTTTCTCCTGCCAGTTCCACCACACACTGCACGGAAGCGCCAGCCAGCGCAAATAAAGTGTCCTTGGTGTCCATTCCCTCTTTTGAAAGCACTGTGGTCCGTAAGCGCTTTGCTTCGTCATCCACAGCGCTACCCTCGTACCTTACCAGGAGGGCCAAGTCATAAGGCACTAAAGTCGCCGTTCTGGATTCCTGAGTATTCAATTTGTTATCTGCCATAATTCTCCATCCTTTCTTTCATGATTTAAAATTCAACCCACACACCGGCCAGCATAAGCCCCGTCATGATGCCGTATGCCGCCGAAATGACAGTAGCCATGAAGAAATCAGCCTGCATCCTGCGGAGTTTCAAACGGCGTTCATACTGCCGGCGTAGCTCAGGGAAGGGGATGTATTGATAGCTGCGCATCCTTCAACCTCCCCTCGGCATTGCCCGAACCTGGGCCTTAATGTCTTTAAGTATCCACTTTTCAAGCTCTTTTGTATGAAAGACTATAGGGCTATTTCTTTTTGTAGAATCCAACTTGCGAGAAAAATTCTGCTTTGGATTTCTATAGATTTTCATTAAGTATTCCTTTGAAAAACCCATCTTCCGAAGTTCAGATATTTTCATGACTTCCTTCGGAAATTCCACTATGTATCACCTCCGTTTTCTCCTCTTCACTCCCTTACTCTTTTTACCCTTCTTTTTAATCATGGCTCTCTGTCCCACTATTCAAGTCTCCTTGCGCTCCAGTATTGATATTATTAAACCCGTTCCCATCCTGGGAAACATATTCATAGGACCGGAAAGCATGTAGCCACGCTGCATTGGTTCCAACCAGGGCACCCAAGGTAATCACCCAGGCGATAAACCACCGCTTTGCATTCTGTTTGGCCTGCGTGGCCATCTCCATCGCCCATCCCTTTTTATACTGCTCATTCTCAGACATAAGGACGGCGCACAGGTTTATCAGCTTTTCCCATGATGGATTTTCGGGAAATCCCGCTTTTTGTTGTCAATGTCTATAAATTCCTCCAAAATTACAAACAAACGTTCGAAAAATACTTGCCATTTGCAGAAAAATATGGTAATATAATCCTGCAATCAGCTCCTATCCAGTTGGTTGCCATGCCCTGGGGTGTTGCTGCACTGCCGGGGCTTATTTCTTTTCTTTCGTTTTATCACTGTATAACAGTGCTAATGTTACGATAACTATCATAGTGCCAACAACGCCAACCACAAGACCACATACAAATGGTGGCATGTACAACAGATTCACCTCCTTCCTATACATACTGCCGCCGGAACTGGGCGAAATAGCTCCTACCTGTCTTGTTTTTGCACGGCTGGCAGATTCCAAGCCTCTTCATATTTGCCTTTGCAACAGACCTCATTAACTTTCTCAAGATTCCACCTCATGCTTTTTGTGTGCTACCATCTCAAACTTGCCATCCTTTGGGATAAGGATTTTTATATTGGGATAATTTTTTAAATCTCGTGCTGTGGAGCTGTCCAACATCTCACCGACCTGGGAGCTGCCCCGCATCTCGCCGACCTGGGAGCTGCCCCGCATCTCACCGACCTGGGAGCTGCCCCGCATCTCACCGACCTGGGAGCTGTCCAACATCTCACCGACCCGGGAGCTGTCCAACATCTCACCGACCTGGGAGCTG
>CAMUJH010000106.1 GCA_947089145.1 uncultured Hungatella sp. | reverse complement strand
CTTTTTTTAACTCTATTCCTATTAGGTAATTGCCCGACAAACTGGCAGTTATCGCATTGCTTTTTTCATCCAACTATCTAAAAAGGCAAGCTGTTCAACTGTATGAAATCAGTGCTCTCCATTTCCCATTACTGTTAGATTTGCATTATGATTGCTAATAAACTTATTTATTGTTTGGTGTGATATAAGATTATCGTTTCCTGCTTATAACAATCAATCAAATACTGAATTCCCCTCTCAATTGTATTCTCTTCTTCAAGTAAATTGATCGTGAATTCAATACATCTATCTCGAAGCACTATCCTCATTTCATCTTCACTAAAAGCCCGCTGGAACATGAGGAAAAAATTGCAAGATACTCATCATATTCGCCTTTTCTCTGTATACCTATAGTTTTCATCCGCTAATGACAAAAAAGGCCTGGTGGTTCAGGCTGTCGATATAGTTTCAATACATGTTTTCTGATCAGTTGTTACTATTCCCAACATATCTTCAATTTTTCTCTCTGTCTCTTTCTTAAGCCTTAATGCCTTCTCTGCCTCCGGCAGCCGGATGTAGCTTTCCCTTTTCACATCCTCACAGTGCAAGGTATTCAGGACCGTTCCTATTTTTTCCCAGACAATGTTCTGCATTTCCATAGTTATCCTTCCATTTCTATATGATAAACATACCTTAATTATTGTAATCAATTCATATAATTTGCTTATTTTTAAAAACTTCATTTTTAGAAGTATATTACCATTTCGATTCGGTAAAATCAATCCTAAATACTGCATCTTTAGAAATGAGGGAAGGAATGAAGATTTACTGGAATGGTGACCCGAAGAATATCATAGGGAATAAACTGAAAGAATTGCAGAAACCCCAGGGGATTTCTTAGAAAATGCTCGCCGCACGGCTGCAGACCGAAGGGTTTGAATTTACAGATATGACGATTTTAAGGATTGAGCAAGGGAAGCGGTTTGTTCCGAATTATGAGATTGTTACTATTGCAAACTACTTTCATGTTTCTGCGGATTATCTTCTGGGGACTGAAGGAAAAGAATAAGCAGCTTTGTCACGGAACCGATTTTCAGCGACAAATGCTGCTTATTCTCTTAGTATGATCAAGCGACTTATGGCGCAGACGATTGATTCAAATCACCGTTAAATTTATACCCCCCTACTGTGAAAATATAAACCGGCCTTGCCAGATTCGGTTCGATCTTTTTTCTTATCCTATGGATCAGACTTACCACATTGTCTTCTGCCCCCAGGTAAGACAGATTCCATACCTGTTCATAGATTTGTTTTTTTGAAAATACTTGCCCTGGATGTTTTGCTAATAAGTACAGAATCTCAAATTCATAATTGGTCAGTTCAATATTTATTTCATTTATTTTGACTGTCCGATATTTATAGTTAATCTCAATGTTGCCATATTTCAAGAGGTCATTTACATAGCGAGAATTCGTCAACTGAACACGTTTATGTTTTCTAAAATTTTTTATCAAAGTATCCACAACTGCTTCGCTCTCCTCACTAATAATTGCAACTATCACTCTCTTCATAAACTTCCTCTCTCGTATATATGTCTTAATTCATAGACTCAGATTAGATTCAGCCGCTGAAATTCGTAATAAACCCCATCCTCTTCCACACTTTCACAGACAATATCCGCCTCTTTTTTCAGTTCTTCACAGGAATTACCCATGGCAACCGCAATTCCCGCGTATTCCATCATCTGCTTATCATTCAGGCTGTCTCCAAAGGCAATGGTATTCTCCAGTCCAACTCCATAATACTCGCATACACGCTCCATTGCCTCTCCCTTATCCATATCTTTCCGGATAATTTCCCCGTTATAGCAATCCGCGTTTTCGGCATAAGGATGTACCACAAAATTGAATTTCTCTTCAAGATGGGGTTTTACTTTTTCAATATCTTTCAGGTCAGTACAGATAAAACCAAGCTTATACGCTCCTTTTTTGGGATACTCCGTATAAGGCTTTACCCCTACATCGGAAACCAGTTCTTTTTTCATCCGAATCAATTCCGAATTGGAAAGCTGGGTCTTGGCGTCAGTAAGGATTTTCTGAAGGCTGCTGTCAATATAGATTCCCTCCGGACTCTCGAGCCTGCACCAGATTCCATACCGGTGAAAAATTTCCAGACAGTTCTGAATGGTTTCCTCCGAAAGCACGCTGTCCCGGATTACCTTTCCGTCAATCTCAATATACCGACCAGCGCTGGCCACAACACCATCAAATCCCACAGACAGCACCTCTTCGCTTACGATGGGCATATTGCGCCCTGTACTGATAAAAATTCTGTGCCCATTTTTTCTGGCCTCACGGATGGCCTTTGCGGCAAGAACAGTAGGGCCCTCCAAAGGAATTGTAAAGGTTCCGTCAATATCCAAAAAAACGATTTTTTTGTCTGCCATTATGCTTCCTCCACCTTGATCAGAGGCTCCATGCGCTGAACTTCTCCCTCCTTGAGCCCGGTAACCTGTTTATAGTGATCGGTATTGGCAATAATAACCGGTGTGGTCACATCATATCCGGCAGCATGTATCTTTTCCATATCAAAGGTAATCAGGATCTGCCCCGGCCTTACTTTATCCCCTTGGGTTACATGAGCTTCATAGTATTTTCCGCCCAGTTCCACCGTATTCACGCCTATATGGATCAATAATTCGATGCCGTCCTTCGTGATAATTCCAACGGCATGTTTTGTGTCAAACAGGGCCGAAATCTCTCCCTCACAGGGGGAAACCACTCTCCCCTCAGAGGGAATCACAGCCATTCCCTTGCCAAGAATCTCTGCCGCAAAAGTGGCATCCGGCACTGCGCTCATGGGAATCGCTTTTCCTGTAAGAGGGCTATAGACAATATTTTTCTCCATGACCGGAATAGGTTCAGACTCTTTTTCAAGTGCTTTCTCCAGGGCAGAATTTTCTTCTGTTTCCAGTTCCCTGTTAAATCGTTTCATATTAGACATGGCATAGGTAAAAGAAAATCCCGCCGCGCCGGCGATGGCCACTCCGATCAAAAAGTTTATCATACTTTCCGGCTGAACACACACAAAACCAATAATACCTGCTGACCCCGGAGAAGAGTTGAGAACATTGGTCAGGGTGACATATCCACCCCCAATGGCAGAACCCTGCATGGCACCGTAAAATGGATATTTCAATTTCAGGTTTACACCAAACATAGCCGGTTCCGTGATGCCAAGCATTGCTGAAACACCGGAAGTCGCGGCAACACTCTTCATTTTTTTATCCTTGGTGCGGATCATCGCGCAGAGAGTCGCCCCGCCCTGGGCCACATTATTGCAGGCCGCGATACCTAGCAGGAAAGAGCCTGCTCCTGCCACCAGCTGAATTTCCACGGGAAGCAGGCTGTGGTGCATGCCTGTCATGATGAGAGGGGAATACAAAAAGCCAAAGATCATGCCTCCGATCACGCCCATGCTGTCATGGAGCCAAAGCAGCCCATCGGTCAGAAGATTACCGGCCGTCCTCATGATGCCGCCCACAATGGTAAAGGTAAGAAATCCTGTAATCATTACGGAAAGCAGCGGGGTCAGAAGGTTATCCAAGATTTCCGGAACATGCTTATGCAATTTTTTCTCCACAAATGCCAGGATAAAAGATGCCGCCAAAACAGGCAGAACCGTTCCCTGATAACCCACCTTTTCGATGGTCAGTCCAAAGACATTCCATACCGGAATCGTCCTCTCAGTCACTGCGGTACCATAGGCATAAGCATTCAGCAAATCTCCGGACACCATAATCATACCGATAACTGCTCCCAGATAGGGATTTCCTCTGAACATTTTTGTGGCGGAAAACCCGATCAAGATCGGCAGGAATGCGTAAGCCGCGCTTGCAAAGGTATTAATCATGGCTGCAAAATCCGCAAGAAACGGATATGCCTCCACCAGGGACTGGTTGGGAACAAACAGACCGTTTGCGGTCAGCACGTTATTCAGTCCCATCATAAGACCGCTTGCCACCAGTGCCGGGATTAAGGGCACGAACACATCGGATAAGGTCTTGACCAAACGCTGTATGGGGTTCATTTTTTGTACAGCCGCCGCCTTTACATCACTTTTCGATGCCTCCGAAATTCCTCCCATCTGAATAAACCGCTTATAAACCTCATCCACCGTACCGCTTCCAATAATGATCTGAAACTGCCCTCCGTTGGCGAACTGCCCTTTGACCAGATCTACTTTCAATATTTCGTCAATATCCGCCTTGCTTTCATCCTTCAAAACAAGCCTGAGTCTGGTGGCGCAATGAGCTGCGCTGATAATGTTTTCGGTTCCTCCCACAAGGGCAAGAAGCTGTTTTGCTGTTTCCTGATAACGCTCTTCCTTCGTCATCTTTTTTCCCTCCTTTTTTCCATGTCCATGTATTCCCGTAAAGTCCCCCTCACCCCTCTATGAGCCAAAGTTTCCGGGAGTACTCTTTTTTCAATCAATGAGCCATCTATTCCTCCGCAATCTCTTTATTCATAAACGCGGCAATATCCTGGCATACCTCCTCCATAGTCATTTCCCCGGTATATGCTTTTACCATAGCTGACTGAGAATAATCCTCCCATTTTTTGGTATTTTTGGTATAAGGGCGAATCACCATATCCTCTGTCATATCCAGATATGCCTTCAGATTAAATTCTGGCGCGCAATTTACCCATGTGTCCGAAGTTCCCTGGTACGCGGACATGGTTACTCCAAGTTCCGCCTGCTTTTTCTGCGCCCCTTCGCTTCCCAGATACTCTAAAAGCTTCCAGGCTTCTTCCGGATGGGAAGTATTGGCACAGGATGTCCACCCAAGGCCGTTACAGATGGTCTTTCTCACGCCGTCTTTTGACTTTGGAAGAACCGCCACATCACAATTTTCGTCAATATACTCATTTCCTTTGAACGCGGCAACCATCCAGGACCCCTGGATAACCATAGCCGCTTTCCCTGAACCCAACAATACATCCACTGCGGTTTCACCCATAATCTCCTGAGCAGGCATACAGGTGCTTACCAGATTGTCATACCACCAGTTCATTGCCTCAACAGTTTTGGGGGAATCCCATTCTGACTTTGATTTGTCTGCGCTTAGTACGCCGCCGCCCATGGTATAAATGAAATTATAATATCCATCCTGGTTATTTACGGCGGGAGCCGCAAGTCCGTACTGCCCTTTTTCTGTATCCGTCAGCTTTTTCCCATTTTCCGCCAAAGTCTCCCAGGTCCAGGTCTCATCAGGATAAGAAATCCCCGCCTCGTCAAATAAAGTCTTATTGTACCAGAGAGCGATGGTATCATAATCCTTCGGCACAGCGTAAGTCTTTCCGTCATACTGATACAATTCCACAATATCTTTATAGTAATTATCCAAATCAATCACTTCACTCTGAGCAATCCTGTCAGTCAGATCTAACAGGATGTCATTGCTCATAAACTTTTGGCTGTAATTGGAATGCATCCAGAATACATCCGGCAGATCGCCGCCCTGGGCACCTGCCTCCAGCAGCGTCCAATACTGATCCCAGGGAACCACCTGAATTTCTACATCGATTCCCGTTTCACTGGTAAAATCCCCCACAATCTTCTTGAGACCGGGCAACTGGGCATTGTCCCAAATGGCCATGGTCAGAGCAGAACCGGAGCCGTTTTTAGCCCCAGAAACTCCGTTTCCTGATTGGGCATTTCCCCCACAGGCTGCCAGGGGTACACTCATGGCACCGGACAACACAAGTGCCAATAAACGTTTCATTTTCATCTCTCTTCCTCCTTAAAAATATATACATTGCTCACAAAATCTTTTTTTTACAGGTGGTACTGTGATTCCGGCATACATCAGTTCATCGCCTCCATAGCAGGTGTCATTTTGTAAAAGCCGGTAGTTTTTATTCTCCCTCAGCCCCTTCAATTTCACAGGCATATTTACCTGTACGGCTTCGGAGAGAATCTGATAATGGCAATAAATTACGGTTTTTTCGTCTTCTGACACGAAATTCCATGCCCCTTCATTCCCGGTCTGAGGATTTAAGAGCCTGTAAAATCTCCCTTTTTGAATCTCTGGTTTCACTTTTACATCCATCAGGTCAAAGGGCCTTACAACTTTAGCCCCCATGATCTCCGGCGTCCGCTTTTCACAGGAGACATAACGCATGATCTGCCTGTACGCATCTGCCACGTGAAGCTTTGCTGTCTCCTTTGTGGGATAGTCTATCTCCTGAAAGCTTAGTTCCAATGTGGCTTCGATTTCCTCATCTGTAGCAACATGAAACAGTGCCGTGCGGATCAAGTCTTTGATCGGCACCGCCTTTTCATATACGTTTTCAATCCCTTTCTCTTCTTTTACATGGATATCCCTCTCCCTGCGCAGGCTGCAGCGGTTGTAGCCATTAAGCGCTTTGGAGGGGACGGCTTCCTTTTTCTTTGTCACTTCAAAGTCTTTTCCCATTTTTCCTCCTGTCATGCCTTTTTGGATTTCAGGGGAATTATGGGGAGGGCTTCATTCTTTCTTTTAGATGTTGCTTTATCCAATAGAAAAGGGCCAATCTACACAAGGCAGACTGACCCTTTCAGACAGGATAATTTCTGGTACTAAACCCTTTCTCAAATTGCTAATCTGAAAACTCATCTTTCTTTAGCCACTCCATGACCGCTTCCCCCATAGATGCAAAATAGCATGTCTTTCCTGAGAAATCATAGTTTCCCTTTATTCCTGAGGCTTCAAAGGCCCGTAAAAATAGGAAGCTGTCGCGCCTCCGTCAATCAGGAAATCCGTGCCTGTAATAAAGGCCCCTCTGTCGCTCATCAGCAATTCCGCTACATTTGCCACCTCGTCCGCAGTCCCTGGGCGGCCCGCCGGGCATTTCGCAAACATATTTTTGTAGAAATTTCCCCTTGGCCCGTTAAATTCATCCATGGCCAGTGGTGTCACAATAATTCCCGGAGAAATCGAATTAATTCTCGCGCCCTTCTCCCCCCACTTCACGGATTCAGCCATGACACGTTTTTCATTACAGCGTTTTGCCAGCTGATAGGCATGGAGCGTATCACGAATGTTGGATGGCTGCAGAATTTCCAATGACAGCAGTTCCTCTGTGGGAGTGCAGGCCAGCTGTTCATCCTCCTCGTAAGACAACTGCTTCATACGGTGTCCTGACTGGCTGGAAATCGTCACTCCCACGCCGCCGGGAGCCATAACTTTTCCCACCTCCTCCAACAGCACCGCAGTGCCGTAAAGATCAACCTTCAAAATCGCCTCGACTGGCGCCTGGCTTGGAGATACTCCGGCCGCGTTCACCAACATGGTGATTTCACCAAACTTTTTTGCCTCTGTGATCAGATTCCCAATGGATTCCCTGGAAGACAGATCCATCTCCATGGACACTACATCAAAACCGGCTTCCCTCATTACCTTAGCGACTGCCTCCGCATTTTCCGCTTTTTTGTCTCCAAGGACAATCTTCTTTCCATACCCCATTCTCCGGGCAATGGCCATGCCGATCTGGCCTGCGCCGGTTAAAATCATTACTTCTTTCGCCATCTGTATTTCCTCCATTCATTTCACTTTTTTATGACTTGTGGCCGCCAAAGACAGGAAGCGTCATGCCATCCAGCTTTTTATCAATGGCTGTGATCTCTGCCGCTTCCAGAACAACCGAAGCTGCGTCAAAGTTTTCCTTTAGCCGTTCCGTTTTCCGGCTTCCGGGAATGGGAATGATAAACGGCTTTTTCCATAACATCCAGGCCAGTGAGATCTGCGCCGGAGTGGCATGCTTTTCCTGGGCCAAATCATTTAGCAGTGTGAGAAGTTCCCGGCTTTTCTCAAACCCTTCCTCTGTATATTGAGGCATACTGCTCCGATAATCCGTCCCTTTCTCAAAAGAAGAATCCGGACTGTATCTGCCCGTCAAAAACCCGTTTGCCATAGGCGAGAACGCCACATAGGTAATTCCAAGCTCCTCCACAACCGGGAATAGACTCTCGTGCCAGCGGGCCATCATGGAATACCGGTTCTGGATGGCTGCCACCGGGCACACGGCATGGGCCCGGCGCAGATATTCTTCGTTCACTTCGGAAATGCCCCAGTAACGGATTTTCCCTTCCCTGATCAGTTCGGCCATGACCCCGGCCACTTCCTCCAGAGCCACCTGCGGGTCAATGCGGTGCTGGTAATACAGATCAATATAATCGGTTTGCAGCCTCCTTAAGCTGCCTTCTATGGCCTGACGGATTTTTTCCGGTCTGCTGTCTACGATCAGACAATCCTTTCCATGCTGCACCCCAAATTTTGTGGCAATCACAACTTTGTCGCGAGTGGGACGCAGCGCTTCTCCCACTACTTCTTCGTTATAGGCAATGGAGCCGTCCCCATTGACACCTGTGTAACATTCTGCCGTATCAAACAAGGTATATCCATAATCAAACGCCTGCTGTAAAACCTTTACGCCGTCCTTAACACTCATAGGCGCCCCACTTGCATGGGTAATCCCCATACATCCAAAGCCAATGGCAGACACTTTCAATGCTCCAATATTTCTTTTTTCCATGGCAGAATCCTCCTCTTTTTCCCTTATCTGTTTACCTTCCTGAATCCTCTTAGACCCATTTCTCTATGGCGGCTTTTGCAAGATCCACAAAACTGCCCTGGATGGCAAGCCCTTTTGTTACTGCCGCGCCTCTGCAGGCATTTTTGATCTTGCTTTCCGTTGTGCCAAGTCCGCTGCCCTCATGGGTACAGAACGGATGGATGGTCTTCCCGTTCCAGTTAAATTGTTCCAGAAAGGTATATACCGCCATGGGCATATTTCCCCAGTAGTTAGGGTA
>CAMUJH010000105.1 GCA_947089145.1 uncultured Hungatella sp. | reverse complement strand
CATGAGCCGATCCCTGCATCCCAGACGTCTGGAGAGACGTCCGGTGAGGAAAGCAGCCAGGCATCCCATGAGCCGATCCCAGCATCCCAGTCGTCAGGCGATGAGAGCGATTGGGAAACCAAGCAGGCGGTTCAGGAGACGGCTGCGTCTGCCGAGGCAGCAAAAGAGACGCTTCAGGCATCAGACCAAGTATCCCATGAGCCGATTCCAGCTGTTCAGTCGCCGGAAAAACAGTCCCAGGATGAAATGATCCAGGAACCAGTGGAGGATTTGCCGAGCAGTTCTGCAGAAAATCCGCTTCCTGAAGCCAATTTGATAGCCGCCGAGACAACAGGAGAATCGCTTCCGGAGCCAGGCCCAATATCCCATGAACCGATTCCGGCATCCCAGGCATCAGATGAAGGGACAGACCATGAAAACCAGGAATCGGGTCCAACGGTCGAGACAGCAGAAGGGAAAGACTTAAAGGCGGCACAGGTATCTGATGAATCCGGCAAAGAGACAGGATCTACATCCAGACAGGAATCAGACAAGCGCCACTATTGTCAGGGCCATATTGATTTAAACATTTCGGCTGTTATCATAGGAATTGATGAAAACAAAAGCCTGTTTACCATAGGTGACAGCTTTGAGACTCCTGACAATTCTAATGGCTGGGGAGGGTGGGATGATATGTCCCGAGACTGTGTCAGGACAATCACAGGACAGGACTGGTATGGAGAATACGGACTTACTGGCCAGGATACGATGTTTGTCCACAATCCCCTTTCTGGAACAGAGATTACCCGATATATGAACATGCTTCCGGATCATACATCGGAAAAACGCCGGAAGGTTGTACGGGAGGCATTGTTGTCTATTGGATGCATCCCCTACTATTGGGGCGGAAAGCCTGCAGGGGGAGGCTTTGAGCGCAATGCTTTCGGCACGGTGGTTTCCCCGGACGAGGATGGCAGGATATTGAAAGGCCTGGATTGCTCAGGATGGATCAACTGGGTCTATTGGACTGCTCTTGGCACCTCATTGCCGGCGGAAAGCACGTCCGGGCTTATGAGCTGCGGTAAAGCAGTGGAAAAAGGGAATCTGCAGGCGGGAGATATTCTGATACGCGCCGGAAAACAGCCTCATGTCTATTTGTTTTTAGCGTGGGCTCCAGACGGCTCTATGTATCTGATTCATGAAACTACGGGAAATGTTAACAATGTGACAATTGGGACTTATGACTTGGATCTGCCCTATTATCGCTGCTTAATCAATGAGGAATAAGAAGTATGGAATATGGAGATGAGTTGGAGCGGATGCGTGACCGCAGAAGGCTTCGGAAAGCCAATGAGAGGCAAAGCGGGCCTTCTTCCCGCACCAGACGGGAGACGGATACGGCATATGCCGGAACGGGCGGCAGGCGGCGAATGTCCGGACCAGAGGCCGAGAGACAAAGAGGGGCGAGTCATTCCGGAAGGAGGCAGCCAGGAAATCATGATGCCAGCGAATTAAGGGGCGGAAATTATGATTTTGAGGACAGCCGGCGAGGGAGCCGATCCGAAAATTATGATGACAGACAATATGCCTACGATTACGATGAGTATGATGAAGATTATGACAGCTATTATAATGACGATTATGATGGCTATGGCTCCAGAGAATTTGAACATCATCGGGGCAGTCGGGAGAGAGAAGCCAGCAGGGGCAAAGCAGGCCAGGGGAAAAAAGGACGGAGCAGCGGCAGCCAAAAGGGCGGAAAAAAAGTAAAAAAGAAGAAACGAAGATTTTTGCTTTTGAAGATACTTTTTCTGGTCGCAGTAATTGCGGCGGTTTATTTTGTATATAAATACAGACAGACAGGGACAGGATACTGGACGGTGGCTGTTTTCGGGGTAGACTCCAGAGATGGCAGCCTGGAAAAGGGTGCTTTATCTGATGTGGAGATGATCTGCGTCATTGACAGAGGCACTGGCAATATAAAATTAGTTTCTGTATTCCGCGATACCTATCTGGAAATAAATCCTGACGGAACGTATCACAAAATTAATGAAGCCTATTTTAAAGGCGGCCATGAACAGGCGGTTCAGGCATTGGAGCGGAATCTGGATTTGACAATTGACGATTATGCCACATTTAACTGGAAGGCAGTGGCAGATGCAATCAATATCTTAGGCGGCATAGATCTGGAGATCTCTGACAGTGAGTTTAAATATATCAATAGCTTTATTACAGCGACAGTGGAATCTACTGGCATTGGTTCCCATCATTTAGAACACGCAGGCATGAACCACTTAGACGGCATACAGGCTGTGGCTTATGCCCGCCTGAGACTGATGGATACGGATTATAACCGCACTGCCAGACAAAGGCTGGTGATTCAGCTGGCCATGAATAAGGCAAAGGAAGCTGATTTAAAAACGCTCACAGCTCTTGTACAGGCGATCCTGCCTCAGATCTCCACCAGCATTGGTATTGATGACCTTCTTCCTATGGCGAGAAATATCAGGAAATATCATATTGGAGAAACCGGCGGATTCCCATTTTCAAGAGGGGAAACCCATATTGGGAAAAGGGACTGTGTGATCCCCCTTACTCTTGAAAGCAATGTTATTCAGCTTCATCAGCTTTTATATGGAACGGAGAATTTTCAGCCTTCAGAGACTGTAAAACAAATCAGCGCCAAAGTCGCTTCTGACAGCGGCATGGGGGAAGTGGCTGAAAATGCGCCGGAGGCTAAAATTTTAGGCCAGAGAGCTTTGGAAAGCTCTGAAGCGGAAAGATCAGGCAATTCTGAGTCAGGAAGCAAAAACGAAGGCAGCTCAGGCGGAGGAGGCTCCGGAAATCCTCAGCAGCCTGCCCAGACAGAGACGCCGGCTGTTGAGACGGAAGCTGTGCGGAATAACTCACTGGAGAATCCCGAGGAATCTTCTCAGGAAGAGGAATCTTCTGCAGAGGAATCTTCCGCAGAAGAATCTTCAGCTGAAACCGTTTCCTCAACGGAAGCGGTTCAGGAGGAAACAACAGAGGCCTTCATTCCTCCTTCGGAAGAAACAGAAATAGGGCCAGGATACATGACTGAAACGGCGTCTGAAACAGCCTCTGAAGCAGATTCCGGGCCAATGCTGGCTGAGACAGCCGCCGGGCCGTCTGCAGAAGAACCGCCGCTGGAAACAGGTCCTGGAATATCCTGACTAAATTATAAAATATTCCACAAAAAGAGACTGGTCTAAGTCTCTTTTTGTGTTTGTACATTTTGTTCCGTATGCGAGAAAAAGCTATGATTAAAGGAACAAAGGTGTTATAATAAACGGAAACAATCAGGATGCTGGCTGATTACGAATAACTATTCGTTAAACTGTTCTTTTGCGAATAGTTGGAATGTGAGGGGATAGATTCCGCATAACTAATCTCTCACCAAATAAAAGGAGTTTTTTTCAATGAAACTACAGCGCTTACTCAGTTTAACCCGCCAGGCTGTAGATGCCTACGGATTAATTGACAACGGAGATAAAATAGCAATCGGAATTTCCGGCGGAAAAGACAGCCTGGCTTTGCTTTATGCTCTTGAAAAGCTTATGAGATTTTATCCAAAGAAATTTCAAATCCAGGCAATTACTGTAGATCTGGGATTTGACGGCTTTGATCTTGAGCCAATAAAAAGCCTCTGCGGGCAATTAGGGGTTCCCTATAGGATTCTGCCTACAGATATTGGAAAAATAGTTTTTCAGGAACGACAGGAATCCAGTCCATGTTCTTTATGCGCGAAGCTGCGCAAAGGCGCACTAAATCAGGCGGCTTTAGATCTGGGATGCAATAAGGTTGCATATGGCCATCACAAAAATGATATTGTGGAAACCATGCTGCTGTCCCTGATCTATGAGGGGCGGTTTTATTCGTTTTCTCCTAAAACATATTTGGATCGAACAGGGCTTACGCTGATTCGTCCATTAATATATGTAGATGAAGCGGATTTGATTGGATTTTCTAATAAATACCATCTGCCCCTATGCAAAAATCCGTGTCCTGCGGATGGCTTTACCAAACGAGAATATGTTAAAAAAATAACGAAAATATTGGAGCATGACAATCCAGGAGTCAGACAAAGAATGTTCCACGCAATCATAGACGGAAATATTCCAGGATGGCCTCCTGCCCTAAACCAAAACAGTGTGCAGCAGTCGTCTTTGACAAGTTAGAAAGATTATTTGTAAACGGAATTTTTACCGCTGGAATTGTGCTCTCATAAAAGGGCGCACTTCGGCAAGGGAAGCCTTGCCAATATAATTTATCAGGAGGAGTTCTTATGAACCAGCTGCCTTATTACGAACAAATAGACCGGGAAAATGTAAAAAAATTGCGTACCATGATTCGGGAGCTGCCGCCCTTTTGCCCGGATTTTTTCCGGGGAATTGAGCCTCATACTTCATCTAGGACAAGAATTGCCTATGCCTATGATTTAAAAGTTTTTTTCGACTTTTTGAAGAAAGAAAACCCTGTTATGGGGAAAATGGATATGAAAGATATCACTCTCTCCCACCTGGATCAGATTCAGGTTGCAGATTTGGAAGAATATATGGAGTATCTAAAATACCGCTTTAATGATAAGAACCAGGAAGTGGTTAACAAAGAGCGGGGAATTATGCGGAAAATCTCGTGTTTAAAAAGCTTTTACAACTATTACTACCGCCGGGAACTGCTGAAAAATAATCCGGCAGCTTTGGTAAAGCTTCCGAAACTGCATGAAAAGGAAATTATTCGTCTGGATATTGATGAGGTAGCCATGCTTCTGGATGAAGTGGAAAAGGGAGAATCTCTTACAGAAAAACAAAAGGCCTTTCATAATAAAACAAAGGTCAGGGATCTTGCCCTTCTCACTCTCCTTCTTGGAACAGGAATCCGGGTGTCGGAATGTGTCGGGCTTGATATCACGGATGTGGACTTTCGAAACGGCGGCATCAGGATTCACCGGAAGGGAGGCAAGGAAGTGACAGTATATTTCGGCGTGGAGGTGGAGGACGCACTGCAGGATTATCTGGATGAAAGAACCAGAATGGTACCCGTAGAAGGCCATGAAAATGCCTTGTTCCTTTCCCTGCAGATGAAAAGAATGTCTGTTCGGAGCGTGGAAAACCTGGTAAAAAAATATGCGAAAATCGTTACCCCGTTAAAAAAGATTACACCTCATAAGCTTCGCAGTACATATGGAACTTCTCTTTATCGGGAAACCGGAGACATCTATCTGGTAGCGGATGTTTTGGGCCATGCAGATGTGAATACGACCAAAAAGCACTATGCAGCTTTAGATGATGAGCGCCGAAGAAGCGCCAGGGATAAAGTAAGGCTCCGGGAATCAGAGTACTGATGCCTGAGGAGAAAACAGCTTTATCCTAAACCTTATAAAAATCTACCTGTCCTCCGGTTTTAGTACAAGTACAGAATAAATAAAAAACCGGAGGACAGTGCTGTCTCTTAATCTTCTACTGCCTCTGTCTGCTTCTCCGAACACTGATACATGACAGTCAAATAATTCCCTACATGAATCGTATCCTCTCCTATCTGGTTCATCTGCTTCAGCTGTTTCACATAATCCTCAACGGTAATATCCGTTCCCTCTGTGTATACTTCGGCAATACTCCACAGCGTGTCTCCCGGCTGTATCTGAATACAGGTATAGTATGATACGGTCTTTGGTCTGGGTGGCTCTTTTGCCAGCGCATTTAGAATAAAGATGCCCAAAAATGTACATGCTGCCATGGTTCCAAGCGATAGAAAAACCAATGATTTTCTCATAAACATAATGCCCTCCTCCGATACTCCTTACCTGCTTTCTGCTTTGTGTCAGATGTTCAGAACGTATGTTCTGGATTGCTTGTACCCTATTATAATATTCGAACGTGTGTTTGTCAATACATTTTCCGAACAAAGGTTTGCATTTTAGAGAAACATATGATACTATATATAATAGACAGAGATTATTGATTCTTTTTTGGAGGTCAGCATATGGCGCAGGGTAAAATTACACCGAAACAGCAGGAAATTTTAGAATATATTAAAGAAACCATTTTAAAGAAAGGATATCCGCCGTCTGTACGGGAGATCTGTCAGGCGGTCCATTTAAAATCAACGTCTTCTGTGCATGCTCATCTGGAAACTCTTGAGAGGAATAACTATATCCGGAGAGATCCCACGAAGCCAAGAACCATAGAGATCATAGACGACTGTTTTAATCTGACAAGGCGGGAACTGGTGAACGTTCCCATGGTGGGAACCGTTGCCGCAGGTCAGCCTATTTTGGCTGAACAGAATATTGAGAATTACTTTCCCATTCCTGTGGAGCTGCTTCCAAACGAACAGACGTTCATGCTCCGGGTTAAGGGAGAAAGCATGATCAATGCGGGAATCTTTGATGGAGATCAGATCATTGTCAAGCAGCAGGAAACTGCCCGCAACGGTGAGATTGTGGTTGCACTTATTGAAGATTCGGCAACTGTTAAGAGATTTTACAAAGAAAAAGGATATTACCGCCTTCAGCCGGAAAATGACGCTCTTGACCCTATTATTGTGGACAAAGTGCAGATCCTTGGGGTGGTTATTGGCTTAGTGCGTATGATGTAGCAGGAGGACATAAAATCGGACGATTTTTCTGTCCCAGAGACGGTTTTCCACATAGAATTGGATGTTTCTTTTTATGTTAAGCTATGTTGCTGTGAACCACAAAAAGACAGGGGGAAAATCCTTAAATACTCCGCTCTGCCTTTTTGTGATATAGATATTTTTTGCCTCATGTATTCTGAGGACTGCCTGGAATTAGAAAATCATTCATGTTAAAGTATGCTCTGCTGCATGACTTAAGTTTACATAAAAATATTATGTTAATCATCCTGGCTATTCCAGCTCCTTTTCATCCAGAAGCTTTCCGTCTCTCCATATACGCTCCAGATCATAGAACAGACGGTCTTCTCTGGAGAATGCATGGACAATAATATCGCCATAGTCCATCAGCACCCAGCCGCCGGAACCGTACCCCTCGATCTGCCTGCACTCATAACCTGCCTTGCCCAGGACTTCCTCCACATTGTCAACCATAGCCTGAACCTGGTTTGGGTTGGCTCCGTCTGCGATAAGGAAATAGTCAGCGATCACTGTCACCTGGCGGATATCAATAACTTTGATATCCTGCCCCTTCTTATCTTCCAGCGCCTTTTTGGCCAGTTTAACCATGTTTAAAGCGTCTGCCATCAAATCCCTCCTTTATGATTTTTGTATTTGCATTTTGTTTTTTCTCTGCTTTTCATAATAGGCGAATGCCTCTGCTGTCATAGGATCAACACGGCTTCCCTTTTTTTTCAGATAATCCAAAGTTCCTTTCATAATCTGATAAAGCGCCTCATCCAGATCTTCAAATGCCAGCTTTCTCATAGCTGTAAGATTAGAAGCCTTGTCTCTTCTGGCTTCAATATAATCCGCCACATACAGGATCTTATCTAAAAGCTGCATGTCCGGTTTGCCTGTGGTGTGGCAGGCGACTGCGCTTAAAATTTCCTCGTCATCAATATGATACTGCTTTTTTGCAAGCCATGCGCCGTATTTCGCATGAAGCACTGCCGGTGCCTTCCGCTCTGCTTCCGATATAGGGATATGGCGCTTGTCACAAAACTTTACGATCTTCCCGTCATCATAGCATTTGGCGCAGTCGTGAATCAATCCTGCCACTTCTGCCTTCTCCAGCGGATAGCCGTACCGCATGGCGAGGCAGACACAGGTAAAAGATACGCTTAAGGAATGCTCATAGCGGGAACTGCTTAATTTAGAATTTAATTTTTTTCTCAGCTTTATGATCTGAGATCCCATTCTTACCATCTCCTGAACAATATTTTATACCTGATATAAATTGTGATGCCTGATGTACTCTTCTACAGCTTCCGGCACATAACTGCTGACAGAATGTCCCTCTTCTACAGCCTTTCGGATGTCAGCCGAAGAAATATCCATCTCCTGACAGTGCAGCAGACGGATGCAGGCATTATATTTTCGGGTCAGATACTGCATCTGGCTTCGCAGAGATACGTGGCTATGCTCATACTCTCTGTCAGCAACCAAAAGAGGGACATTGGCCAGCACCGACTCCGGATGATACCAGGTTTCAATCTCATACAGAGAATCAGCTCCAATGATATAATGAAAACTATGGGCAGGATAAGCCTCCCTTAGAAGAGCCAAGGTTTTAGCGGTGTAAGTATTTCCGTCCCTGGAAACTTCAAAGTCCGAAAACACAAAGCCAGGGTGATTTTGGATTGCCAGTCTGACCATGGCGCAGCGATGCTCTCGCCCGGTAATCAGCCTGTCTCTCTTGTGGGGCGGCTGTCCTGACGGCATGAACCAGATAAAATCCAGGCTGTATTCCTCATACGCCTGCTTTCCCAAAAACAGGTGCCCATTATGGATCGGGTCAAACGTACCGCCCATTATTCCAATATCTGCCATGCCCCAATGCCTCCTTCTTACGTTTTTGGTTTCTTAAAGCTTAAGGCAGAACAATTTTCCTTTTCTTTTCGTCTTTCGCCTCTTTATAAAGCACGATCTTTTTCCCAATTACCTGAACCACCTGGGAATGAGTCCGCTCTGCCAGCATCTGAGCCAGCTGCCCGGCGTCATCCAGACAATTTTTCAGTACGCTGATTTTTACCAGTTCCCTGGCATCCAAAGCCTCAAGAACCGCTTCTGTCAGCTCCGGAGTCAGGCTGGACTTCCCAATCTGGAAAATAGGCTCCACATTCATGGCAAGGCCCTTTAAATAGGCCCGCTGTTTTGTAGTCATAAGTTACCCCTTTCGGACATTGTGTCCTCTAAATGAATTCTTTTGTGTTACAATGAAAGTAGCGAATTCTTA
>CAMUJH010000104.1 GCA_947089145.1 uncultured Hungatella sp. | reverse complement strand
CGGTGGATCTGTCTTATCTGTCGGAGAAGGAGCAGAAGGTGGTGTCCGGGCTGGCGGAAAAGGGGAAGATCAGGCTGGATGCGAAGACGGCGAAGTGCGTCAGGGGCATGGCCGGGAGTGTGACGGAGAAAAAGGTGCTGGAAACGCTTGACGGCGGGAAAGGGAAGAAGGATTCTGTCGGAAAATCCGTCAAGTTGTCGGCGGATGTGTATGAGAGGTATTTTGCCGGTGTGAGACCTGCGGACGTGGCGGGGATTGTGGAGGAAGCGCTGGCGGCATGGTTCGGGAAGGGAGGGGATGCAGATATTCCGGACGGAAGAGATAGAGAAGCTGGATAAGTCCTATTTTAATATTATCCTGGCGGAGAACTATGATGTGACAATCCAGTCTAAGAATACGGGGCATATCTGGTATATCCATAATCCGGAGTATCCGGGGGAAGGGGAGTGCATTATTTTCCATAAGCATAGGGCTTCCCAGCCGTATCATCAGCATGGCAGAGCTAAGAATCTACGGCAAGCAGTGAAGAGTATCAAGGGGCATGATGTGTTTCAGATGAATGGGAGGAAACGTGCGGGGCGGTAGGTGTTTGATGTAGAGTAAATGAGAAGAAATATCCTGCGGCATCTTGATAAAAATAGGCCGGGATTGAAAAGAGTTGGCTAAAGCGGGCGTAATAATTGTACTTAGAGAGTTCGTCAGTGTATGGCGGGCTCTTTTTTTGTCAGAAATCCGGATAGTAATTATTGTGGGAATAGTGAATTGGCTGTATAATAGGTCTAAGAGAGCTTAGCTTACAGCGGGCTATTAGTTGGGGAGGATTGGAATGAATTTTTTTGATATGTGTTATGAGTTATTTATGAGAACATCCAAATACCATGATTTGGGTAAAGATATTCAGAACTATAATAAAGTGATATATTATATGAATAATTTCTATAGTGTGGATCGAAAAAAGATTGAAGAATTTATAATTGATGTTCGCATGGATAATCCGGTTTATTCAGCGATACAGCAGATGGCAAAGGTTATGGCAGGCAACGTGCCTTTGAGACGGTTAGAAGAACTTTATCTAAATGAACTATATATTGAATTGCGTGGGGAGATATGCAATGTTGTCCTAAAGGGGGCATATGACAGTATCAAATTATTGAATGACTTGACTACAGAAGAGGAATTGCAGCTTTCAAAAAGGTTTGCAAGCGGAGACAGCAGCATTTTTACGCAGTATAAATGTATGTGAAATGAGCAGATTTTTTTATTCTATGATGTCACGGCGGGATGGCTGATTCAGGCAGCAGGGAGACGGGATTTTACATATGAGACGAAGGTGATATGTTGGACAGAACGGGAATAAAATGGTCAAAAGAAGAGACGATACTTGCATTTGATTTGTATTGTAGGACTTCGTTCGGCAAAATCAATTCGTCTAATAAGGATATAATGGAATTGGCCGGCTTGCTGGGACGGACTCCGGGAGCAGTGGCTCTTAAAATGCATAATCTGGCTCATTATGATCCAGAGCTTAGAAAAAGAAATGTTACTGCAATGGCTCATGGAAGTAAACTGGATGCTTCGGTATGGGAAGAATTTAGCAGTAACTGGGAAGATTTATCTTATCAGGCAAGATGTATATTGGCAGGATTAAAGAGTGAGAGTATTGATAAAGTAGTGAATGAGCCAGAAATCGTTATGCTTCCGGAGGGCAGAGTTCGGGAGCAGATGGTTAAAAATCGGATTGGCCAGGAGTTCTTTAGGACGGCAGTATTAAATTCATATGAGAATAGATGCTGCATTACGGGCCTGGCAGTTCCTGAACTTCTTGTGGCAAGCCATATTAAACCTTGGAAAGATGCGGACAGCAGGACGGAGCGGACAAATCCTATGAATGGCCTTACGTTAAATGCGCTCCATGATAAAGCGTTTGACAGGGGGCTGATAACAGTTACTCCTGATTATATTATTAAAGTTTCATCTGAAATAAAGCCGTCTGTGGAGGGAGATACAGTGGAGGATTGGCTGTTGAATTTTGCCAATCAGAAAATCAGGATGCCGAATAAATTTTTCCCTAGAAAAGAGTTTTTGGAGTATCACAATGATGTGATTTTTAAAACTTGATTTTGGGCTGAGAGTTTTTATAGAAGGAAAATGACCTGATGAGAAAACTAAAATATAAAGGTACAAGGGGGGAAATTTTATGCCAAGAGCAGGAGACACATTTACAGTTACTTTGGAGCCGTCACATTTAGGGTGGGGTACATACCGCTATACTGATACTCGCGATCCGATTTATGGGGAAGGTTATATTAAAATACCGCGGCAGTATGCAGAGAGGTATGGTATATTTAATAGCAATCATCGCACTGCAAATCCCAGGTATCGTTGTGTTGCTGTAAATGGAGATTATTCTGGAATTTTACTTGCGCAGGGATGCAGCAATGCAGGGGATGTTTATGCAAAGCAGTTTGCGGAGGAAGGAAATCTAAAGGGCATAGGTAATTGGTACAGAAGCGTTGGCGCACAAGTAGGTGGGAAAGTCAGGGTGACTTTTACTTCTCCTAACAGCCTTAAAATCGAATATCTTGGATAGGTGATGGAAATAGTTAAAAGTTGTTTATATTGTGTTTGGGGCTGATGAAGTGGACAATCTTACGAAGGAACAGCGGCATAAGAATATGCGGAATATCAGATCCAGTGATACCAGCATTGAGTTGATGCTGCGCAAGGAGCTGTGGGCAAGGGGATTCCGGTATAGGAAGAATTATGCCGCCCTGCCGGGTAAGCCGGATATTGCGCTGACGAAGTATAAGATAGCGATTTTTTGTGACAGTGAGTTTTTTCATGGGAAGGACTGGGAAGTTTTGAAGCCCCGTCTGGAGGCGGGAAACAATCCGGAGTATTGGAAGAAAAAGATATTGAGGAATATGGAGCGGGATGATGAGGTGAATAAGGCTCTCATGTTCATGGGCTGGACAGTAATCCGGTTTTGGGGAAAGGATATTTTAAAGAACTGCGGGGAGTGTATCCGGGTGATTGAAGAGTGCATTTTTGAACTGAATGTGCAGGGAGACAGGATGTTTTATGGGGCGGATGACGAGTGACGGTAGAAAGTTTCTGGTATGTCTGCTATAATTGCAGTGACAAATGAGGATGGTGGGAGAAAATGCGGTTATTATATTCTAATATGCTCCCGTTAAAGCTGGGAGACGGGCAGACAGCTTTTATAGATTATTTTTTGGATGCTGTGCATGAGGCGGATGAAATAGATATTGCAGTGGGGTATGTGTCGAAGGCGGCTTTAAAAGAGCTGCAGGGGCTGGTTGCCGAGGCCGGAGTAAAGAGGATCTGTCTGACAATCGGCATGTATTATCATGAGGGCATGCCGGAGGGTACATATAATGTAGCGGCGGCTTTGAATGAGGACTGGACCGGGCGCGGGATTGGTGAAGTGCGTTTGGTGAGGGCGTTTAAATATCATGGGAAAGTGTATGTTTTTTATAAGAATGGAAAGCCGTTTTCTGCTGTGGTTGGTTCGCATAATCTGGGGGCAGTCAAGCTGGAGGCATCCAATCTGCGCCAGTATGAATTGTCGGCGGTGACGGAGGAACCGGAGGAACTGCAGGAGATTTCTGCCCATGTCAGGGACATTATGCTTCCAAAGTGTTCGGCTAATATAGCTGACCTGCGGGATGTGCCTTTGATCCGGGAGGTCAACCGGGCACTGGTGGATCAGGAATTTGTGTCCAAAGTTACGCCGGAGGAAGTGGATGCTTATAAGAAGAGGATGACGGAGGTTTCATTTGAGCTTCCGTTGAAAGTGCCGGAGGATGAGAACGATGAGTCTATGAGGGGTTCCAATATCAATGTCTGTTATGCGAGCGGGAGAAAGCGTGTATGGTGGGAGATTGAGATGGTGGTCAGCAAGTCTATCAGGGAGCTGCCAGGTTATCCTCTGCATCAGCAGCCGTTCATGGCGGTTACGGATGACGGCTGGAAGTTCCAGGCCTGGACCTGTGGGCAGAATAACAAGAATCTGTATTCAAAGGATGATTTGAAGATTATGGGGCGCTGGATTAAGGGGCGCCTTGTGGCGGCCGGACTGGTGGAGCCGGTGAACCGGGTGGAAAGTGACCAGGACGGGAAAGGGGTTATCACACATAAGATGCTGAATAAATACGGGCGCGATACGATTACGCTCACAAAGACAGATATTGTGACGAAGACGGAGGACGGTACGGAACTGGAAGTATGGATGCTGTCTTTCCTTCCGGAGAGCAGGCATCAGCAGGAGGCAGAAGATGAAATATCTTGAAACGTACTTAAAGAAGATAGAGGGGCGGGGGAATAAGCAGTTAGCTGATTCTATTCAAGAAACGGTGGACAATATTGCGCCGAAGTATTTAGAGGGGTTTTCTTTTTGTGAGCATGAGGTAGGGCTTCTTTTTGGAAATGTGCAGTCCGGAAAAACGGGGCAGATGTTCGGCGTGATTTCTGTGGCGGCGGATTTGGGTTTTCCGGTATTTTTGATTTTGACAACAGATAATGTCATACTCCAGCAGCAGACCATTGAGAGGGTGAGGGAGGACTTGGAGGGGTTCTGTATATGTGACGAATATGATTCGGAGATTTTTGCGGAGAACTGTCTGATGCAGCCGGCCATCATTGTCTTAAAGAAGAATGTGAGGACTTTGAAGCAGTGGTCAAATATACTGGGTTCTACGGGATTTATGAGGGGGAATCCACTGTTTATTATTGATGATGAGGCAGATGCGGCTTCTTTGAATACGATGATTAACAGAAATAACAAGTCTTCTATAAACAGGTATCTGGACGATATTAAGGCGAGGTCAGCGTGCAGTATTTATCTGCAGGTTACGGGGACGCCGCAGGCGTTGTTGCTGCAGACAATGTCATCAGGGTGGCACCCGTATTTTGCATATTATTTCCAGCCAGGGAACGGGTATCTTGGGGGAGACTTTTTCTTTCCGGCGGAAGGAGCCGGGGAGTGTATTTCTTATATAGATTCTTTGAGAGATCCGCTGGAAGAGGCGTTAATGCATCATCTGGTGGTATCGGGCATCATGCTGACAGCGGGAAAAGGGGTGGCAAATTTTTTGATTCATCCCAGTGTTCGGAAGGCGGTGCATGGAAAATACCAGCAGGATGTGTTTAAGGTTTTGGGCGATTTCAAGGAAAGGTGCAGGGATGACGGATTTACTTTGCAGGCCAGGCAGCGGTATGAGCAGCTGAACCCGGTTAAATTTGAGAAGAAGCCGTTTGGAGAGGTTTTGGATTTTATACAGAAACTGCTGGAAAATGATGAGATTAAGGTTCTGGTCATGAACGGAAGTTCCGATGTAGGCAGTGATGATTATGCATCGGGCTCTAATGTGATCATCGGCGGGAATACGCTTGGACGGGGTGTTACTTTTGCGGGGCTGCAGACGATTTATTATACCAGGACGGCTAAGAAGCCGCAGGCAGATACGATGTGGCAGCACAGCCGCATGTTCGGCTATGACAGGGATGCCGGGCTTATGAAGGTGTTTATTGACGAGCATTTGTATAAGCTGTTTGCGGATATCAATGCAACGAATAATTCTATTATTTCCCAGGTGGAGAGGGGAACTGCGGATGTGAAGATTTATTATCCGGAGGGATTGAATCCGACAAGGAAGAATGTTCTGGATAATAAGAAGCTGGCCATGATTTCAGGGGGGACAAATTATTATCCATATTCGCCGGAGAATGATACGATTGCTGACATTGACCGGCTTCTGGAGGCATTTGATGATTCACAGCCGTGTTATCAGGTGAGCCTTCGTCTGATGCAGGAGGTTTTTTCCCATATCAAGTCGGAGGATGATTTTAAGGTAAGTGTTTTCCGTTCTATTATTGATATGGTGCTTGCTGAAAAACCGGCAGGCCAGGGGGTTCTGATTGTCAGGAGGAAAAGGAATGTGGCGAAGGGTACGGGTGCGCTGCTGTCTCCTAATGACTGGCAGTTAGGCGCATCTGTCACGGACAAGATTGTTCTTACAATGTATCAGATGACAGGAGAAAAAGGCTGGGGCGGAGAGAAAATCTGGGTTCCGAATATCAAACTGCCGGATAAGATGGTGTATTATGATATAACAGATGACAGTGAATAATGGTATTATGTGTTTGAAAGGAAGGTGTCATGAAGTATTCAGAGCTGGCGAGAAGGGTATTGTTTGAACCGCTCCGCACGGGGGCGGACAGGCTGTGTATTTTATCAGGGTACGCAACGCCGAACATGGCTTCGTGGCTGATCAAGAATTTGAAGGAGTTTAAATCCGGGCCTATAGACATATCTTTGATTGTGGGAATGGTTCCTTTTGACGGCCTCAGCATTGCTGTCCATGAGGGATTTAAGGAGCTGCAGAAGGAGAAGATGCCCCAGGAGGTGGCGCATTATCAGTGCAGTTATGTGTATGATTCTGCGCCGGTACATGCGAAAGTGTATGTTTGGCTGAAAGGGGATGAGCCGGTTGCGGCATTTGCCGGTTCGGCAAATTTTACGCAGAGTGCATTTGGGGAAAAGCGCAGGGAATATATGGTGGAATGTGATGCGCTGGAAGCGTACCGGTATTACTGCAGTGTAGAGAATGATACGATATTCTGCAATCATGCCGAGGTTGAGGAATATGTGGTGCTGTATCCCACGCACAGCGTTTTGGATATGGAAAATAAGCCGGTCGGCAGCCTGTCGGGTGAAAATATAGAAACGATAACGCTTTCCCTGCTTTCGGAAAATGGGGAAGTGGGGACGAAATCGGGGCTGAACTGGGGGCAGAGAAGCAGGCGGAATAAGAATGAGGCGTACATACCGCTTCCTGCGCCGATGGTCCGGACGGGCTTTTTCCCGTTGAATAAACAGCATTTTACAGTTGTTACGGATGACGGCCATCAGCTGATATTGAGGGTGGAACAGCAGGGGAATAAGGCGATTACTACGCCGCTTAGTAATGCACAGCTTGGGGAGTATTTCAGGAACCGGCTGGGGCTGGCAAATGGCGCTTATATTTGGAAAAGTGATCTGGAGGCATATGGACGTACAGATGTTACGTTTTATAAGCTGGATGATGAACAGTTTTATATGGATTTTTCAGTGTAGTAAAACCGGGGCCGAAGCTCCGGTTTTATGATATGGTTATTCATTGATGTTTGGTTCAATGCTGGGGTATTCAATGCCGGCGAAACTTTTCAGGATAGCTTCAAAAATAATCTTTGCCCCTCTGCATGGGACGGCCATGCCGATCTGCTTTCTGACGCTTTCTTTGCTCCCTATAAATTTATAGGTATCGGGGAAGGTCTGCAGGCGGGCGCGTTCCCGGTTTGTCAGGGCCCTGGATTCTTTCCAGTGGTAAATATGGGTTCCGCCGCCGCCGCTTCCGGTGACGGTGTATGCAGGTTTATCAGGGTCCAGCCGTTTGTATATCTGGCTGATTTTCGCACCGTGGACATTCAGTTTCAGTTCGTCCGGCAGGTCGGCAGTAAATGCATTCTGTCCGGGAAGGATATGATCCAGCCTTTCAATGACGGTTTTAGACTGTTTTGTCAGTTCGTTATTAAAGGCGTCTGCCGGAATGGGCGGCTCTTCTATTGCTTTCCGGCAGGTATTGTCAATGTCCGCATATGGTTCCGGGGAAGGAACATGGTATGCAACATCAATATCTTTCCGGATGCCTACTATGATGATCCGGTGGCGGGCCTGGGGGATTCCGTATTCCTCAAATTTATATAAATGTGGGACTACGGTATATCCGCCGTGGGTTCCTGCTTTTTTCAGTTCGTCTATGATTTTGGTAAAGGCTTTTCCGTCATTGGCATTTCGGAGCCCGCCTACATTTTCTGCAACGAACCATATAGGGTTGTATATATTTAATACTTTTACTCCATAGGAATAGAGGGGGCCGAAGACGCCGTCCATGCCCTTCTGCTCTCCGACTACGCTGTAATCGTTGCATGGGAATCCAAAAGCCAGGGCGTCGATTTCCGGCAGGTTTTCCAGGTTAAATTCACGGATGTCTTTGTGGTAAACGCTTTTTGGATTGTCGCTGCAGATGTTATGCCGGTATGTTTCACATGTGTCTTTGTCATAGTCATTTGCCCATTGGTGGACGATTTTATAGTTATCGTCTCCGATATCGGCGTTAAGGGCTCCCCAAGCAATCCCGCCGGGGCCGCAGAACAGTTCTCCTAATCTATATATCATTTCTGTCCTCTCTTTCTTTTTCATGCTGAAAAATCAAATAGTCAATCTGGCTCTGTATCTGTTTCTTGTCTTCCTGGTTTAGTTTTTCGATGCCTTTGAAACAGGATTCCATATAAGAATCTACATCTTTGGAATCCAGATATCCGGCTTTTTGGAACAGGTCTATTAGTCTTATGTTATATAATAGAGCCAGCTTTTTTAATGCGATGGGAGACGGATTGCGTGTGAGGCTGCATTCTAAGCGGCTTAATTGTGAGGTTGTTATGCCGGTCTCTTTCTCCACGTCTCTTGTGCTTAATTTATTTTGTTCCCGTATTGCCCTTAGATATTGTCCAAGCGTTTCTGCCATATCATCACCTCTATTTTGGAAGTATAGCACATCTGCTGCGAAAATGCAACAAAAATATAAAATTCGCTGCGATAGAGCAGCAGGTATTATGAAATAAAATGATATGGAATTGTTCGTAATTTGGTGGAATCTGTACGGTTTTGTGATATACTGGATAAAACGTAAGAAAAAGTGTGCAGTATAGGAAAACTGTAAGAAATAAGAGACATGACATGGACATATGGGCGGGCGGCGGAAAAGTTTTTATCTGCCGGACCGGATAGAATCTGGCCGCATAGAATGTATGCCGGGAAGAGAGGTGGCGGAATTGCACGGAATTAAAGACCTGCCGTGGTTTGGCTGGGGTTTTTAAGGAGTGCTGGCAGCTGCGGCGGTCTGCTGTTAAAGGATATGGCCGTGTTTGTGATAGATACGGAAGAGATAGATAAAGGAACATTGGAAGAAGGCTTTCCTGACGGGAGAGCGCTAAGAGAGATCAGACAGGAGG
>CAMUJH010000103.1 GCA_947089145.1 uncultured Hungatella sp. | reverse complement strand
AATAAATTCCAGTATTACATTGAGGGCAATCGTGACCGCTACAGCCTCCATGGGAATCTTAAGCTGGACAAACAAAATCATATAACAGGTCAGCGCACCGCCGGGAATAGGGGGCGCCGCCACCGCAAGCACAATAGCAATGAGACAGGCCGTAGCCAGCCACGCCGGAGAAACCATCACGCCATAGATTTCAGCCATACAAAATCCCACCGCCAGAAACATAACAGAAACCCCCGGCATAAAGATAACCTGCCCTAAAGGAATACCAAAATTAACTATCCTTTTGTCAATCCCAAGATCTTTTTCACAGCACTCCATATTCACCCCAAATGCAGCGGAAGAAGATGCCGTGGTTAATGCAATCAGAAAAGTAGGCATCATCTTTTTCAGCAATACCCGGGGCTGCACCTTCCTTCTTGTGCACACCAGCACAAGATACACTGCCAGAAGAACAGCATCTCCCATAAGCATTACCAGAACCAGCTTATATGCAGGAAGAAATACCGAAAAATTGTTACCCAGTATCATATTTAAAATACTGCCGAACACAAACACAGGGACAAAAGAACTGACTGCCTCCATAATCAGATGTATAATATAATTGGACTGTTCCACAAAGGCCGCAGCAACCGTAGCTTTGTTTCCCAGAATCAGCATTGCCATTCCGATTAAAACTGCCACAAAAATAATCTGCATAGGATTCCCTTCTGTAAAGGGCGTAAAAAAGTTGTCTGGTACAATATCCAGAACCATTTGAAACAATTCGGAAAAATCAAACCGTCCCCCGTCTCCGGTTTTAAGGGAAAAAAACGGCATAGCCAACGCACATGCGGGCAGTGTCAGAAGAATCGTCATCATCATAAAACGTCCGATCATCCTTTTTCCGATTCTGCCCATAGCTGCCATATCCCCAATGCTGTATATTCCCCATACAATCGAAAGAAACACCATAGGTCCTGCAATGGCTGATAAAAGTCCCATAAAGCGGTTAAATACCGGGCTGATAATCTCATTTGCAAGAAAAGTCCTGACACTCTCCGGCAGGAAACTAAACATACCGCCGCACAAAAAAGCCAGTATTACGGACAGCGCCAGTGAAGCCATCTGAGAAGGTTTCTTCTTTTTGGGCGTAAATAAAATAAGATTCTCTCCATTTTTGTACTGCCATGCGGGTGCAACCCCCATATTGGCAAGCAGTCCCCGCAGTACCTGGCTCTGTTCTTCCTCCCCTGTATCAAAGGGATCAACCCTTTCCCCTGGCAGAAAAAGTTCCAGACGGATACGATTAAGACGTTTGATATATTTTTGTGCAAATACTGCCTCCACACCGAAAGCCTCCTGGTACTTTAGCAGCGTTTCCTCCACTGCAAGCCGGATTTGGAGAATATTTCTGGCATCAACGCCCCATTCTCCAAGCGTCTTTTCTGCAAGGCTGCTTGCCTGCGTAATATTTTCATTATTTAATTTCATCTTTTCCATATTTTTTCTCTTATTTCCAATTTCAGTAATTTCTAAAGAAGCAGTCTGTTCGCTGTTTTATCCCTGCATCTGCTTCCTGTACTCAAAACAAAGCATGGTAATATCATCAAACTGTTCCGCTCCGCCTACAAATGCATCAATATCCGCTTTCACAGCAGGAAGCAGTTCCGATGGCGGCAGCTCTGTATTCGCACAAAGCACTTTTTCAAGCCGCTCCATGCCATATAATTCGTTATCCTTGTTGGTAGCCTCCGTCACCCCGTCTGTGTACTGAAAGAATTTATCTCCCACTTCAAGCTGCATGGAGCCGCATTTGTACTGTATCCCCTCCATGCCTGCAAGAACAAATCCCGCCCGTATCTTATATGGTTCAAATCCCCCGCTCTTTTTACAGATAAAAGGAATCTCATGCCCCGCATTTACAAACCGGAACTCTCCTGTTACAAGATCCAATACCCCCTCAAAAGCGGTAATGAACATTCCCTCGCTGTTGGATTCGCACAAAAGATCATTTACCTCTGTAAACACTTCACCCAAATCCCTGCCCGGCTGGGTATGATCCTTAATCAGTGTCTTTCCAATAACCATGAACAGCGCTGCCGGAACACCTTTGCCGGATACATCTGCTGCCACAATAGCCAGGTGGCGCTCATCTACCATAAAAAAATCATAAAAGTCGCCGCCTACTTCCCTTGCAGGCTCCATAAGCGCAAACACGTCAAATTCTTCTCTTTCCGGAAAAGCCGGAAAAATGCAGGGAAGCATAGACTTCTGGATATTGGTGGCCACGTTCAGTTCCGCTGCTGTTTTTATGGTCTTTGCGCTCTGGTTGATGGAATAAAAGATCATCCAGAATTCAACCACAAATATCAGACACACTGTAATATACAACAAAAAGAACCAGGGGTTATCGGGATAAATCCCCACACCGTTTGACACAAGATTAATGAAGTAAAAACCTATCACCGAGATAAACAGTGCAGGGAGGAACACCATCATTTTGCCTCCTACCGCCTCAATGGTACGGTGTATGGTCTTTTTCAGAAAACGTGCATACAAAACTGAAAGAATTGCATAAACAAAAAGTTTAATCCCTATAAAAAAAATCAGATTCGGCGTATCATAAGGGCTTTCTTTAATCAATCCAAGAGCCGGTCCAAGAAGGGTATCCGTGGTTCCGCAGAACATAAATGTACTCACATTGGCAATCAGACAGGCCATCAATGAAATTGTAAGTTTGGTAGACCAGCTGTCCTTATATAAAAACTGTGGCACAATACACACAAGAGCAGAAAGCCCCAGAATCCCCACCGCGTCATTGTACAGATTAACAGAATAACTCACAAACGCCATGCTATATCCCAGGATGGCCCCGATGGTCCAGAAAATAGCCCTTATCGTCCCTTTATATTTGGGGGTAAGTGTAATCCCCGTCAGCAGCCCGGCAAAAACCGATGCCATAAAAACTGCAAAACTCCAAAGTGCAATTGATACCATTTAACATCTCTCTCCTTTAAAATAAATCCATCCCGCTTAAGGCGGACAGATATTTGTCTAAATACGCTTCGGTAATGGCACTCCAGCCTGACTTTAAATCCTCTAAATATTGGTTGGTAGCATCCTGTAACACTGGAATATCCTGACGCCCTTTAGAAAGTTCATTTGTCATAAGCCCCTGCAGTTGTTCCCGGCCTTCCTCCGTCCGTTTCCGTTCCTGCATCAGTGAAAAAAATTTTTCGTCAGGCAGTACGTCAATGGAATACCCCAGCTTACCGGCTCCCTGAAACAAATCTGCAAATTTCAGTTCCGTAGGCGGATATACATGGAAAATTGACGTGTCCTCTTCCGTAGCTGTCAGTATAACAATATTGTGAGCCGTCTCATCCACAGGTGAAAAATTAACGCTTCCCTCATAGACAGATTTGGGTACCGCACCTATTTTTATATAAGAAGAAAACTGGCGCGCAAAAGCATTAGAATGAAGATTCATCTGAAATTCCCCGTCGCAGATACGCCCCTGAAGGTTTCCAATGCGTATGATCTTAATTTTCAGCCCATTCTCCACTGCCGCCCGCAGCATTTCATATTCCGCCATATATTTAGAGTAAATATATTTATTATGTATTTCCTGTCCGATATAAAAATCCGACTCGCTAAAGCTGTCCTTTTCCGCCATCCCTGCGGTCATGCCAGCAACACTGATTGTTGAAATCTGGCATAGCATTGCACGTTCCCTTCTGGCAAAACGTATCAGATTTTTAACGCCCTCCGTATTGATCTTTTCCAGATTGTCCCCATAAGAAAAATGGGATACATTGGCGGCGGAGTTTATGATAGTGTCAATGGGTACCGGGCATTCCTGTGCAAAAATATCCGGATTCGTAATATCTCCTTCCACCACCAGCCACTTCTTACCATAATCTTCGGAGAAATCCTCCTCCGCATAATAAAACAAAGAAGATTTCACCCGTTTTAAGGCCGTAAGGGTTTTCCTGGGCCTTGAAAGGCATACAATTTTGTCACATAAATTTTGATTTCTAAGCAGATCCACCAAAATATGTATACCAAGATACCCTGTCACTCCCGTCAGAAGCACATTTCCAAGGGGTTTATTTTTTATCTTATTCTTCGTATGACAAGCAAGATATTCTGCAAATCCGCTGTAATTCAGGGACTTAATGTCATATCCTGTGTCATCTGCATCATCTGCCTTTTTAAAAATCCGTTCCAGCAAAAGAGCAGGTGTTGGAAACTGATATAAGTCCCCAAATTCCAACTGGTTTTCCGAAAGTCCCAGCTTTTCTTCTATTTTAAGTATTGCAGTAACCGCATTCAAAGAATCGCCGCCCAGCTCAAAAAAGTTATCATTAAGGCCGGCCTGCTCTATAGACAGCACTTCCTCAAAAACGCCGCAAATCAGTTTTTCTTTCTCTGTCTCTGGTTGTTTATAGGCACGCACATATTCCACCGGTTCTGCTGCAAGCGCCTTTAAATCGGTCTTGCCGTTGGGCGTCTGGGGCATAGCGTCAAGTTTCTTTAACACATCAGGCACCATGTAAGAGGTGAGTCTTGCCTTCATATGAGCCTTTAATCCTTCCTCGTCCACGTCTCCTTTGGATAATACTGTATAAAAACCTGCCAGATGATCGGCCTTTTCGATTTTCCGTATCATACAGCAGCACGCTGCCACACCGGGATATTCTCCCATAACATTTTCAATCTCCGATAGTTCGATGCGCAGCCCCCGCAGTTTCACCTGCCTGTCGTTTCTGCCGCAGTACATAAGCCTTCCATCATTTAAAAAATATCCCAGATCTCCGCTCCGGTACAGCCGGAGCCCCTTCCAGTCAATATATTTTGCCTCCGTTTCTTCCGGTCTGTCTTTGTAACCCATGCCCACACCGTTTCCGTATATGCAGATTTCTCCCACAGCCCCGAAGGGTACCGGATTTCTCTCCCTGTTTAATAGGATGATACCCATGTTTGCAATAGACGTACCGATAGAAACCGAATCTCCTGCCTCGGTGATAGTAGCTCCGATGGTCGTCTCCGTTGGGCCGTAACCATTGTAAATACGTATCTTGTAGATGTCTTCCAGTCGTTTCACAAGACTTCCCTGCAGAACTTCCCCTGCCGCAAGGACAGCTTTCACGCTGCCAAGCGCTTTCTGAAAGGATTCATTTGCCAGGTAAGCTGTAATCCTAGAAGGCGTACAGTGAAGAATATCCGCCTCATGACGCAGAATATGTGCCGCCAGTTCTCCTGCATCCATCATGGATTTCTCATTGCCCAGTTCCACAAACAGACCATTCATCAAAGGCACAAAAATTTCAAACAGGGAAATATCAAAGCAGATAGATCCAATAGCCACAATCCCATGACAGTTTCTGGTAATATCCCGGTTAAAAGGATTGTTATCCGGATGCACAATATTGGCAATACCCTTATGGGAAAGCATTACCCCTTTAGGACGTCCTGTAGTGCCTGACGTAAAAATCATATAGGCAAGATCATCCTGCCCGATTTCCGGTAAAAGGAAAGGCTCCGCCTCCTGGGATAA
This sequence comes from uncultured Hungatella sp., assembly GCA_947089145.1. GTDB lineage: Bacteria > Bacillota > Clostridia > Lachnospirales > Lachnospiraceae > UBA3402. The sequence continues at coordinate 3,914 of CAMUJH010000103.1, read as the reverse complement.
AAGGGTATCAACTTCAATGTAATCATACTTATCTGCAATTTCCACATCCTTAGAAGAAATCAGCCAGGCCGTCCTGCTGTTTTCCACTAATGAGCCGGTTTTCGAAGGTCGGCACTGTTCTATAATATAGGAAATTCTTTCCGCAGGATAAGCAGGATCTATTGGAATAAAAGCCGCCCCTGATTTTGATATGCCAAGAATTGTAGGAATCAGACGGTAATCCCTCTTTAACATAAAGGCAATACTGTCGCCGCTTTTTACCCCAAGCCGCCGAAGCCCGCAGGCAATCCGGCTGCTGATGTCATCAAGCTGCCTGAATGTAAAGGTATGCTCTCCTGCATACAGGGCAGGAGCCTCTTTATACTTCTCAACCGCATTCCTGAACAGGGAAGGAATCGTAAGATCCTTTTCAATAGGAAATGTTTTTCCCCTCATCAATGTGATTTTTCCGCATTCCGCTTTTCCTAATATTTTTATGTGAGAAAGCTTTTGGGATGTCGTTTTATCTGCACTTGTGAAATCGGAAACATCCTGCCCGGCTACTCCCTCTGCTGCAATTGTCAAAATGGCATCACAAAAATATCCGGCTTTTTCCTTTGTATAAATACTTTCCTGATAATCCGCCTGTAAATCCAGTCCGCCTTTTTCATTGGGGAATAAATTAAAAGTCATATGGTTTGACATATCCCCGGCCACGCTGAACCGGACACTGTAATGAAAATCTCCGCTAAAGGAATAACGATAATAATTAAACACATATTCAGACAGGGATTCCCCTATCATATTTTCATCACGCAAAGCGGAAAGAATCTTATCAAATCCACATTCCTTGTGGGCCGATGCCTCTCTTGAGGCTCTTTTTACCTCCCGGCAAAGGTCTGCAAAGGTCTCCGCCCCTTCCACCTGCACTCTCACCGGAACAAGCAGTGTGTAACAGCCCAGCGTGCCCATCTGCCCCAATGTCCGGTTTAAACGGGGCATTAAAAACACTGCATCCTTTTTGCCTGTGGCTCTAGCCAGATAAAGTGCATAAGCTGCTGAAAAAATATAAGGGATTGAAATCTTCTCTCTCTCCCCAAATGTTTCTACTTCTCTCATCAATTTTTCCGGTACACTGATCCGGAAATTCCCCACTCTGTTTCCATCCACTTTCTGTGGAAATACTGCGCTCTCAAATTCTGCGCCGGCAAAATAAGACTGCCAGAACCCGGCCTCCTCCCGAATCGGTTTGTTCTCCGAAAAAAATACCGACCGGATAATCTTTTTCCCGGCAAGCACATCCAATACTTTCTGCACAAACAGGCTCATGCCATAACCATCAATAATCACATGATGGAAACGCACATACAAAAAAACCCCTCCTCCTGAAAGAGGAATGACTTCCGCCCGATACAGACACTGTTCCATATTAAAAGGCTGTCTGTCCATGACTTCCATATATTCTTCCGCCAGGTCCGCAGCCCGTTTTTTTTCAATAATGCATTCAGAAATTTTTCTCCCGTCCAGAGAAAAGAACCACTCCCCATCCCGGCGGTTAAGGGAGGCAGCAAAAATATCCGCACTGTCAAGCACAATATCTGCCGCCTCTTTTACCTTCTGGGGAGTATGGTCCGGCAAGTGAAGTTTCAGGGAAATTGTATTTCGCGCACTGCCCGGGCATACCTGTTCCGTCATTGCAATCTGAGTCTGTGATAAATTAAATCCGTTCATTTCCCTTTATGCCTTTTCAATCGTCAGAATATCCGCAAACCCGGTCACTTCAAAAATCTCCATAATCGTATCATTGACATGTGTCACACGCATACTCCCCTGTTTATTCATGATTTTCTGTGCTCCTAAAAGGACGCGCAGCCCTGCTGATGACAGATAATCCAAAGACTCCATATTGATAGTCAGTTCTTCCACTCCGTCAATGGAACCTTTGATGGACGCTTCAAGCTCCGGTGCCGTATTCGTGTCCAGTCTTCCTTCCAGTGCAAGATATAAACTGTTTCCGTTTTGTGTTTTTGTAATTTTCATAATTCAACCTCTTTTCTTAATCTATATACTTATGATAAAATGATTCATTCCATCCACAAACTTATGCTCCATCGCTTTGGACATTCCTTTTATCATCCTGCCGGACAAATCTTCTTCCTCCCCAAAAGGATAAAAAGAAGGTCCATTATAGGAAAACCGCATCTGCGCCAGATTTTCCCGCTCGCTGTATTCCACATCCAGAGAAAGATCTCTTTCCTCCGCTTCCCCTGCCGCAGGCAGAAGTTTTTGCATCAGCACTTCCTCCACAACAAGCTGCATGGCGTAAATCTGTCTCTGAGAAAACTGCTGTTTACGTCCGAACTCCTCAAGACGTGTCATAAAGGCCGGGAAATCAAAGTCACGTGAGATTTTTTCCACATGGAGTACCTTAAGCTGCCGGATAAATATCCGGGTTCTCTCCCTCTTTGGGTGCTCAAAAATCTGTTCCGGCGTTCCGTCCTCATAGATTTCGCCCTGATCCATATAAAATATCCTGGTGGATACATCCCGGGCAAACTTCATTTCATGAGTCACGATCATCATGGTCATTCCCTGCCCTGCCAGTCCACGGATAACCGAAAGAACTTCCCCCACCATAGTGGGATCCAGGGCGGAAGTGGGCTCGTCAAAAAGAATAATTTCCGGCTCCATGGCCACCGTCCTTGCAATAGCCGCACGCTGCTTCTGTCCTCCGGAAAGTTCATCCGGATAAGAGAAAGCCTTGTCTGCAAGCCCTATATTACGCAGCAGTTCCATCCCTTTGTCATAAGCCTCCTGCCTGTTTCTTTTAAGAAGATCGACCTGCCCCATCATGATATTTTCTATAATGGTCTTGTGTGCAAACAGGTTAAAGGACTGAAATACCATTCCCATCTTCTGCCTCACCAGATTTACCTTACATTTCTTATCCGTTGTTACCACACCGTCTACCACAATCTCGCCTTTTGTAGGTGTCTCCAGAAGATTAATACAGCGAAGCAGGGTTGACTTTCCTGTGCCTGACGGACCTATAATGGAGATTACCTCTCCTTTTTTAATCTCCACGCTTACATCCTTTAAAGGAGTTACGTTCAAAAATTCCTTACACAGATGCCGGATAGATATTATGCTCGTGTTCATATTTTCCCCGGCACAAGCGCCCCGGGCTTCATGCTTTTCTGTTATCACATGCACACCCCCTTTAAACTGCGTTTATTCCGCTTCGGTGCAACTTTCCTCTCTGCAAATGAGAGAGCTGCCGTCATCACATTGGCAACAATAAAATAAATTACTGCCGTCATTATCAGTGGAAAGAACGCCTCCATGGTACGTGAGCGTATAATATCGGATACCTTGGTAAGATCCTGTACAGCAATATACCCTACTACTGAAGTCATTTTTACCATGGAAATAAATTCACCTTTCAGCACAGGAATAAAATTCCTGGCCGCCTGGGGCAATACAATCTTAAAAAATGTCTGGCCTTTCGTATAACCCATGGCAAGGGCTGCCTCACTTTGCCCCTTATCCACCGTTTCTATTCCTGTCCGCATCATCTCTGATGAATAGGCCGCGAAATTAATGGAAAATCCAATAACTGCAACCAGAATTTCAGAAATATCCACCGAACCAAAAATTCCGTAATACAAAATCATCAGAAAGACTACAATAGGGGTTCCCTGAATCACACGAACAAAGACCGCCCCGATCCACTGAACTGACTTACAATTGATCCGGCGCAGCATACATATTCCAAAGCCAAGGCACAGACCAAAAAATCCTGAAAAAACAGAAATCAGTATGGTGACGCCAAGCCCCCGCAAAATCAGCCGCCAGCGCCCCTCCACTACAAAAGTGCTTTGGAAGCTGTCCCCAAGATTTGCCCAGAAACCTTTTTCCTGCACTGCCCCATCCAA
>CAMUJH010000102.1 GCA_947089145.1 uncultured Hungatella sp. | reverse complement strand
CTGAAAGATTTGACGTGTACTTTCGTAATGGCAATACAACCCGCCTCTGCTTAATCTCGCCGCATCGCAGATATCTTTCATTGTCACCTGTTTAAAACCTTTTTCTGCAAATAAAGAACATGCGCATTTCTTTATATGTTTTCTTGTTTCCTGTCCTCTTTTATTCATTAGAAGTCCTACTTTCCGACATATGTGTCTGAATCTATTATACGACACATGTGTCTGAAAGTCAATAAAAAGCGGCAGAGATTTCTCTCTGCCGTTAGTCTTTTCCGTGGTATTTTATAGTGAAAATCTTTTGCCGGCTTCTGCCCTGGAGGCGTTCCCAACAGGCAGATGATCCTGCAGATATGCCTCCCGCTGCTGTCTGGCAAACGCAGTATTCTTATGATAGCCTCCCACGGCTTTCTGTCTCTCACGCTTATCCTCTTAATCTGCGATTAATCTGCAAACATGGGCGTAGACAAATACCGGTCGCCGGTATCCGGCAGCAAGGCAACAATGGTTTTGCCTTCGTTCTCCGGCCGCTTCGCCAATTCAATAGCCGCCCAGGCGGCAGCCCCCGACGAGATCCCCACAAGGACTCCCTCGTTTCTGCCTATCAGCTTTCCTGCAGCAAATGCATCCTCATCGGCCACCGCAATGATCTCATCATATACGCCTGTATTCAGCACATCAGGAATAAACCCTGCACCGATTCCCTGAATCTTATGGGCGCCTGCAGCGCCGGTTGAAAGTACTGCGGAGCTTTTCGGCTCAACTGCCACGATCCTGACAGAAGGCTTCTTCTCTTTCAGATATTCGCCTACCCCGGTAATGGTCCCGCCTGTTCCTACTCCTGCGACAAAAATGTCCACGCTGCCGTCCGTATCATCAAAGATCTCCGGCCCCGTGCTCTGCCTGTGAGCCGCCGGGTTGGCGGGATTTACAAACTGGCCCGGAATAAAGCTGTCAGAGATCCCGGCAGCCAGCTCGTTTGCTTTCTCAATAGCTCCTGTCATGCCTTTTGCGCCCTCGGTTAAAACCAGTTCCGCACCATAAGCTTTCATCAGCTGACGGCGCTCTATGGACATTGTATCCGGCATAACAATCATAATCCGGTATCCTCTTGCCGCAGCAACCGCCGCAAGGCCAATGCCTGTATTGCCAGAGGTAGGCTCAATTATGACAGAGCCAGGCTTTAACCGGCCATCTGCCTCTGCCGCATCAATCATGGCTTTTGCCACGCGATCTTTAACAGAACCTGCAGGGTTGAAATATTCCAGTTTCGCAAGGACTCTTGCCTTAAGTCCAAACTTTTCCTCAATATGGGTAAGCTCTAACAACGGCGTTCTCCCGATTAATTGGTCTACGGATGTGTAAATGGCGGACATGTGCATTTCCCCTCTCTTCTCTTACATCTATATGCAATATGTCCGGTCACCCTTCGCAGCAAGGGCTAACCGGACATGATAAATATCAAACCATTTATTTGTTATAATTCACGATCTTGCCAAAGTCAGGCTTCAGAGAAGCTCCTCCTACCAATCCGCCGTCAATATCTGCCTGTGCAAACAGTTCCGGTGCGCTGGCTCCGGATACAGATCCGCCGTACTGGATGCGGATAGCCGCTGCCGTAGCCTCATCATAAATCTCACCGATGCAGACACGGATTGCGGCACACACTTCCTGGGCCTGCTCTGTCGTAGCCACTTTGCCTGTACCAATAGCCCAGATTGGCTCATAGGCGATAACCACTGTCTTTGCCTGATCTGCAGTCACATTCTGGAAAGCAATCTTAATCTGCTGGCGGACCCAGTCAATGGTAATGCCCTGCTCTCTTTGAGTCAAAGACTCTCCGCAGCACAGAATCGGAGTAATGCCATGCTCAAGAGCCTTTAAAACCTTCTTATTTACAATTTCGTCTGTCTCTTTAAAGTACTCTCTTCTCTCAGAATGACCAATAATCACATACGCCACACCGGCGTCCTTCAGCATGTTGGGAGAAATCTCTCCTGTATAAGCGCCCTTCTCCTCATAGTACATATTCTCAGCGCCTACCTTGATGTTCGTTCCCTTTACTGCCTCTGCAACAGGTATAATGTCAATAGCCGGCACGCAGAATACCACATCCACGTCATCATTGCCTACCAATGGCTTTAACTCATCAACCAGAGCAACGGCCTCTGTTGGAGTCATATTCATCTTCCAGTTTCCGGCGATAATTTTTTTTCTTGCCATGTCTTCCTCCATTTACAGGGCCTGGCACATAGGCGCAGGCCCTCTTTATTTCCTATAGACTTCCCTTGTCTGTATCTGTTCTATTTATTATCGGCTGCAGCTACGCCTGGCAGCTCCTTGCCCTCTAAGAATTCCAGAGATGCGCCGCCGCCAGTGGAAATATGGCTCATCTTGTCAGCAAATCCCAGTCTCTTAACCGCATTAACGGAATCGCCTCCGCCGATTACGGTAGTGGCGTCAGACAATTCTGCAACTGCGCGGCAAACTTCCAAAGTTCCCTCAGCAAAGTTGGAGAATTCAAATACTCCCATGGGGCCGTTCCATACAACGGTCTTAGCGCCCTTTAAGGCCTCTTTATATGCCTCGATAGTCTTCGGGCCGATATCAAATCCTGACCAGCCTGCGTCAATTACATCAACCACCTTGCGCTCTGTATCATTGTTGAATTCCTTGCCTTCAACATGGTCAACCGGAAGAAGCAATTTTACGCCCTTATCTGCAGCCTTCTTAACCATCTCCAGGGCATAGTCCAGCTTATCCTCCTCACACAGAGAATTACCGATCTCCTGTCCCTGAGCCTTTGCAAATGTATAAGCCATGCCGCCGCCGATAATCAGCGTGTCAACCTTGTCAAGCAGGTTATTGATTACATTGATTTTATCAGAAACCTTAGCGCCGCCTAAAATGGCAACGAACGGGCGAACCGGGTTCTCTACGGCCTGGCCTAAGAACTTGATCTCCTTCTCCATCAGATATCCAACTACGTTCTCTTTGGTGTACTTGGTTACGCCAACATTGGAGCAATGGGCCCTGTGGGCAGTGCCAAATGCATCATTTACAAAAACGCCGCCCTCGCAAAGTTCAGCCAGCTCTTTTGCGTAAGCATCCGCTTTCTCATCCTTGCCGTACTTGGTTTCTTCCCCTCTGTAACGGGTATTCTGAAGCAGCAGAACCTCGCCGTCCTTTAACTCGGCAGCAACCTTTCTGGTCTCTTCCCCAGTTACCTTGGGATCATTGACAAACTTCACTTCCACGCCCAGTCTCTCGCTCAGGGCGGGGGCAACCGGCGCTAAAGACATCTCTGGAACCGGCTCGCCTTTGGGTTTGCCAAGATGAGAGCACAGAATCACTTTTGCACCCTGATCCAATAATTTCTTAATCGTCGGAATAGCGCCGTCAATACGGTTGTAATTCTGAATAACTCCGTCCTTTAACGGTACATTGAAGTCGCAGCGGACTAATACTTTCTTGCCCTGAAGATTGGCCAAATCATCTACGGTTTTTTTATTTAACATGGTAATCATACCCCTTTCATTTTTATTCCCATAAACGAAACAAGGGTCCGGTCCACGGACCGGACCCTTGTCTGGATCACTGATATAACTTGTCCTGCAAAAAATTACAGTTCAGCGAAGTATTTGATTGTTCTAACCATCTGGCTGGTATAGGAGTTCTCATTGTCATACCATGAAACTACCTGAACCTCATACAGATCATCAGCAATCTTAGCTACCATAGTCTGGGTTGCATCAAACAGAGAACCGAATCTCATGCCGATAACATCAGAAGAAACGATAGGATCTTCATTGTAGCCGAAGGATGCGGAAGATGCTGCCTTCATAGCTGCGTTGATGCCCTCTTTTGTAATGTCTGCGCCCTTAACAACTGCGGTTAAGATGGTGGTGGAGCCGGTAGGTACCGGAACACGCTGTGCAGAACCGATTAACTTGCCGTTCAATTCCGGAATAACCAGGCCGATAGCCTTGGCTGCGCCGGTGGAGTTGGGAACGATATTAGCTGCGCCTGCTCTTGCTCTTCTCAGATCGCCTTTTCTGTGCGGTCCGTCAAGAATCATCTGATCACCTGTGTAAGCGTGAATGGTGCTCATAATACCGGACTGAATAGGAGCATAGTCATTTAATGCCTTAGCCATAGGAGCCAAGCAGTTTGTGGTACAGGAAGCTGCGGAAATAATGGTATCATCCTTTGTAAGGGTTCCCTCATTTACGCTGAATACAACTGTCGGCAGATCATTGCCAGCCGGTGCGGAAATAACAACTTTCTTTGCGCCTGCATCGATATGAGCCTGAGATTTTGCCTTGGAGCAGTAGAATCCGGTACACTCCAGAACTACGTCAACACCAATCTTGCCCCACGGAAGGTCAGCAGCGTTCTTCTCTGCATAAATCTTGATGGTCTTGCCATCTACGGTAATGGAATCTTCACCAGCCTCAACCGTGTGCAGGTTCTCACCGATGCGTCCGGTGTAGCCGCCCTGAGCGGTGTCATACTTTAACAAATGAGCCAGCATCTTAGGATCTGTCAAATCGTTGATCGCAACGATCTCATAACCCTCTGCCCCGAACATCTGTCTGAATGCCAGACGACCAATACGTCCAAAACCATTGATTGCTACTTTTACTGCCATAACTCTCATTCCTCCTAAAGATAAATTGAATAGCGATTGTTAAAATCAAATCAACCCCATGTATCATTTTACATAATTTTCCTAGAAATAGCAAGTAGTTTTTAAAATAAATCCCCCCATTTACAGCTCATTTTTAATATATCCTGCAAGATTATATGCATGATCGGAAATTCTCTCCAAATTGCTTATAATATCCAAAAAAACAACTCCTGCAGAAGGTACGCATTCGCCGCTGGACAGCCGTCCGATATGCTTCTCCCTCAGATCCTCCTCCATGCTGTCAACCTGATCTTCATACTGGCTTACCTTCCGCACTTCATCCATGCTCCCGGTTCTTCTCGCCTCTATGGCATGGTCAAAGGACTGAAACACGCTGGCGCTGATCTCCCTTAAGTCTTCGATCCCAGTGTCAGAAAATCCCAGCTTATGATCTACCAGATACTGGGCCGATTCCGCCAGGTTTTCCGCATGATCTCCCACTCTCTCAATATCACTGACACTGTAGAACAGATCATTGACCACCACTTTCTGGTGTTCTGTCAGAGAAAGATTATCTATTTTAATCAAATATTCTGTCAGCATTTTTTCCATGCTGTCTATTGTCTTCTCTACCTTATATACCTCTTCAATCTCTTCCAGGTTGCCGGTAAGGACGGCCTCCATTGCCCGCTTTACGTTGCCCATGGTAATCTGGCCCATATGGATCACCTCCAGGGCCGCCGTATCCACGGCAAATGCCGGGGATTCAAAAATACGCTCGTCCAAATGCTTTATTGCCACGGCCTCGTCGTCCTCTGACTCCTGATCCTCCTGTGTTTCCTTCACAAAAATCCCTGACAATTTTACAAGCTGGCTGGCAAAAGGGAATAAGATGGCCGTATTGGTCAGGTTAAATACTGTGTGGAACATGGATATCTCCATAGCCGTAATATTGTGGACTGCCATGGACGGGTAAACCATAAAAATGACAAATCCTAATATGCCGAATACCAATGCTCCGATAACATTAAAGCTTAAATGCATAACCGCCGCCCGCTTGGCCGTCCTGGAGCCTCCTATGCTGGAAAGCATAGCCGTTACACAGGAACCGATATTCTGTCCCAGGGTAATATAAATGGCAGCATTGGTTGTCACGACTCCATTTAAGGCCAATGTCTGCAAAATACCTACAGAAGCCGAAGAGCTTTGAAGCAGCGCTGTCACAAGGGCGCCGATAATCATCCCAAGAATCGGATTGCCTCCCAGTATTTCGAATGCCTTGGAAAAAACCGGGGCATCCGTATAGGGAGAAATCGAATCAGACATGAATTCCAGTCCCATAAAAAGAAGTCCCAATCCAACCAGGATCTCCCCTGCCGTGTGGTATTTCTGCTTCTTGGAAAACAAAATCATAATGGCGCCGATGCCGATGAGAAGCGGCGCATAGAAGGCCGGCTTCATCACTTCCATGGCGCTGCCCACCTGGCTTAAGGACACGATCCAGGCGGTAATGGTAGTACCGATGTTAGCGCCCATAATCACGCCCACCGCCTGGGTCAGGTTCAATACGCCGGCGCTTACAAAGCCCACCACCATAACCGTGGTAGCTCCGCTGCTTTGAATAATGGCCGTGATCAAAGCGCCCAGGCATACAGCCATAAAACGGTTGTTGGTCAGCATTCCCAAAAACTGACTCATCTTTCCTCCTGCCGATTTCTGCATGCCGTCGGCCATAATGTTCATGCCGTAAAGAAACATCCCAAGGCCGCCTAAAAACCAAAACATATTTGATATATCACTGACTGACATAGTTCCCTCCTGTGTTCCTCTCCAGAGTTTTTATCCCGCACTAAGGGTGTATGGAATTAATGATATCATATCCATCCACATCTTGCCAAGAAGTTTCAGAATTTGAGGCAAATTTGTTAATACTTTCACAAAAATCAAGGCGATGGAAAGCCGCTCTGACCGTCAGAAGCTTTCCATCGCCTTATTTCTATGTTTACCTCTCTCTGAGCCTGACTGGAACGTGTCGGAAAAGGCGTGCTCTAGAGCGTGTTTGAAAATTGCTTTCCGTCAGATGTGCGTCACAGTTTGCGGGAGATTTGGCCCGAACGAGGGAGGCGTAGTGGGCTACGTTGACCGAATGAGGGCCAAATATACCGCAAAGTGGGGCGTGCCTTGGCGGGAATGAATTTTCAAACACGCTCTAGCAAGCCAGAACCACCCCGCCGTCGCTGGCATATACTGTGGCCACCCCCGCCGTCTCAGTAATGACCACATCCTTAAACGGTATCCTTTTGAGCAGTTCCTCTTTGACAAACTCCGCCCTTTCCCGATTGTTGCAGTGAGCCACCACTGCAGTCTTTCCCTCCGGCTCTTTTATATTTTTCTGGGCATAGTCGCACATTTTGGCCAGGGCTTTGTTAATGCCTCTGGCCTGATCCTCTTTAATAATCACGCCTTCTGTGGCTCCCATCACCGGCTTAATGTTCAGCGCCGTGGCAAAGAAAGCCTGCAGCCCTGTAAGCCTTCCGTTCTTCCTCAGCACATCCAGCGACTCCAAGACAAAATATGTCTTCATTTCCGCCTTAAATTCCTCTGCCTTCTGGCATACCTGGTCAAATGCCATGCCGCTTTCGCAAAGTTCCTTGATATACAGGGCGATGTTCAGTTCCCCCGCCGAAGCTGACCAGGAATCAATAACCTTAATATTTTTAGGCCCAAACTCCTCCTCATAAAGTTCTTTTCCCAGCACCGCACTGTTGTATGTTCCGCTTAAATGGCTGGACAGCGTAATAACGTATACATCCTCCTCCTTGCACCCATATGCCTCCTTAAACATCTCCGGAGAAGGGCACGCCGTTCTGGGGCAGTTAGGGCTGGCCTTTACCAGTTCTAAAAAGCGCTTCTGATCAAAAGTCTCATCATCTATGACTTGCGTTTCATCCACCTGAAGAGTCAGAGGAATCATCTGAAAACGGGAATCCTTCTTCATCTCTTCCGTCAGATCCAGGCAGCTGTCACCAATAATCTTATAGCTCATATTCTTCCTCCTAAAATCGTTTACCATATGACATAGTTTTGATTACTACATATTATAGCACAATTTCTTTAAATTACAATACAAAAGAATGTCTTGGCAGTCGAAAAGCTTCCGGCAATTTATGCAAACTGACGGAAGCTTTCTTTATCTTTCTCACAGTTCCTGTTTTTCCTGTTTCTCCCCCTCTTCCGGCTCGGGCAGTCCCTTGCACTCCCGGAATATCTTCATAAACTCCTTGCCGGTAATCGTCTCTTTCTCAATCAGGAATTCCGCAATTTTATCCATAATCTCGCGGTTCTCGCCAAGAAGCCTTTTGGCTTCCTCATAAGAGGCTTTCAGCATCTTCATAACTTCCTGATCAATCTCCGCTGCTGTAGCTTCCCCGCAGTTGAGCACCATTCTGCCGCTCAAATACTGATCTTCCTGGGTAGCCAGGCCCATAAGCCCGAATTTCTCCGACATGCCGTACTGGGTTACCATAGCCCGGGCAATCCTGGTAGCCTTCTCAATATCATTGGATGCGCCGGTTGTCACTGTCTCGAATACCAGCTCCTCCGCCGCCCGGCCTGCCAATGCCCCCACCAGCATAGCTTTCAGCTCTTTCTCAGTATTAAGATATTTTTCCTCCTCCGGAACCTGCATCACGTATCCCAAAGCCCCCATGGTCCTGGGCACAATGGTTATCTTCTGCACAGGTTCAGCGTCTTTCTGAAGGGCGCTGACCAGCGCATGCCCCACTTCATGGTAGGAAACAATACGCCGCTCCTCCTTGCTGAGAATTCTGTCCTTCTTTTCCTTGCCTACCAAAACCACTTCCACAGCTTCAAACAGATCCTTCTGGCTCACTGCATTCCTGCCGTTCTTCACTGCCAGAATAGCCGCCTCATTGATCATGTTGGCAAGATCTGACCCTACGGCTCCAGAGGTAGCCAGGGCAATGGCCTCCAGATCCACCGTTTCGTCCAGAGCAACATTCTTGGAATGAACTTTTAAGGTATTGACCCTTCCCTTCAAATCAGGCTTATCCACAATGATCCGCCTGTCAAACCGTCCCGGCCTAAGAAGCGCCGGGTCCAAAATCTCAGGCCGGTTCGTAGCGGCCAGCACTAAAAGCCCTTTCGAAGAGTCAAATCCGTCCATCTCTGACAGCAGCTGGTTCAAGGTCTGCTCCCGCTCATCATTGCCTCCTCCGAAGCGGGAATCACGGCTCTTTCCGATTGCATCCACCTCGTCAATAAAAATGATGCAGGGGGCGCTGTCCTGGGCCTGCTTAAACAGGTCGCGGACGCGGGAAGCTCCTACGCCCACGAACATTTCCACAAAGTCGGACCCTGACAAAGAAAAGAACGGCACCTTGGCCTCTCCTGCAACCGCCTTGGCCAGAAGAGTCTTGCCCGTTCCGGGAGGCCCCACCAAAAGAGCACCTTTTGGAAGCTTTGCACCGATGTGGGTATATTTCCCGGGATTGTGCAGGAAATCTACGATTTCCACCAGAGACTCTTTAGCCTCATCCTGGCCGGCTACATCCACAAAGGTGATTCCGGTTTCCTTCTGCATATGCATCTTGGCCGTGCTTTTTCCCACGCCCATAATTCCGCCGCCGCCCATTCTTCTCATCATAAAATTCATAAACAGAACCAGACAGCCGAACATCAGGGCAAAGCTGATAAGGTTCTCCAGCCAGATGCTGTTATTGCTGGCCTCCTGGCGGCTTTCCACCCCTGCCTCCATCAGCCTTCTGGTCAGCTGGTCACCGCCTTCCATCCTGACGGAAATGTATTCAATATTAGGCTTGTAGCCGTCCGCTCCTTCCTTTGTCCAGAATGAAACCTCTGAGCCTCCCACCTGGACCTTCCTAACCAGGCCGTCTTCCAGCGCCTCCACAAACTGGCTGTATGGTACCTCCTGAGTGCTTCCCATGCCTCTCAGGTAATCTCCCATTTTAAAGATGCAGACAAAGGTAATCAATGCCGCTACCAATATGATCATCAGGGTCTGTCCAGAACCCTGTCCCGGCATCTTTCCATCGCCTTTGTTATTATTGTTCTCCATAAATTCTTTTTCTCCCTCTTCATGTGCCGGCTGTTTTATGCCATATCTTACTATTATAGTGTCAGTCTCTCCATAAATCAAGGAAACTGTCCTAAAAAAAGTATAAAAAAATTTGTAAAACAAAAAAACTTTGTAAATACGGAAAATTCTGCATTTACAAAGTTTGCAAAACTGGGCTAGTTGGATTCGAACCAACGAATGCAGGAGTCAAAGTCCTGTGCCTTACCGCTTGGCGATAGCCCAA
>CAMUJH010000101.1 GCA_947089145.1 uncultured Hungatella sp. | reverse complement strand
AACCAGTGACACGAGGATTTTCAGTCCTCTGCTCTACCAACTGAGCTACCAAGGCCTGCCGCTCCTCCGTATAGCCGCGCATCTTTGGACTTAAATAGTCTACAATATTTTTCCTCTGTTGTCAATTACTTTTCCGAATTTCCGCAGATAATTTCTGTAGATAAATTTCTATACATCATTTTCCGGATTACATTAAAAATCCTGCCGCCCAATAGGCAAAATCCGTTCAGGGGGTGCCAAACGCCGCTGCCGGCCTGAAAGAATCCATGCCCTGTCCGTCTAAATCCTGACAGAGCATGGATTCTCCCAGGCAAAAGTAAAATTCTCTTAATAATTATCAGACGAGTCCCTCCGCAGCTCACTCTTTCATATACCGCTCCAGGTTTCTTATATTTCTCTTGTCAAAAAACTCCGGATGTTCAAAATAGCGGCCGTCTGTTATATCCTGCCCAAGGCATCCCTCATAGCCATAATGTTCCAGCACCTCTAGCCATTTAGCCAGGCTGTGTATTCCGTCTCCCCAGATCAGCTGGCCCTCTGGGTTTCCGTCCACAAAGTGGATATGCTTAATATCCGCCCCAAAGGCATCAAACCATTCCTCCAGCATCTCTTCCGCACAGCTGACTGCCGTGGTATTAATCATAGGCTTCAGGCTTGGATGTCCTACCGTATTTATCATTGTCTTCATGTCAGAAAGTGTGCATACAACATTGCTTACATCCCTGCAGGAGGATTCGATCATTAAAAGAACGCCGTTTTTTTCTGCCACGTCTGCAAGCCGTGCAAGCATATCCGCACTCCGTTTGAAAGTCTCCGCTTTTTCTTCTCCCACATATCCCCAGCCGCAGTTCATGCTCATTTTGTCACAGCCAAGCTCCGCTGTAAGGCAAATCCCATTTGAGAAATAAGCAAAGCTTCTCTCCCGCAGTTCTTCCACCCAGGCAGACGCCTGACAGGGATACATGGTATTCTCAGGAGTCACGCAGGCAACCTGAAAGCCATAGGATGCAATCTGATTTTTCACTTTTTCTGTATCATAAGCCGTATAATGATCCATCCAAATATGGGGAGAGCCGGCCCAGAATTCGATGGTTTTTAATCCCAGCCCGGCCTGCTCCCGCAAAAAGTAATCCAGCGTATAGTAATGGTAGTGATGGTTCATTGCCGCTACCTGTTCTCTTCGAATGTATGGCATTTTGTTCTTCTCCTTCCTGCTATTCCTCAATGAAATATGGCCGGAACGCATCCACTGCCCTTTTATCCGCAAGCCCCGGATCAGCATAATAACGAGAATCCGTGATCTCCTGAGTTAACAGTCCTTCATAATGGTACTCGTTCAGAATCTCAAGATAATCCGCCAGCGGGTATAAGCCATCTCCCCATACCAAATGCTTATATGGCCTGCCGTCAATAAAATGCATATGTACCAGGTCGTCTCCAAGAGCCTCAAACCATTCCCGGGGCGTTTCATTAGCCACTCCCATGGCTGTCGTGTCAAGCCCTCCCTTCACATTGGGACTGTCAACATCCTTTAAAAGTCTTACCAGCTCCGGAAGCTTTATGATTACTTTACTCTCCTCCGGACGTACTGTCTCCACGGCAATCGTAATCCCATATCCTTCAGCGGCCTTTCCAAGCTCGGACAAGCTTTGAACCGCACGGTCATAGACTTTTTCATACTCTTCATCCCATGCGCCTCCGATGCAGTTGGTCAGCAGCTTTTCTGCCCCAAGCCTGCTTGCCGCCTCAAGGCCTCTCTTGAAATATTCCATGCTTTTTTCGTGGAACACCCCATTTTCCGGCGCGCACATCAGGTACTGGTAACATGCGCATTCCGGGGTAAAGCACCCGATGTGAAGCCCTCTGTCTTCCGCCATTTTGCGGACTCTTACCGGGTTCTCATAGCCACGCTCGTCTAAAAGAAATTGAGGGGCAATTCCCAGCAGTTCAATTGTCTGGTAGCCTGCTGCCGCCTGGGCGTCCAGCATTTGCTCCAATGTGCAGAATTTGTAGTGGACTCCCATGCCCGCCAGCTGTTTTCTCTTAATATACGGCATTCTCTCTTCCTCCTGTTTTTCCTATATGTACTCCAGAAGTCTCTCTGTGCCTGCTTTTGCCCGCCAGAAGCCATCTTCTGGCGGGCCTGCTGCACCTTTAGCGAAACAGCACTGGTTCCGCCGCTCTTTCTATTTTACGGTAAATGCTTTGAGGGCCTCTGCGTCAAGGCTTGATGCAGCATCATCCTGCATTTGGGCCCAAAGCCCCTCAGCCCTGATGTCGCTGAAAAATCCGTTGCACCATTCAGCAAAGTCTTCGTTTCCATAAGCCATGCACAGGCCGCATCCCTTATCCAGATCGTCCCCAGGTGCCCAGCAGATCTTCTCCACCAGCGCCAGATCATCATTTGCCTCTACTGACATTGCCGCTGATACTGCATTCATCGCTGCAAGATCTACCTTCTTATTCTTCACTGCCAGCAGCAGATCAGATACCATAGGCAGTTCCTCAATCTGGGCATCCGGATATTTAAAGTTTGTAAAAATAACGTCCGTGGAACCCATCTGGGCTGCAACTGTAACTCCCTCCAGCGTTCCTGCAAACTTTTCATTGTCAACATTATCCTTTAATGCCACATAGCATTCATCAGATTTGTGATATACGTCTGTAAACAGCCAGGTTTTAATACGCTCTTCCGTGGGGGCCAAACGGGTTACGAAGAAAATTTTCTTCGATTCCAGGGCTGACATACAGCCTGTAAAATCGGATTCATAAAAATCAACGGTCACCTCTCTGCCAAGATAGTCTGTCAGGCGTTTTGCCATTTCATACATACCGGCAACCTCAAAACCTGCAAGAACGTCTTTTCCGTCCTCAATGGTGTGATAGCAGAAGGTGGGATCATTGCCGATAATGCCCACTCTCAGCACGCCGTTTTCTACAAGGTCTGTAAATATGGGGCCCATATCCTGGGCGGGTGCTGCCTGTTCTTCTTTATTCTCTTCTTTCTGCGCCTCGGTCTGCACCTCCGCTGCTTTTGTGGTGGTTTCAGCCTGGTCTGCAGGCTTTGTTTCTGTACTGCTGCATGCAGCCATACAAAGTGTCATAACGGCCGCAAGACCCATTGCAACTAACCTCTTTTTTTTCATAGTTTTTCTCTCCTTTTTATCTTCTATAAGCCCTTGGGCCTACGAACAAAGTAATACAATGTTTCCTACAGCATTTTGCTCAGGAAGTTTTTCGTTCTCTGATGTTGGGGATTTGCTATCACATTCCTTGGGTCGCCTTCTTCTACAATATATCCGCCGTCCATAAAGATCAGCCTGTCTCCTACTTCCCTTGCAAATCCCATTTCGTGGGTTACGACTACCATAGTCATGCCGTCTTCCGCCAGCTGCCGCATGATCTGAAGAACCTCCCCCACCATTTCAGGGTCCAATGCCGATGTTGCCTCGTCAAACAGAATAACCTCCGGCTCCATTGCCAGGGTGCGGGCTATGGCCACTCTCTGTTTCTGCCCACCGGACAGCTGGGATGGGTATGCATCAGCTTTGTTGTCAAGTCCCACCCTCTTCAGCAGTCCCATTGCCTGCTTCTCGGCTTCCTCTTTGGCAATCTTTTTAACTTTTCTTGGGCCGATTGTCACATTATCCAGTACGCTTAAGTTTTCAAACAAATTAAACAGCTGGAATACCATACCAAACTTTTCCCGATATCCATCCAGATTCAGGCCCTTGCGCAAAATGGATTCCCCATGGAACAAAATATCACCGGCCGTTGGGGATTCCAGCAGGTTCAGGCATCTTAAAAAGGTAGATTTTCCGGAACCTGACGGGCCGATTACTACTACCACCTCTCCGCGATCGATTTCCACATCCAGGCCTTTTAGCACCTCCAGGCTTCCGAAACTCTTTTTCAGCCCTTTTACCTGGATAATCACGTCTTTTTCCTTAGTCATGTGCATGAAGCCTCCTCTCCAGTATCCCAACCAGCTTCTTAATTGTATAAGTAATAACGAAATAAATCACTGCTGTAACAATTAACGGTTCATAAGCCAAAAAGGTATTTGCCCTTACGGAATTGGATGTGTAGGTCAGCTCATGAAGCGCAATTACGGATACAATGGATGTATTTTTAATCAGCAGAATAAACTCATTACAAAGGGAAGGAAGGATATTTTTAATTGCCTGGGGAATGATAATGTACCAGTTTGCTTCCAGTTTTGACATGCCGATACACCGTGCTGCCTCCATCTGTCCCTTATTCACCGCCTGCATTCCGGCCCGGGTATGTTCCGCAATATAAACCGAGCTGTTCACGCTCAGAGAAGCAACGGCAGCCCAAAACTGCGGCAGCTGGCTGGCAATCCCGTAATACACGATGAACACCTGCACCATAATCGGTATACCCCGGATAAAGTTAATAAAACCGTCAATAATCAGGCTGATAACTTTATAATTTTGAGCGCGTACCATTCCCATGGCAATTCCGATTATTGATGCTAAAATTAATGTCCAAAAGGCAAGCTGAAGGGTCAGCTTTAATCCGTTTGCATAGTAGAACCAATATTTATTTAAAAAGGTAAAATCCATTCCAAGAATCATACGGTTATCCCTCTCCCATTATCTCTATAAAGTAACTGCGTATCTGCAAGCCATCCAGTTCCGCAAAATAAATGTTCTGCTCTCCGCCGGTACGCATCTGCCCGTCAATTACAGGGAATATGCAGTGGTTACCTGCAAGCAGGGATTTTAAATGTCCGGGAGCATTTCCTGAACATGTGCCGTAAGTCGGCAGCATGTGGGTATGTACATACGGGTAATCATTTGGCACCAGACGGTCCAGCAGTATTTCAATATCTTTTTCCACGCATGGAAGCGCTTCATTGACCATAATGCCTGTAGTCGTATGTTTCGTAATCACCGCTACGATACCGTTTTTAATTCCGCTCTCTTCCACTGCCTTTCTTACATCAGCAGTAATATTAATCATCTCAAATTCCTTGTGTGTTTCCAGCTGTCTCTCATATAATTTAATCATGTTAATCCTCCAATCCAAGGAAACGAACTGCATTTCCTCCAAAAACGGCATCCCGAACATCCTGACGAAGAGGAAGTTCTTTCATCCCGGCCAGGCTTCTCACATGGCGGAATCTGGGATTATTCGATCCGAACATTACCTTGTCCTGGAAGCAGTTCTGCAGCCAGTTCAGATTCATATTTACAGAGAAAAGATGGGAATAGTAATTTTTAGGGGAATCCATATATACCATGGAAGTGTCCGCATACACATTAGGATATTTCATAAGCATCATAATGGTTTCTTCCCACCAGGGCCATCCCATATGCGCCAGGCAGAAGCGCAGGTTTGGATAATTTATGGCAACATCCTCAAACCGGATCGGCTCTGAATACTTGGCGGGGGTGTCTGGCTCCCAGCTGTACCCCGCATGAAACATGATGGGCTTATTTCTCTTCTCACAGATCTCATAAATCGGCGCCAGGCTGGAGTCATCCGGGTACATATGCAGCCTGGAAAGATTCAGCTTAAGCCCTGCAAGCTTCAGCTCATCAAAAGCCCGGATCAGCTCCTTCTCTGCGTCCTCTCTTCTGGGGTCAACCCCTGCAAATCCAATAAAATGTTCCGGGCTTCTGTTAACAATACGCACCATCTCGTCATTGCTGACAATGGCCCGTCCTGCCTCTGCAGAATAGTCTTCCGGAAGAAGCACTGCCTTGTCAATCCCGGCGTCCTCCAGCAGCCTCAGTTCAAAATCCACTGGAACAATCCCGGACTTGAACACGCCAAACTGCTCTTTACGAAACTGCAGGTCGTCTCTGTTTTCATTAATTTCATCAAATAACAATGGATGTGTATGAATATCAATCACCATATCAATTTGCTCCTTCTTTTTATTATTTATTCGTCTTTAAATATGGTTCAAAAACCGAAATTACCTTGGCAGACCTTCTGGCGCCTTCATTCATGCAGTCTGGTATGGATTTCCCGTCAATAAGTCCGGATATAAAGCCCGCAAAGTAAGAATCTCCTGCTCCCACCGTATTTACCACCTGCCATGCCGGAGTAATCTCCCCTTTATAAAATTTTCCGCCATCATATGCCAGCGCTCCTTTCTCCCCAAACGTTGCAATCATAAGCTTGGCCCCAAGGCTGACCGCATAGGAAAGGAAATCCTTTCCCCTTTCTATGTCATCTCCAAAAGAAACCAGCCCGCAGTCTATATTGCTCAACACAAATTTCATATCCGGATGATCCAGCGCATTGCTTAAATCAAAAAACACTTTCACCCCCCTTTTGCGGATTTCAGGCAGCCGCAGATTCAGCTTTCCGGTAAAATCCGTATGCATCATCTGGTGAGTGCAAATAAAGTCAATGGCCTCATCAGAAAACTCATAGTCCTGCATAATCCCCCGCACCGGTTCTCCGTGAATCCTGTCGTTATGAATAAGATGCAGCGGAACTTTAGGCGTCTCCCCTCCCGGAATAATATCCAAATGAGAGCAGTCAATATTTCTCTCCCTAAATTCCTTTACAGCTGCTTTTCCGTACTCATCATCTGAAACCGCTGATATCATGGAAGACTGTATATCCTGTCTCATATCCAGCAAGTTAAACAGGACATCAACTCCGTTTCCGGTTACATAATACCGGTTATCAAAATCCGGATAATAATCTATGCAGACATACCCCGCAGCGGCAAATTTTACCATTAAATCATCTCCCTTTTTATTTATAACGTTATAGATGTTTATTATGCTTGGTTACATTCTATTATTTATCTGTCAAAAAGTCAACATATTTTTGTGGTTTTCCACATTTTTATTTTGTATTTTTCCACGGAATCATAAAAAATAACGGGCCGGACTTAAAAAAAGTCCGACCCGTTATGAAAAAGGCCAGTTTATTTTTCTCACAGAATAAACATATACCGACTGCCCACATAGTATTGACGGCCAATGCATAATGTTTTTTCATACTGATCCAGAAAATACACATTCAAAAAAAATAAAGGTTCATTTAAGGGAATTCCCATCTTCTGGGCAATGTCTGCTGATGCCTTTGTAACTTCCAATGTGGAGCGGTAGGAACTGGTAAATTTACGTCCATACACTTCCTCAACCGTAGAAAAAAGGGAAACATCCTGAAGATCCATATTCAGCAGTCCCTTAAACTCGTTATACGGAAAAAAATGGCTTTCCAGCATCATCGTCTGGCCATCCGCAGTGCGGATGCGCTGAATATACACCAGCAACGCATCTTCTTCCAGCTGAAAGAATTCCTGCTCGTCCTTGCGGACCGGGACAATCTGCCGCTCCAATACTTTGCCTCCGGCAACCATTCCCTCGTCCTGGCAGGCCTGGGTAAAACTTCTGACCCTGCTGGCAACGCCTGTAAATTTCCGGTGAACACGTCCCCTGCTGACAAAAGTACCCCGCCCCTGCATTTTAATGAGATACCCTTCATTGCACAGTTCTTCCACCGCACGGCGAACCGTAATCCGGCTTGCTCCATACTCATGGCAAAGTTCCGGCTCTGAAGGTATCCTTTCCCTCGACTTATATGTTCCGTCATCAATCGAGTTTTTTATTGCCGCTTTAATCTGCTGATACATAGGAACATAATTATTCTCTTTCAATGTACATTCCTCTTTTTCACATGATAATAGTCATAATACTTATTAATAACCATATCAAATAAAGAACTTTCCGTCAAGATCTTTTCTCTTTTCCCACAGGGTATGTGTGCAAGTCTTTCTGCCCCCTGCCAAAGTTTCGAATAATGCCATAGCGGAATCACTCGCTTTTTTCCAGCATTCCATGTATAATTCAAATATCACATCTATGTGTCTGAGAGTTGGAAATAACTGGCAGGAAACAGGAGGCTTTATGAGATATTACATTGCAGACACCCATTTTTTCCATGCTGCCCTTAATCATCATATGGACAGAAGAGGATTTGAAAGCGCAGAGCAGATGAATGCATACATGATTGAGAAATGGAACAAAAAAGTCCGAAAAAAAGATGAGGTGGTTATTATCGGGGATCTGTCCTGGGGCAGTGCAGAAGAAACCAACAGCCTTTTAGAACAGCTCTGCGGAAAACTTTACCTGATCCAGGGCAATCATGACAGGTTTCTGAAGAACAAAGCTGTCAATACCTCCAGGTTTGTATGGATAAAGCCATATGCAGAACTGTCTGATAATAACCGGAAAGTAGTTCTCTGCCACTACCCCATTATGTGCTATAACGGGCAATACCGCCTCAGTGCGAAAGGCTTTCCCAAAACCTATATGCTTTACGGCCATGTCCATGACACTCAGGATCAGAAACTTATTGAGCAGTTTCAGGAAATCACCAGGCAGACACTGATCACCGATGTTCAGGGCAATAAACGCCCTATTCCCTGCAATATGATAAACTGTTTCTGCATGTACTCCGGCTATGAACCCTGGAGCCTGGATGAGTGGATTCAATACTATGAAAAGAAAGACCGGGAGAAACCTTTATGATCTCTCCCGGGTCGGTGTCAGAAGTCTGCGCCCTAGAGCGTGTTTGAAAATTCATTCCCGCCATTTTCCTCGCCTTTGTCCTGCAGGACGCGCACACTCACTCCATTTACTTCCACATGTTCGTTAATGGCAATGACCAGACACTGGCGGCCGTCTATATACCGAGTCTCCACCAAGTCTGCCGCCTCCGGCTTCACCTGAACCACCACGTCTGCCGTCTCAATATGAAATCCCCTGGCATTGGCAATATTGGAGGCGAGAAATGAAGTAGTCTCGCCGGCGCATTGGTTATAGTGCTGCTCAAATTCCTCCAGCTTCTCATCCGGTACCCCGCTGTCCTCCAAAAGACGGCGAACCTCCTGTCTGCCCAGTTCCAGGGGCTCCGGCTCGTCTTTAAATTCCTCCAGCCTGGTATTAAGAGTTTCATGAATATTCTTTATTACGTCATAATCACAGTCCTCTCCCAGAGTATCGGAAAGCAGGGCATTGAATGTCTCTTTCTGGGTATCGGCCGCAAGAGGGATGCGGCTGCACCCAAACATATTCTGAATGAAGTCCTCCTGAAGCTTGGCCGCATCTTTTGTATAATAAAGCATACTGTGGATATCCGTATACCTGTCGTTAAAGCATGGAAACAGAAAACCTTTTACAGGCTGATCCACAATCCAGTCCTGAGTCCTGTTCTCAATGCAGTTTTTCTCAATATTATATCCAAGCCCCGGCTTTGACAGATGCACCGGGCAGATGCTGCACAAAATATAGTTATACACATTATCTGAAGCATCATACATCTCCATGCCGTCGGACGCCTTGCCCGGGACATCATAGGACACATGGATAAGGATAATATAATAGTTTTCTCCGTAGTCAAAGTTCTCTATGATCCTGTTGTAAAACTGATGAATCAGTTCGTCGTCCTTTAGCTGGCTGTCCCGCAGTTTTAAAAGGAACTCCTGTGCGCCGCCTTCCTTCTCCTCCTCTAACGGAAAATCCAGATTCAGAAGATTGCGGCCCAGAGTTCCTGACAAGGTCTTTTTAAAAATAGTGAAATATTTAAAAGCATCATCTTCGGGAAGGGACAGGAATGCCTCCTTCAATTCTGTCTTTATGTTTTTTTCAGCATCTATGTAACAGCCGCATATCCGGGAAATCGTGCATCGTTCCGGCGTGTACTGTTTGCGGATCTCAGAAACTTCTTTTTTATTCATAATAGCTGTCATTACCTCCTTTAGCAGCATCTGTACTCTCGTAAGTCCGTCTATTGCCCAACGTTTAAAATATATCTGATAGTATCACATTTTAAATGTCTGCGCAACTCAAAAATGGAGCATAGGACTGTCGTTACATCTGCGGGACTATGCAGCACAGAAACAAAAAAGCCCCGGAAAACCGGAGCCTTTTAAGTGCCGCAGGCCGGAATCGAACCGGCACGGGAGATTAGTCCCGCAGGATTTTAAGTCCTGTGCGTCTGCCAGTTCCGCCAC
>CAMUJH010000100.1 GCA_947089145.1 uncultured Hungatella sp. | reverse complement strand
TAGACCCCGGAGGGGTTACAATTAAACCCCCATTTGAAATGGGGGTTGCTAACTTCTTATAAATAATTATTGACATGACATATATATCATGCTACTATGAGATTACTAAACATCAGCTGATTAAAGTAAATTTTCAAGCAATTTTACTAAACGAAAAGGAGAGAATATGAAAAAGAGAAATATTATTACAGCAAGTGTATTGTCTGCAGCCATGTTAATGACGGCCTGTGGATCCACCGGAGATTCGGCGCCTGCTGACCCCGCTGCAGATGTCGGTACGGAAAATGCCGGTGCTTCCGCTGAAACAGAAAATGCTTCGGACGAAGAGACAGGTTCATCGTCCGGAGAGACAGTTGAGATTGTATATACTGCCAGAGGAAATGCCGATGAAATTAAGGTTTATCAGCAGGCGGTAGATGCTTTTAATGAAGCACAAAGCAGCGTCCATGTTACATTTGAGGCATCCCCCAGTGATGGATATAACCAGTCTTTGATTACGCAGCTGGCTGGCGGGACGGCAGCAGATGTTATTTTCGTGGAAGATACGATCATTAATCAGCTCATTAAAAACGGAACCATTGCCAATCTGGAAGATTTCATGGCTACTGACAGTTCTTATGCAAAAATAGAAGACTTTGATGAGACTGTATTAAATGCAACCAGGACAGATGACGGCATCTGGGGGTTATCTGTTGACTGCAACCCTATGGTGCTTTACTATTCACCGGCCATGTTTGAGGAACTTAATATAGAAGATCCTCAGGAACTTTTTGCAAATGGAGAATGGACCTGGGATAAATTTGATGAAATATGCACCACGCTGAAAGACAACGGCAAGTATGGTATGGTTCAGGGCGGTGATAATATCAGACTTTACAATTGGGTATTTGGCAATGGCGGTTCCGTATGGGAAGGCGATACCTATAAATTTGACGATAAGGCACGTGAAGCTTTCCATTATGTCTGCGATAGAATTCAGGATGGCAGGTTTGTTTATGGCGGGACGCTGCCGGACGGACAGGGAGAAGACGCAATGTTCATGTCCAGACAGGCCGGATTTATTGCTGCGGGCAGATGGCTGACCAAAACGTTCCATGATGAAGGAATTGATTTTGATTATATCCCTTATCCCTCAAAGAGTGGAGAGCAGTATTCACCGGCACAGATTTGCCTTGGATTCCTCTGTGTGAATGCCAAATCAGAACACTTGGAGGAAGCAATGCAGTTTTTGACTTATTATTGTGGAACCCCTGGGCAGTCTGCAAGAATCACAGGTGTCGGCACCTCTGTCCCTTCTGTAAAAACGTTGGATGAAATGTTGGTCGAATCAGAAGTTCCGGCGCATTTGGATCATATTCTTAAAGTCCGGGCAACAGGATGGGCCAGCGGAACGGATGAGGTAAAAGACACAATGTTTGCAGGATTTGCTGATGCAACCAAATCAGTTTTTGAAGAAGCTTATGTAAACGGTGCGGATCCTGATGAGATTATTGAGAAGGTAGAAGCTAAGGCAGCGGAAGTCATTGCAGAGAACCAATAAAACTGCGGGAGGGCAGTGCAGAATCTGCCCTCCCTTTTGCTAGTGTGAAATGCTTCAGAATGGAGGGAAAATGCTGAAAAGACGAAAAATGTGGGGGTGGATATTTGTAGCGCCTCAGCTGATAGGCCTGGTTATCTTTGCCTTGATTCCGCTGATTATGAGTTTTGGGATTAGTTTTAACGAGTGGGACGGCATTGCGCCGACTATGAAGTTTGTAGGTTTTTCTAACTATATTCGCCAATTTGCAAATGAAGATTTTAAAAAGTCCTTATTAAATACGGTAATTTATTCGATCATGTTTATTCCTCTTGATCTGGTGCTGGCGTTGGCTTTGGCTCTTGCGGTGCAGAAGATCAAAGGTAAAACATTATATCGTCTGTTTTATTTTATGCCGGTCGTAACCGGTTCTGTATCGGTAGGTGTCATTTGGACATGGATCCTTAACGGAGATTTTGGCCTGCTGAATACAGTGCTGGCAGCAATTGGCATAGAGGGACCCAAGTGGCTGACGGATACCAGATGGGTTCTTCCGTCTATTGTGCTCGTATCGGTATGGTGGAATGTGGGATATAATATGGTACTTTTGTTGGCAGGCCTTCAAAATATTCCGGAGAGCTATTATGAGGCCGCAAAGATTGATGGTGCGGGAAAGTGGCAGATTTTTAAAAGCATCACGATTCCTATGCTGTCCCCGACTCTCTTTTTTGTATTGATCATGACAATGATCAGTTCTTTCCAGGTATTTGATCAGGCTTTTGTTATGACAAGTGGCGGACCGGTAAAGGCCAGCTATACGTTTGTGTATCATATTTACCAAAATGCATTTGTTGATTTCAAAATGGGACAGGCTTGTGCGTCTTCTGTCATTTTGTTTTTTATTATATTGATCATCACGCTGATACAAATGTACGGCTCGAAAAGGTGGGTGAATTATGATGAGTAAAAAAATAAAACCATTTAACATTTTTGTCTATGTCATATTGAGTATAGGGGCCATAAGTATGGTAATTCCGTTTTTCTGGACAATATTGAGTTCTTTAAAGACCATGGGTCAGACTTTCTCTGTACCGCCTACTATTTGGCCTGACCCTGTCGTTTGGGAGAATTATCCTGAATCCCTCCAGGCACTTCCTTTTGGACGGGCGTACTTTAACAGCTTTTACATAGCTTCTGTGGTTGTTGTCATTCAGCTGCTTACAGCTTCTATGGCCGGATATGCCTTTGCGAAACTGAAATTTCATGGGCACAATTTTATGTTTATCCTTTTTTTGGCTACGATGATGGTTCCTTCACAGGTTACAATGATCCCGCTGTTTATTATTATGAAGAATCTGGGGCTGCTTGGGAACCATATGTCACTGATATTGCCTGCAGCGCTTTTCAATGCCTTTGGGGTATTTCTGATGCGGCAGTTTATAGCCTCTCTTCCTGGGGATTTGGAGGAAGCGGCTACCATTGACGGGGCATCTGTGCCGCAAATTTTTTTCCGGATC
Source organism: uncultured Hungatella sp. (assembly GCA_947089145.1). Classification (GTDB taxonomy): domain Bacteria; phylum Bacillota; class Clostridia; order Lachnospirales; family Lachnospiraceae; genus UBA3402. The sequence continues at coordinate 7,077 of CAMUJH010000100.1, read as the reverse complement.
ATACTGCCGTTGGTTAAGCCGTCGCTGGCAGCTTTTGGTATTTTTGTATTTCTGGGGCAATGGAACAATTTTCTGTATCCGCTGATCTTTTTAAATAAGACAAATACCTTTACGGTTCCTTTGATGCTGAATTTCTTTAAGGGAACCTATGCAACGGATTACCCTTTGCTGATGGCGGGAACCGTGATTTCGATCATGCCGGTACTGGTTGTGTATTTGTTCTTCCAAAAGCAGATTATTCAAGGCATTGCTATTACAGGAATGAAAGGATAAAATTTGTAACAGTTCAGCCTTCAGCTTCCCTGTTGCGGAATCTGCCCATTCCAAGTGTCTACGTCCCACTCCGGCCGGCGCTGGACAAACGTCCATAATTATGAATCAAACCACTGGTATGCAAGAACTGTCAAAGCTGCATGTCGGTGGTTTTTTAATGGAGTCCGTGGATTATTTTAGCAAGCCAAACGCTCTCTCAACCAAAGCAAAAGTGTCCTCAATACTTCTTTTTTCATCTCTGATCATAACCCGAAAGCCAGAATGGAGAAAAGAATCATATGCCGCATGGGAGTTGATCCTTCTCAAACATTGCCTGAAATTTTCCATAGCCAACTCAGGCTCCTTTTCCTCCATAAGTAACTGATAAAGAAACTGTTTTTCTTTGTCGGGTCTTTCAAAAAAGCGATTCTCCGAGATAGCAGGATCCGCTAACATAATCAGAACATGATCATTATCTGTTATTTCTTTTAACTTCTCTATGGAAATATTGGTATCTACAAACACCATTTTACCTTCTGGATCCAGCTTATTCAGAATATGAAGTTCCAAAATTTCACATTCCTTTGATACACCCTTTATCCAGGCTTCATACTCATCTGGTGTCCGTCTGATGAAATCATGCCAATCCTGCAAATCTCTTGTGTAAGTCAAATATGGAAACTTGCTGCTGTCCAGGCTGGGTAGTAATGCATCATGATAGTTTTCTGTGCAGGCAATGCCGTTGTATTTTTCGGCGAGCAATTTGATCATTGTAGATTTTCCGGCATATGCAGTGCCGTTTATGAAAAATACATTATCGAATTTCATTCTGTTTTCCTTTTCAAATTCCGATTGTGATCAATAGTATTTTAACGCCTGGTAGGCCATATTCGTTTCTTTGCAGACCTGCATCATCGTATACATCGTACAAACCTCCTTGGTGTTCACACAAAATTCAAACTTTTTATCTGTATATCCTCTTGATGCTTGTTTTATAAACTATAATTTCCTGTCAATTGCCTGCAGGTTTATCATAGCAATTATCTGGCTCTGCATGTCTTCAACTGTTTCAATTCTGATCCGGCCAATATTGTTTCTGATCATTTCAAAATCTATGTCGGGGAACATTCTTTCACATAAACGGTTTGCTTCGGGAGACGCTCCCATTAAAGCTGTTACAAGCGAATTAGCGTCAAACTGTCTCAACACCTCTCTCAGTTCCTTTTCAGAAATTGTAGAAATCTGCTCAAAATCAGTTATCCTCTGTGGTTGTATGCTGGGTTCTAATATGTCATTTATCGTGATGCCATATAATTTGGAAATCTTCAGTAAGACCCCTAAGTCGGGGAGAGTCGTTCCTGTTTCCCATTTTGATATGGCCTGCCTTGATATGTCTAATTTTTTTGCTAAATCATCCTGTGTGTAATTGTGGCTTTTACGCAGAAACTGTAAGTATTTTGACATAATAATATTCATATAAATCACGCTCCTTACTGCCATTATAAGGCATACGGGACAAAGAGGAAAGAATTTGATAAGTGCTAAAAAGCAAATAGCAGTTGCAGGGCCAGAGACGAGGCAGCCTTCCGGCGGGAAGATGGCATTCTACCTGATGGGTAATCTGGAGATGGAGATCTATGAAGCCGACGAACTGTCAGAAAAGGACGGAGCCATAGATCATATCGCACCGGACTGAACTGTTACAGAATATGAAAAAATATGCAAAAAACTATTGACCGGTAGTAACAACCGGAAATTATAATCGATAGTATCAATCATAAGAGACAACCGGATTATGATATTGTTTCAGAGACGGTGCAAGCAAATAAGGGAGGAGAGAATTATGGTATTTTACTTTACCGGTACGGGCAACAGCCTGTATATCGCAAAACAACTGGAGAAAGACACGATTAGTATCCCGCAGGCCATACAGGATGACAGTCTGGAATTTACCGCGGACCGCATCGTTCACCAGCAGTTCTTTGAACGGATGAGCCAGATGCCGGCAGATGCATGTCCGCAGAAGGCGATTCAGCTGACGGTTCCGGAAGCAGATCCCGATGCGCGTTATCGCAATGAACATATTACCCTTCAGGAAATTATAGAGGCAAATTGCCTAATACAACAATAACAGGAAAGTGAGGATGCAAGATGAAAGAAGAAACCAGAAAAAGAACATCAGATTTATTTAAAGGCGCAAACAGCACTCTGCAGTATACTGATCCGGAATGGGTCGATATCGTAGCGGAATTTTCCCAGAAGGAAGCAGTAAGTGCAAACAAACTGACACAGAAAGAACAGATGCTTTGCATTCTCTCTGCGCTGCTCGGCTGTCAGGGAATGGGAGAATATCAGAATATGCTCCATGCGGCGCTGAATATGGGTATCGACCCTGTTGCGGTCAAGGAAGTCGTATATCAGGCAACGGCTTATCTTGGAATCGGACGGATCCATGATTTTCTTATTGTGACAAACCAGATCATGGGACAGCAGGGTATCAAACTGCCTCTGGATCCGCAGGCAACGACAGATGAGAATACACGGTTTGACCAGGGGCTTGCGAAACAGGTTGAACTGTTCGGGCCGGATATGGCGAAGAGACAGACGAAAGGGCCCGTTCTTCGCAGAAATATCAACCGCTGGCTGGCGGATAACTGTTTCGGCGATTATTATACCAGGAACGGCCTGAACGATCAGGAGCGGGAAATGATTACGTTCTGTTTCCTTATGGCGCAGGGCGGCTGTGAGAATCAGCTCCGCGGGCATACAGCGGGCAATTTCGGGGTCGGAAATGACAAGGAGAAGCTGTACAGTGTAGTGGAGCAGTGTATGCCTTATATCGGATATCCCCGCAGTCTCAACGCCATGGGTATCATTGACGAAGTAGCGAAGAAGATGGAAGAGTCATAAGGAGGATGCAGTCATGAATACATTTATATTTACTTATCCGACAAGGGTATATTTTGGCGAAGGGAGTGCAAAGCAGGCTTTCGGGGCGGAGCTTGATAAAGTCGGCGGGACTGTGATGCTGGCTTATGGCGGCGGTTCCATCAGGAAGAACGGCATCTATGACGAGATGAAGACTCTGCTTGTGCAGGCAGGCAAGACAATCGTGGATTTCGACGGCATTATGCCGAATCCTACGTATGCCAAAGTACAGGAAGGTGCGAAGCTTGTACGGGAAAAGCATGTGGATTTTATTCTGGCCGTAGGCGGTGGCAGCGTGGTCGACTGCTGTAAGGTGATCTCCGCACAGGCGGTGCTGGAAGAGGATATCTGGGATATGGAATATGTCCAGGGAAAAAATCCGACAACAGGCATTCCCATGGGAGCAGTAGTGACCGCTTCCGGCACTGGCGCAGAGATGAATGCCGGTGCGGTGATCACATATGAAGAAAAAATCTGGAAAGGCCCGATCTTCGGAACGGCAGCCGCTTTTGCCGTGCTGGATCCGGCCTATACCATGTCCGTTCCTCCTATGCAGCTGCTTTCCGGTGCGTTCGATACTTTAAGCCATGCAATGGAAACCTATCTGGGCAATTCCGATCAGGACAATGTGTCTGATGATTTGGCGCTGGCGGTTATGAGGAATACCGTTGTCAATATGCGGCGGCTGCTTGTCGATATCAATGATATGCAGGCCAGAAGCAACCTGATGTGGGATTCCGCTATGGCGGAGAACGGAATCTTGAAGTGCGGCCGCCTGACAGATTTTCAGGCTCATCAGATGGAACATCAGTTGGGAGCTTATACCGACTGTAACCACGGACAGGGGCTGGCTGTGATTCATCCCGTTTATTACCGGCATATTCTGAAGGATGCGCCGGATAAGTTTACGAGATTTGCGAAGATGGTGTTTGACGTGGATACCGCAGAAGCAGGGATCGAAGCTTTGGCTGATTTCATCAAAGAATGCGGACTGCCGGTACGGATGGGAGAGCTGAAATCCAGAGTAGAGATTACGCCTGAAGTATTGCGCAAGGTTGCTGATACCTGTAATATCATCAAATGCAATCCCCGTGAACTGGACCGGGATGAGATTTATGAGATTCTGATGGAATGTATGTAGAACTTCCATAACAGGGAAGCCGAAAGGCTGAACTATTACGCACTTGCTCTTGCGCCATGCCTGCCTGGACACAAACGTTCGGAAAGATGTATAAGAAATTACAGAGTTACCTGCATATAATAAAGTAAAACACTGCAGGAACTACTTATGGAAATTTATGTGGTAAAATCAGGAGATACTGTGGATTCCATCGCCGAGAGTCATGGAATCCCGGTATCTTCCGTCATTTATAATAATCAGCTTGTCTATCCCTATCCTCTGGCTGTGGGGCAGGCTCTTCTTTTATCTTCGGGAGAGTCTTCTGTACCTTGGTATCCGGCCTGGGTAAACGGCTATGCCTACCCGTTTATCCAGCAGGATGTTTTAAATGAGACGCTTCCTTTCCTGTCTTCCCTTTCCGTCTTTTCCTATGGCTTTACAGCGGAAGGGGATATGATTCCGCCGACACTGGATGATTCCTTTATGATCAGCGCGGCACTTACGGCGGGGGTACGCCCGGTACTCACCCTGACGCCTCTTGGGCCTGACGGAAATTTCAATAATGCACTGATCACTTCAGTAGTAAATAATCCGGCCGCCAAAGACAACCTTCTTACTAATCTGCTTGCCACGGTCCAAGTGAAAAACTTCCGGGGTGTGGATATTGACTTTGAGTACATCCGCCCCGAGGACAGGATACCTTTTGCCGATTTCGTGGCGGACGTAAGGAATCTCCTTTCTCCTTATGGATATCATGTGTCGGTGGCGCTGGCCCCCAAAACTTCTGATACGCAGGCGGGGCTTCTCTATGAGGGTAAGGATTACGGCCTTCTGGGGGAAGCGGCCGACAGCGTTCTTCTTATGACCTACGAATGGGGGTATACCTACGGGCCGCCCATGGCCGTAGCTCCTCTTGATAAAGTCCGGCAGGTGGTGGAGTATGCCGTCACCCGCATTACGCCTTCTAAAATCGATCTGGGAATTCCGAACTATGGCTATGACTGGACGCTGCCCTTCGTCCAGGGATCCTCCCGGGCAACTACCGTCAGCAATCAGGAGGCAGTACGCATAGCGATAGAGGCAGGTGTTCCCATACAGTTTGATGAAGTGGCCATGTCACCCTTCTTCCGGTATGAAAAGAGTGGGCAGCAGCACGAGGTATGGTTCGAGGATGTGAGAAGCTATCGGGAGAAATTTTCCCTTCTGCCGGCGTATGGCCTGCGGGGGATGGGATACTGGCAGATCATGCGGTTTTTCCGTCCGAACTGGCTGCTGCTTGAGAATACCTTCCAGATCCAGAAGCCGTAACAGTTAGGCCGAAGATCCAGGTGCACTGTCCGGATATTAAGCTTCAGATGATTGCGGCAAAGGCTTTGTTACAATGTTTGCACATGCGCATATCACTGTTCTTATGCGTGAGCATGAAGGAGCTTATGGGCAGGGACGGACTTGCGGTGATGGATGGGGATACTAAAGGCCTGCAGCGGAAAAAAAGCAATAGATAATCTGCTGTCTGTATGTTATGGTGAATATATATAGGAAAGGCAGGCAGTAATAGAATGAAGGTACTTACAGAGAAAAAATATATAAACTCAAATGGAAACAGGATAAAATTGCTGGTATTAAAACCGGATATACCGGAGCAGGGAAAAAAGAGGCCTGGGGTTTTATGGATTCACGGAGGCGGTTATGTGACAGGAATGGCTGAGATGGTATATATGTCCCGTGCTGTTCATCTTGTGAGAAAATACGGAATCACTGTCATATCCCCGGCATACCGTCTGTCCGGGAAGGCTCCTTATCCGGCAGCATTGATTGACTGTCACCATGCCCTTTTGTATATGAAGAAACATACAGAGGAGTTTGGAATCAGGGAAGATCAGATCATGGTCGGCGGTGAGAGTGCCGGCGGCGGTCTGGCCGCAGCTTTATGTATGTATGCGAAAGATAAAAGGACAGTGAACATTGCATACCAGATGCCGTTATACCCCATGATCGACAATGAGGATACGGAAACTTCAAGGGATAACCATGCACCGGTCTGGAATACCAGGCGGAACCATTATGGGTGGAGGCAGTACCTGAAGGGAATATCAGGTGGAAAAGTATCCGCCTATGCCGCACCGGCAAGAAGAAAAGACTATTCCGGGCTTCCCCCGGCGTATACGTTTGTGGGTACGGCGGAACCTTTCTATGCTGAGACAAAAGCATACGTCAGGAAATTACAGGAAGCAGGCGTGGAGGCAAAAATAGATATTTATCCGGATATGTTCCATGCATTTGATATGCTCCTGCCATTTCTTCCGGTAAGCAGAAAAGCGGCAGAAAGATTTGAAAAACAGTTTGAGTATGCCATGGCACACTATTTTTCGGAGCAGGAAGAGACCTGATAAATGGGTGGTACAACCAGCAGCCAGGAACAAAGTCAACCCCTATTAAAAGATATTTGTCCCATTAGCACAGGGCTTCCCAGCCGTATCATCAGCATGGGAGGGCCAGAATTGTTTTTGGTAAGTTCTTAAAAAGTTTGTTCCATTGGCTGGGGATATGCTGTATAATAGAGTCTGTTATGAAAAACAATCCATCAGGGAGGCGGAAAAGTGATTTGTAAAATAAGAAAATAGGATTTAGCAGATGCGGCAGATTTGGCGGCAGGTGGAAAGGGATAAAGATTTTCAGGAGGGAACAGATGGATAAATGGTTTACTGTTGACAGGATAGATGAGGATACTTATATCATCAGCGAATACCGGCATTGGGAGGAAACACATTGTTATC
>CAMUJH010000099.1 GCA_947089145.1 uncultured Hungatella sp. | reverse complement strand
ATGTAGGTAGTCCGGCCAATCTTCTTCACCAGTGCGGGAGCGTCCTTAGCCGGTGCCATGGTGATAGCGTCCTCTGTGATTTTCTCTCTGCTCATAAATTCTCCTTATCATGCAATCAAACTTTGTTATCCCTTCCTTACAATCTCCTTGGCCGCCGCTTTGGTCGTTTTGGCTCCTTCCTCCCGGTAATTTTTACCAGTTTTCCGCTGGATTCCATATATTCGGACAGCCGCTCGATGTACCGTTCCCAAAGGGTGGGGGAATTCTGTCCAGAGTCCTGCCAGTTCAACAGAAGATAGAAATACATTTCGGTATCTCCAGATTGGCGCAAATCTTTCCATGTCCATATGGCTAACAAAACAGCTAAAATACTGCCCTATCAATCACTTTCAAAAATGTTTACCATTTCCTCTTTGAAAATTTTTCCACAATATCTTCATAGGTGACAGTAATGCTTTCATCTGCATTACTCACATTCAAATAGTTTAATAATACATGCTCAATCAAAAAAAATATTGACTGGAGTTCCTCATCCTTTTTAGATTGTGTTCTTTCCGCAACACTGCAAAGAATCACCGTTAAAAGTTCAAATGTTCCGCTATACGTATTACCATCGTCTACATCAAGTCCTAATTCGTTTGCAATATGGGAAAAAATTTTTTTAACTTTCTTCCCTATATAGAACTCGTCTGTATAATAAAGAGATTCCAGCGCATTATAGATATCTCTATTACGCAGTCTTTCTCTTTTGTATTCGACAAGAACAATGTTCTTATAAGAATCCGATCCATATTTTTCAATATATCTGTTCCTTAATTCCTTATATTGTGATTTAGGAAAGTCGCTAGCATAATTAATTGTAATGCGATCTTCTAGCTCGCCCGCCTTTCTCATTTTATATGTGACACCGTCTCCATGAAACTCAATTGTCAACCAATATTGCATCCTTTTTAATTTGTTTAATACATTGGAGGAATACTCTGTGCCTATAAAACTCGCAGCATTATATATAGCATCCTGCAAATATATCAATGGCACCTCCTTTTTCATCGTCTTAGCATAATTCTCAAAAGATATAATTTGTCTACATAAGACTCCAGCTAAATTTTTTCCAAAGGTATTATGTCCACCTTTATAATACTGCCTTATAATCATATCACTAAAGCCTGTAACATTCTCCCGTGATACATCCACTTGCAGCCAGTTGGAGGGAAAATTATAATAAATGTGGCTGCAAGGTTTTCTTACTTCTCCTCTATATTTCCTTGTTATAATAACATTATCTTCAGTATTAAATAGATTATCTATCCTCGCTTGTTCTACCAAAATGCCTGCATTAAGAATTGTATGCTTGTATACTTCACTTTCTCTTTTAATTAATATACCGTATTTATATTTCTCAATGTACTCATTACTGATTACTTCCTCATAATCAATATCTAAAATTTCTCCCTTTTCTGTCAAAGGTATAAAAAACTTAAAATCTTCATTTTTACTTACTTCTCTTATATAATGGGCAGGTATCTCTAATTTATCTTCACGATTTCCGTCGGCTAAATACTTTATTGATATAGTATATTTAATATCACGCATGCTTTTCCTTATATAATCTATCATATTCTTATCACTTAGATCACAGTTCAGATAGAGTTTTATCTCGGTTCCAACATTTGCCCCGTTGTCCAGTTCAATAAAAAAGCAGCCGTCATAATTTGGAATATGCAGTTTCAGCCCTTCACTATTTTCTAAGAAATATTTCGTTTTAACATCTATTTCACGGCACACCATAAATGAGGACAGAAAGCCAATGCCGAAATTACTTATTGGCTTATAACTTATATTTAAGTCTTTATACTCCTCCCCTGAATAAAAGCTCCTGCCTATACTTGTAAAATACCGCTCGATTTTATACCTATCCATCCCAGTGCCGCTATCGGAAATCTTAAAATATCTTTTTTCATTTTCATCATTGGCAATTTCTATTGCTATGCATTTTGAAAATTCTTCTTCACCCTTTGCCTCTCTAACTGCAATCGCATCAATGGAATTCTGAATCAGCTCTCTGACAAAGACAACTTTAGAAGGATAGATATTATCTCCTGTCAGTAAAGGCAGCAATGTTGGAATGTATGCCTCAAAGTTGTAGTTATCCAATGTATTTTTCATATTATCTTTGTCGATTTTAGGCAGCAGATAGTATAATTTCAAACCAATTATTTTAAAATAATCTTCAAATTTATTGATAAGCAAGTCAAATTCCTTTACAAATAGCACCGCCATCTTATGAGCTGTAGCCTCATTACATAACAGCTGAACATAGACGCTGCGCCTGTCTGCATCTGATCTGATCTCGATTCTAGGCGCCGGTACATTTTCATGAAATTTATTATCCTCAATTTTGATATTAATTTTATATTTTATGCTTTCCTTAAAATCATCTGCATATTCTGTCATTACCAGATATAAATCGGAAAAGAATATTCCAAGCATAGTAAATGCCAAAAATACCGAAGTCTTTCTGTTTTCGCATTTATTTAACATTTCGTCACATATATTCGTAATCTCTTTTAGACTTTTATGCTTAAATAATTCATGATATCTATCCAAAGAAGTACAAAAATCATTTCCAGCCAAATAAGTACTAAAAAAACTCCTCCAGTTTTTAGATGCAGACTCAAAATAAGATTGATATTGACTGTTCTCTATGATTGCTTTGTAGCTCATTACCCGGTAGTTAACCGCATATAAAAGGAACAGAATATTTCTATAATCATCATCTAAAAAATTGTAAATTCCGGTAAAGCCAGTTATGGCTTCGCTGATCCATCCGATTACTTTGCCACAGCAATCATAGGATTTAAATGATCGCTCAGCTGTGTCCATATATTCCTTATATGCATCTGGATTAAGGTTCCTTAATATCTCCATCAATTTAACAATTCTGCCTGTTATTTTCTGGGGAGGAATCTGCTTTTTTACGATTGGCTCCAGATGCTCGCCACTGTATATAAATTTATTGTGTATAAGCTTTATGTCATCTTTCGTATCAAATACATCCATAATGCTAAAAGTGTGCCGTTCTTTTCTATCTGTCCCTACAGAGCCGCTGGCAAATACATCTATTATATTATCTGAAGAAGTGTAATAATCCTCCATGATGTATGGTCTTTCTAAATCAAAATGTTTATGTCCATGTAAAACAATACTTACATTCATATATTTTAAATGCTGGATCACCTCGGTATAATTCCGTATTAAACTGCTGTCTCCAAACTCCTGAGCTATTTCCGGAAATAAATAAAAGTGATGGTGCATCAAAGCTATAACAACATAGTTATCAAGCTTTTTGATTTGTCTTTCTAAAGGCGTAATCTGGGCCAATGGTATATTTCCAAAATCAGCGTATTCATCAGCGGTCACATTTTCTAATGCCTTAATAACATGTTCTTTTTTGATTCCATAGCCCTCCAGTGACTCCTCAGTAACATACCTGCTAAATTTCTCAATATAGTTGTTGTCAAACAATTTCTTTTTTTCAATCTGACACGAGTTAAACCCAGCAAATGCTATCTTACAATCATCATATACTTTAAGCACAGAATAATTTTTGTCATTATAATATGCCGGGATAGTCCCATAGAACAACTCTAAAAATCTTTTATATTTTTCCCATCGTTTCCCTAAATCTTCTGTCCTTATTAAATCATGGTTCCCGGGAACAAAGATCACATCCTCCTTATTAATCATATTTCCGTTTTGATTATAATTAATTTCTGTCATTAAAACCTCAAAGAAATTAACCGCTTCCCTGATTAGAGAATCGTTAGGTGAAACCTTTCCTTCAAAAACATCCCCTGTCACCACGATGCATCGAATGCCGCTCAGCCCGTTATGGCTAATATCGGATGCTACTTTACACGCTATGCTCTCCGAATCCTTATATGTCGCCCCGATATGAATATCTGATAAATGCAATACTCTGAACATCCTTAATCCTCCAAGTAAAATATTCCACCCATGTTAACCCTAATTTTCCAATTTCTTCCATAATACATCAAAATTCCCCAAAAAGAAAGCACCAGTCTTTCGACCGATGCTTTCTTTTCAAATTATTGGGTTTCCACACATCTATCTGTCTTCCGGTATCCGCCCAATGTCATGCCATTCAGCGGATTCTGCTTTTGCCTGAGAGAAGCCAGGCCTTTCCCTTTAACGAAACAGCTTTCTATAATTATCATACACGGCCGTTACCAGAACTTCTTTCTCAATGCCCCTTACCCTGCAGATATAATCCACCACGCCTGCAACCGTCTCAGGCCCATGGACTTTTCCTGTCATGGAAGTAGGAGCCTTAAAGGGCGCATTGCTCTCCACAAGAATCCTGTCTAAGGGAACCTCCATAGCCACTTTTTTCGTGTCTTCATTCTCAGATTCCAAAATGACCGCCGGGGAAAAAGCCAGGTACAGTCCCATATCCAGAAACTCTTTCATGGCCCTGTAGCCGCCGCTGTAGCCGTGCATAATTCCAGGCACCTTCAAGTGCCCCTTAATATACCGCCTGGTATCTTCCGCAGCATGGCGCATATGGATGATCACCGGCTTTTTCAGCTCATTGGCCAGTTCCATCTGCCTGACAAACACTTCCTTCTGAAGCACCTGGGGAACCACGGTTTCATAAAAAGAATAATCCATTCCAATCTCGCCCACTGCTTTAATCCGGGCATCCCGTGCCAGTTCCATCAGCCTGTCCCAATCTTCAAAAGACATTTTTAAAATATCGTTGGGATTCAGGCCGGCGGCCACGTCAAACATGGAATCCCGTTCTGCCAGGTCAAATGCCCTTCTGGCCTCCTCCTCATTCCGGCAGACGATCATGATTCTCTCGACTCCCGCCTCTTTCGCTTCTGCGGTTATCTCCCGCCATCCCGGATACAACTTCTGCCCGCAGATATGGGCATGGCTGTCAATCATTCCTTTCATTGGTTCTCCATCCTCTTTTGCTATGCCAGTTCCAAAGCAACTTCCATCATGTTAGTAAACGACGTCTGCCGCTCCTGGGCCGTAGTGACTTCCCCCGTAACCACGGAATCGGAAACCGTCAGGATGCAGAGGGCGTTTGCCCCGCCGTAAGCCGCATTGCTGTAAAGCGCCGCTGACTCCATCTCCACCGCCAGAACCCCCATGCGGTCCCAGGTCACTCCGGCAGGAGGGATATCCGGGTTATAGAACATATCCGAACTTAAAATGTTGCCCACATGGTAGGAAAATCCCCTGTCCTCAGCCGTCTTTACGGCCTTGGCCAGAAGCTCATAGCTGCAGATGCAGGAATAGTCACCGGGCAGCCTGAACTGTTTTACGTAGTTGGAGGTGGTGCAGGCTCCCATGCCAAACACCATGTCCCTCACCTTCACCTCAGGCCTGAGAGCCCCTGCAGTGCCTACGCGGATCAGGTTCCTGCATCCGTAAAAATGGATCAGCTCATAAGAATAAATCCCTATTGAGGGGCATCCCATGCCTGAACCCATGACAGAAACCCGTTTTCCCTTATAGTTCCCAGTAAACCCCAGCATATTCCTGGTAGAATTAAACTGGGATACCTCTGTCAGGAAATTATCCGCAATATATTTGGCACGAAGCGGATCTCCCGGCAGCAGCACCGTCTCTGCGATCTCCCCCACCGCTGCTCCTATGTGGGGAGTCGGAACTTTAACCTCTGACATCTTCTTTACCTCCTCTTTGTATTAGTATGTAGATATAACCTTTATAACCCCTGACACATCTTACTTTGCAGCTGCTTCCGGCTGTCTCTGTCAGACACACACTCATTAAACAGCATACTGCGGCTTACAGCCTGACCCTGTTTCCCTTTCCGTCCCGTTTTCCGATCTTCAGCCGGTTCAAATGAACCTCTTTCTTCTTATATTCTACCACAGGATTGTCTCCAATTAAATACAAAGCTTCTAATTCGTCATCTTTTTCCAACTTAATTCCCCTTACTCCCCTTGAATTCTTCTTCATCTCTGAAATTTCGTCCAAAAGGAACCGTAAAAACATGCCGTTTTTCGTCTGAATCACCACTTCTGACTGGCCGTCCGCCAGGCTTACATTTACCAGCTCATCGCCCTCCTGCAGCTTTGTGGCGGCCACGGTCCGGTTGTTGGTAATAAATTCCTCCCCCGGCACCAGCTTCACCAGAGCCATTTTCGTAGCAAAAACAAGCCGCCTTCCCATAACCTTTTCCAGGCTGGTCAGATATAGGATACGCTCCTTTGCCCCGTCAAACTTGCTTAAGTTATCCACAGGCACACCCTTTTCCCGAAGCTTGCCTGCAGGAATATCCCGCACCTTGATCTGATGCAGGTTGCCCTTGTCCGTAAACAGGCAGATTTTGTCAGTGTTCATGCATTTCATCACATGAGAGTACTCCGCCTCCACAGTCTCCCGGTTCCTTTCAAATGCAGTTTTGTCAAGAATCTTGCAGTACCCGAACCGATCCATGACAAAGACCACCTCCTGAACCTCCATGGGGGCCTCCTCATAGACCGCTTCCTTGCCGTCCTCAATGTCCGTCCTGCGGACAAGGGCAAACTCCTCCTTGATCCTGTCCAGATCCTCTATGATCACCTGATCCATGGTATCTTTATTTTCCAGAATTTTGGTGTATTCTTTGATCCTTTTAAGCGTTTCCCTGTACTCCTTCTCCAGTGCCAGAATCTCCAGGCCAATAAGCTTATATAACCGCATTTCCAGAATAGCCCCTGCCTGCTTCTCCGTAAAATGCAGCTGCGCAGCATCCTTTTCAAACTCCGGGCTGCGGAAACGGATATTGGAAGTATCCCCGTTCATCAGACAGTTTTTAGCGTCTTTCAGGTTTTTCGATCCCCGCAGCACTGCAATGATCAGGTCAATGACATCACATGCCTTTATCAGGCCTTCTTTAATCTCCTTTTTCTCCAGCTCCCGATCCAGCAGCACCTGATACTTCTTTTTGTTGTTTTCATACTGGAAATCCAGATAATTTTTCAGGATTCCCCGCAGGTTCAGCGTCTCTGGCCGGCCTTTTACAATGGCTAGCATATTAACGCCGTAAGTATCCTCCAGCTTTGTTTTCTTGTACAGGATATTTTTGATCTTCTCCACATCCGCATCTTTTTTCAGTTCCAATACAATGCGGATTCCTTCCTTATTGGACTGGTTGGAAATATCCGTCACATCTGTAAGTTTCTTTGACTCCACCAGTTCCGCCACATCCATAAGGAATTTATTGATTCCCGCCCCGATCATGGTATAGGGAATTTCCGAGATAATCAACTTGTCCTTGTCCGTCCTGCGCTTGCCCAGCTCCACATCCATCCTGCCCCGCAGCTTAATCTTCCCAACCCCTGTCTCATAGATCGCGGGAAGATCCTTTTTATTGGCAATGATCCCTCCTGTCGGGAAATCAGGCCCGGGCATCAGCTTCATCATCTCTGACGTGTCCATATCGGGATTCTTTATGTACGCCTTGACAGCATCCACTACCTCCGCCAGATTGTGAGGCGGGATGCTGGTGCTCATTCCCACGGCAATTCCCTCGGCGCCGTTGATCAGAAGGTTGGGAACCCGAACCGGAAGCACCTGGGGCTCCTTCTCGGTTTCATCGTAATTGGGGACGAATTCCACAGTCTTATCCAGATCTTTTAAATAGACTTCCTCAGCAAATTTCTGCAGCCTTGCCTCTGTGTAGCGCATGGCAGCGGCGCCGTCACCCTCAATAGAGCCGAAATTGCCGTGGCCGTCCACCAATGCCATTCCCTTCTTGAAATCCTGGGTCAGCACCACCAGGGTATCATAGATGGAAGCGTCACCATGGGGATGGTATTTACCCATGGTATCGCCTACAATACGGGCTGACTTCCGGTGGGGCTTGTCGTGGTTCAGCTTCAGCTCGCTCATATCATAAAGCACCCGCCGCTGCACCGGCTTAAGACCGTCCCTTGCGTCAGGAATGGCCCTTGCGGTAATGACGCTCATGGAATAATTCACATAGCTTCTCTGCATCTCCTCTGAGTATTCCGTTGTAATAATCTTTTCTGCCATTCTCTCCTCCTTATGGCACCTATCTGCATGTTGGGAAAATCCTGGATTTTCCCGCCGGATTCTCTGCCAGCTTTGGAACCTTTCTTCCTTGCAGCCAGTCCTGCGGCCCTTTTCCGGTGTTGCTATGCGTCAATGTCCGCCTCGTCTGCATGTTCATAAATAAACTGCCTTCTCGGCGGCACATCGCTTCCCATAAGCATCTCTGTAATCTCTGACGCCATTCTGGCGTCCTCAATCTCCACCCGCTTCAGCACCCGGTTCTCCGGGTCCAAGGTAGTTTCCCAAAGCTGGCTGGCATCCATCTCCCCCAGACCTTTATACCGCTGCAGGGTAAAATCTCCCCTGTGGCTTTTCCGGTATTTTTCCAGCTCCTTCTCATCATATAGATACTGCTCCTCACCTTTTTTGGGAATCACCTTAAATAGGGGCGGCATAGCAATATATACGTGGCCATTGTATATCAGTTCCGGCATAAACCGGTAGAGAAACGTCAAAAGCAGCGTGTCAATATGGCTTCCGTCCACATCCGCATCTGTCATAAGAATGATCTTGTGGTATCTCAGTTTGCTGATGTCGAAATCATTGCCGTACCCTTCCGAAAATCCGCATCCAAAGGCATTGATCATGGTTTTGATCTCGCCGTTGGCCAGTACCTTGTCCATGGACGCCTTCTCCACATTAAGGATTTTTCCCCTGATCGGCAAAATGGCCTGGTACATCCTGTTTCTGGCCGTTTTGGCCGAACCGCCGGCAGAATCCCCCTCCACAATGAAGATCTCGCATTTCTCCGGCTCCCGGCTTTCGCAGTTAGCCAGCTTGCCGTTGCTGTCAAAGGAAAACTTGGATTTTGTCAGCATATTGGTTCTGGCCTTTTCCTCCGCTTTCCTGATCTTTGCCGACTTCTCCGCACATCCGATGATCCCTTTAAGCACCTCCAGGTTCCTGTCAAAATACCTCTGCAGTTCATCCCCGGTAATGGCAAACACTGCCTTTGTGGCGTCAGCGCTTGCCATCTTTGTCTTGGTCTGGCCCTCAAAAATAGGGTCCGGATGTTTAATGGCCACGATGGCCGTCATGCCGTTCCGCGTGTCCGCACCTGTAAAATTTGCATCCTTCTCCTTCAGGATTCCCAGTTCTCTGGCGTAGGTGTTAATAAGCGATGTAAATTTCGTCTTGAACCCTACCAGGTGAGTGCCTCCCTCCTGAGTGAAAATATTATTGCAGAAGCCGGACACATTTTCCTCAAAGGCATCTACAAACTGAAACGCCGCCTCCACCTCGATATTGTCCATGCTTCCTCTGTAGTATATCGGATCATGAATCGGCGTCTTGCCTGCATTCACTTCCCTTACATAGGCCACAAGCCCCTCAGGCTCGCAGTAGACAATGGTTTCCTCCTCCCCTTTTCGCCGGTTGGCATAGGTTATGGTCAGGTTCGGATTTAAGTAAGCCGTCTCATGAATCCTGCTTTTCAGCCAGTCAGCCTTAAATCGAATCCGCTCAAAGATCTCCTCGTCAGGAAGAAAATTGATCTCCGTCCCTGTCTCTTTTGTCCTTCCCAGAGTCGGCAGCAAGCCGTCTGTCAGCTCCACTGTAGGAATGCCTCTTTCATAGGCATCGTGATGAATATATCCGTTTTTATATATCTTGATATCCATATGTTTTGACAGGGCATTCACCACCGAGGAGCCTACGCCGTGAAGTCCTCCGCTGGTCTTATACGCCTGATTGTCAAATTTGCCGCCGGCATGAAGCGTCGAAAGAACCACCCGCTCCGCTGACACGCCCTTTTTATGCATCTCAACCGGAATTCCCCGGCCATTGTCTTTCACTGTACAGGAGCCGTCTTCCTCCAGAGTCACCCATATCCGGCTGCAGAAGCCTGCCAGATGCTCATCCACGGAATTGTCCAGAACCTCATAGATCAGATGATTCAGCCCTTTAATTCCCACGCCGCCTATGTACATCCCCGGCCTTTTCCTGACTGCCTCCAGCCCCTCCAGAACCGTAATGCTGTCTGCATTATACTGTGCCTTTGCCATGTCGTCCTCCCTGTTCCACTGTTCCTAGAGCGTGTTTGAAAATTGCTTTCCGGTAGCTGTGCGTTCCGCTTTGTGGGAG
>CAMUJH010000098.1 GCA_947089145.1 uncultured Hungatella sp. | reverse complement strand
AATATGAAACCATGAAGAAAATCATGGACGCATTAGAGGATATTCTATGCTCTTACCAGGGCAGGGGACATCAATCAGTATATGTTGACCTGGATTCCCTTGCGCTTTTTACAAGCCTGATCGCATACAGACAGATACAGGTGGAAAATTACAGGTATGACTATGACGATAATATCCGGGAGGACGAAGAAGCCGGACAGATTTACAGGGAGCTTGCCCCGCAGACAAGGTGGCGTGTGGGACAGCATACCCAGATTGAACTGATACGTATGAACGCATTGAAGCAGCTTGCGTCCCTGGGTACGCCGATATATCAGGAACAGGTTTATTATGCCGATACAGGCTCTACTTTGGTATGTGGGGAAATCCTGCCCTATGAGATTTTCCAGTTATTTACGGATATGCCGGGAATGAAGAAATTGTATGTTTTCCCTTACCCATTCCGGGAGAAATGGAAAAAGCCGCTCTATTTTTCCTTTGAACCGAAAGAAGCGGCACGGGAGGAAATGCGGAAATATGTGGAGAGGAAAATGGAAGAAATGTGCCGTATCATAAGAGAGAAAAGCGAAGGCATTAGCGGAATAATCCCTAAAGTGGAAGATATTTTTTAAACATATCCGTTTCATTGGAATCATAACAGCCGCAAGGATTTGATAAAGGAATCCTGCGGCTGTTTTTCTGCCGGAGAAGTTTTTCTTTTTCAGGAAATTGAAAAAGGCTGCTTCAACCGGTATAGTCACTTATACACCGGATAAATTTCTCAAAAGCGCTGGATGGTTTTTGGGCATAGATTACACCAAAGGGCAATTCGTAATCCCAATTGACCGGAATAGTAACAACAGATGGATGGATTTCAGCCCATGTGTCAGGAACTTCCATCATATATCCATATTGTTCGCAGGCATTAAAGGCTTCTATATCATAGAAATTAGGGCTGTCAACAATTTGGATACCGGGGTGTAAGTTTTGGATTTCTTCTCTCATGCGGTCTAAAATGGAGGATTCCCCCATGCTTGATAAGCATGAGCGTTTCCCCTTCCATATCAGACCAGTCTAAATGTTCTCTTTTTGCCAGGCGATGCCGGTGGGATACAGCAATGCAGCATTTACATGAACCAAGCGGATAAACATTATAACTTTTTTTCCATGTTGCTGAATCACAGGGGCTGACAAAGCAGTCAATTTCATTTCCAAGGGATTTCAGCATAGCAGATATGCTTGCCGGATTATCTTCAAAAGGAATAATCTTAATCTGGAATGGCTGTGTCCCGTCATCCGCTTTTGCCCATAAATCCATGAGCCGTTTACAGGGACGCATAATTGAGGTTCCAATACGGATGACGGATTGGCCAATCCCTGCAATCTGACGGGCCTTCTGGATTGCGGTATCAGACGCGGCAATCATCTGACGGGCATCATGGCAGAGTGACTGTCCGGCCTCCGTCAATACCACGCCATGATTTGTGCGTTCGAACAGCTTTACGCCGACTCTTTTTTCTAATGAATTGATCTGATTCATAACCGAGACGGAGGTAATATACATTTTTTCAGCCGCTTTGGAAAAACTGCCTGCATCGGCAACTTCTATCAATGTTTCAATCTGTGGGTTATACATAAATCATCCTCCGCATTAAGATTTAACTAATGCCATCTTAACATTTTAGTCAGTTCCAAGTCAAGGGCATAAGGGGTAAGATAAAGAAAAAACAAGGAAGTGTTCGGGATGGAGAGAGTGACTTTAAATAATGGGGTGGTCATGCCACTGATCGGCTATGGAACCTATCAGACCCCGCCGGAAATTACGGAACGCTGTGTTTCAGATGCAATCCGCGTTGGATACCGCTCTGTTGATACAGCGCAATGCTATGGCAATGAGAGAGAGGTTGGGCTTGCCTGCAGGAAATCCGGAGTTCCACGGGAAGAACTGTTCGTTACGACAAAGCTATGGGCCTGCCGTGGATATGCTGATACGCTGCACTCGATTGATGTTTCGCTTCGCAGGCTGAATATAGGATATATTGACCTTCTGCTGATTCATGAGCCTGCCGGTAACGTACATGAAATTTACCGTGCGATGGAGGCTGCCTACCGGGAAGGAAAATTACGTGCCATTGGTGTTTCCAATTTTTTGCCTGAAAAGTATCTTGATCTGATTAACAACAGCAAAGTGATCCCTGCGGTCAACCAGGTGGAAACCCATGTATTCCGGCAGCAGAGAAAATTGCGTGAATTAGAGTGCCAGATTGGTACAAAGCATGAAAGCTGGTGCCCTTTGGCCTGCGGGCAGAATGGCATTTGGAAAAATCCTGTATTGTCAGAAATTGCGGGGAATCATGGCCGGAGCATTTCACAGGTTGCGTTACGTTTCCTGACACAGCAGGGAATCATTGTCATTCCGAAAAGCACCCGGACGGTAGGAGGCTTTATGCGGAGTTATATGCACCGCAGAATAAAGAAGACGTCCTGTCTTTGGTGATCTTAGGACATGGATATACCGGCAGTTACTACCTACTCAAAGGATATGCGGAATATCTGGCAGGCCATGGCATCATCTGTTGTATTTTTGATTTTTGCGGAGGCTCCAATTACAGCCGCAGTGACGGCTCCATGCTGGATATGTCGGTCATTACGCAGGTTGCCGACATGAAATTGCTGATAAGTGAAATAAAGAAACGCACGGTTTTTGACACGGGGCGGCTCTTTATTGGCGGCGAGAGCCAGGGAGGTCTGGTGGCGGCGCTGGCAGCGGCGGAATTACAGGATGAAATTGCAGGTCTGATTCTTCTTTACCCTGCCCTGTATATTCCGGAGATCATGCGCAGACAGTTTCCGGATCGGTCTGCGATTCCTGCGCGTATGGTGCAGGTGGGAACCATGGTAGGAGGCCGGTACGCAGAGGATGTATATGAGCTTGACGCTTATGGGCAGATTACGAAATATACCGGAAATGTCCTGATTTTTCATGGCACTCAGGATGGCATGGTGCCGCTTCGGTATTCACAAAGGGTCAGGCAGGAATATCAAAACGCAAGGCTTGTTGTGCTTGAAGGAGCCGGGCATGGCATTTATAGCGGCAAAGCAATGGAAACAATCTGTAAGGAAATAAAGGGTTTTATTGAACAGGAAAGGGATGAATGATTATGAAAACAAGAAAGTTACGCAATCTGGAGGTTTCCGCAATCGGTATGGGATGCATGGGATTTACGCACGCCTATGGGGAGGGGCCGGAGGAGGCCGAAGGGATTCGGTTGGTACATAAAGCGTTTGAAATGGGATGCACGTTTTTTGACACGGCGGAGATGTATTCTTATTTCAAAAATGAGGAATTTGTGGGCAAGGCCTTAAAAGGGCTGCCCCGTGACAGGATTGTTATTTCCGATAAATTTTGGCCGACAGCGTTACCGGGACAGGATATGCCGGAAGGGAAGCTGAGTGAGGTGGGAATCCGCAGGGCGCTGGAAGATTCCCTGCGCCGCCTGCAGACAGATTATATTGACCTCTATACGGAACACCAGATGGAGGACGGGACAGAAGAACAGGTTGCCCATGTTATGGGGAAACTGATCCAGGAGGGCAAAATCCGGGCATGGGGGCAGTCCTCTCCATCTGCGGAGCAGATACGCAAAGCAAACGCCGTTACGCCTGTTACGGCTATCCAGAGTGAGTATTCTATGATGGAGCGCAAATGGGAAAAGGATGTGCTTCCCCTTTGCAGGGAATTGGGGATTGGATTTGTTGCGTTCGCCCCCATAGGAAATGGTTTCTTAAGCGGCAAGTACCACAGCGGCGATACTTTTCAGAAAAATGACCTGCGCAGTGTGATCAGCCGGTTCAGCGCGGAAAATATGGAGGCGAATGAGCCGCTGCTTGCGCTTGTGAGGCAGTATGCGGAAAAGAAAAACTGCACCCCGGCGCAGATTGGCCTTGCATGGGTTCTTGGGGGAGGGGATTTTATTGTTCCGATTCCCGGTATGCGTAAGGAGGAACGCATTGCGGAAAATTTAGGCGCTGCGGATGTGGAGCTGACTTCCGGGGAGTATGAGGAATTAACCAGGGCATTGTCGCAGATTACCATCCATGGGACGCGGGATGGGCGTGATATTAAAAAACTGGGTACGGTTCCGGATGGGGTGGTAAGATAGTTTGAAAGTTTGCATTAAGTTTTAACTAATACTATTTTAAGATTTTGGTCAATTCCATATCAGGGGAATATCAGTTACCATATAATTGTGCATGGGGCGTGTGAGAATATAGAAAATATTATGATAGGCGAAACGAGGTGATAATGGTGTCAAAAAACATTTTAATTCTAAACGGTGCAGCTCGTAGGAACGGCAATACCGCAAAGCTGGTTCAGGCATTTTCAGATGGAGCAAAGAGTGCCGGCCATATTGTGCATGAGTTTTATCTGGACGGCATGAATATCCATAGCTGCAAGGGGTGTTTACAGGCGGGCCGGGACAGTAAAAGCCCATGCTTTCAGAAGGACGATATGGAACAGATTTATTCTGCCTTTGCAGACTGTGATGTGGTGGTCTTTGCCTCACCGGTTTACTTCTGGACAATTACCGGGCCGCTTAAAGTAGTGGCTGACCGCCTGTATGCAGAGCTGGAATGTCTTGGATATGAAAAATTTGTCCGGGAAAGCGTTCTGTTAATGACGGCGGACGGCGGCGATTATTCCCAGGCAGTCACATGGTACCGCACTTATGAGCGCAATCTCCGGTGGAAAAACCGGGGCGAGGTTTTGGGAAAAGGAAAGGCCGAAGCAGCCCGTCAACTGGGGGCTTCTCTTTAAAAAAATAATTTGAAATGAAAGGAAGATAAGACAATGAAAAAAACAATTTTTGTACTTGGAGCAGGAAACGGATGCGGCAACCGTGTGGCGGAGAAATTTGGAAAAAATGATTTCCGTGTAATCCTGTTGGCGAGGAATGAGGAACACCTTGCCGCATATGAGGCAGAGTTTAAGGAAAAAGGGATTGAGGTCTATACCAAAGTAGCGGATGCCTCCAAACCTTACACGGTAACAAAGGCCTTTGACGAGTTAAAGACACAGTTTGGAACGCCGGATGTACTGTTCTACAATGTAGGGATTACCGGCCTAGATGCCGAAATGAAAGTCAGCAAAGATTTTGACCTGCTCATGGAGCGTTACCGGGTGGATGTAGCCGGGGCGTATCATGCGATCACGCAGGTGCTTTCAGAAGATTTCAGCCAGAAGAACGGTGCGATCCTTGTGACAGGCGGCGGGCTTTCCTTATATCCTATGTATGATTATCTGCCCCTTTCCATGGATAAGGCGGCGCTCCGTGCCATGTGCCTGGCTCTCCATGAGGAACTGAAGAAGCAGAATGTGTACCTTGGAACTGTGACGGTGACAGGCGTAATCGCTCCTGGCGAGAAATGCGACCCGACACTTTTGGCAGAAGATTTCTGGAAACTTTACACGGAGCGCAAAGACTGTGAGGTAGTACATTGATGGAAGGCAGGACACTGACGGAAGGTATGCCGTGGAAGAGGATTCTTTCCTTTACCTTCCCAATCCTGATGGGGCTTCTGCTGCAGCAGCTTTACAATACGGTGGATACCATTGTCGTTGGGAATTTTGCCGGTGAAGCGCCTCTGGCGGCAGTGGGGGCCTGCGGTGTACTGACAATGGCCTTTCTTGCGCTGGCAAATGGTTTTTCAGCCGGGGCCTGTGTGCTGATCGCGCAACTTTTTGGCTCTGGCAAAGAAAAAGAAATGCGGAGGCAGGCATCCTCATCCCTCCTGCTCATGCTGGGGATGGGAGCCGTGGCAACAGTGGCAGGCTTTTTTGTCAGCCGCTTTGCCCTGAAATATATCTTGGTAACGCCGGACAGCCTGCTTTCTATGGCGGACACTTATTTCAGGATTTATGCGGCGGGACTTACTTTTCAGTTTGGGTATAACATTGTGGCGGCAATCCTGCGCGGTGTGGGGAACAGCAGGGCAACCCTGTATTTCCTGCTGATCGCAAGCGGTATCAACATCGTGCTTGACATTGTGTTTGTCTATTCCCTGGATATGGGGGTGGCCGGAGCTGCCATTGCCACGGATATCGCACAGGCGGCATCCTGTTTTGCGGCATTCGTTTACATGGTAAAAAAATACCCGTTGTTCCGCTGGAAGCTGAAAGAACTGACCTTTGAATGGCCCCTTGCGAAATTATCCCTAAAAGCGGGCTTTCCAATGGCTCTGCAGCAGTTTATCGTGTCCTTTGGATTTGTGTTTATTCAACGGGCGGTCAATAGTTACGGGGAAGCTATGACAGCTTCATTTTCCGTGGCGCAAAAGATTGAAACCTATATGATATTACCTGCCAACGCGCTGATGACAGCGCAGGGGACTTATACCGGGCAGAATATCGGGGCCGGCCACATGGACAGGGTAATAACCGGGGCAAAGCATACCGTCATGATATATACCCGGCACGGGAATCGCAGGCCCGCTCCATAAAGTCCTGGCGTTCCACATCATATTTCCGTAAGCTGTTGTATTGCTCTTGCGGATTGGTATAGCGTACAGATGGAAAAGTTAGGCGTTCCGATTCATTTGAACAAAGAAATTATGAGGGAAGATGTGATAAATGGCGGCTACGATACAGTTGTGATTGCAACGGGTTCTACACCAAAGCGTTTCCAGCTTGGAGATGATGAACGTGTCTATACGGCGGAACAAGTATTGATGAAAGAAAGAGACTGTGGGGAAAACACGGTAGTAGTTGGCGGTGGCTTGGTAGGCTGTGAGACAGCCCTGTGACTGGCACAGCATGGAAAAAAGGTAACGATTGTAGAGGCACTTGATAAATTGCTTGCGATGAACGGGCCGTTATGCAGCGCCAATAAGGATATGCTTGAGAGGTTGATTCCGTATTATCATGTAGAGGTAATCACCAGTGCAAAAGTCAAAAGTTATCAGGATGGCATTCTTTTGGCAGAGCTGAAAGCTGGAGAAAAGAAAATTCCATGTGACAGCGTAATCTTGTCTGTAGGGTATCGGGAGAATAATACCCTGTATCATGAACTGGAATTTGATGTGCCGGAAATCTATCTGCTCGGCGATGCAAAGAAGGTGGGAAACATTATGTATGGTATATGGGATGCATTCGAGGTGGCTAATCATATATAGGTATAAGGGCTATATTTAAAATTGTAGAGTGAAATAGATTGGGGAGCTGTTATTGATAAATAACAGCTCCTTAAAATTATTGTTCTTCAAATGCTTCCTGCAGCCGTTCTAAAAACAGAGAGGCAGCAGAGGAAAACATCTGATATTTCTTCCATACAATGACTAATCCAGATTCCAGTTTTGGCTCTAATGGGCGGAAACAAAGACTGCTGGAGTCCTTTGTATTTGCTAGCTTGTCAATGGTGACAGCATAACCAATCCCGGCATCTACCAGGATCGCTGCATTATAGACCAAATTAAACGTAGTTACTACATTTGCTTTTTCTAAATCTTCTCCAAACCATTCCGCAAATTCCCCTGACCGTCCATGCTGCATTGCCTGTCTGGAGCAGATCAAAGGAACATTCCATAAATCTTCTTTGCGTATGGAAGTTTTCCCCGCAAGCGGGCTGTCCTTACGCATAACAACGCCCCAGACATCTTTGGCAGGAATCTTGACAGAATCATATTTAGAAAAGTCGGCAGGCTCGATCAGGATGCCGAAGTCTAAAAGCCCTTTGTCAAGCCGTTCTGTTACATCCTCTGCATTTCCGCTGTACAGATGGTAGTGGATGCCCGGATAGGCATTCTGGATATCCTTTATAATCTCTGCCACCAGCCTGACGGCTTCTGTTTCCCCGCCGCCAATATAAATATCGCCGCTTATGGTCTGTTCCATAGAGGTAAATTCCGCCTCTGTCTTATCCACCATAGAAATGATTTCCTCTGCTCTTTTCCGGAATAGCATCCCTTCGGGAGTCAGCTTTACCCGGTGGCTTCCCCTCACAAGGAGTTTTTGACCTAATTCTTCCTCTAAATCTTTAATCTGCCTGGAAAGGGTGGGCTGTGTCATATGGAGGTGATTTGCCGCCCCGGTGATAGTTTCTTCCCTGGCAATTGCTAAAAAATAACGGAGAACACGTATTTCCATAAGAAAACCTCCTTTGTTATATTGGATTGAAAGAACTTGAGATGAGCATAGCATTTTGTGATATGCCTGTCAAGCAGTTAGTGGTATGAAAACTAGGTATTTGCTATTCGATGGGAAGGGTGATACACTGAAACTGTCAAGAGGAGGTGGTCAGGTAAAATGACAGAAGAAGAAAGGATTCTTCGCAATTTAAAGGATGCGGGCTGTGACAATGATACAATTCAGAGGTTTTTCTATTTAAAAGAAGAAGGGAGAGAGAAAGAACAGCTCCGGCTACTCGCCCTGCACAGGGCAAATCTTTTGGATAAACTGCATGTCAGCCAAAGCATGATTGATTGCCTTGACTATCTGGTCTATTCCATGAAGAAATAAATAATAATGAAACTTTATGAAACGGGAATTGTCCGTATTTAGAATCTGCTTCGTAGATGACGGACAAGAAGGTAATCAATTTGCTCTGCAAATTGGTTACAAGAGATGGAGGTATCTATGATGAACATGAATTTCAACTTTAACAATCCTACAAACCTGATCTTTGGAAGCGGCAAATTAAATGAGCTTGGAAAACAGAAAATGCCGGGGAAAAAGGCGCTGCTTCTGATTTCAAACGGGACTTCCGTGAAGAAATACGGAACCCTTGCGCGTGTGGAAGAACAACTGAAACAGACTGGAACAGAGTATGTGATCTGTGCCAATATCCATGAGAATCCGTCAAAGGAAGTGGTAATGGAAGCGGCAGCTATGGCGAAAGAAAACCAGTGTGATTTTATCGTAGCATTAGGCGGCGGCGCTGTGCTGGATTCTGCCGTTGCGGTTGCAGCTATGGCAACAAATCCCGGAGATCTGTGGGACTATGTGAACGGTGGGACAGGAAAGGCACAGCCTCTTGTGAATCCGGCATTGCCAATCGTAACCATTGCCACAAGTTCAGGAACCGGTTCCGAAATTAACTGCTGGGGTGTGATCTCCAACCATGAGACAAATGAAAAGATTGGATTCGGTGATCCGTCCATTGTGCCAGTGCTGGCCATTGTTGACCCGGAGCTGATGAAAACGGTTCCTGCAAAATATACGGCATATCAGGGCTTTGATGCACTGTTCCACAATACGGAAGTTATGATTTCCAATGGCGTTAATATTTTGAGCGAAACGATAGCGCTTTCTGCGATAGAGAGCATTTATAAATACCTGCCCCGTGCAGTGAAGGATGGAAATGATCTTGAGGCGCGTGAGCATGTGGCTTACGGAAGCACGATTGCCGGGATCACGATGCAGCTTACCAACACAACGGCACAGCACTCTATGGAACATGCCATGAGCGCTTACCATCATAATTTGCCTCATGGGGCAGGACTGATTATGATTTCCAGGGCGTTTGCAGAATTTTTCATTGAGAAACATGCTTGTGACGGGCAGTTTGTCAAGATGGCAAAGGTAATGGGAATCCCAGATGCCGATAAGCCGGAGGACTTTATTACTGCGCTTGTAAATCTACAGAAGGAGTGTGGCGTGGATGACCTGAAAATGAGTGATTATGGATTTAAACCGGAGGAATCCATGACGCTGGCGGTAAACGCAAGGGAAACGATGGGCGGATTGTTCCTGTCAAATCCATGTGAGATGTCAAATGAAGAGTGCGCCGGAATCTTTGATAAATCATACAGGTAGCATAAGAGCAACGGGAGCTTATGAAGAAAGAATTAGACTACATCAGGATTGGCACTGCCCTTGGCGGAAATCAGGAATGGTTTACAGACTGGTCTATGTATGACGGCGGCTGTGCGGCAGTGACAGCCTGTGATGTCTGTATGTATCTGGCATTGCGGAAAGGAATCAGCGGATTATACCCATACCGGGTAGACAGATTTACCAGACAGGACTATATACGCTTTTCGGAAAAGATGAAACCATATCTGCATCCCTGCTGGCAGGGGATAGATACATTAGAGCGCTACATTTCAGGAATCTCAGAGTATTGCAGGGATGCAAGGTATATGCTGAAAGCAGACGGCTTCTCTGGTGCATTTCCGGTCCATTATGCAAAAGAAAAGATTAGGGAGCAGATTGATTCAGGGCTTCCGATTCCTTACCTTTTGTTGTACCACAAGAATCCTACCTTTCAGGATTTTGAATGGCACTGGTTTAACCTTGCCGGGTATGGGGAATATGGTAAAGAATTTTATGTAAGGGCAGTGACTTATGGAATGGAATACTGGCTGAACCTTGAAGAACTTTGGGATACAGGGCGGAATAGAAAAGGCGGGATGGTACTGATGTCGGTGTAAGGAATGATAGAAACAGTTCGGCCCAGGACTTTGCACTTGCTGCAAAGTCCGTGA
>CAMUJH010000097.1 GCA_947089145.1 uncultured Hungatella sp. | reverse complement strand
CTTGCCTTAAAGACATTATACCTGACCAGTTCGCCCGCATCATCATAAACAGGGAATGTGCAAACTCATCGGGAAAATCCGCACCTATGTACACCACGTCTGATGTTTCCGTAATTTCCGCACACTGACCGATGTACTCTTTCAGACAGTTCTCAACAATGTTCCAGTCCACGCTCCTAAAAGAGGTTTTGGGCGGTTTTTCTGTCTCCGATGTATGAATCACCTATGCCTTGCCATATATTGAATAAATGCATCCTTCCAAGGAGTTGTTATGGATTACCTGTCTGAAATCATCAAAGGCGTTCTCATCGGAACCGCCAACATCCTCCCCGGCATCAGCGGCGGAACTTTAGCCATATCCATGGGGGTCTATGAACAGATTCTCCATGCCCTGACCCATCTGCACAGAGAAACAAAAAAAAGCCTGTCCACCCTCTTTCCCTATATCTTAGGTATTATAGGAGGGATCGTGGGCCTCTCTTTTACTATGGAATATCTGTTTGAGTCCTGGCCTCTTCAGACCAATATGGCCTTTATGGGGCTGATCTTCGGCGGGCTTCCTGCTATCCTGACTCAGATCCGGCTGCCGCGGCACAAAGATGGATCTCCCGGCAGCCTGACCGCCCTGGCTGCCGCCTTTTTTCTGACGCTTGTCATTACCACTGCCCTCTCCCTTATGAAGGCGGAACACGGTCCGGAAGTGACGCTGAAGCTTGGCCTCCTGCCTTCCGCCCTGCTTTTTCTGATCGGAGTCATGTCCGCAGGAACCATGATTGTTCCCGGCATCAGCGGCACCATGATTCTTATGATGATCGGCTACTATAAGCCATTGCTGTCAGCCATTAACCGTACTCTCCTGTCCCTGATCCTGGCTGACTTTTCTGCCATGCTTTCCCAGGCAGTTATTCTGTTTCCCTTTGCCATAGGGCTGGCAGCAGGCTTCTATCTGTTCGCCCGCTTAATGGAAACACTGTTTGACAGATTTGCCCGCATTACCTACTGCGCAGTTCTGGGGCTGGTGTTTTCCTCTCCCATAGGAATCCTGGCAGACCTTCCCCGCGCCTGCTTTACTGCCAAAGCCATGGTTTCCGGGCTCGGGTGCTTTCTGGCGGCTCTTTTCTTTGTGCTGTGGCTGGGCCATGAACAGTAATGCCCGTTTTGCCTATCCGTCAGGGCTTCTTCCCCACTGGAATCTGAGCCAGGATAATGGCGGCAAATACCAAAACACACCCGCCAAGCTCTTTCGGCGACAGTTTCTGCCCCAGTATCACCCACCCTGC
Source organism: uncultured Hungatella sp. (assembly GCA_947089145.1). Classification (GTDB taxonomy): domain Bacteria; phylum Bacillota; class Clostridia; order Lachnospirales; family Lachnospiraceae; genus UBA3402. The sequence goes on along the minus strand of CAMUJH010000097.1, from coordinate 9,227 downwards.
CAAAAGAGAAAATACCGATTCCAAGCTTAAAATCAGAGATGCCAAAACCGGGTCCGTATTCTTCTGGGCGACTACCTGAAGGGTATACCCCACGCCGCAGGACATAACCCCTGCATACAAAACAGGCGCCCACGCCGCTTTTATAGAAGTAATGTCAGGGTTTTCAAATAACAGCGCAGCGCCAGCGGAAATAATTCCGGCAGTGAAAAACTGCACGCAGGAAATAATTACCCCGTCTGCCCTCGGTGAGACATAGTCAATAACCAAAATATGAAAGGAAAAGCAGACAGCGCAAAGAAATACATAGATATCCCCTTTGCTGATCTTAAGCCCCTCTGTCATGCACAAAAGATACATGCCCGCAGTGGCCAGCGCCACGCTTAACCACACGCTCCAGGGAATCTTTTTCTTCAAAAAGATTCCCAAAACAGGCACAATAACAATATAAAGCGCCGTTATAAATCCTGCCTTGCCCACTGTAGTCCCGGCAACGCCAAACTGCTGAAAAGAGCTGGCCACAAACAGCACAACGCCGCAGCAGATCCCGCCTAAAATCCCCGCTTTGGTGCGGTTTTTCTGCCTGGCCGCACCGCCGGCATCCTTGTCTTTGTCCTCCCTTCTGCTCCTCATTGCCCATATCAGGGGAAGCAGCACAACGCCGCCTATGAGAAACCGGCACCCGTTAAATGTAAATGCCTTCACATATTCCATCCCCACGCTCTGAGCTACAAATGCCACGCCCCAGATAAATGCCGCAAGCCCCAGCAGCAGATTGCTGCCCATTTTTGTTCCGACCTTTTTTCTTCCGTCCATGTTATGCCGACTCCTGTCTGTCTTCTTACTTATTTCTGCTCCATGTACGCCTGAAACCCGGAGGTGTACTCCTCTCTTTTGTCCTGGAATATCCACATGGCTTCCACGCCGTCCATAGATTCGATCAGTTCTTTTCCGTCCTCAAATTCCATATTGAACACCGCTGTGGACAGGCAGTCCGCCAGCCCCGAATCCCTGCACAGAATGGACACGGAAGCATATTCGTCCCATGGCGACAGAAGATCCGGATGGATAATATGGTGGTATGTTTTCCCATCCACCGTGTAATACCTCTGATAAGTACCGCTGGTAACCAAAGACATATCCTTTAATTCCACTGTATGGAGATACGTGGTATCGCTGGACAGATCCGGGTTCTGGATGCCCACCTTCCACAGCGTGCCGTCAGCTCTGCTTCCTATGGCCCGCACATTTCCCCCGACGCTGATAAGCCCGAATGCCAGCCCGTCCTCCTCCAGCTTGCGGCATGCCATCTCCGTGGCATACCCTTTGGCAACAGACCCCACGTCAAGGCTCATATCCTTATCCGGCAGATAGACCGTGGAGGCTTCCTCATCAATAATCACCTGGCTGATATCCGTGTGTTCCGCCGCCTGCTTAAGTTCCTCCATAGGAGGCAGTTTCGCATGTTCCGGGTCGTAAATCCCTTCGGTCCGGTACTCATGCCATATGGACAGCACGCTTCCCATGGCCACATTCATGCGGCCCCTGGTCTTCTCATTCATCTCCACAGCTTCCTTCAGCAGATCGATAATGCGCTGATCCACCTGAACCGGAGCAATGCCTGCCTGATCATTGATGGTCTTAATATTCGCAATGCCCTCATAATCATTGTAAATGTCATAAAGCTGATGGTAAATCTCCAATTCATCATAAAGTTCCTGGGCATAGGCCTTAAAGCTTTCTTCATCCTCCGTATAGCCCACAATACTGGTTACAGTATCAAATAAACTTAAAAACTGGGCATCATGCCGCTCCAGCTTCTTTGCCGGCTCTTCCTTTTTGCAAGCCGACATAAAAAGCAGAACCAGAACTGCCGCCGGCAGAAATATAGCTGCCGCTGATATCCGTCTCTTCATAAAATCCGCTCCTGTTCTTCATTACTATGAAAGTATCGAATCCTCACGGTAGGTCTGCGCATATGCTGCGCTGACCGTATGGCGCCAAAATGCCCGTTTTTGGCATTTTGCGTGCATTACCTGCATTCTCATTATTTATATTTCTATCTGTTCCAATGCTGGCTTTCCTCTTTCCCGCATCAGCCGCCTTACGTCTGCTTTTCAGCGCACTTTCGATTATATCATAAAAAAATGCCAGGTCAACGCTCTTTCTGCCGTAATCTGCAAACTTTGCCTTTCAAAGGTTACCGTTTACAGGGCCAATGCCATTTAGTTAAGCGGATTCTGCTTTTGCCTTCCCCGGACAAGACGCATCCTTTCTTAACATTTTCTCAACATTTTCTAAATCCCCTTGTCCTTCCTGTCAGCCTGTGTTATAATCCACGGAAGCTGGTAATATTCTATTATAAATGCCAGCCATCTGCAAAAGGCATAATATGCATATTCAGGGGGGCAGATGTGAGATTCATTCTAAAGGAAAGGTGGATGTATGAAAAGTTTCTTATCACGCTATAAACATGCGTGGATCTTGTGTTATGGATTTATTTATTTGCCATGGTTTTTGTATCTGGAGAAAACAGTTACAAGGAATTATCACATTATACACACTTGGCTTGACGACCTGATTCCTTTTAGCGAATATTTCATCATACCCTATTTTTTGTGGTTTTTCTATGTAGGCGGCGCTATCCTGTATTTCTTTTTTAAGAGCCCTCAGGAGTATTACCGCATGTGTGCCTTTTTATTTACGGGCATGACATTAAGCCTGTTTATCTGTACCATTTACCACAACGGCACTGATCTGCGCCCTGTAGTTGACCCGGAGAAAAATATTTTCGCCTGGATGGTGTCTCTTCTTCACCAGGCTGACACCTCCACCAATATCTTTCCCAGCGTCCATGTGTTTAACTCCATCGGGGTTCACATTGCCGTAGCAAAAAGCAGCTGCTTTAAAGATCGGCCCTGGGTTGTGCGGTTGTCCTTTGTTATGGCAGCAGCTATCTGCGTTTCTACCGTGGTTTTAAAACAGCACTCCGTTGTAGACGGATTCGGCGCCATGGTAATGAGTTATGCGCTTTATCCTCTGGTTTACGGCGAGGGATACGCTTCCAGCCGGCGCAAGATTGCAAGAAAGGCCTTGAGCTGATGCTCAGGGCCTTTTTGCTGCCGGCAAAAAATTTTCTATTGTGTCAATCTGTCACAAAGCCTCTGATACCGTCTTTTCCAGCAGGAAACAAAAGCTCTGATTATCCCCATATGCCACCGGAAGATTGATTCCTCCATACATCAGGGCACTGCCTTCGTATGTCGCTTTATCCTGTCCGGGCGTGGGCATCCGGTTTGTCTCGGCCTTTTCCCCGCTGCCATTGCCTTCCTGCCGGTTCATATGCCGGTTTTCCTGCCTGTCTGCCGCAGATTCCAAAGCTTCACTTATCTCATATTCCCAATCCTGGTTCAGCCCCTTTGCCCTTACCCGGCAAAGCAGCGGGTTTGACTGCATATGGAGCATCACCCCGCAGATCAGGGACTGCGCACCGTCTTGGCTGACAAACTGCCACGCTGCAAAATCCCGGTTGTTTTCCGCGTCTGTCAGCCTGTAGTAAATCCCGTGATGAATCAGGTCATAGTATTTCTTATAATCCCGGATCTGCCCTTTTATGGCTTCCCTCTCCCATGTTTTTAAATCCCGCACATCCATCTCATATCCAAATGTCCCTGCCATGGCTACCAAAGCCCTGGTTTCCAGGGATACGGCTCTTCCTGTCTGCCGGTTGGGGCTAACGGATACATGGCTTCCCATGGCGCTTATTGGGTATCCGAACGAAGTTCCGTACTGAATGCGGATTCGTTCGACGGCGTCTGTATTGTCGCTGCACCAGCTTTGAGGCATGTAATATAAAATCCCTCCGTCAAACCTCCCCCCACCGCCGGAACAGCCTTCCCACAAAATATCCGGATAGCGCTTCGTAAACCGCTCCATCAGCTCATAGACTCCCAGAACATATCGGTGCATTGCCTCCCCCTGCCGGTCTTTTGGCAGGGAAGCTGACCAGACATCACACAGGTTTCGGTTCATATCCCATTTTACATAGTCCGCCTTTGCCTCGTCCAGAACCTTTGAAATGGCGTCAAACAGATAATCCCTTACCTCTTTCCGGCACATGTCCAGCACCAGCTGCCCTCTCTCTACATTAGGCTGTCTCCCTGGGATCTTCAGCACCCAGTCAGGATGGCTGCGGTACAGATCGCTGTCCTCGTTAATCATTTCCGGCTCAATCCATATTCCGAATTTCAGTCCCATGCCATGAATTTTGGCGGCAAAGCCCTGAATCCCTGACGGCAGCTTGTCTCTGTTTGCCGTCCAATCCCCAAGGCCGCTGGTATCCCCGTTTCGCCTGCCGAACCACCCGTCATCCATAACAAACAGCTCGATTCCCAGCTCTTTTCCGCTTTCCGCCAGGGAAATAAGGTCGGCTTCGCAGAACCTGAAATCCAGAGCCTCCCAGTGGTTTAACAATATAGGGCGGCGGATATTCTTATATTTGCTGCGAATAAGGTGATCCTGGTAAACTCTGTGATAGTTTTGGGACAGAAGGCCAAATCCTTTGCCGCTGAAAGAAAATACGGCTTCCGGAGCCGTAAATGTTTCCCCGGGATTCAGTTTATATCGGAAGCCGTCAGGGTGAATTCCCATGCAGAAACGGATCTGATTTAATGGATCTGTCTCCGCTTCGGCAATAAAGTTTCCGCTGTACACCAGGGCTGCACCATAGCACTCCCCGTAGTCTTCCCCTGCCTGCTGCTCACATAAGATTACAAACGGATTCCGGTGGTGGCTGGAACTTCCCCTGACGCTTCCCACTTCCGTCCGCCCATGCCGCAGGCCGCCTCTTTCCGCCATCCGTTCCATAGTATGGCGCCCGTGAAAAGAGATCATTTCCAGATCCGGCCTGTCAATTTCCAGGCAGGCGGACAATGCCTTGTTAAGGTAAACGGCTTCCCTGTCCCCGTTTTTTATGGCGCAAGCTCTGGTTATAATGTCGTGGCGGGGAAAGACGCCATAGTACAGTGTAACTTCTATGCCGGAACCTATGTCTTTTAAGCAGATCTCTAAAGTCTGGGGCCCGTCGGGCTTGAACGCCTGCCCATCCCCTCCCCCGCTCTCCTCCCACAGCGCCGGAAGCCCTGGAAGACGATACTTTCCGTCATAAATTCTGTGGGAAACATACACAAGCTCTGCCGCCTGGCTGCCGTCCCCATGCTCTGCGTGAAGGCAGCTTGTGCGGTAATCGCCCACCCCAAACGCCGGGTATTCCTGAGGGAATGTGTCAAGGGAATATTCCCGGCTGCCTAAAGCCGTATAGGGGCACCCGGAGAATCCCCGGTTAATGCCCCTTACCAGATATGACATGGCGCTATGCCGGATTTTCTTCCCATAGTACAGATGGAGAAGATGGCCGTAAGGGCTTACCTGCATCTGCCACGTAGTATTTTCTGTCTGCAGGGTAAAGATTTTCTCTTTTTCCCGAAAAACAATTGCCATTAATTATCGCTTCTCCTCTTCAAGCTCCTTGTTCATAGCTGCCGCAATATCCCTGCACACCTCTTCCATGGTCATTTCCCCGGTATAGGCCCGCACCATGGCGCTCTGGGAATAGTCCTCCCACACCTTGGTATTCCTGGAATAAGGCCGGATCTCCATGTCCGCCGTCATGTCCAGATAAGCCTTAAGGTTAAATTCCGGCGCACAGTTTACCCAGGTATCGGAAGTCCCCATAAAGGCTGACATGGTCACTCCCAATTCTGCCTGCTTCTTCTGGGCGGCTTCGCTTCCCAGATACTCCAAAAGCTTCCAGGATTCCTCCGTGTGGGCCCCCTGGGCCGCAGCCGCCCAGCCAAGGCCGTTATAGATCGTCTTTCTGGTGCCGTCCTCAGCCTTGGGAAGTACTGCCGCGTCACAGTTCTCGTCAATGTACTCATTTCCCTTAAACGCTGCCACCATCCAGGAGCCCTGCATGATCATGGCTGCCTTGCCGGAACCAAGAAGCACGTCCGCAGAAGATTCTGCCATGACCTCCTGGGCCGGCATGGCTTTTTTTACCAGATTGTCATTCCACCAGTTCATGGCCGCAACGGTTTCAGGGCTGTCCCAGCCAGACACGGTCTTATCTCCACTGATCACATTGCCTCCCATGGCGTAAATCAGGTTATAATAGCCGTCCTGGTTGTTGGCGGCCGCAGAGACAAACCCGTACTGCCCCTTATCCCTGTCTGTCAGCTTTTCTGCCGCCTGGGCCATGGTATTCCACGTCCATGTATCGTCCGGATAAGAAATCCCCGCCTCGTCAAACAGAGCTTTGTTATACCACAAAGCGATAGTGTCATAATCTTTGGGAACGGCGTAGGTTCTGCCCTCCAGCTGGTACAATTCCACAATGTCTCCATAATAATTTGTCAGATCAATGGTTTCGCTCTCAGCTATTTTGTCCGTTAAGTCCAGAAGAATATCATTGCTCATAAATTTCTGGCTGTAATTGGAGTGCATCCAAAATACGTCCGGCATCTCTCCGCCCTGGGCTCCTGCCTCCAGAAGCGTCCAGTACTGATCCCACGGCACCACCTGAAGCTCCACGGCAATCCCGCTTTCCTGGGTAAAGCCGTCTATAATCTGCTTCAGGCCGTCAAGCTGGGCATTGTCCCAGATTGCCACGGTAATTCCGCTGCCGTTCCCTCCTTCGCCGCCATTGCCCCCTTCTTTGGAACCGCCGCTGCAGGCTGCCAGGGAAATCGCCATGGTTCCTGCCAATACCGCTGCTGCTATCTGTTTCTTTTTCATGATACATCCTCCTCTCTGATATCCCTATCATAGCACCCTGCATTCTGCCTGTACATAAACTTCCATGGCATCCTGCCTGCCATTTTGTTGTTTTTCGCTTCTTTATTGACATTAGGCCACAAAATGGTATATACTGACAAGAAATTCCGACAGAACCCAGGAGGCAGTCCATGAAAAACTATCTGTTTCTGAACAATGATTATTTCGACATCACCATTTATCAGTACGGCATTCAGCAGTGCCAGCCCTACCACGCCTTCGGCCCTGGCATGAGAAGCCATTACCTGATACACTGCATCCTTTCCGGCACGGGAACCTACTGTACCAGCTTCGGGGGCAATGATTTTCAATATCAGCTTACCCAGGGACAAGCCTTTCTCATTGAACCTAACAAGCTGATCCATTATTTTGCAGACGGCGCCAGCCCATGGGAGTATATGTGGATTGAGTTTGACGGCATGAAGGCGAGAGAGTATTTAAGCCAGGCAGGACTCAGCCAGTCCTCCCCCATTTACCGCCCGGCTTCTTCCCAAAGCGGGGGCCAGTGCTTTGAATATCTCAAGCAGATGCTTGACTGCCCGGAACTTCTCCCCTGCCAGGTTATGGGCCTTGCATACCTTTTCTTCGGCGCCCTGATTCAAAGCTCCAGAAATAAAAAGGAGCCGGTAAAAAACAGCATCCAGGATTTTTATATCCAGTCTACTGTGGATTTTGTGGAGAATCACTACATGGAAGAAATATCCGTGGAAGACATGGCTGCCAATCTGAATTTAAACCGAACGTATTTCAGCAAGCTGTTTAAGAAAGCCACCTCCAAAAGCCCCCAGGATTTCCTTATTCAGTACCGCATGAATAAGGCCTGCCATCTGCTGCGCTCCACGGATCTTCCGATTTCCCAGATAGCGCTGATGGTAGGATACTGCAATCCGTTTCACTTTACCCGGGCTTTTAAGGGAGTATTGGGAGAGCCTCCCCAAAAGTGGCGAAAGGGCAGGCAGGAACATCCATGAGTGTTCCTGCCTGCCCTGCTATCAGCTCTTTAAAGCTGCTGTCTTTTTCCATCTCCCTGTCCGGTACTCCCCATAGGAAATCAGATAATTTGCCAGCCATCCCACGGGCACTGCCATCCATACAAAGAAAATTCCCCACCTTGGCGCACATGTTACCGCAATCGCCACCCGGATGGCCAGGTTGACCATGTTGGCCACCGTAAACATTTTCATGTCGCCTGCCCCGCGCAGCACGCCGTCCGTAATCATCTTAAGCCCGATGAGCGCAAAGAACCATCCGATAAATCTCAGATATCCGGTTCCGGTTTCAAAGGCCATGACACTTCCCTCATCCCCCAGAAACATCCCAATCAGCGGTTTGCTGCACGCCTCCAGCCACAGGCACAGCGCTGCTGCCACGGAGAATACAATGGCGTATCCCATGCGGTATCCCTGCCTTATGCGGTCATATTTTCCTGCGCCCAGATTCTGGGCCGTATAGGAGGACATGGCATTGCCCATAGCGGCCATGGGAACCACGCAGATGCTTTCCACCCGCATTCCTGCCGAAAATCCTGCCAGCATCTCCGCTCCAAAGCTGTTGACCACGGACTGGACAAGCATCATGCCGATAGACACTGTAGACTGCTGGAGAATGGACGGCAGGGCAATCCTGGTCATGTTAGAAAACTCGTCCCGGTCAAACAGTCCTCCCTGCCAGGATTTTCCGTACCTTTTCATCTCCCGCAGAAAGATCACAAAAGAGCAGGCTGCAGAGATGCCCTGGGCAATCAAAGTGGCCCAGGCCACCCCCGCCACGCCCAGGCCTGCGCTGCGGACTAAAATCACATCCAGGATCATGTTAAATACAGAAGAAAATATCAGTAAATACAGCGGAATCCTGGACTTTCCCAGGGCATTGAACATGGAAGACAGAATATTGTACATAAAAAGAAAAGGCAGCCCCAGAAAATATATCCGCAGATACTCTGCCGCCTGGGGCAGGGCCTGGGCCGGCGTGTTGAGCCATACCATGATCTGTCTGGAAAAGAAAAGGCCAAAACTGCCCAGAGCCAGACTTAAAACCGCAAATGTGGTCAGAGCCGTTACCACGGACGTCTTCATTTTCTCATACTGCCTGGCACCGAAATACTGGCTGGTAATTACTGATGCCCCTACGCCTCCGCCGATGGCAATGGAAATAAACACCGTGGTAAGCGAATAGGACGCTCCCACTGCCGCCAGGGCCTGCTCTCCCACGAATCTTCCCACTACCACCGAATCCACCATGGTATAGAACTGCTGAAACAGATTGCCGATGATCATCGGCATCACAAATTTCAGCAGCGCCTTTAAAGGTTTTTCCTGAATCAGATACTCTTTTCCCATTGCCTCTCCATCTCCTTTAACCTCCGGTTTGTTTTAGGGCCTTAAGAACGATTTCTTGCA
>CAMUJH010000096.1 GCA_947089145.1 uncultured Hungatella sp. | reverse complement strand
CCGGACGGGTAATCAGCGCACGCCCGATCGCCACTCTCTGCTGCTGTCCGCCGGACAGCTGGCTGGGCAGGTGTCTGCGCCGTTCTTTCAGATTCAGCACCGAAAGCAGTTCTTCTAAATACTTTGTGTCCGGCTTCTGGTAATCAAGCAGCACCGGGAAAACAATATTCTGCTCTACGGTCAGTTCCGGAATCAGGTTGAACGCCTGAAAGATAAAGCCAATATTTCTCCGTCTGAAAATGGTAAGCTTACGGTCATTCATGGAAAAAATTTCCTTTCCGCTGATGACTACCTCTCCGGATGTGGGCGTATCAAGCGCTCCTATCATATTCAGGAGCGTACTTTTCCCGGAACCGGATTCCCCCACAATCGCCACATACTCGCCTTTTGGAACGGAAAATGAAACTTTTTTTAATGCCTTTACGGCTGCTTCGCCGCTTCCGTATGTCTTACTGACATTACTGACTTCTAATAAATTCATTGTGTAAACACCTCTTTCTGTTTTGATAGCCCCAATATAACAGAGAAATCCTACACCTATATTACAATTACCCTACAATTTTGTTGGAATCAAAAAATTTATCGTGAAAGAAGTTCCCATACCTAATGTGCTGTCAACTTCAATCGTCCCATTGTGAGCTTCTACGATTGCTTTTGTCAAAGACAGCCCAAGGCCGATCCCCTGCGTGTCTTTCGAAAAGCGGCTTCTATAAAACCGCTTAAAAATATGGTGTAAATCTTCCGGACAGATGCCGAGGCCGTTGTCTTTCACGGTAATCTGGACAACAGACGCAAAAGACTTCCATTCAATACAGACGGAATCACCCTTTTTTGTATGATCAAGGGCATTCTTAACAAGATTGCTGATTGCTTCCATGATCCAGCTGCGGTCACATAAAAGCGTTGTCTCCCCATTTCCCGACAGACAAATTTCCTTTCCTTCCTGCCCGGCACGAAACAGGAAATGCTTTTTCACGCTTTCCACAATTTCCGATACATTTTCCGGAGACTTATCTAGCACAATCGTGCCTGCATCCAGTTTTGTAATTTTCAATAGATTTTGCACAAGTCCTTCAATACGGTCAAGTTCCTGTTCGGAAAGTCTGGAAAACTCCTGAACTGCCCCCTGTCCTTCTGCTTCGCCCTGTATCAGTCCGATATAAATATTCAGGGCAGCAAGCGGTGTCTTTAACTGGTGCGAAATATCAGATATGGTATTCTTCAGGAATTTCTTTGCGCTTTTTTCGTTCTCTGCATGGGCATTTAAGATAGCAACCAGGGAATTTACTTCATGGAACAATCTGTATAATTCGCCCTCATCATTACATTCAATCGTAACTTCCTTGTTGCCGGATATATATTCTTTAATCTGTAATATAGCGTTTTCCATGATTTTATGCTGCTGCCTGAAATACCCAAACAAAAGCGCCAGTATTGCAGCGCTCATCAGCAAAAAACAGGCTATTGTATAAACTGCTGCATTTCTGACTTCAAACACCATGAGCAAGGCCGCAATCAATGTAAAAAACAAAACGCACAGCAGAATACCGCCAAAGAGCCATTTGATTTTCCGGTTTACCAATATTTTCATCCTGCACCTCAATCCACAGTGTTCCATTTATACCCCATACCACGGACAGTAACGATCCGTTTCGGTTCTCCCGGATTATCCTCAATTTTTGTCCGAAGCCTGCGGATATATACTGTAAGGGAATTATTATCTATATAGCTTTCGTTACAGTCCCACAATCTGCTTAAAATCTGTTCTGAAGAAAGTATCTGGTCAGGGTTTTCCATAAACAGGCACAACAGCTTATACTCACTTGCTGTCAGTTCAACCAATTCTCCCCTTTTATATACTTCACCTTTTAAAAGCCGGATATTGATACCGCCTGAATTTAATTCTGTAACAGCAGTGTTAAAATTTTCACTCCTGCGGATCAGGGCGTTGATTCTCGAAAGGAACACTGCCAGCTTGAACGGTTTCGTGATATAATCGTCACCCCCGATATCAAGCCCCATGATAATATCTGTTTCTTCATCAGCGGCAGTGAGGAACATAATAGGCATTTTTGAGGTCTGCCTTATTTTTTTGCAGAAATCAAAACCGGAGCCGTCAGGAAGCGATACATCCAAAACAGCCAGATCATATTCTTCCTTTTCCCACAATGCATCTGCCTCCAAAGTAGTGCGAGCAACCGTTATTTCATAGCCCTGCTTTTTTAAGGCAAAAGAAAGCCCGTTTATCAGGCCGGGATCGTCTTCCAGTAAAAACAACCGTTTCATTTGCTCTCACCTTTCTTTCTTCCTTTTATTCTCCCATCCACCGGTTTTGGGGCATCTTTCGGAATCAGCCACATACGGCTGAATTTAGCCACTCCAGATATGCGCCCATCCTCACATAGCTTCTGTACCCGCCTTTCTGAAATACCCCATTTCTTTGCGGCTTCTGGCGCAGAAATATACTCAAACATTCTTACTCACTCCTTCTCAAATTTCTAACAGCTATAATTATATGCGTCCAACCGAATAGTTTCAAGTGTTTAAGGCAAGCATTGTGGGAAAATCCAATAGTTTAGATTTTTCCACAAATCCATACTTATGTAAAATCCAAACTTTTATGAAAATTACTTGATAATAGGAGATTCTTGTAGAAAAAAGTAAGTAGCAAAGATATAATATGCTGTCAGAAAGCACAAGTGCGCCGCCCGGACGGCATCCCCATTTTCCTCATAATAGTGCAGCGATGCCAGCAATATAAAAAAGAGGTTTACCCTGTAATTAGCCCTCATTTAACATCCTTCCGCGTCAGCTCCTTAATCTCGTCAGTAAACTCAGCCTTTGATTTACTGCAGCTCACTGACCACTTTCTTAAAACCCTCCCAACCCCCGATGTCCATAAACCTTGCAACGGTTGAGGGCCTCTTCCAGGGAAACAAATTCTTCTGTTGTCAGTCTGACATTTACCGCATCCAGATTTTCAACAATACGCTCCTTATTTTTGGAGCCAGGAATCGGTACCACACCCGGATACTTGTGCAGCATCCACGCAAGGGAAATCTGCGCAGGTGTAGCGCCCTTCAAATCCGCGTATTCTTTCAGCAGATCAATAATCGGCTGGTTTCCGGCAATATTCGCAGTGGAAAGCTGCGGCACCCAGTTACGGACATCATCATTTCGTTCAAATTTTGTTTCCGTTGTGATTTTTCCGGACAGCAGTCCGCTGGCAATCGGTGAAAAGGGAACAAATCCAATATTATGCTCCATACAGAACGGAATCACTCTTTTTTCTGAATCACGTTCCACCATGGAATAAATATTCTGGATGGCGGCAAGAGGCGTGACTCTCTGCGCCCGGCTGATGATATCCACATCTACCTGTGACAACCCCCATCCACGAATCAGCCCATCATCTATCAACTGTCCCATGGCTTCCGCCACTTTTTCCACAGGAATTCCTCCCATTCTGTGCAGATAATAGATATCAATCCAGTCTGTCTGCAGCCTTTCCATGGATCCCTCCAGATGTTTTCGGATTGTCTTATATGCATTTCCCAAGGGGCCAACCCGTAGGAACAATTTGGTCGCGATCACCACATCATCCCTTACTCCTGCCAGCGCCTTTCCCACAATCCGTTCATTATGTCCTATCCCAGAAAGATTCGGACTATATACCTCCGCCGTGTCAAAGAAAGTGCAGCCATGGCCGTAAGCGCCCTGAATCGCCTCAATACTGTATTCCTCCGGCGGAATCTTTCCATATCCATGAGAGAATGCCATACAGCCCATTCCGACTTCTGATACTTCTATGTCCCTTAAAAATCTTGTTTTCATATTCATTCAACTCACTCCCTAACGCCTGAAAAACTCCTTTACCCCGCCAAGCTGGATACGGTTATTGATTTCTATGACTTCTTCAAGCGGCATAGCTTTGCCGCTCTCAATCCAGACTCTATATGCTGAAAGAGTGCTGTTGTTAATAAAATCCATAAGAAGACTTTTCTCAAAATCAGATAACTTCTGATATTGTTTAGAATCCTGCCACCCTGCATCATTCACCTTCGCAATCATATCATCACGGATAGCCTGGTATGTCACACTACAAGTAATCTTTTCATAAGACAGCCCCTGATCTGCGGAATATAGAAAAAACTCCCTGTTTACCTTATCCAGGTCCTCCGGCAGCCTAAGACCCTTGATGCGCTCAAGAAATCCTGCCGAAAGCTCCATCTGCATTTCCGAAAGGAGTGCGTCCAGGGTTTCATAATAATGGTAAAACGTCTTTTTGTTAATCCTCGCCTTATCGCAAAGCTCTTTTACCGTAATCTTTCCATACTCCTTCTCGCAGATCAGGCTTTCAAATGCCTCTTTGATCCCTTCGATGGTTTTTACTACTCTTAAATCTTCATTTCCCCGCAAAATCATGTCCGCACCTCGCATTCAAATTCAAAAATCGGTTATAAGAAACCATGGTTACATATTACCATATCTTACTTCCGTTTTCAACCCTTTTGTGCTGAATGCAGACAGGGAGGGCGGATATTATGTGTAGATTCCATGAAAGAAGATAAGAGCTGTCACAAAATCCATGGCTTGAGACTATTTCTTCTCGAAATCCGGCCTCCATCCTGCAAACTGTGCAAGCTGTTCATCTGTGCGGTGGTAATATCTTATATTCTTATCAAGTCCCGCAATCTCTGCCATCTCTGTATCGGTCAGCTGAAAATCAAGGGTATCCAGGTTTTCTTTGATATGATTTACATTTTTGCTTCCGGGAATCACCACAAATCCCATCTGTGTATGCCAACGGAGGATGACCTGAGCGGATGTCTTTCCATGTTCCGTTGCAATACTGCTGATGGTTTCATCATCAAACAACACCTGTGTATTGCCCCTGCCTCCTAATGGGAACCATGACTCCATGACCGTGCCGTACTGGGCGATATGCTCCTTCATAACGGTACTCTGGTGATAGGGATGAGTTTCATTTTGTAAAAGCGCCGGCATGATAGTTGCGGCATCCACAAGCCTGTCAAAATCCTCCGGCTCATAGTAATTGGACAGGCCAACGGATTTCAGCTTTCCGGCTTCCACAGCCCGTTCCATTGCCTGGTACACCTCCACGTCATTGGAGGGCTGGCTATGGTGCAGGATCATCAGATCGATATATTCCAGATTCAGCCTGCTTAATGATGCGTCAATGGCTTCATCCCCGTCCCCAAAATCATCCGTCCACATTTTCGTGGTGACAAAAATTTCTTCACGGGTGCAGATACCTTCGTCAATAGCTCTCTGTATCCCGCGGCCCACACCTTCCTCATTCCCGTAAATCCTTGCCGTGTCAATCAGGCGATAACCGTCCCGTAGCGCCCAGTATACGGAATCTTCCGCCTGTGACTGGGAGAGCCGGAAACAGCCGATGCCGAGAATAGGCATTCCATACCCGCTGTTTAATAAGACCATTCCTTTTTCCAGGTCAAACATACCGGCATCGCCTGCTGCCCGCTCACCGGGTGTAGTTCCTGTTGTTTCAGAAGAAGCCCCTTCTGCTCTCCGAACAGCTTCTGCATCCGTACCCTGTGGTGTGCCACATGCGACAAGGCCGGCTATCATCATAAAAGACAAACACAAAATTCCAAGTTTTCGGATCATCAAAAATGCTTCCCTTAACCATGCAGCTTATATTCGCCTGTTCGGATAGCAGCAATCACACCGCCATCAATCAGAAGATCCGTTCCTGTAATAAACTTTGCGTGTTCTCCCAAAAGGAACGCGCCGGCTTCCGCGATCTCATCTGAGGTTCCCGTCCGCATTGCCGCCGATGCATCGATCATCTGCTGGTAATTATCCCCGGCAGCGGCAAATTCATCATAAGCAAGAGGTGTCACGATCACGCCGGGACTAATGGTATTGATTCTTGCCCTGCGCTCTTTCCACGTGGTTGCCGCCGCCCTCTGTGCCTGAAGATGGTTTACACGCTTCGCAATCATATATGCCAACCCAGAACTTTGCATGGCAACATCCTTGATGATAGGGAGTTCCATCAATTCCTCGGTGGGAGTTTTCAGGATCTGCAACTCTATGTCATTAGGGATCGGATACATATATCCGGTCTGGCTGGAAATGAGAAGCCCACTGCCGCCTTCTGCCATTACCCTGCCAAACGCATCCACCGCATATCCCGTACCCACCATGTCCAGGCTTAAGATATGCTCTGGCTTTGCCTGATTGGGGGAAGCTCCCGCCGTGTCAATGAAATACTTCACATCCCCCAGAGATGCCGCTTTTTCTGCGAATGCTTCCACGGATTCCTTTTCCAGAGCGTTCACAACGCAGGTCTCCACATCATAGCCGCCATACCTGAATTCATTGGATACCCTTTCCAGGTTCTTCTCGCTGATATCACCCAACAAGACCGTCCTTCCTGCCGCAATGCGTCTGACGATAGCCGTTCCCATGCTACCGGCCCCAAGCAATGTGACCACCTCTTTGTTTTCATTTCTGTCAAAAATCATTTTTTGTGCGCCTCCTTACGTTTATTTAAGTATTTAAGAATGCATCCCGATAATGTCCATATGTCCAAGGGCTTCTTCTATATCCAGCATATCCTGCCCTGTCAGTTCCACACCCAGCCCGCCTATATTCTCACGCACCCGCTCTTTTTTCGTGGTGCCGGGTATGGGGATGATATAGGGTTTCTTCGTGATCTCCCATGCCAGAGAGATTTGAGCCGGTGTAGCATGTTTCTTTTCTGCAAGCTCGCTTAACAGCTCCAGCAAGGGAGCGTTTTTATCCATGCTTTCCTCATTAAACAGGGCCATGCGCCCTCTCCAGTCACCTTCCCTGTAAGTGCTGTTTTTATTCAGCCTTCCGCTTAAAAGTCCCTTTGCCAGCGGGCAGGCACTGACATAAGATAGACCCAATTCCTCACAGAGAGGAAAATATACTGCCTCATCTCCCCGGTCAACAAAGTTATACATATTTTCAATGGCGGCGAGAGGGAATACCTTATGCGCCCGTTTCAGATAATCCGGCTCTCCAAAGCTCACACCCCAGGCTCTGATCTTACCCGCCTTAAAAAGTTCCTTCATCGTTTCGGCAACTTCCTCCGGCTCTACTTCCGGATCCGGCCTATGCTGATAATACAAATCAATATAATCCGTTCCCAGCCTTGTAAGGGATTCATCCACCTGCTTCATGATGGAATCGTGACCGCTGGATAATTCTACACCAGCACCACTGTCCTGCATATGCAGGATTCCGAATTTTGTAGCTATGACGATCCGGTTACGGAAGGGCTTTACCGCTTCCCCAAGAAACTGCTCATTCAGATCTCCATAGGCGGGAGCCGTGTCAAACATGGTATAGCCTGTTTCATAGGCATAGCGGAGCAATTCTACCATATCGTTTTTTTCCTGTACCTTTCCATAGGAATGCGTCTGCCCCATGCAACCATAAGCAATGGCAGCTACCTCAATATCCGTATTTCCCAGCTTTCTCAATCTGTCCATTTCAATCCTCCCTCTACTGCATGACCGACAAAGTAATCAATTCCTTCTTTTGTAAAACTTCTATATTCTGTATTGCTGAATCCAGTATCCATTGGAACCATGAACATTCTGTTTTTCACGGTCTCAATGCCAATGTGGATTGTTCCTGACAGATTTGGATCATTTTTCATCTTCTACAACTCGTTCCCGATTTTTGTCCGAACCTGTTGGTAACTATTGTTTCTTAATTCGTTTTTAATTATAAATCCACCTCCGTACAAGAAACAATGGTCAGTATTTTTTAATCAGTTGCTTAGGAAACTCATTTGGAGAAACAGTTACTTATTTTTTCAAAATAGGCATATATAGCAAAATATTGTTTTACTACCTGACCGTGGGTGTAGGTGCCATGGCTCTCACTCCTCTGCCGTATTTTCTGATAACCTTCCTCTCGGACAGCGCCCTCTATATTCTCCTGCATCTCTTCCATTTGATTTTTCAGAATCTCTTCTTTTTGTTTCTTCAATATATCAAAGCTGATATGCTTTACTTGACATATCCCCTGTTCTGCTCTATCCCTTTTCTCCTGTGAAACCTCCCCAGGCGGTTCAATTCCTGCATGTTTATCAAAATCAAAATCCTGGCTGTCATCCGCTTTGGGAACAGTAACGCTCTCCGTACCGCACTGCCCCTCATAGGGTTCAAAATTGACCGTATAAGTTTCTTCTGCCTCCTCCGCCTTTACAGGCAGGAATGCCGCCCGGAGCTTTATTTCCTTGGGCTTGCCCTGCACATGGTTTCAGGAGACAAAGCCTCCTGTTCTTATAACATGCTGTAAATATAGCTTGCCTTAAAAATGGCACTGCACCTACAGCATCATTTTCCACACAACCTCCTTTCAGCCAGCCCATGGAAAAGCATAAAAATTTCTGTACATTTATTCCCTTCCATGGAATGGCCGGATAGATTTTTAGTTTGTTATTATTTCTATTTTTCTTCAAAACGTTTGGACTGTATGTGTCGTAAATATACAACCAAAAAGAGAACCGCCCATTTTTAGGACAACTCCCTTCCCTTCCAAAAATCACTTTTGTATTTTAAAAGACTTGAAGCCTTAATGCTTCCTTTATCATACCGCTCTAAGTATGTACTTTTTATTCCAGATACTGTTTATGAAGTTTAAACACGGGATCCAGCAAGGCTTCCAAAAGAAACATTCAAAGTCTCCGCAATCTTGATAATCGTCTCCATGCGAAACCCCTTCTGCCCTCCCTCAATCTTCTACACCATCTTGAGGGATAAGCCTGCCGCCTCTGCCAGTTCTTCCTGTGTAAATATTCTTTTTCCGGAAGCAGTTCAAAGCAATAACCTACACTTCTTACACAACGTATATCAAATGTTGAACATGGCGAGGCCGCATCACTATCATCAAATTCCAGCATAAGTAAGCGTCCGATATCATCACCTCTTCTGTTTCTGACCATATTTCATCTTGTCCGTACCTATTCCTCAATATCTTATTAAAAATGTTATGTCTGCCCCTCCATATCTCCCAAATGTTAATACTCAATCCCAAAGGGCGAAGAGCAGATTGCGTAGAGTTCCATAAATACATACAGACACCTCCACATGGCTTATTAAGCATATTCCCTTCCAATTTCTCTTTCTGGCACACCTGGCAAATAGCTGTTCCATCCTCCTGTAATCACACAGAAAAGAATCCTCACTTGCCCTTAGTATTTCTTCTCTGCTGATATTTGCAAAGTTTATCACATAACCTGCGTGAAATACCACTGTCCTGATGGACTCACGCTGACAGCGTCAATTTCCTTCAGCTTATGTCAAGTATGGGGCAAAAATTTTTCAAATATTTTCTCGTAAAGCCTAAGCAAAAATCTCAGATAGAACAGAAAGCGCTCTTTCGTCATATCCAATCACAGATTTTGCAAATAATGTTCTATCCTCACTTAAATTCTGCAAAATTCCACTTGTCAACATATCTGCAATAGTCTGCTGCATTCTTTTAATAGGTACGGCAACTATGGCATATTCCTCCTGAAAACACATAATATACGGGTCATTTTCTAACTCTGCTAATGCGTTTGATAATGTACCTTCATCAATGCAGTGTGAGAAATAATCCCAAATCTCTAAACAATCTGGCCCTGAAAACGAAACACTCCTATACATTCATCACGGAAGGCGTGGGCAGCGAACTGTGCGGAAACCACCTTGTTGTCATCATACAGAACAAAAAAGCCAACATTTACAGCGAAAAAGTAAATGTCCTCCCCATTGAAGGCGACGGCACAAAAATAAACCCCAATTATCAGGTACGCCTTTCATCTGCTGAACTGGCAGACGGATCGGCCGCTTAACGCCGGAATGCCTTGCCGCTAGCGCCATCACAATATTCTGATAAACAATCCGCAGACACTTTCTTGAAATCTTGATCGCTTTTGCGACCTTGATCGGGTCATCATCCATCAGCACAATATCCGCCACTTCGATTGCCGCATCGGAACCCATTGCCCCCATAGCGATACCAATATCTGCTCTGGAAAGCACCGGCGCGTCATTGATACCGTCACCGACAAATGCCAGCTTTGCCCTGCCCAGCTTCACCCGCAGAAGTTCTTCCACCTTATCCACTTTATCTGCCGGCAGAAGCTCACTGTAAACCTCGTCAATCCCAAGGGAGGAAGTGACCTGATCTGCCACCTTCTTTGCATCGCCCGTCAGCATGACGCATTTTTCTACGCCTGCTTTCTTTAATTCCGCAATCGCCGCTTTAGAATGAGGTTTGATAATATCGGAGATCACGATATGTCCTGCATATATCCCATCGATTGCCATGTGGATGATCGTCCCAGTCTGATGGCAGTCCTGATAAGGAATGTTCAGGTGTTTCATCAGCTTATCATTCCCGGCCGACAATCATACCGTCAATTGGAACTTTTTCTCCCGGCTGGACAACGATCACGCTGCCAATCCCTACTTCATCCGGGTCTACCTGCTCTAACTTTCCATTCC
>CAMUJH010000095.1 GCA_947089145.1 uncultured Hungatella sp. | reverse complement strand
CGGTCTCCCACCAGAACCTAAATCTGGCGCGTCTGCCAATTCCGCCATATCCGCAGATTTGAAACTATTGAACATTGTACCAAAGGCATTTGTATTTGTCAATACAGATCCTTGGTGCCAATAAACCTGAAAAGACATTTTAGGAGACTGTTATCTTTCTGGTAGATTGTCCCACAACCAATTCCCCCCGAAACACCTTTTGCTGGTGTTGAGCCTTGTTTCGGATCATATCAAAGAGAAGGCGGGTAGTAGCCAGGGCCATCTCCTCCACAGGCTGGCGTATGGTGGTAATGGCCGGGTTATAGTAGCGGGCAATGTCCAGGCCGTCGAACCCGGCGATGGAGTAATCCTCAGGCACAGATTTGCCGGCATCCAGCACTGCCTTGCAGGCACCGATGGCGACACTGTCCGATACGGCGAACAGGGCCGTAAGGCCCAAGCCTGAGTTCATGACCTTCTGCATCTGGCGGTATCCGTTGCCCATAGTGTAGCATTCAATGTCCTCATCACTGAAAAAGATCCATCTGGGATCAGGGGCAATGCCGTGATCCAGAAGGGCCTTGCGGTATCCCAGAAGCCGCAGCCTTCCAATGCTTTCGTCGTCAGGGGTAGCGGCCAGGATGCCGATTTTTCTGTGGCCCTGGTCACAGAGATAGCTGACCATCTTGTAGCTTTCCGCCATGTCGTCTACGGATATGCTGGAGAACCGGTTTTGATCCATCTGCTCCGTTGAGGCTATGGTAGACAGAACAAAGGGGATGTCCAGCTGCTCCAGCTTTTCCTGGCTGTGGGAAAAGCATCCGCCCAGGAATATAATGCCCTTAGGCTTTTTCTCTTTTATCACTTCCATGGCGGCGTCCACCTCGTTTTCCCCGCTGTCAACCCGGTGGAGGAGGAATGAGTACCGCCGATTCTGGATTTCCTCGCCGAAAATTTTTATCATGGTGCTGAAAAATGGATTGTCAATGCCCTTGATAAAAACCACGATGGTTCTGGAAACGGACCGTTTCAGATTCCTGGCGCTGTTGTTAGGGATATAATTGTGTTCCCGGATAACCTGAAGCACCATATTTTTCGTTTCTTCATTAATATCCGGGTGATTATTAATGGCTCTGGACACGGTGCTGACGCCGACACCGCAGATTTTGGCCACGTCTTTGATGGTAATACTGTCCATGTATAAGTCCTCTTTGATATTTTTGTAAGGGCGGTTTAGCCTTTCACTGCCCCGGCTACCACGCCTTCGATAATGTATTTCTGGCAGAAGAGGTAAAATACGATAATAGGGATAATGGCAAGGACCAGAACGCCCATCATGGCGCCCATGTCAATGGAGCCGTAACCGCCCCGCAGATACTGGATGGCAATGGATACGGTTTTAAACCGCTTCATGTCCAGATTCAAGTAGGGCAGCAGGTAGTCGTTCCAAATCCACATAGTCTGAAGAATGGCCACAGTGACGCAGGTAGGCTTCATGATGGGAAGCACCACGTCAAAAAAGGTGTGGATGGGAGTGCAGCCGTCGATCATGGCTGCTTCCTCAATCTCCAGAGGGATGGACTTTACAAAGCCTGTAAACATAAACACTGACAGCCCGGCCCCAAATCCCAGGTATACGATTATAAGCCCCCACGGCGTGTTCAGCTTTAACATGTTTACGATTTTTGACAGAGGAAACATAACCATCTGAAATGGCACAATCATGGAAAACAGGCACAGGTAGTAGAAAATGCTTGTAAATGTGTTTTTCACCCGCACAATGTACCAGGCACACATGGAGGTACACAGAATGATGATAAACACAGAGCCGATGGTAATGAACAGAGTCCACCCGAAGGCCTCAAAGAAGCCGGTTTTTTCGATGCCATTAATATAGTTTTCCAGCCCTACAAACATTTTATCCGTGGGGATGGCAAATGGTCTGCGGCTGATATATGCTTTCTTCTTAAAGGAATTTAAGACAACCAGGGCAATGGGGCAGAGCCACAGGATGGAAAGCAGAGAGAAGAAAATGGTCATGGCCATATTTTGCGCTGCATTCTTTTTACCCATTACTGTTCAATCTCCTTTCTTCTGGTAAGGACATTCTGCGTTACGGCGATAATGCCCACGAGGATGAAAAATACCACGGCTTTGGCCTGGCCTACTCCCTCCCAGCCGGCTCGGCCGTAGAAGGTGGAAAAGATGTTCAGGGCCAAAAGTTCCGACATGTTGGAAGGCTCTCCATTGGTAAGCGCCAGGTTCTGGTCAAATAGTTTGAAACTGTTGGTCAGAGTCAGAAACGTGCAGATGGTGATGGATGGCATGACCATGGGAAGAGTTACATTTTTCAGGATCTGCCAGTTAGTGGCTCCGTCAATTTTGGCCGCCTCTACCAGATCGCCAGGAACATTCTGAATTCCGGCAATATAGATAATCATCATATACCCAATCTGCTGCCAGCACATAAGGATGACCAGGCCCCAGAAGCCATACACCGAGGAGTAGGTCAGGGTTCGCTCCACCTGCAGAAGGATGCCGTTTAAAAGCAGGCTCCATACATATCCAAGGATAATGCCTCCGATTAAGTTGGGCATGAAAAACACGGTTCGGAAAAGGTTAGTGCCCTTAATCTTTCTGGTCAGCAGAAGGGCAATGGCAAATGCAAAAAAGTTGATGAAAATGACGCTGACAATGGTAAACAGGGAAGTGTACCACAGTGCATGTACAAAGGTGCCGTCAGTAAGGATCTTGGTGTAATTGCTGAAACCGATAAATGTGGCATCGTTGATGGTGGTGAATTTGCAGAAAGACAGCCACACGCCTACCAGAAACGGGGCGATAAACCCCATGGTAAATGCCAAAAGGGTAGGCAGGACGAAAATAGGAAAGTACCGCTTGATTGCTTTGTCCATAGATTTTTCTTCCTTTCCTGGAATAATGGAAATGGGGCAGATTTAAAGTTCTGCCCCATGAGTTGTTATAAGGAGACGCAGCATTTACCTCAATGCAGTGCGTCAGAAGATGGCATCAGCCTTTAATTGTTGGCTGCCTGGTACTCTGCGGCCCAGCCGTCTACGAATGCGGTAACTACGGCATCCCAATTGCCAGTGCCCTGGGCATATTCCAGCATGGCACTTCCAAGCTGATTCTTCCATTCCTCAGAGGGCATGGTGGTGAAGTTCCATGTTACGGAAACCGTGCCTTTCTTTACATATTCGTCTGCTGCGGCTACCAGAGGATTAGCCGGCAGATACTCTTCGGTGAAGGTGGAGAACGGAGTCACAAAGCCCATTTCTTTGGCAAGGCCGTTCTTTCCTGCATCGCTCTCAACAACCCACTGAAGGAAATCAAGAGTAGCCTGGATGTTGGCTTCGGAAGCCTTGCTGTTGACACACCAGTAGTTCTCGGAACCGGTACACAGGCCCTGATTAGCCTCCTTGTCAGCTCCGATAAAGATGGGAAGCATGCCCAGGTCTTCGTCAGCTACCTCATTGTCCTTAATGTCATTGTAAGCCCAGGTTCCGTTCTGATAGAAGACAGCTTCTCCAAGGGCAAATTCGGAAGCCGCATCTTCCCCGGTCTTGCCGGACAGAAGGGTGGGTGCACAGGTGGAGTCCGTAATATACAAATCAAAGATCTGCTTGAAGTTGTCAAGGTAGGTTCCCTTTACCGCATCGGTAGAGGTAATGCCGTCTGCCAGATATTCATAGTACAGAGGAAGATTGGCAAGGTGGGTTTTGAACCGCCAGTCAGAGGAGGCATCAAAGCCTGCAGATGCAAATGCTCCGGCAATGCCTAAGTCGTCTTTCTTCGCCTGGATGTCATCGGCAACCTTCTTTAAGGTGGCGAAATCTTTAATATCATCAGCAGAAGTGATGACTGCGCCGTCCATATTAATGTAGTCATTCAACAGTTTCTTATTATAAATCAGACCGTAAGTCTCGATTACGTAAGCGATGCCTTTTACAGAACCGTCATCGCCGATAAGAGCAAAGTCATCGCTGGACAAGTCTTTATATACGGCGGAGTCTTTTAAATCATAGCAGTAGTCTTTCCAGGAGGCCAGGCCTACAGGCCCGTTAACCTGGAACAGAGTGGGAGCCTCTGTCTTAGCCATTTCGGATTTCAGCGTCTGCTCATAGGTGCCGGAGGCAGCGGTTACCACGGTTACGGGAACGCCGGTCTCCTTGGTGTAAGTCTCCGCCAGCGCTACCCATTGATCCGCCTGCTCTGGCTTAAAATTCAGATAGTACACTGCGCCTTCGCCGGAAGCTGGGGCGTCGCTGCCGCCTGCCGCTGCGGTGGTTTCGGTGCCTGAGCCTGCCGCTGGAGCAGTGGTGGCTGCAGGTTCGGAACCCTGGTCTGCGGAACCGCCGCCGCATCCGGCCAAAGTGCCAAATGCCATGGCCGCTGTCAGCCATAAAGCCATCATTTTCTTTGTTTTCTTCATAATAATTCCTTCCCTTCTTAAAAATATGATTTGCCGGGTTGCGCAAGCAGGATTCGATGCCGCACAGCGCATGGCTAAAACGAAAATCGAGGATTTTGGTGTTAAGCCGGCGCTGGATTTGGAACCGAACCCGGTAACGATATCGGTAACGTTACCAATCTTGTGATGTTAATATAGCATATTGACGGTAAGTATGCAAGAGAAAAAGAGTTAAAATTGCATTTTTGGTGATATTGTATGGAATAGAGGATGGGTTTTAGATATTTTATACAACGAATTTTGGGGCGAAACGTGACGAAAATAAGTTTTTTTCACATGCAGGGTTCCGGGGACAGTACTGGATTATGATTGTGCCGAAAGTATATGAGAAGGTATGAAAGAGCGCATAAGAGAACTTCCCATATGGCTAATTGCCGTGGGGGGCTTATCCTTTGCCGCGGCCTGCCCTCTTGGGTCTTCCAGGCAAAGGCACCAGTCAGCGGGGCAGTTATTTGAAGAAATGGCAAAAAAAATCAGGAAAAAATAAGTGAAAGTAATTGATAAAAATATCACAATATGCGATAATAGAAAAAGCTATGAAGTTTTAAAAATAAATTTTAATATGCGGAGGGATAAGTTATGAAAGTAACCATTTGTATCGGAAGTGCATGTCACTTAAAGGGGTCAAGGGAGATTATTAAGGAGATGCAGGAACTGGTTGCGGCAAACGGCGTTAAGGACAAGGTGGATTTAAACGGTGCGTTCTGCAGCGGGAACTGTGTGAAAGAGGGCGTGTGCGTAACCGTGGACGGGACTTTACATTCATTAAAGCCTGAAGACTGCGGCGAGTTTTTTAATAAGGAAATTTTAGGGAGGCTGTAATCATGGCAATCATTGATTTCAAGGCTACGAAGTGTAAGCATTGTTATAAATGCGTCCGCAACTGTGAAGTCAAAGCGATCATGATTAAAGACGGCCGGGCGGAGATTATGCCTGAGAAGTGTATTCTGTGCGGGACCTGTCTGCAGATCTGCCCTCAGTCGGCTAAGAAGCTGGTCAGCGATCTGAGCAAGGTAAAGGGATATATTTTAAGCGGCCAGAAGGTAGTTGCGTCCATCGCTCCTTCCTATATGGGGCTGCTGAAATACAAAACCATAGGGCAGGTGAAAGCGGCACTAAAGAAGCTTGGCTTTGCAGATGTCAGGGAAACATCCGAGGGCGCGGTGCTGGTGACAGAGGAATATACCAGGCTTCTTCAGGAAGGGAAGATGGAGAACATCATCACTACCTGCTGTCCCAGCGCAAATGACCTGATTGAGATTTATTATCCGCAGCTGGTGCCTTATCTGGCGCCGGTGGTATCGCCGATGATTGCCCATGGAAGGCTTCTTAAAAATGAGTACGGGCAGGATACGAAGGTCGTGTTCCTTGGGCCGTGTATTGCCAAGAAGAAAGAATCTCAAGACCCGAGACATGAAAACTGCATTGATGCGGTGCTTAATTTTAATGATCTCCAGAGCTGGCTCGCGGATGAGGATATCTGCATTGAGGAGTGTGAGGATGATCCCTTTGAGCGCATAAATCCAAAGGTAAACCGGCTGTATCCCGTAACCAGCGGGGTCATCAGTTCCGTACTTGCCACGGAAGGCAGAGTGGACTCTTACCGCAAATTTTATGTCCATGGGACAAAAAACTGCGTAGATCTGTGTGAGAGCATCACCAGGGGAGAGATTAAAGGGTGCTTTATTGAGCTGAACAACTGCGCAGGCGGATGTATTCAGGGGCCGACAGTGGAAGAGGACACGGTTTCCCGGTTTAAGGTGAAGATGGATATGGAGGACGCCATTAAGAAAGACCCTGTAGATTCCAAGACTGTTGCGCAGATGCTGGTAGACGTGCAGATGGAAAAGACATTTATGGATCGCTCGTCCAGGGAGCCTATGCCTACGGAGGAAGAGATCCGGGCCATTTTGCGTGAGACGGGAAAGAACCGTCCGGAGGACGAGTTA
This sequence comes from uncultured Hungatella sp., assembly GCA_947089145.1. GTDB lineage: Bacteria > Bacillota > Clostridia > Lachnospirales > Lachnospiraceae > UBA3402. Next base: position 4,207 of record CAMUJH010000095.1, on the reverse strand, counting down.
AACTGCGGCGCCTGCGGCTATCCTACCTGCCGGGAGAAGGCTATAGCCGTATTTCAGAAGAAAGCGGAACTGAATATGTGTATTCCGTTTATGCATGCCAAGTCGGAATCGTTTGCCAATCTGGTTATGGAGACATCGCCGAATATTGTTCTCATTGTGGATAAGGACATGAAGGTTATGGAGTATTCTGCAGTGGGCGAGAAATATTTCGGAAAAACCCGGGCCGAAGCGCTGGATATGTATCTGTATGAATTTATTGATCCGGTAGATTTCCAATGGGTGTATGACACCCATCAGAGCATTCACGGCAAGAGGGTCAAGTATGAGGAGTACAACCTGTCTACGCTTCAGAATATTGTATACATAGAGAAGGAAGACGTGGTTCTGGCCACATTTATTGATATTACAAAAGAAGAGGAGCAGGCTAAAGCTGACTATGATAAGAAGCTGGAGACTGTTGATTTGGCTCAGCGGGTTATTCATAAGCAGATGATGGTGGCCCAGCAGATTGCGGGGCTTTTGGGAGAAACCACAGCAGATACGAAGACGACCCTTACGAAACTTTGTCAGTCCATGCTGGAGGACGGGAATGAAAGCGAGGTTCGATAGATGGGAGTTACAGTTGACGTTGCTTATAAAAGCCTGAATAAATTTACAGAGATACTCTGCGGCGACAGCGTGGAGATTTTGAAGACCGTTGACTCTGACATTTTGATTCTGGCAGACGGTATGGGCAGCGGCGTTAAGGCCAATATCCTGTCTACCCTGACCAGCAAGATTCTGGGAACCATGTTTTTAAACGGCGCCACTCTGGACGAGTGCGTGGATACTATTGTGGAAACTCTGCCGGTGTGCCAGGTGCGGGGAGTGGCGTATTCCACGTTCAGCATTCTGCAGATTTTCCACAGCGGCGATGCCTATCTGGTGGAATTTGACAATCCCGGCTGCATTTTTATCCGGGACGGCAAGCTGATGGAAATTCCTCAAAGCATCCGGGAGATTGACGGAAAGAAAATTAATGAGTTCCGGTTCCGGGTGAAAAAGGGTGATGCGCTGATTCTGATGAGCGACGGCACCATCCATGCAGGCGTGGGGCAGCTGCTGAATTTCGGCTGGCTGTGGGAAGACATTGCAGACTATGCGGTGAAGGAGTATGGAAAGACCGTGTCGGCTGTGCGCCTGGCCACGGCTATCTGCCATGCCTGTGACGAGCTTTATATGTTCCGGCCAGGGGATGACACTACCGTAGCCTGCATGCGGATCATTGACAGCAAGCCGGTGCACCTTATGACCGGGCCGGCCAGCAATGCGGACGACGATGAGCGGATGGTGGCGGATTTTACAGGCGATCCCAATGCAAGAACCATTGTGTGCGGAGGAACCAGCTCCACCATCGTTTCGAGAGTGCTGAAAAAGCCTTTGGATGTTTCCCTGGATTATGTTGACCCGGAGATCCCGCCTATTGCTTTTATGGAAGGCATTGACCTGGTGACCGAGGGCGTGCTGACGCTGAACCGGGTGCTGCAGCTTTTAAGGCGGTATGTGAAAAAGGAAAGCGTGGCTGAGGATTTCTTCGAGGAGCTGGATAAGCCCAACGGAGGCTCCATGGTTGCCAAGATGATCATCGAGGACTGTACGGAAATCCACCTCTTTGTGGGAAAAGCCATTAACAGCGCTTACCAGAATCCGGGGCTGCCTTTTGATCTGGGCATCCGGCAGAATCTGGTGGAACAGCTTAAGAATACCTTGGAGGAAATGGGAAAACCGGTGACGGTGACCTATTACTAATTGACAGCAATAGAGAAAGCCGGCCAGGGTGAGATTTCTTTTGGCCGGCAGCCAGGAAGGAAAGAAGGAGGAGAAAGAGGAATGGTAACAAATGATGCAACCATATTGAAAGTAAAGCATGACGTGCTGCGCGAGGTGGCGAAGCTGGCATGGGACGGGAAGCTGGACGAGTGCAGACAGGAGCTGCCTTACAAGATGATTCCGGGACCTCAGGCTCAGTTCCGGTGCTGCATTTATAAGGAGAGGGAGATTATCAGGCAGAGAGTCCGGCTGGCAGAGGGAAAGTGCCCGTCAGGAAAAGACTCCATTAATGTGGTTCAGGTCATTGGAGCAGCCTGCGAGGAGTGTCCCATTGCCTCTTATGTGGTAACGGATAACTGCCGGAAATGTATGGGAAAAGCCTGCCAGAATTCCTGCAATTTCGGGGCGATTTCCATGGACGATACCAGGGCCCACATTGACCCCTCCAAGTGCAAGGAGTGCGGAAAATGCGCCCAGGCCTGTCCTTACAGCGCCATTGCCCACCTGGAAAGACCCTGTAAAAAGGTATGTCCGGTAGATGCCATTACCTACGACGAATACGGCATCTGCGTTATTGATGAGAAAAAATGCATTCAGTGCGGAGCATGCGTTCACAGCTGTCCGTTTGGAGCCATTGGGACAAAGACGTTTATGGTGGATATTATCCGTTTGATCAATGCCGGCAAACGGGTGGTTGCCATGGTGGCTCCTGCCACAGAGGGACAGTTTGGTCCTGATATCACTATGGCAAGCTGGAGAACGGCTCTTAAGAAGATCGGATTTGCGGATATGATTGAAGTGGGACTGGGCGGAGACATGACTGCGGCTGCGGAGGCTGCTGAGTGGGCCGAGGCCTATAAGGAAGGCAAGAAGATGACCACCTCCTGCTGTCCTGCTTTTGTCAATATGATAAAACAGCATTTCCCCATGCTTCTTGACAATATGTCCACCACCGTGTCGCCTATGTGCGGCGTGTCCAGACTGGTGAAGGAGAAAGATCCGGGAACGATCACCGTATTTATCGGGCCCTGCATTGCCAAGAAGAGCGAGACTCTGGATCTGAACATTCAGGGGAATGCGGATTATGCTTTGACATTCGGCGAGGTACGGGCCATGATGCGGGCTAAAGACGTGGAACTGGAGCCGGAGGAGAACAGCTATCAGGACAGCTCTGTGTTCGGCAAGAGATTCGGCAACGGCGGCGGAGTGACGGCTGCAGTGGTTGAATGCTTTGAGGAGATGGGCGAGGACATTAAGCCTGAAGTGATGAAGTGCAATGGGGCTGCAGAGTGCAAGAAGGCTCTGCTCCTGATGAAGGTCGGAAAGCTGCCGGCAGATTTCATTGAAGGCATGGCCTGCGTAGGCGGCTGCGTGGGAGGCCCAAGCAAGCATAAGGCTGAGATGGAGGCCAAGAAGGCAAGGGATACGCTGATTGGCGGGGCTGATAAGAGGAAAGTGCTGGAGAATTTGGAGAAGCTGGGGGCGGATAAGATACATATGCATCGAAGCTGAAAGCTTTATCTGGAAAGCTTTTTAAGCTGAAAAGCCTTGGATTGAATATGGATAGTCCCTTCTGGCCGACGGCTGGAAGGGACTGTTTTTTATGAGCAGTATAATATGGCAGAGGAGGTAAGGCAGTGCTGGCTGCGGAGGGGATCTATAAAAACTACAGCAGAAGGGCCATCCTTAAGGGAGTAAACTTAGAAGCTTCCCCTGGGGAGTACGTGGGAATCGTGGGAAGCAATGGATGCGGAAAAACCACCCTTCTCTCCATTCTTGCAGGGGCCGTAAAAGCGGATAAGGGAAGCGTTAGCCTGGATGGGAAGCAGGCGGGGAAAAACCGCAGCGCCTATACAAAAGCAGTGGCCTATGTACCTCAGGAGAATCCGCTCATCGAGGAACTGACGGTTCGGGACAATCTGCTTTTGTGGTATGGCGGAAATAAGAAGGCTCTGGAGCAGGATTTGGAAACAGGGGCAGCGGCATTTCTGGGTATTAGAGATATGATTGGACGGACCGTGGAAAAGCTGTCCGGGGGGATGAAGAAACGGGTCAGCATAGCCTGCGCCCTGTGCAGTCATGGGACGGTTCTGATATTGGATGAACCTGGGGCGGCACTGGACATGGAGTGCAAGGCGGACATCCGCAGCTATCTGGAAAAGTACCGGAAAGCGGGGGGGACTGTGATTTTAACGTCCCATGAGATGACGGAATTGTCAGCCTGCACGAAGATGTATGTTTTAAAAGACGGGAAGCTGAAATCGATTGAAACCGGATTGCCGGAGGAAAAATTAATAGGATATTTTAAATGAATTCTATTCTTCACCGCTATTGATCCAATGCTGTACTAGAGCGTGTTTGAAAATTCATTCCCGCCATCTGCACGCCCCACTTTGCG
>CAMUJH010000094.1 GCA_947089145.1 uncultured Hungatella sp. | reverse complement strand
TTGTTCTGAAGTAGAACTGCGGACGATAGTTGTTGAAGAAAGGAGTATGACGGCCACCCTCGTCCTTGGTCAGAACGTATACCTGAGCGGTAAACTTGTGATGGCACTTTACAGAGCCTGGCTTGCACAGACACTGGCCTCTCTCAATGTCAGTTCTCTGAACGCCGCGAAGCAGAGCGCCGATATTGTCACCAGCCTGAGCCTCGTCAAGCATCTTACGGAACATCTCGATACCGGTAACAACGGTCTTGCGGGTTTCCTCGGAGATACCTACAATCTCAACTTCCTCGTTCAGATGCAGAGTACCGCGCTCCACTCTGCCGGTAGCAACCGTGCCACGGCCGGTAATGGTAAATACATCCTCTACAGGCATCAGGAACGGCTTGTCTGTCTCACGCTGAGGATCTGGAACCCAGCTGTCAACAGCATCCATCAGCTCGATGATCTTGTCGCCCCACTCGCTGCTGGGATCTTCCAGAGCCTTCAGAGCGGAACCCTGGATAATCGGTGTGTCATCACCCGGGAACTCATACTCATTCAGAAGCTCGCGGATCTCCATGTCTACCAGCTCAAGAAGCTCCGGATCATCAACCATATCGCACTTATTCATGAATACTACGATATAAGGAACGCCTACCTGACGGGACAGAAGGATATGCTCTCTTGTCTGAGCCATAACGCCATCAGTAGCGGCAACAACCAGAATAGCGCCATCCATCTGAGCGGCACCGGTGATCATGTTCTTTACATAGTCAGCATGGCCTGGGCAGTCAACGTGCGCATAGTGTCTGTTATCGGTTTCATACTCAACATGAGCAGTAGAGATGGTAATACCACGCTCTCTCTCTTCCGGAGCCTTGTCAATGTTCTCAAAAGCTACAGCCTCGCCAGTACCCTTTCTCTCATGAAGAGTCTTGGTGATAGCAGCGGTCAAAGTAGTTTTACCATGGTCAACATGGCCGATGGTACCAATGTTACAATGCGGTTTGTTTCTCTCAAACTTTTGTTTTGCCATTTTATAACGTCCTCCTTAATCAGCCCTTACGGCTATTCATTTGCGGCTGGCGCCGCAAAAGCGCCAGGCCTTTCATTTTATAATAGGCTAGTCTATATTATATGCTATTTAGCTGCTTTTTTCAAGCCTATAATCATTATTTGCCTTTTCTTTCAGCAATAACTTTCTCCTGCACAGACTTAGGAACCGGCTCATACTTCTCAAAGAACATGGAATAGTTTCCTCGTCCCTGTGTCCTGGAACGCAAATCCGTAGAATAACCAAACATCTCTGACAGCGGAACATAGGCCTTCACCATCTTGCCGCCTCCGATGTCCTCCATACCCTCAATGCGACCGCGGCGTGAATTAATATCACCAATGACGTCGCCCATGTAATCCTCAGGCATGGTTACCTCCACCTTCATAATCGGTTCCAAGAGAATGGCTCCTGCTTTCTGCATGGCATCCTTAAACGCCAGGGAACCTGCAATCTTAAATGCCATTTCATTGGAGTCAACCTCATGGTAAGAACCGTCATACACATTTGCGCTGATGCCCAGCACCGGGAATCCGCCCAGGATACCGGACTTGGCCGCTTCCTCAATGCCTGCGCCTACAGCAGGAATATATTCCTTGGGAATCGCGCCTCCTACTACGCTGGATTCAAACTTAAACGTCTGCTCCGCATTGGCATCCATAGGTTCAAAGTGTACCTTGCAGTGTCCGTACTGGCCGCGTCCGCCGGACTGCTTTGCGTACTTGCTGTCCACATCAACCGCTTTGGTGATAGTTTCCTTGTATGCAACCTGAGGTGCGCCTACGTTTGCTTCCACGTGGAACTCTCTCAGCAGACGGTCTACGATAATCTCCAGGTGAAGCTCACCCATACCGGAAATAATAGTCTGGCCGGTTTCCTGATTCGTCTTTGCGCGGAACGTAGGATCTTCTTCCGCAAGTTTTGCCAGAGCCTCGCCCATTTTGCCCTGGCCGGCTTTGGTCTTAGGCTCAATAGCAATGTCAATAACAGGCTCCGGAAATTCCATGGATTCCAGAATAACCGGATGCTGTTCATCACAGATGGTATCACCGGTAGTCGTCAGCTTAAAGCCTACGGCTGCTGCAATGTCGCCGGAATAAACCTTATCCAGTTCCTGCCTCTTGTTGGCATGCATCTGCAAGATACGTCCCACACGCTCTTTCTTTCCCTTTGTGGCATTCAGCACATAAGAACCAGAATTCATAGTGCCGGAATACACGCGGAAGAATGCCAGCTTGCCTACAAACGGGTCTGTCATAATCTTAAATGCCAGCGCGGAGAATGGTTCCTCGTCAGAAGAATGTCTCTCAATCTCATTGCCGTCCATATCAACACCCTTAATAGCCGGGATGTCAGTAGGAGCCGGCATATATTCCAAAACTGCATCAAGCAGTTTCTGAACGCCTTTGTTCCTGTAGGCGGAACCGCAGCACACCGGAATAGCAGCGCACTCGCAGGTAGCTTTCCTCAAAGCGGCTTTCATCGCTTCAACGGATGGCTCCTCCCCCTCCAGATATTCCATCATCAGATCGTCATCCAGCTCGCAGATCTTCTCAACAAGCTCACTGCGGTACAGCTCTGCATCATCCTTCATGTCATCCGGAACATCAATGATGGAAACATTTTCGCCCTTGTCATCATTATAGATGTAGGCTTTCATTTCAAACAGGTCGATGATTCCCTTGAACTCATCTTCCTTGCCAATAGGCAGCTGCAGGCAGATGGCATTTTTGCCCAGCCTTGTTTTAATCTGCTCTACTGCTCCGTAAAAATCCGCACCCATAATATCCATCTTGTTAATGAATGCCATACGGGGTACGTTATAAGTGTCAGCCTGGCGCCATACATTCTCGGACTGAGGCTCTACACCGCCTTTTGCGCAGAAAACGCCTACTGCGCCATCCAATACGCGAAGAGAACGCTCAACCTCTACAGTAAAGTCAACGTGGCCTGGAGTATCTATGATGTTAATCCTGTGCTCCAAAGCTCCTGCTTTCGGCTTGCAGTTTTCCTGCAGCGTCCAGTGGCAGGTGGTCGCAGCAGAGGTAATTGTGATTCCTCTCTCCTGCTCCTGTTCCATCCAGTCCATGGTTGCAGTACCCTCATGGGTATCGCCAATTTTATAATTCACACCAGTATAGTACAGGATACGCTCGGTCAATGTGGTCTTACCCGCATCGATATGGGCCATGATTCCGATATTCCTGGTCCGATCCAACGGATATTCTCTTTCAGCCAATTGTAATTCCTCCTAATTAGAATCTGTAATGAGCAAACGCCTTATTAGCCTCTGCCATCTTGTGCATGTCTTCTTTCCTCTTTACAGAAGCTCCGGTATTATTGGCTGCATCCATAATCTCGTTGGCCAGTCTTTCCTTCTGGGTCTTCTCACCTCTCTTGCGGGAAAACATGGTCAGCCAGCGAAGAGCCAATGCCTGCCTTCTCTCAGGTTTCACCTCGATGGGCACCTGATAGGTAGCGCCGCCGATACGTTTCGCCTTTACTTCCAGTACAGGCATAATATTGTTCATTGCTTCCTCAAATACTTCCACGGCGTCTTTGCCGGTCTTCTCTGCAACACGTTCAAAAGCGCCGTAAACAATCTTCTGGGCGATCCCCTTCTTGCCATCCAACATAATGTTGTTGATCAGCTTGGTTACAACTTTATTGTTGTAGATCGGATCTGCCAATACGTCTCTTTTCTGAGTATGTCCTTTACGTGGCACGTTACTTCCCTCCTTAACATCTTCGCAGTTTTCTGCTGACAGTATGCCGCTGTATGGTCATAGCCGTCTTCCTGCGAACATTAATTCACCGGTACTCACATGTTTCCATAAAATGTGTCCGTGCCCGGCATTGTTCTATGTCCTGCAACCCTCAGGCCATTATCACGAATCAATCCTGCACCGATATACATTTTACTACCGTTTGTGGTACATCTTAACTTACAAACGCTTATTTCTTATCTTTCGGTCTTTTAGCGCCGTACTTGGAGCGGGCCTGCTTCCTGTTGGCCACACCTGCTGTATCCAATGTACCTCTTACAATATGGTATCTGGTACCTGGCAGGTCTTTTACTCTGCCTCCGCGGATGAGAACAACGCTGTGCTCCTGAAGGTTATGTCCCTCACCAGGAATATAGCTTGTTACCTCGATTCCGTTAGACAAACGTACTCTGGCAATCTTTCTAAGCGCAGAGTTGGGCTTTTTCGGTGTAGCAGTCTTTACAGCAGTACATACGCCTCTCTTCTGAGGAGAAGAGGTGTTGGTTGCGCGCTTCTGCAGGGAGTTGTAACCTTTCTGAAGAGCTGGTGCCGTAGACTTCTTTACAGATGTCTGTCTTCCCTTTCTAACTAACTGGTTAAATGTTGGCATTCTTTTCACCTCCTGTGATATGGGTCGGGTTGCGTTCTAAGCTTATTTTGCGTACCAAAACACTGCATGTTTTCGCACGCCTAATCATTATAACAAATAATTGGCGGTTGTCAAGGAAAAATAATGAAAAAATTTTCCCTCAAAAGCTGTCTGAACCGTTACACCCGATCTTTTAGGCACAGTGGCCGCAGCCATGGCTGCAGCCGCTGCAGTTGCAGCCACAGCCGCTGTCTCCCTTTCTATAAGCCTTTACCTTCTTCCAGATAACGGCCGCCATGGCAGTCCCGATTATCGCCACAATTGCTATATCTGCCATATCAATACTCCTCCGATTTCATAGGTTTTTGCTTCATTATACTTTTCATTCACCCATATGTCAATATTTTGATAATGATTTTCATTTTCTTGTCCTCATTGAAGTTACGGTTTTCCCCATCGGGCGAGCGCCCCAGCTTTTGTTCGGCGTAGCCGGACAAGAAGATGCGCGCCGTAAACAGTAACCCATTAAACCGGCTTGGGACAGAGACTTTACAGAGTAATTGAACGCAGGCCATTGCTGAATCAAAAATGCTCTCAAGGCCTTTGAGCCCTAAGAGCATTCTCAACTTTACCTAACTGATTCTATCTTCTCGCTTAAGAGCAAAGGCTTTCCTGCACCGGCTAAATCTCCTCGCTTCCGTCATCCAGCTCCAGCACTTCTTCCGCCTCCACAATCTCTTCCTCCTGAGGCAGCACTATGGTATCGTCTTCCTCATCATCCTCAAACACAATCTCATCGTCCATGGAAATGTCGCTGTCCAGTTTCACGGAACGGTATCTCTTCATTCCCGTACCGGCCGGAATCAGCTTACCGATAAGCACGTTCTCTTTCAAACCGATTAAATGGTCTATTTTTCCATTGATGGCAGCTTCTGTCAGCACCTTGGTAGTCTCCTGGAAGGATGCAGCTGACAAAAACGAATCCGTAGCCAGAGATGCCTTGGTAATGCCAAGCATAACCTGCTTACCCTCAGCCGGCATTTTGCCCTCAGCCAGCAGCTTATCATTCATGTCATTGTAATCCAGCACATTCATGGATACGCCGGGAAGCACGTCGCTGTCACCGCTTTCCTCCACTTTAACCTTTTTCAGCATCTGGCGGACAATTACTTCAATGTGCTTATCATTAATCTCAACGCCCTGAAGACGGTAAACTCTCTGTACTTCCTGAATCATGTAGTCCTGAACTGCACGGACGCCCTTAATCTTCAGGATGTCATGGGGATTTACGCTTCCTTCGGTCAGCTCGTCACCTGCCTCCAGCACCTGGCCGTCCTGCACTTTAATCCGGGAACCGTAGGGAATCAGGTAAGTCTTGGAGTTGCCGTTTCCTGTATCGGTTACCATGATCTCTCTCTTTTTCTTGGTATCCTTTATGGTTACCGTGCCGCCGAATTCCGTAATAATGGCAAGACCCTTAGGTTTACGGGCCTCAAACAGCTCTTCCACACGGGGAAGACCTTGGGTGATATCGCCTCCGGCAACGCCTCCGGTATGGAATGTACGCATGGTAAGCTGCGTTCCCGGCTCGCCGATGGACTGGGCTGCAATAATTCCTACTGCCTCGCCTACCTGAACCGCCTGGCCGGTAGCCATATTGGAGCCATAGCACTTTGCACATACCCCGATATGGGATTTGCAGCTTAATACGGTACGGATCTTAACGCTTTCTCTTCCCAGCTTCCTAAGCACCTCAATAACGGCTTTTGCCCGCTTGGGCGTACACATATGATTGGCTTTTACCACCACTTCCCCGGTATCCGGATCAGTAATGGTTTCGGCAATATATCTGCCTGTCAGCCTCTCCTCCAGGCTCTCTATGCTTTCCTGACCGTCCATGAAAGCCTTGATCTCCATATACGGAATATCCTTGCCCTCACAGCAGTCCACCTCACGGATAATCACGTCCTGGGACACATCTACCAGACGTCTGGTCAGATAGCCGGAGTCAGCCGTACGCAAAGCCGTATCTGACAGACCCTTTCTTGCGCCGTGGGCGGAGATAAAATATTCCAGTACATCCAGCCCTTCACGGAAATTCGACTTGATCGGAAGTTCAATGGTATGGCCGGTAGTATCCGCCATCAGTCCGCGCATGCCTGCCAGCTGCTTAATCTGCTTATCGGAGCCGCGGGCTCCAGAGTCGGCCATCATGAAAATATTGTTGTATTTATCAAGGCCCGTTAAAAGGTCATGGGTCAATTGGTCGTCAGTGGTCTTCCATGTTTCGATCACTTCTTTATAGCGCTCTTCCTCCGTTATAAGACCTCTTCGGAAGTTCTTGGCAATCCTGTCTACTGTAGCCTGGGCATCTGCAATCAGCTGAGGCTTGCTGGGCGGAACCGTCATATCGGAGATGGATACGGTCATGGCAGCTCTCGTAGAGTACTTATAGCCAATGGATTTAATGTCATCCAAAGTTACTGCCGTCTGAGTTGCACCATGGACATTAATAACCTTTTCCAGAATCTGCTTGCACTGCTTCTTTCCAACGTGGAAATCAACTTCCAAAAGCAGTTCATTGCCAGGAATGCTTCTGTCCACAAATCCCAGATCCTGCGGGATAATCTCATTGAAAATAAAGCGGCCGACTGTAGACTGGATAATGCCGCTCTTCACTGTACCGTCCGCCATCTTCTTCTGCACCCTTACCTTTACTCTGGAGTGCAGGGTTACCGCTCCGTTTTCATATGCCAGAATCGCCTCGTTAGGATTCTTAAAGCACATGCCCTCTCCCTTGGCCCCCGGCCTTTCCTGGGTCAGATAATAGATGCCCAGAACCATATCCTGAGAGGGAACCGCCACCGGGCCGCCGTCTGACGGCTTCAGCAGATTGTTGGGAGACAGCAGCAGAAAACGGCACTCTGCCTGGGCCTCTACGGAAAGAGGAAGGTGAACCGCCATCTGATCTCCGTCAAAGTCAGCATTAAAGGCAGTACATACCAGCGGGTGCAGTTTAATGGCCTTGCCTTCCACAAGAATTGGCTCAAAGGCCTGGATTCCCAGACGGTGAAGCGTAGGGGCACGGTTCAGCATTACCGGGTGCTCTTTGATAACATCCTCCAATACATCCCACACCTCAACCTGGAGACGTTCTACCATCTTCTTGGCATTCTTAATGTTGTGCGCTGTCCCGTTAGCCACCAGTTCTTTCATGACAAAGGGCTTAAACAGCTCTATAGCCATCTCTTTTGGAAGACCGCACTGGTAAATCTTAAGCTCCGGCCCCACTACGATAACAGAACGGCCGGAATAATCCACACGCTTTCCCAGAAGGTTCTGACGGAAACGCCCCTGTTTTCCCTTCAGCATATCTGACAGTGACTTCAGGGCACGGTTTCCAGGTCCTGTGACAGGTCTTCCCCTTCTTCCGTTATCAATAAGCGCATCAACAGCTTCCTGAAGCATACGTTTCTCGTTGCGGACAATAATATCCGGAGCTCCTAATTCCAGAAGTCTTGCCAGACGGTTGTTCCGGTTAATAATCCTTCTATATAAATCGTTTAGATCAGAAGTGGCAAAACGGCCGCCGTCCAGCTGCACCATGGGACGGATATCCGGAGGAATCACGGGAATCACGGTCATGATCATCCATTCCGGCCTGTTTCCGGAATTTCGGAACGCATCCACCACTTCCAGCCTTTTGATAATTCTCGCCCGTTTTTGGCCGGTTGCGTCCCTCAGGCCTTTCCGCAGCTCCTCAGAATCCTTTTCAAGGTCAATCGCCTCAAGGAGCTCTTTTATGGCCTCAGCGCCCATTCCCACACGGAATGCGCCGTAGCCGTATTTATCCACTTCTTCTCTGTATTCTTTCTCAGACAAAACCTGTTTATACTGAAGCGATGTAGTTCCGGGATCCAAGACAATATAGGAAGCAAAATACAGCACTTTCTCCAAAACCCTGGGAGAAATATCCAGGATTAAGCCCATGCGGCTAGGAATCCCCTTAAAATACCAGATATGGGATACCGGAGCCGCCAAAGCGATATGCCCGGTACGTTCCCTGCGGACGCTGGACTTGGTAACCTCCACGCCGCATCGGTCACAGATGACGCCTTTGTACCTAATCTTTTTGTACTTGCCGCAATGGCATTCCCAGTCCTTGCTGGGACCAAAGATTCTCTCACAGTAAAGGCCGTCTTTCTCCGGTTTCAAGGTTCTGTAGTTAATGGTTTCCGGCTTCTTTACTTCGCCGTGAGACCACTCCAGAATCTTCTCCGGAGAAGCCAGACCAATCTTGATTGCATCAAATGTCAACGGTTCATAAGTTTCATTCGTCTCTGGCATGATGGATACTCCCTTCTATTATTCTTCATAGGAAGATTCGAAATCCTCGAACATCTCCTCAGCGATGCGGTCTCCCTCATCATCGTCATCTTCCGCCTCTGCGTCTACATCCACCAGTTCGCCGTCCTTAAATTCCTGCTCCTGATAGCCATAGCTGCCAAATGACTCTTCCTGCTCATAACGTCTCTCGCCCTCAATAATGGAACGCAGATCCGTATCTCCGTAATCAATATTTTCCGTCAGCTCCACTTCCGTATTGTCATCCCGAAGCACTCTCACATCCAGTCCCAAAGACTGCAGTTCCTTCAAAAGCACCTTAAAGGACTCCGGAATACCTGGCTCCGGAATGTTTTCCCCTTTGATAATGGCCTCATAAGTCTTTACACGGCCGGTTACATCGTCCGACTTCACTGTCAGGATCTCCTGCAGCGTATAAGAAGCCCCGTAAGCCTCCAGGGCCCACACCTCCATCTCGCCAAAACGCTGTCCGCCGAACTGCGCCTTGCCGCCTAAAGGCTGCTGGGTAACCAATGCATACGGTCCCGTAGAACGGGCATGAATCTTATCGTCAACCAGATGGTGGAGCTTCAGATAATGCATATGGCCAATGGTTACCGGACTGTCAAAAAACTCTCCCGTTCTGCCGTCGCGGAGCCTTACCTTGCCGTCACGGCTCAAAGGAACACCCTTCCAAAGCTCTCTGTGATCCAGATGATCCCCCAGATACTCCATAACTTCCGGCTTCAGCGTGTCTTTATATTTCTCCTGGAATTCGTCCCAGGAAGAATTTACATAGTCATTGGCCACATCCAGCGTGTCCATAATATCAATCTCATTGGCCCCGTCAAATACAGGGGTTGCAATGTTAAATCCAAGGGCCTTTGCCGCCAGGCTCAAGTGGATCTCCAGCACCTGCCCGATATTCATACGGGAAGGCACGCCCAGGGGATTCAGCACAATGTCCAGAGGGCGCCCATTGGGCAGGAACGGCATGTCTTCCACAGGAAGAACTCTGGAAACAACACCCTTGTTCCCGTGACGGCCTGCCATCTTGTCGCCTACGGAGATCTTTCTCTTCTGGGCAATGTAGATGCGGACAGTCTCATTCACACCTGGAGACAGCTCGTCGCCGTTCTCCCTGACAAACACTTTGGCATCCACAATAATGCCGTAAGCCCCGTGAGGAACTTTCAGCGACGTATCCCTTACTTCTCTGGCCTTTTCGCCGAAAATGGCGCGGAGCAGCCTTTCCTCGGCAGTCAGTTCAGTCTCTCCTTTCGGGGTAACCTTGCCGACCAAAATATCTCCTGCGCGGACTTCGGCACCTATACGGATGATCCCCCGCTCATCCAGATCCTTCAAAGCGTCCTCGCCTACGCCGGGAACGTCCCGGGTAATTTCCTCCGGCCCAAGCTTCGTATCACGGGCCTCTGCCTCGTATTCCTCAATATGCACGGAAGTGTAGACATCGTCCTGCACCAGCCGCTCGCTCAACAGGACAGCGTCCTCATAGTTGTACCCTTCCCAGGTCATAAAGCCGATAAGGGGATTCTTCCCCAGGGCAATTTCTCCGTTCTGAGTGCTGGGGCCGTCTGCGATAACCTCGCCTGCCGCCACATGATTTCCCTTAAACACAATCGGTTTCTGATTGTAGCAGTTAGACTGGTTGCTTCTCTTAAACTTGGTCAGGCGGTACACATCTTTTCCGCCGTCTAAATCTCTCTTTACAATAATTTCATTGGACGCAGATCTCTCCACCACGCCTGCATGCTTTGCCACCACGCAGACGCCGGAATCCACTGCCGCCTTGGCTTCCATTCCGGTTCCCACCACTGGGGCTTCCGTAGTCAGAAGGGGAACTGCCTGTCGCTGCATGTTCGATCCCATAAGGGCACGGTTGGCATCGTCGTTCTCCAGGAACG
>CAMUJH010000093.1 GCA_947089145.1 uncultured Hungatella sp. | reverse complement strand
GGCATATCTGAACCCGGCCAGGATCATCCTTCCCCTCTCTGACTGGCTCCACGACAAAACTCGCCGATTTACTCACTCAATTATACAGCACTATGACAAAAGCAAAGTTCCGTTTTATCCAGATTATGTTACTACGAAAGTCCGCCGCCCATCAGGCAGCATAAATTCAGGTATGCCAAATGCGCCCGCCATACTTTCATCCATGGCGGCGCCCCTTACCGGGCTCATGCAGGCTTACTGCCCAAGCTGTGCCAGCCTCTCCTTCACCTGCTCCATCATCTGACTGTATTTTGCCTGTTTCTCCCTTTCCTGGGCTATTTTTGTCTCCGGGGCCCTGCTTACAAACTTCTCATTATTCAGCATTCCGTTCACCCTGGCCAGCTCTTTTTCAAGCCGCTCCTCCTCCTTGCGAAGCCTTTCAACTTCCTTCTCCATGTCCACCAGCTCCGCAAACGGCATATAGATATTGGCCTGATGAATTACCGCAGAAACCGCATCCTCAGCGATTCCCGTCTTATCTTTCTGAATCACCACCTGGCTGGCATATCCCAAAGCGGCAAAAAATGCCATTCCGTTTTTGAAAATATCCAGAATTTCCTGCTTTTCGGAAACCACATATACTCTGGCCTTCCTGCTAGGCGGAACGTTCATAGAAGAACGGACGTTGCGGATGGCCCTTACTGCTTCCTTCATGGTTTCAACCGCATATTCTTCTTCCGGGAAATTCCACTCGTTTCGATACCGGGGCCATGGTGAGATCATAATAGACTCCTCATCCTCCTGCAGGTTGCAGAAAATCTCCTCTGTCACAAAAGGAATATACGGGTGCAGCAGCTTTAAAGACTGGATCAGCACCGTCTTAAGAGTCCAGACAGCCGCTGCCTTTGCAGTATCCTCGCTGCTCCACAGTCTTGGCTTCACCATCTCAATATACCAGTCGCAGAACTCCTCCCACACAAAATCATATACCTTCTGGAGGGCAATTCCCAGCTCATACCGCTCCAGGTTCTCTGTCACCTCTTTTGCCAGGGCATTGGCCTTTGACAAAATCCATTTGTCCTCCATAGCCAGGTCTTTTAATTCTGCATCCGCCTTTGGCGCCTTTTCTGCGTTCATCATAATAAATCTGGAGGCGTTCCAGATCTTATTGGCAAAATTCCGGCTGTTCTCCACCCGCTCCCAGTAGAACCGCATATCATTGCCCGGGGCATTTCCCGTGATCAGAGTCATACGCAGGGCGTCAGCGCCGTATTTGTCAATTACCTCCAGAGGATCGATGCCGTTTCCAAGGGATTTGCTCATCTTCCGCCCCTGGGAATCCCTCACAAGCCCATGAATCAAAACCGTGTGGAAAGGAACCTTCCCGGTCTGTTCAATGCCGGAAAATACCATGCGGATTACCCAGAAAAAGATAATGTCATAACCAGTTACCAGCACATCCGTGGGATAAAAATATTCAAGATCCTTTGTCTTCTCTGGCCATCCCAGTGTAGAAAACGGCCACAATGCGGAACTGAACCAGGTATCCAGCGTATCCTCGTCCTGAATCACATGGCTGCAGCCGCATTTCGGACAGGTTTCCGGCTTCCGGGCTGCAACTGTAATCTCCCCGCACTCCTGGCAGTAATATGCGGGAATCCTGTGGCCCCACCACAGCTGTCTGGAGATACACCAGTCCCGAATTCCCTCCAGCCAATGGAGATACGTTTTCCCAAAGCTTTCCGGCACGAATTTCAGTTCCCCGGTCTTTAATGCTTCAATGGCAGGCTTTGCCATTTCCTCCATTTTCACAAACCACTGCGGCTTTATCATGGGCTCCACCGTGGTCTTGCACCTGTCATGGATTCCAACTGCATGGGCATGGGGAACCACTTTCACCAGAAGCCCCAGCCTGTCCAGCTCCTCTACCATGGCCTTCCTGGCCTCATACCTGTCCATGCCGTGGTATTTGCTGCCAGGCAGGTTAATGGCAGCGTCATCACTCATAATATTGATTTCCGGCAGATTATGGCGTTTTCCCACTTCAAAGTCATTGGGATCATGGGCCGGGGTTATTTTTACGCATCCTGTGCCAAACTCCCTGTCAACATAGGAGTCCCCAATCACCGGAATCTCTCTGTCCGTCAAAGGCAGCTTCAGCATCTTCCCAATAAGGTCCTGGTACCGTTCATCCTCCGGATTTACCGCTACAGCCGTATCCCCGAGAAGAGTCTCCGGCCTGGTGGTCGCAATCTCCACAAACCGCCCCTCTTCCCCGCATATGGGATAATTAATATGCCAGAAAAATCCGTCCTGATCCTCATGGTTCACTTCTGCATCAGAGATGGATGTCCGGCATACCGGGCACCAGTTAATTATGCGGGAGCCTTTGTAAATATACCCTTTCTCATAAAGCTTGATAAACACCTCCTGAACCGCCTCCGAGCAGCCCTCGTCCATGGTAAAGCGCTCCCGGTCCCAGTCAGCGCTGGACCCCAGCTTGTGAAGCTGGTTAATGATCTTTCCTCCATACTCTTTTCTCCAGTCCCAGCACTTCTCCAAAAATCCGTCCCGTCCCAGATCCGATTTCTCGATCCCCTGTTTCTTCAGGCTTTCAATTACCTTTACCTCCGTGGCAATCGCCGCATGATCCGTGCCTGGCTGCCAGAGGGCCTCATAGCCCTGCATCCGTTTATAGCGGGTCAGGATATCCTGCATGGTATTGTCCAAAGCATGGCCCATATGCAGCTGTCCTGTTATATTAGGCGGCGGCATTACAATCGTAAATGGTTTCTTATTCGGATTAGGTTCTGCGTGGAAATATTTCTTATCCAGCCATTTTTCATACAGCTTCTGTTCAATGGCAGAAGGGTTATACGTTTTTTCCAGTTCTTTCATCTCTTCTTCTCTCTTTCTGTTATAATCTGGCATTTACTGCCTTTAAAGGCCGCCGGGCCATTTGCCCGGACAGCCGCTGTCTGTTATCTGAAAACCGACAGTCGGAACCTGTCCCTCACATCTGGCGGCGGACGACCAGGTATTCATCCCCAGGATGGTAATAAGCGCAGTCAAACCTTTTGTCAATCAAAAAACGGGCCATCTCATCCTCATCCAGATTCGCTTCACACACATAATACCCGCATTCCTCATCATACGCATAATTTGCACAGCTGTCACAGCCGGACAATTTTCTCTGCCTCTTTCCGCTCATAGCCTCACCTGCCTCTCACAAGCCTTCATTCCGGTACCCATGCCGCCCTACGGCACAGACAGCCCCGAAATATTATTTTCATGCTTTCACCCACCGCAGAATCCGCCAAAATCCGGCGGAGGAATAAACTTCTCCCCGGCACGCAAAAAAGCCCTTCCCATGAACACTCATGCAAAGGGCGAAATCTTCCGCGGTACCACCTTCCTTATATGATGGCCGCACATCTTTGCAAACTTACAAATCAGTCCCCACCATACATCTCTAAAGTCCTTTAACGCTGACCATGCGGACACGGCTACTCTGGTTTTCACCGTCCCGGTTCCAAAGCTACCTTCCGCCTCCACTTCCTGAAACCGCCTTGCAGCCGGTGAACGGTTCTCTCTGACAGGGTTCTAAGCGTACTCCTCTTCTTCTCAACCTTTCCTGATATGAAGATGAAATTCCTTGTTTTCAAATCCTTGTAAGTACTATAGCCAATTTCTCCTGCTTTGTCAATGCCTATCACATTTTTTTACTCCATGTTTTTGCCTCATGCCCCCATCTGCCTCTTCACCTTCTTAATCACCGCCAAATAGCAGATCAAATGGGCGGCAAACGTGATCCCCCAGGACACCGGATAAGAAACGTAAAGGCACTGCAGCGTCCGGTTCATTGCAAAAATCGTATATATCCACACTACCCTGAAAGCGCATGCCCCGGTCAGGGAAACGATCATAGGCATAACCGAATACCCCATGCCCCGCAGCCCTCCAACCATACAGTCCATAAGTCCGCAGATACAGTACGTGGTTCCGATAATCTGAAGCCGGTATATCCCGTACCGGATCACTTCCCCGTCTGAAGAGTAAATTCCCAAAAGCTGATTTGCAAATACCACTGCGCCTCCGCCCATAATGATTCCCACCGCAGTTGTCAAAATCAGGCAGTACACCAGTATCCGCTTCATCCGCCCAAGCTGCCTGGCTCCGAAGTTCTGGCTGGTAAAGCTTAACGCCGTCTGGTAAACCGCATTCATTGACGTATACACAAATCCCTCTATATTCTGAGAAGCCGTATTGCCTGCCATGACAACAGAGCCAAATGAGTTTACCGATGATTGGATCAGCACGTTGGACACCGAAAAGACAGCTCCCTGCAGTCCTGCCGGAAGGCCGATCTTAACAATATACCGGGCCTTATTTTTCACCAACCGCAGCTTCCTTATGTCAAGCCGGTATCCTGCGTCTGTCTTCATAAGGCAGCGCACAATCAGCCATGCGGAAATGCACTGGGAAACCACTGTGGCAAGGGCCACGCCTGCGACTCCCATGGAAAACGCGATAACAAAAAACAGATTCAGAAACACATTCACAATCCCTGCTATCAGGAGAAAATACAAAGGCCGCTTCGTATCCCCCACTGCCCGCAGAATGGCGCTGCCAAAATTATAAATCAGATTCACCGGCATGCCCGCAAAGAAAATTTTCATGTACAATGCCGACAAAGGCAGCACGTCATCCGGCGTCCCCATCAGCTTAAGCAGAGGGTCTGCCAGCGTGACTCCCACCAGGATCAAAACGCTGCCGCCTGCTGCTGCCATCATCATGGCCGTATGTACCGTCTCCTCCAGATCCCGCTGCTGCCCTGCCCCAAAATACCGGGCCACCAGCACATTGGCTCCCACGGACAATCCGATAAACACATTTACAAGCAGATTAATCAAAGCCGTGGTGGAGCCTACAGCAGCCAGAGACTCGCTTCCCGCAAAACGTCCCACCACAATAATATCCGCCGCATTAAACAAAAGCTGCAGAATCCCCGACAAAATCAGAGGAATGGCAAATGCCACGATTTTTATAAAAATTGGGCCGCTGCACATATCCATCTCATAAGATTTTGATTTTCTCTCCGCTTTCATACTCATGCCATCCTCCGATACTCCTTTTTCCACTCCTCCACCAACTGTTCCGCCCCCTCCATCCTTCTGACAGAGTCCTTCTCAAACAGAACTTTGATCTTCTTTACTTCCTCCGCCTCTTTGGCGCTTTCCCCTGCCTTCTCAAAATCCTTCTTCCACCTCTCCATCAGCTCCCCGGACACTGTAGATTGGTATCTGTCCTTGAGCGCCAGTCCCGGGTCCAAAAGAGTCAGATGATACATCCTCTCCAGAGTCCCCAGATCCTTCCTCTTCTCATAGGCCTTGTCATAGGCTTCCATGGCCTTTCTAAACTGGAAGATCCTTGCATAGCAGGCTCCCAGGTTATTGAGAACCCGGCTGACAAACTGATCGTCCGCCCGCTGATCGCGCTGCTCCAAAATCTCCTCATAGGCAGCAATGGCCCGTCCATACTGCTTAAACTGAACCAGATAATCCGCTTTCCTTTTGGCATACTCAAATACAGTAAGCCTTTTCAGGGACATCATGGTCTGACGCAGCTTATTCAGCTCCGCCGTGGTATAATAATTGCATTCCTGCATAAAGAAAAGCAAAATATCCTCCTGCTTTTCCCCGCTTTTTATTCTCTGCTCCACCCGTGCCGCCACAAATCCCATGTCAAACTCATTCCTGATAAAATTCACCAGGTTCTGATCCATGATCCCGTCCAGAAACATCAGCGGATGATGGTAAACAACATAGCACAATTCCTGACAGCTGTAAATATTTATCCCCAGCCCCTCCAGATAAAACGGATGTTCCGCCCGCTTTTGTCCGCACACAATTACACTCATAACATAACCTCTTGCCTTAAAACCGCCCCTGTAGAGGGGAATAATTCTCCGAACCCCTGATCCGTCACGGTCACGGTCATAGTCCGCTCATCCAGAAATCCTATCTGCAGAAGAACACGCAGCGTCTTCTCCTCTCTTTTTGGAAATCCCTCCAGAGCCATCTTCACCGTCTTTTTCTTTCTCTGATCAGGCGGCGTAATAATAAACTCCAGGTAGTCCTGGCCGTCCAGAATCAATTCCACCTCTTTTGCGGCCTCATACCAGCTGACTCCTGCATTGGCCAGCATCAGCTGGTTATCCTGATCCTTGTAAAGCACTCTCATGGATACGCTGGAATCAAGCCGTCCCTCACAGATGCACACATATGGATAGGCGCTTTTCTCCCGCAGCAGATCCACGGCCCGGTAGGCAGCCCCCTTGGCAAACAGTTCCGTCTCCACGTAAACCCGCCTGCGGTTGCACACCAGCTTCATAAAGCCTTCTGCCCAGTCCCTCTCTTCAAACCCCTTTCCCATAAGAAATATGGAAGAAAACAGTTTTTTCTGCAGCATCCGGCTTCCGCAGGAACACAGAATCCTGTCGCCCATCTTTCTCCCTGCCGCTGAATTCAGAATATCCAGGCTGAATCCCTCTTCCAGCCGCTCCTTTTCCGCCATCACCGTAGTCTGCCTTAACCCTCGCTGTACCTTCATCTCGTAATAGCACAGACCCTCCCCGGACAAGTCAAACATCCCTACCTGGTTGTTCCACACTTCCCGTTTCTGGCTTAAAACATAGTACATAAAGCCTTCCGTATGGCTGATCACATGGATATCTTTCCCGGACATCCCCAGATAATCCCCGCAGGAAGTCAGGCACGCCAGAAGCCTTGTGTCAATTCTGGGCACTGAAAACACAATCTGCTTAATCTCATCTGTATTATACTCTTTCTTTGCCAAAGCCGCCACCTGAATCAGAAACTGCACCAGCAGCTGTGCACCGCCATACCGGATGCCTCCGATGGTGGATGTGCCGTCCTTAATCACCAGCTTTACCAGTTTGTCCACCATGACCCCGTTTCCAGCCAGGGCGCTGGCATAAGCAGGCTCTCCCACCATCCACGATTCTTCTTCCTTTTTTCTGCAAATCACCGTTGGCAGCGTCCAGGATTTCTCCCCCTGGTTACACACAAGCTGCGTGTAGGCGTCGCACAGATCAAATCCCAGTATTAGTCCATCCATTAACTTCCCCTTTTGCCTTGTTGCATCCCTTTCTGATTCAGATTATTGCCGGACCTTATCCGGCCCTTTACAGCAGCTGAAACAGTTCCTCCACCGCTGCGTTCCTCTGCACGTATTCCACCATAGCTTCCTTCAGCCCCTCCTCTTCTTTCACGTTAAGGCACAAGGACATTTGGTTCAGAAGGCTGAACCTGCTGTTCTTATCTTTCGAATCCCGCACATCACAGGCAATGCTTCCCTCCTTTACCAGGATTCTTTCATCGCCTTTCTGCTCATAAATCTCATATTCCATGATTTCTCCCTCAAACAGAATCTTCTGTTTGACGAAAATACCCTGGTATACCCGCCGTATCTCGTCCCGGTGAAACCTCTCTTCCTGCGGAAGAATCCGTATCTGCAGCTCCACTCTGGAATCCCTCTGTCCCACATACTGAAACATGGCTTTATCCATAATGTCTTCCGGAATCCGAATCTGTTCCGCCAGAAGCTTAAAGTAAGGAAATACCATCCCGTCTTCCAAAAGCTGATCCACAATGGTCTGGCACAGCCGTTTCTGATCCTCAGCCAATTTGGGAAGGCCGCTGTAATATTTGCTTAAAGCCAGCAGATAAATGGTAGAAACGCTCCCTTTCTCAATGGCGTTCTGAAGAAGGCCTTCCAGGTAGGAAAACACCCGCTCCATAGCCGGCACGTCGTGGAGAAAATACTCAGCGCTCTTAATGGTAAAGTAAGCCCTGACAATGCTCTCCCCTGTCTTTTTCCTGGTAACATACAGGGCAAACACTTTGTCGATCTGCCGAACCTCTCCTGTAAACATCATCTGCCCCAAAAGGCGTTCCTCCAGGTCATAGGTTTCCACCTTATCCTTGACCCCTTTCAGAAGCATGCCGTACATCTGCTTGCTGGTTCCGTTAAAATGCTCGCAGAGATAATCCAGAATGATGCTGTCTTCCTTTTTGGCCTCATACACCGCAAACCCCATGGACAGCAGAAAATCATTCTGATCAAACATCTGGTCAAGGATCATCTGGCTGCACAATTTCTGCAGGCTGTCCTCCCCCACAGCGCATCCGAAGCGGCTCATCATGTCATAGGCCTCTTTCATATAGCCATGGCTTATCAGCGCCCCGCACAGGCTGTCCCTCTGAACCTTTGACAAAAAGCCTGCGTCTGAAGCCAGGACAGGCAGAATGCGGCTCTCCTCCCCAGGGGTTCCCTCCTTTTTATAATACTGCAGCAGCTTGTCAATGAGCTGCTTGCGGTACAGCGCATGCAGAGGCAGCCTGCTGATGGAGCGCTCCAGAATTTTCCTGCCCTCTTCGTCCAGCTCTTTCCCTGCCGCCTCCTTGCAGGCCGCCAGCAGAAGCATAGGCTGATCAGGCTCCATCTCAAAGCACCGTTTCTCCAATTCCGGCTTGTCCAAAGCCCTGGTTTTCACATGGCTGATTCCTGTATACCGGTTTCCATAAGCGTCCTGAAATAGAATCCTCACCTCTTTTGAGAAAATAGGCACATAGGCCACCCCGTCCTCCAGGGGATACACCGCCTCCTCTGTCAGCTCCTCATAGCACACCACCACGTATTTCATCCGCTGGTTCTTGCAGCTGATGCGGTACGAGCGTAGCAGGGCAGGCAGGGCCTTTGCCAAAGCCGAATCAATCATATCCGCATAGATCATTTCCTCATAAATCACAGCCAGGCGGCTGCTGATTCTGGACTCCAGAGCCTGCTCCACCGCAAACTGGCTGATAGCCCGCTCATACTCCTTATAAACCGAGCTTTCTGCGCTGACATAGCTGATAATGTTTTCGTACAAAGCCTCCTTGCAGCTGCGCTCCAAATCATGCTCATAGGAAAAATACATCAGCACATGCTTTGGTATAGCCTGCTTATAATTCTTGGGCAGGGAATATAAAAAATATTCATACAGCCTGGTCAGGCTCAGCTGCTTTCTCACCGCCCTGTCATACCAGATAAAATCCGATTCCTTCTGACAGCCGCCTCGGATCATCAGGCTGCACACCGCCTCCAGAATCTCTGTCCGCGGAAAGCACTCGTACAGATTTTTCAGCATCCTGCAGCACAAAGGCTTAAAATGCCTGTTAACCCCTGAAAGCTTGGCCGCCTTCACCGCCACTTCCTCGCTGATCAGCTTCTTCCTGGCTCCAAAGCTTAATGCCTGCAGTTCCATGGCCCCGATGCCGTACAGAAGCTGAGGCATCTGGTTCCACAGATTCACCGCCTGCTGATACATGAAAGGGCTGCGGCACCCTTCCCCGTAAAGCACCTTTAGCCGGCTCAAGACCTCCCCCGGATTTTCAAAGCTCCAGTTCTCGTCACACATGGTGCAGAGATAAAACAGAAGGTAATCCGCCTTCCCTTCCTCCACATATTTGCCCAGAAGCCTCCTGAGAGATTCCATCTTCTCTTTGTCCGGGTACACTGACACGGTCACATATTCGCACAGGCAGTACCACTGAGGTTCTTCCATGCGCTGTTCCGAAATAATGTCTTTGCACGCTTCCAGGTAAGTTTTCGCTTCCTCAAATTTTTTCAGAAGCACCATAAGCTCCGCCTGCATCAGCGAAAGGCGGGCTGATTCCGTTTCGTCCAGGGCCTCCTTTGTGCTCATGCGAAGCTGTTCCAGCTCCTCCGCCATAAGCCTTTCCAGGCTTTCTTTCTCCCCCCGGCCGGCCTCATACTCCAGCCGCAGGGAAAGATACCGGCCGTACCGGCTGTACCGTCTGTTTCCCTGGGACTTTTCTTTGTCCGGCATGCCGTGGGCCTCAATATCCACGGCAATGGATTCATACATGGTTTCCACAATAATGCTTCCGTAATTCTTTCCCCCGTGAAGGGACACCGGATTAATCTCATAGGGAAACCGGCAGACCCCGTCTACAAAATCCTCATCTTTTATGGTCCGGTTCAGGCTTTGGATAAATTCCCCTTCCACCTTTACCGTAACCGGCAGATATCCCCATCCCTCTTTTCTGATCTCCACTTCGTCGGATATAATCTGATCCGACGCATAGTATTCCCTTTTAAGCCCCTCCACATGAATCCTTACGGGCTCCTTAATCTTCAGGGCAATAAAAAACTGCTCCAGCTGCCCGAAACGGTTGCCTTGCCCCCGAAGGCCGTCGTAGACCGCCCGGATGCCCATCTCCTGCATAAACGGCGCCTCCGTAAAATCCCGGAATTCAAAAAGCCGCAGGGCAAGATCATAATCCCGCTTTGCCAAAGCCGCAAAATCCTTTGCTTCCTTTAACTGGGCAAGGATTTTCCCGGAATTGCCTGCCTCCAGGCGAAAAGAATAAGGAACCTCTTTTTCCCCTCCGTTAGTTACCAGGTAAAAAGATCCCTCAATCTTCTCTCCGTATTCCAGATACTTGCTGTTAACTTCATAACCAATATAGCACCGCTGTCCTCCAAAAGAAGTATTCAACACCTTTACTCTGTAATTGGAAGAATATACCAGCCCCTTGCCGTGAATGCCGTTGTCACTGGTTACCACCAGATCCCCTCTCCTGCGCTCCCCTGTTTTTATCTCTTCTTCTATAATCAAAGGCTGCACCGTCAGATTCGGCACATCCGTATCAATAATCCCCTTTGCAAGGCGGTTAATCCGCTCTCTCATGTCTTTTCACCTGTCTTTTGCCCATTTCCCTAATTTTAACACACTTTTTTCCGTTTTACTACATGAAAAAGGGGGAATCCGACAATTTTCGTTGAAATCAGGGCTTGCTTTTTTTTCATAACGTGATAAAATAAGCGTATGGGGCATTAGCGCAGTTGGGAGCGCGCAACATTCGCATTGTTGAGGCCGTGGGTT
>CAMUJH010000092.1 GCA_947089145.1 uncultured Hungatella sp. | reverse complement strand
TATTATTGAATTTTCAAGGTGCATAGGCACATTTTAATGTGCGAAGTTTGAGTTATAAAAAATAAGCTGGTGCTATACCGACACCAGCTTATTTTATAATAATGCAGTGAGTGAAATATCGTTGCCAATGAACGCTACAAAACAAAACTGCTTCTGTTCCTGATTTTTTTGACAGCAGCTACATCTGGCATCAGGAGGATGGAAGACCACATGCAAGAAATGATTACCGAAAAGATTACAACCAGTTAAAAGAAAGTTTGTCGCTGCCTGAAGATCTACACTGGCATGATTTAAGACACTGTTTCGCAACCGTAATGGCTGGCTTATAAGATCAATCTAAAAGAATTAAGCTATATGCTGGGGCATTATTCTGATATTTTTAGTCTCCAGAACTACATTGATCAGGATGCAATTACCTGTATCAGCGTTCTGGAATATGATAACATTATCGATGAAACACTCCCAACCACAGATATAGCGATTTATGACATCGAAATATCTTCAGAAATCATGGAATATATCCTTCCAGAATAACCTTATCGTTTTTCAGACAAACAACATCGTTAATTTCCCTAGATAGATAGGTTAGCATGTTTCCTTTGGAGAACGGGGCTCTGCGTCACAAAAGGATACCCTTGGGGGACGGGTGCGCTATGCGCAAAAAGGTATACCCTCTGAGGCATACCATAATGCATGCCCTTCGGGCGGACGTGTTTCGCACGAAAAGGTATAAATATACATAGGATTCTTACGATTTTTCTCTGACACGTAAGTAGTGGTTGCCGTTTTGTAAGAAACTGTGGTAGAATAGATTAGTATGTGGTAGAATGTACGTGAAAATAAAATTGTTGAAGATTTTGAATTTTACCCCATTTTCGGCTCAAAAAAGGCTTATTTCACCGACTTGACAGGGACCTTATTTGCAGCAGATTATTCAAAATCGTCTTATTTTCAACACCACAAAAAACAGCCAGAAATTTGTGCAATACCAACAAAAATACAAGGAAAAACCATGAGAAAACTAGCCTTACCTGATGAAATTTTACTAAGTATCCAGCAGCCCGCCCGCTACATCGGCGGCGAGGTGAATATGTGCGTCAAGGACCCGAAAAACGTGGAGATTCGTTTTGCCATGTGTTTTCCGGATGTCTATGAGATCGGCATGTCCCACTTAGGAATCCAGATCCTCTACGACATGTTCAACCGCAGGGAGGACACTTACTGCGAGCGTGTCTATTCTCCCTGGACAGACTTGGACAAAATCATGAGAGAGCAGCAAATCCCCCTTTTTTCCCTGGAGTCCCAGGAGCCCATAAAGGATTTTGATTTTCTCGGAATCACGCTGCAGTATGAGATGTGCTATACAAACATTTTACAGATATTGGATCTAAGTCAAATCCCCCTTCACAGCCGTGACAGGGGGGAGGAATTTCCCATTGTCATCGGCGGCGGCCCCTGTGCTTACAATCCAGAGCCTCTGGCGGAATTTTTCGATTTGTTTTATATCGGCGAGGGAGAAACCGTTTATGGCCAGCTGCTGGATTCCTACATAGAGAATAAGAAGAGGGGCAAAGGCCGGCAGGAATTTTTAGAGGCAGCCGCTGAAATTCCGGGAATATACGTTCCTTCTTTCTACAATGTAACCTATAACAGTGATGGAACCATCCAGGGTTTTAAACCTAATAACCCTCATGCAAAGAGCAAGGTTACAAAAGAATTGGTTGTGAATATGGACAGCGCACCCTATATCGAAAAGCCGCTTGTCCCTTTTCAAAAGGTTACCCAGGACAGAGTGGTTCTTGAGATTCAGAGAGGCTGCATTCGGGGATGCCGGTTCTGTCAGGCCGGCAATGTATACAGGCCTCTGAGAGAGCACAGCCTGGAATATTTGAAACGCCATGCCACGCAGCTGCTGGATTCCACAGGCCATGAGGAGATTTCCTTAAGTTCCCTAAGTTCCAGCGATTACTCCCGTCTTCCGGAACTGGTGGACTTTCTCATAGACTACTGCAGTTCCAGACAAATCAATATTTCCCTGCCGTCCCTGCGGATTGACGCCTTTTCCCTGGATGTCATGAGCAAGGTGCAGGATGTAAAGAAGAGCAGCCTGACTTTTGCTCCTGAGGCAGGCTCCCAAAGGCTGCGGGATGTGATTAATAAGGGATTAACCGAAGAAGTAATTCTGCAGGGGGCAAAAGAGGCTTTTTTTGGGGGATGGAACAGGGTGAAGCTGTACTTCATGCTGGGGCTTCCCACAGAGCAGAAAGAAGACATGGAAGGCATTGCCCTGCTCTCAGAGAAGATTGCGGAAGTTTACTATGACACGGTTCCCAAAGAGCAGCGGCATGGGAAGGTGCAGATCGTGGCAAGTTCCTCCTTCTTTGTGCCAAAGCCCTTTACCCCATTCCAGTGGGCCAGAATGTGTACAAAAGATGAATTTCTGGAAAGAGCTTATATTGTGAAAAACAAGTTCCGGGAGATGAAAAATTTCAAAAGCCTGAAATATAACTGGCATGAGGCGGATGTAACAGTTTTAGAGGGAGTTCTTGCCAGAGGGGATCGGAAGGTTGGGGCCGTAGTGGAAGCCGCCTACCGAAACGGGGCCCTGTTTGACTCCTGGTCCGAAAATTTTGATAACCGTCTGTGGATGAAAGCTTTTGAAGACTGCCGTATTGATCCTGATTTCTATACGGTCCGGGAGCGTGCGCTGAATGAAATATTCCCATGGGATTTTATTGATGCAGGAGTATCCAAAGAATTTTTAAGGCGGGAGTGGCTTCTTGCCCAGAATGGACAGGTAACGCCTAACTGCCGTCAGAAATGTTCCGGCTGCGGAGCCAGAAGCTTCGGGGGAGGTGTCTGCTATGAAAATAAGAATTAAATTTTCCAAGCAGGGATATATGAAATTTGTAGGGCACCTGGATATTATGCGGTATTTTCAGAAAGCCATGCGCCGCAGCAATATCAATATCCGCTACAGCGAGGGATTCAGCCCCCATCAGATCATGTCTTTTGCAGCGCCTTTAGGCGTAGGCATAACCAGCAACGGAGAGTATCTTGACATCGAGGTAACTGACAGCCCCCAATCGGCCTCTTCCAAAGACATGACAGACAGGCTGAATCAGGCAATGGTAGAAGAAATCCGGATATTAAGCTGCCGCATGCTGCCCGATTCCAGTAAAAATGCCATGTCTATCGTGTGTGCCGCCGATTACACCCTGGAATTTTCGGCCGGGAGCCAGCCGGAAGATCTGGATGATTTCTTCTCCAGGCTGAAAGAATTTTTCGGCAGAGATCAGATCTTAATCACGAAGAAGACGAAAAAAGGCCAGAGGGAGATGGATCTGAAGCCCCTCATCTACCGGCTGGAGAGGCAAAACCATTCCGTTTTCATGCAGGTGTCAACAGGAAGCACGGACAACATTAAACCGGAAATGGTCATGGAGGCTTTTTATCAGGCACAGCAGTGGGAGTATCCCAAATTTGCATTCCGGGTTCAGAGGGAAGAGGTCTACGGCCAGGACAAGGCGGGAAACAGGATTCCCCTGGAGGAGTTTGGAGAAGACATTGAATAAAATTATCATTACCAGAATGGACGGACAGATTCTGACAGCTCTGATAAGCGGCCAGAGGGCGGTTTCTCTGAATCTGGAAGAAGAAGAACGATCGATTCTCGGAAACATTTATATAGGAAAAGTAAAGAATATTGCCAAAAACATTAATTCGGCTTTTATTGATCTGGGCGGGGGACAGATGGCTTACTACAGCCTTACAGAAAACAAAACCCATTTATTTGCCGGCGCTTTAAGCAGACAGCCAGGAGACTGGCAGGAAAAATGTGAAGGCTCAAGCCTGCGTCCCGGCCATGAGATCGTGGTCCAGGTCAGCAAAGACGCCATAAAAACAAAAGATCCGGTGGTGACCAGCTGTATCAGCTTTACGGGGCAGTACTGCGTGCTTACGGCAGGAAGGCGCCACATCGGCTTCTCATCCAAAATCACGGATGAGCATTGGAAGGCGCAGGTGAGGCAGGCCCTGCTGACAGAAAAGGACAAAGATTTCGGCATTATTGTCAGAACCAATGCGTCATTTGTTGCCGTGGACGAACTTTTAAGGGAGCTTAGGCAGCTGAAGCAGCAGTATTACAGGCTTCTGTCAGAGGCTGCATACCGAACCTGTTATACCCTGCTTTATGAGGCGCCGCCTTCTTATATTGGCAGTCTTAGAGATACCTACAGGGATTTTATGGAGGAGATTGTCACAGATGACGCCGGCATTTTCCACAGAATACAGGATTATCTGAATGCCTGCCAGCCCCATGATCTTGACAAAGTCCGGTTTTATGAAGATTCCCTGCTTCCCCTGAAAAAGCTGTATTCCATTGACAAGGCAGTGGAGGAAGCCCTTCAGAAGCGGGTGTGGCTGAAATCCGGAGGGTACCTGGTTATCGAGCCCACGGAAGCCATGACGGTTATTGACGTAAACAGCGGAAAGTATGCAGGGAAAAAGACGCTTCGGGAGACGATTTTAAAAATCAATCTGGAAGCTGCCAGGGAAATTGCCTTTCAGCTGCGGCTCCGCAATCTTTCCGGCATCATTTTAATCGACTTTATTGACATGGATTTGCAGGAGGACAAAGATGAGCTGATGGCCCTTCTGTCTTCCTGCTGCAAAAAAGACCCTGTAAAGACCACTGTGGTGGATATGACAGAATTGGGGCTTGTGGAAGTTACGAGGAAAAAAATACGGAAGCCATTCCGGGAACAGATGCAAAAAGGAGATACTAAGAAATGAAGATTATTATTGTGGGCTGCGGAAAAGTGGGCATGACCCTGGTGGAAGAGCTGGATAACGAGGGACACGACATAACTGTCATTGACCAGGATTCCGTGGTGGTGGACAAGGTTACCCAGAGCCTGGACGTTATGGGGATGGTGGGAAACGGCGCCGTATACCAGGTGCAGATGGATGCAGGCATTCAGGAGGCGGATCTGCTTATTGCCACCACCACCTCGGACGAGCTGAACATGCTGTGCTGTCTTATTGCAAAAAAAGCCGGAAACTGCCACACCATAGCCAGGATCAGGAAGCCGGAATACTCGGCTGAGATTAACTATCTGCGGGAGGAACTGAACCTGTCCATGTCCATTAACCCGGATTTTGCGGCGGCTATGGAGATTTCCCGGCTGTTAAAATTCCCTTCCGCCATTAAGATCGACACCTTTGCCAAGGGCAGGGTGGAGATTATGAAGTTCCAGATTCCTGCCGGCTCCATGCTTCACGATCTGAAGGTTCTGGAAGTAAATTCCCGGTTAAAGTGCGATGTTCTGTTCTGTGCCGTGGAGCGGGGACAGAATGTGGTGATCCCAAACGGTAATTTCGTATTAAAATCCGGGGATAAAGTCTCTTTCGTGGCATCCCCTTCTTCGTCCATGCGCTTTTTCAAAGCAGTGGGAATCGAAAACAACAGCATTAAAAGCGTCATGATCATCGGCGGGGGCAGGATCGCATATTATCTGGCTAAAATGCTGGAGGATGCCCCCATTAAGCTAAAAATCATAGAGCGGGATCTGGAACGGTGCAATCAGCTTAGCGATGATCTGCCGGGAGTAATGATTATTCACGGGGACGGCTCAGACCAGCAGCTTCTTTTGGAAGAAGGCCTTCCCCAGACCGAGGCATTTGCTTCCCTTACGGGGTTTGATGAGGAGAATATTATCCTTTCCCTTTATGCAGCCAGCCAATCCAAGGCCAAGCTGATTACCAAGGTCAACAGAACTACCTTTGAAAGCGTTGTCAATGACATGAACCTGGGAAGCGTCATCTATCCAAAGCTTCTTACGGCGGACATCATTCTGCAGTATGTGCGGGCAATGCAGAACTCTCTGGGAAGCAATGTGGAAACGCTGTATAAAATCGTGGCCGATAAGGCGGAAGCATTGGAATTCCGGGTAGGGGAGGACGCCCCCATGGTGGGAATTCCTCTTGAGAAGCTGTCCTTAAAGCCAAATCTTTTGGTGGCGTGCATTAACCGTTACGGGCGGATCATTACCCCCCGAGGCAAAGATGCCATTGAAATAGGAGATACGGTAATCATTGTTACCACCAACACAGGGCTTAAAGATCTGAAAGACATTTTGAGGTAGAACGGTTATGAATATTGGGATTATATTCTATTTTTTAGGGTGGGTGCTGAATATTGAGGCTGTTTTGATGCTGCTTCCCTGCGCCGTGTCGCTGATTTACGGCGACGGGCGGCTGGGATGTTTTCTGGCGGTTATGGCCATGTGTTTTGTCATCGGATGGATTACCACCCACAAGCGGCCAAAAAGCTCTGTTTTTTATGCGAGAGAGGGATTCGTGGCGGTTGCCCTTATCTGGGTAGTACTCAGTTTCTTCGGGGCGCTGCCTTTCTGGTTCAGCGGGGAGATTCCGTCCCTTACGGACGCGCTGTTTGAGACAATCTCCGGATTTACCACCACCGGGGCAAGCATTCTCAATAATGTAGAAGGCTTATCGCCCTCCATGCTTATGTGGAGAAGCTTTACCCACTGGGTGGGAGGCATGGGAGTCCTTGTGTTTATGCTTGCCATCCTGCCTCTGGCCGGAGGGGGTTATGCCATGCATAT
Organism: uncultured Hungatella sp.; assembly: GCA_947089145.1. Taxonomy (GTDB): domain Bacteria; phylum Bacillota; class Clostridia; order Lachnospirales; family Lachnospiraceae; genus UBA3402. The sequence continues at coordinate 5,503 of CAMUJH010000092.1, read as the reverse complement.
TATGCGTGCAGAAAGCCCGGGGCCTTCCGTCGGAAAGCTGACGCCGAAAATAAAGACCACGGCTAAGATACTGTACGTGATCTATCTGGTTATGACTTTGGTTCAGGTGGTTCTTCTTCTTGCAGGAGGAATGCCCCTGTTTGACTCTCTGGCCACCAGCTTCGGCACGGCTGGAACCGGAGGATTCGGCATTAAAAACAACAGCATCGCCTATTATGACAGCTACTACCTCCAGGGCGTTGTCACCGTGTTTATGATTCTTTTCGGCGTAAATTTTAATGTATACTATCTGATTTTGGTAAAGCGGTTTAAGGAAGCCTTTTCCTGCGAGGAGGCCCGGGTATACCTGGGAATCATTGCGGCGGCCATCGTGATGATTACATTAAATATAAAGGGGAGCTTTGGAAGCGTGTTCCAGGCATTCCACCATGCGGCTTTCCAGGTGGGCTCCATAATTACCACCACCGGTTTTTCTACGGTGGACTTTGATGTGTGGCCCCAGTTTTCCAAGACGATCCTTATTGGGCTAATGTTTGTGGGCGCCTGTGCCGGAAGTACTGGCGGCGGCATGAAAGTGTCCCGAATCATCATCTGGCTGAAATCCGTAAGAAATGAGCTGCTGACGCTGGTTCATCCCAGAAGCGTCCGGGTGCTGAGACTGGAGAAGAAGTCCCAGGATGCCGGGGTTATCCGATCCGTGAATAACTATTTTATCGCCTATTTTTTTATTTTCGCCGCATCTGTTTTCGTGGTCAGCCTGGACAATTTTGATTTTACCTCCTGCTTTACCGCCGTAGCCGCTACCTTCAATAATATCGGCCCCGGTATGGGAGCGGTGGGACCTATGTGCAATTTTTCCCAGCTGTCAGTCTTGTCAAAATTCGTGCTGATGTTTGATATGCTGGCTGGAAGACTGGAGATTTTCCCGATGCTGATCTTATTTTCGCCGGCCACCTGGAGGAAGGGGTGGTAATGCCGCAGTTTCTGAATTTTTTTACTGCTTGCTTGTTTGTGCTTACTGCCGAAAGATTTTACAAATTTGTTAAATCTATTGCTTTTTAGTGCAGAAAGTATTAAGATAAAAGAGATAAAGAGAGTTCTGCGGCGGCAGGGCTCTGTCTAAATTTAAATAGATTGGGAGAGAGGATTATGTTTGGTTCGAAGAAGAAAGGTGATACGATCAATACAGGAATGATCAATACCATCATCGGCAACAACTCCAGGATCGAGGGCGTTTTGACAGCTTCCGAGTCAACCAGGATCGACGGTGTTCTGGAGGGGAAGATCATGTCAGAAAGCTCTGTTATTGTGGGCGAGAGCGGAGAAGTGGTAGGCGATATTACAGCGGTTGAGATTCTCGTGGCAGGTATTGTCTACGGCAACCTTGTTGCGAAAGAACGGATTGAAATGACCTCCACCGGCCGGGTGCTTGGCGACCTGATTACAAAGACCCTTGTCATTGACGAGGGCGCTTCCTTTAAGGGTAACTGTACTATGGAGGTTGCCGGGGAAGAGAAGATGATCGCCGCCCCATCGAAAGCGGCGGAAGCTTCGGTTCCTGCAGTCCAGGAATCACACCCAGAACCTGCAAAGGAGAACAGAGACAGCAGTCAGAAAGACAAACAGAACAAAAACAAAAAAGAGGAATCCCATAAAAACGGATCTGCTGAACAAAAGATCGGGGCCTGACACACATTTTTTGCTGGACAGGCTTGGAGACAGGCTGTAAAATTTGCTGATTACATACCACGGCAGAGAAAAGGAGTGTTGTTTTTTTAGATGAAGTGGAAACGTTTTAAGAAGGAGCGTATTTCCCTAAACTATACGGTTATGCTGCTTCCTCATTCCCAGAAAAAACCTATACATTTTAAGACGCCTGTGTGGACTTTCGGGCTGATTTTTCTGGGAATCCTGATACTTTCCGGAACCTGTCTGTTTTTTGCAGGTTCCCGTGTCCAGCTGCAGGTAGTAAGACAGGAAAAAGAGCAGCTGGAAGAAGAAAAGGAAAATCTGGAGCAGGAATGGCAGCTTCTGGCCGCTCAGAAGCAGATGGCGGATGAAGAAAATGAAGCTCTTAAAGCAGCGCGAAGCGCCCAGGAACAGGAGTTAAAAGAGCTTGAACAGCGAACCAGAGATACCATCAGCGAGCTGAAAGAGCTGGTGGAGCGGGAAGATCAGATCCGGCAGGAGCTGGGGTTAGAAAAGCAGCAGGATACTGTCGCAGAGGATCAAGACAGCGGGGAAACCGCAGAAGGGGAAAGCCCTCAGGGAGATCAGACCGGAAGCATTGAGCCGGCCGGAGAAGATACACAGCTTATGTCTGCCGTCCCCACCTTCAGCCACACAGAACGTACCATGAGTTTTTCCTCCATTCAGTCGGAACTTAGTTATCTTCAGGACAGCCTTTCGCAGGTATCCGGCCAGTATGACCATTATATTAACACCATAGAAGAAAAGAAGCAGGCTGCGGCAGCAGAAGTGGCCAGAAAAAAGGCGCTGCGGCAAAGCATTGTCTCCGATGCCCTGCAATTTGTGGGAAATGCCTATGTCTATGGAGGAAACGATCCTCATACGGGAGTGGACTGTTCCGGGTTTACCAAATACATACTGGGCCATACGGCCGGCGTCTATTTAAACAGGACTGCTGCATCTCAGTCCGCCCAGGGGCGGTCTGTATCGGCAAAAGAGGCAAGGCCGGGAGATCTGGTATTTTACAGCAGCGGTTCTTCCATTGACCATGTGGCCATCTACATAGGAGACGGAAGGATCGTCCATGCGTCAAATGAAACGGTAGGGATCATCACTTCGGATATGTATTACAGAACCCCGGCGAAGATTGTCAATGTCCTGGGCGATTAGTGTAAAGTTTTCTGCAGATTTTCTGCAGTTCCGGATAAAATCAGTTGACAATCTGTGGAAGAAATGCTATGATACTTGGGTATGCCGCACAACGAGGTTTAAAAGTTTTTCTATATTCCGGAGAACACCGCAGTTGGCGAGTAATGATAACAGGAGGTGCCATGATGTACGCGATTATTGCAACAGGCGGAAAGCAGTACAAAGTCGCAGAAGGCGATATCATTAAGATTGAAAAGCTTGGTGTTGAAGCTGGAGAGACTGTTACCTTTGATAAGGTGCTTGCAGTAAACAATGGGGAGTTATCCATCGGCTGTCCTACAGTGGAGGGTGCTACCGTAACTGCAACCGTTGTGAAAGAGGGCAAGGGCAAGAAGGTCATCGTATACAAGTACAAGAGAAAAACGGGCTATCATAAGAAAAACGGCCACAGACAGCTCTTTACTCAGGTTAAGATTGACAAGATTAACGCTTAAGCCTTTTAGGGAAGCACAGGCTGTTTCGTGACAGCGTTATGAAAGGTGCTTATATTCATGGTTGAAGTAACAGTATTAACAGATTCCGAACAGGGGTATATTGGCGTCTGTATGTCAGGACATGCAGGTTTAGCGGCTCCCTGTCAGGTAGAAGGGCAGGAGCAAGTCTGTGCCGCAGTTTCTGCTCTGACGCTTAATATGGCTAATTCCGTCGAACATTTTACAGAAGACTTATTTGAAGCCGAAGAAAATGACGAGTCCGGCGGATTCCGGTTCCGCTTTACTGCTTCTATCAGTTCAGAATCAAAGCTCCTTATGAATTCTTTTATATTTGGCCTTTTAAATATCGAGGAGGAATACGGAGAACCATATATTAAAATTCGTTTTAAGGAGGTGTAAATGATGTTTAAGATGAACCTTCAGTTGTTCGCTCACAAAAAGGGCGTAGGATCTACCAAGAACGGCAGAGATTCCGAATCTAAGAGACTGGGTGCCAAGAGAGCTGACGGGCAGTTTGTATTAGCCGGCAACATTCTCTACAGGCAGAGAGGTACCAAGATCCATCCCGGCGTAAATGTAGGCCGCGGCGGTGATGATACCTTGTTTGCTAAAGTTGACGGCATTGTGAGGTTTGAGAGAAAGGGCAGGGACAAAAAGCAGGTTTCTGTTTATCCAAGAGCAGTCAGCGAGTAAGATAAATCTGCCCTTGGCAGTTTTATGCATACTTAGACAGTGAGTGGCTTCATACTTATGACGTATGAAGCCATTTTCCTTATAAGGGACATTTTCAGAAAGGCTACGGTAACGTAATGTTTGCAGATCGCGCAAAAGTATTTATAAAATCCGGTAAAGGCGGAGACGGCCATGTAAGCTTCCGCAGGGAATTGTATGTCCCTGCCGGAGGTCCTGACGGCGGAGACGGCGGTAAAGGCGGAGACATTATTTTTGAGGTTGATGACGGTTTAAATACTCTGGTGGATTTCAGGCAGGTTAGGAAATATATAGCCCCAAATGGCCAGCCAGGCGGCAAGAAGCGCTGTCATGGGGCCAATGGCAGGGATCTGGTGATCAAAGTGCCAGAGGGGACCATTCTCAAGGACTTTGAAAGCGGAAAGGTCATTGCCGATATGTCTGGCGAAAACCGCCGGGAAGTGATCTTAAAGGGCGGCCGGGGAGGCCAGGGCAATATGCACTATGCCACAGCCACCATGCAGGCTCCCAAATACGCACAGCCAGGTCAGGAAAGCCAGGAACTATGGGTTCTTCTGGAGCTTAAGGTTATTGCTGACGTAGGGCTGGTGGGATTTCCCAATGTAGGCAAGTCTACTATTTTATCCAGAGTCAGCAACGCCAGGCCCAAAATTGCCAACTACCATTTTACCACGTTAGATCCTCATTTAGGAGTCGTAGATCTAAGTGACGGGGCTGGTTTTGTCATGGCTGATATTCCGGGATTAATTGAGGGCGCTTCCCAGGGCGTAGGGCTCGGCCACGATTTTCTGCGCCACATCGAGCGGACCAAAGTGCTTATTCATGTTGTGGATGCAGCTTCCACAGAAGGGCGAGATCCAGTAGAAGATATCCGGGCTATTAACAATGAACTGCGTACCTACAATGAAGAGCTTATGAACCGCCCGCAGGTCATTGCCGCTAACAAAATTGATGCCATTTATGATAAAGACGAAGACCCTGTGGCAAGAATTCAAGAGGCATTTGAGCCTGAGGGAATAAGAGTCTATCCTATTTCAGCTGTAAGCGGAAAAGGGCTGAGGGAGCTGTTATACGGCGTTTATGAGCTGTTGAAAAATTCCGATCAGAAACCTATGGTTTTTGAAAGAGAATTTGACCTGTCTAAGCTGCAGGCCGGGATGAATCTTCCCTACACGGTAGAGAAAAACGATGACGGAGAATATGTGGTGGAGGGGCCAAGAATCGAGAAAATGCTTGGGTACACCAATCTGGAATCAGAAAAAGGCTTTGTATTCTTCCAGAATTTCCTGAAAGACTCCGGCATACTGGAGGAACTTGAAAATGCCGGCATTCAGGAGGGCGATACCGTGCGCATGTATGGCCTGGCCTTTGATTATTATAAGTAAGCCTCCATGCGCCCGGCGGAGGATGCACACAAAATGCCAAAAGCAGGCATTTTGGCGCCATACGGTCAGCGCAGC
>CAMUJH010000091.1 GCA_947089145.1 uncultured Hungatella sp. | reverse complement strand
AGGGGAGTATGGTGCCGGCCGGGTGAATTTATGCCATGGAGATGAGACCAGGGAAACAGGAGGGCTGATACCCGACTGGTTCCCGCTTTGGGCTCATCGGAATGTTTGGCATATCTGAACCCGGACGGCACCATGCTCCCCTTCCTTCCCTGGCCCACGACTAAATCCGCCTCTTTGCTCACTCAATTATACAGCACTATGGCGAACTTAAAGTTCCGGTTTATTCGGGGCAGGGATTTCAAAAACAAGCCGCAGTCAGTTTTTTACCGTCCAGGCAGGGCATATTTACCTTGTCTGATCACATCTAAAAAATTTTTCATATTTATTTCATACCCAAATCCACCACTAGACAAACGAAATGATGCAGCGATAAGTTTCAAAATCTTTTCTTCTGCTGCATTGTCCGGAAAATCATGGCCTTTTTATGGCCAAATCTCTAAAAAACAAGAAATACAAGTCTGATTTTTCGGGTATTAAGGACAATGGTTAAAATGGTAAAATGTCTCCATAGATAATTGCCATATATAAAATTATAAATCGGGAGGAAAAAATGAGCAGAACATGGAAAAACCGTATCATCAGAGTGACCTCTAAGCTGATTGCGGCAGCGCTTGCAGTGACAGCCTCCTTGGCCGGCACGGCGCTTCCGGCCTTGGGAGCTGAGTACGGAAAAAACGGAATTGTGCGGGACATGACTTCCCAGCAGATCGTAGATGACATGGGGCTGGGCTACAACATCGGAAACACGTTTGACTGTATCGGCTCTTACATTACCATAGATGATCCATGGGAGTACCAGAAGGGCTGGCAGAATGACGTGGTGACAAAAGAATTCATAAAGAAAGTGAAAGAAAGCGGCTTTAAGACCATCCGCTTTCCTGTCAGCTGGGCACAGTGGATTGACGATAACAATCAGATTGACCCGGCTTATATGAATGCCATCCAGACGGTAGTTGACTGGTGCATGGAAGAAGATTTCTATCTGATCCTTAATATGCATCATGACAGCGGAGCGGCAGATACATCCTGGGTGCGGAAGGCGGCTACGGACTGGGACTGGACATCTAAGCGGTATGAGGCGGTGTGGGCTCAGATTGCCAATAACTTTAAGGATTATGGAGATCATCTGATTTTTGAGGGAATGAACGAGGTGGAGTTTCCGGCGGCATCTAATATGTCCAAGCAGTTTGAGATCCTGAACAGAATGAACCAGCTGTTTGTAGATACGGTGCGGAAGACCGGAGGGAATAATGCAAAGCGCCATCTATTGATCCCCGGGTACAATACGGATATTAAGCGGACCTGCGACAGGAGATACAAGTTTCCGACAGATCCGGCAAACCATTGCATACTATCCATCCATTATTACAGCCCTTCTCCCTTTTGCGTGGCAGAGTACAATGTGGACTGGGCGGTTCCGGCTACAACGTGGGGAAGCGAGGAAGAAATCAAGCAGGTGGAGGCAGATTTTGATTTGTTGGCAGAGAACTTCCTTTCCAAAGGTACCCCGGTAATCATCGGGGAGTATGGGGTCCTGACAGAGGATAAAAAGGAAAAGGAAAGTATCCGCAGGTATGTACAAAAGATTCCGGAGATGATTATGGAATACGGGATGTGCCCGATTCTCTGGGATTCGGGTAATTCCGGCGACATGAAATACATCGAGCGGGTCAGCGGCAATTTCCGCGATCCGGTTATAAAGAAAAATTACCTGGATCTGGCTAAAAGAAAGGAAGCCGGACAGATTAAAAAGAAGGAGTTCGATTATCCTGTTTACAAGAGAGTGGCCGTCCCCGTAAGCTCAGACGGATGGGTATCCCTTGATGCGTTCCAGCGGTCAGAAATCGTCGGATTTGCCTTTGACGTGGGCTGCGCCACAGGCTGGGACAGCTACGGAGGAGGCGGCATATACCTGGACGGATGGGAGAATACTCCCAATTTTGAATTCAGCAGCGTATTTGACGAGGTGAAGCATATTTTTACGGAGGAAGAGAAAGCAAGGCTGCAGGACAGGCTGGGGATCGTGTTCTGGTGGACTGACGAGACTGGCGGGGGAAACCGGGCCGATTCCCTGTATGTAAAGCAGTTTTCGCTTCTGTACAGGGAAGGCAGCGCCAACGGGATGGCTGAGAAAACCGCTTATGCAGTAGGCGGCGGAAATGCCAAGGACGAGGGGAGCAGCAACAGGCCTAATAATTGGACAGAACCGGCAGGAGTGCTTGGAAAATCGGCGGCAAGATATGAAGGGCAGCAGATAGAGCCGGATGAAGAGGGCTGGTATGAGATCCCAGATACGGGAGCGCAGCCGATTGGCATCTGCTTTAGGGCATATGGCGGCAGCAACAAGTACGGGGTAGGCATGAATATAAATGCGGAGCCATTTTACCAGTGGGTTCCTGCCTCGGACAAGAAGGAAAAAATTTATTTATTTGGACAAAACTATTCGTTTACCCGGTTTAAGATGGGGGATAAGAAGGTAGACTTTTTAGTTTTGCTGTACGGGGAAGGAGATGCGCCCCAGGGGCCGGATAAGCCGGACGAACCAGATGAGCCGGATAAGCCGGAAGACGGTTCCATAGTGGGAGAGAATGAAAAGAGGATAACGCCCCAGATAAAAGAGGTAACCGGGGAGGATGGAGAGAAGATCCTGTATAATGTATATGAATTTCCTGAGAAGACAGGATCTGCAAATGGAAGACGGGTTCCCATAAAGATCAGGCTTAAAGCAAAGGATACAGACGGGGCCAACGGACTCTGGCTCAGTCTCCAGAATAGGTCGCTTAACGGATGGTACGGCGGGGCATGGATAGAAGGGATCAATGACAAGGATTACATCGTTTACGATCTTCAGCCTCTTTTTGAAGCGCCGGAAGCTAAGGACAAGATGGATGAAATAGCCAGCCTGGCAGTGACGATCCGTATGGCTGGGGAAGACAGGATGCTTGATGTGGAGGATATGATTTTTATATTCTCTGACGAGGAGAAGCCTGGAGAGACAGAGAAGCCCGGAGAGACAGAGAAGCCCGGAGAGACAGAGAAGCCCGGAGAGACAGAGAAGCCCGGAGAAACCGAGAAGCCTGGCGAAACGGAAAAGCCAGGAGACACCGAAACCTTTGAGGAAAAGCTGACCTTAAACTCCAATGGAAGATACAGCGTGATTCCAGAGAGAAAGCCGATACAAGTGCGGGTTAAGAGAAAGACCAATAATACAGGCAACGAATGGGGATTCAATTTGGGCATGGACAGAGAACCATGGGCTGTCTGGATTAACTGCAAAGCCGGCGAGGAAGCCGTATTGAAATTTCAAGACGTCCAGGGACTTCAGACGCCCTATGAATTTACAGAGCTATGGCTTGCAGACGAGGAAGCGGATTATCTGTATATCACATACGAAAAACCGTCTGACGGGGGGGTTACTGAGCCTGAAGAGCCAGGAGAAACTCAAAAGCCTGGGGAGACAGAGAAACCAGGAGAAACGGAAAAGCCCGGAGAGACGGAAAAACCAGAGGAGACAGAAACTTTTGAAGAAAAGCTGACCTTAAACTCCAATGGAAGATACAGCGTGGCTCCGGAGAGAAAGCCGATACAAGTGCGGGTTAAGAGAAAAACCGATAACATTGGCAACGAATGGGGATTCAATTTGGGCATGGACAGAGAACCATGGGCTGTCTGGATTAACTGCAAAGCCGGCGAGGAAGCCGTATTGAAATTTCAAGACGTCCAGGGACTTCAGACGCCCTATGAATTTACAGAGCTATGGCTTGCAGACGAGGAAGCGGACTACCTGTATATCACATACGAAAAACCGTCTGACGGGGAGGTTACTGAGCCTGAAGAGCCAGGAGAAACAGAAAACCCCGGGGAGACAGAGGAGCCTGGAGAGACAGAGGATGGGAAGATAGCAGTAACTCCAACTTTGGAGACGGTAAACGCAGAGTCTTATGCTGTGTATGAGATCCCGAAGAATGCCAGCGGCCAGTTCCCAACCAAGGTTAAATATAAGTTTACCAAGACTGGAGAAAATGGTTGGATTGGCGGCAATGTGCAGATAATTGACGAGAATGGAGAAACGGATTGGAGCTCTCTTATATATATGGGCTGTAATAGCGGAGCGGAAAACACCACAGAAAAAATAGAATTTAAGTCAAATGCAAAGGCATTAAAATTCCCAACGGACAGTTTTAAAGTGGACTTGGTAACATTTGAATGGGATGACGGTTCAGAACAAACCGGTACAGTAAAAGAAACGATTGAAATACCGGAAAAGAAATACAATGTATACCGACTCCCGGCCAGTGGAGGCATCCCAGCAGCCATTAGTTTTAAAGCTAAAAAGACAGGCGCTGACGGAATTGACATTATGATGTTTAAGAAAGACGGAAGCCAGAATTGGGGTACTACGAAATACGGCGTAAATTTCCAAAATGACCAGGAAACGCAGATGGAAATGGAATTTGACGAGGATTCTGGCTCTATAAAGATTCAAACGAATATTTCCGGCAACGAAGTTACAATAGAAGAATTTTATTTCGTATATGAAAGCGGGGAGGGCTCTTAAAAACGAAACGCAAAAACTGGGTGACGCACACCTGACGCAGATATCAAGCACTATTACTCAGTTATTAATGCAACGATGTACTAGAGCGTGTTTGAAAATTCATTCCCGCCATCTGCACGCCCCACTTTGCGGGAGATCTGGCCCTCATTCGGTCAACGTAGCCCACTACGCCTCCCTCATTCGGGCCAGATCTCCCGCAAACTGTGACGCACATCTGACGGAAAGCAATTTTCAAACACGCTCTAGCCAAATAACGATGATTGAAACTGAAAGGGGATACCTGTCAAATGAAGACAAAGAGACAACTTTTTACAGCCGCCGCAGCCGCGGTCCTGGCGGCTGCCGCATCCCTTTCTGCCGCAGCCGCCCAGCGGGGGTGGCAGCAGGAGGGGGATAAATGGGTATATTATGATACCAGCGGAGAAAAGGTAACCAGTTCCTGGGTAAAGGGGGCTGACGGGGAGAGATACTATGTGGACGAAGAAGGCTGCATGGTGGTCAATACCATTGTCAAGGACGGCAAAGACATTTATTATACCAATGAAGACGGAGTCAGGGTGAAAAACCAGTGGGCCAGCGAGCCTAATGTGGACGGAATCTGCGATCAGGACGTGGACATACTGTGGTACTATTTCGGAGATGACGGAAAGGCCATTACCAGGGAAGAAAAGGCGGTGAAGCTGACAGTAGACGGCCAGGAGCGCACATATTTTTTCGACAGTGACGGCCATATGCTCAGCGGATGGCAGAGGATACAGGAGGCGTCAGGTGATACGCATACGTATTATCTGGGCAATGAGAATGAAGGCTATGCCCATCAGGCGTGGCAGTATCTGGAGCCGGATGAAAAGAACGAGACTGTAAATCCCGGAGACAACGCCATAACGAACAATCCGGAAGAAGAAGAGTATGACGGCGCCGAGATGTACTACTTTGGCTGGAGAGAGCGGGCGACCACTGGGGAGAGCCTCATTGACGACAAATGGTATTTCTTTGACGACAACGGTGTCATGCTCAGGGGATGGCAGCCCCGGGTCATGATAAACGGCGCCCATGTGGGGATTAACCGGTATTATGACCAGGTAACCGGGGCCAGGATGTCAGGATGGCTTTATGCATACGGCGTGGACGAAAGCGCGGATGATCCTTACTGGTTTTATCTGGGCGAGAAAGACGGAATCCCATTCAATGAGGGGGCGAAAGACAGTGACGACAGGCTGGCATTTAAAGAGATCAAAGGGCTTACTTACTTTTTCGATCAGCAGGGCCGCATGATTACCGGGCTCATCAGCACCGGGGGAAAGGGGCTGGCAGACTGCAAGGCCATACAGGAAAAGTATTGGGGCCTAAAAGGCGACATCGGAAAAGGGAAGGGAAAGAAGCCTGCGGGAATCTACTACCTGAGCCTGGAGGACCGGAACCTGGGAAAGCTTATAACAAGCAGGCGCATAAACGTGGGAACGGACGAAGAGCCCTTGTATTACCATTTTGATAGTTCGGGCAGGGCTTATGAAAATGCCATGGTTAACGGATACATTTATGGCGATGACGGGCTTATGCTTCGCTCCCGGCAAAACTGGGCGCTCATAGATATAGAGAATGATATCTATCTCTCAAAAGACTACAGCAGAGGAGAACTGAAAGATCCGGACACTGCTGTTGCGGTGATACCAAGCGGGAGCCAGGTGCTGATCAGCACGTCCGGAAAAGTGAAAAAAGAAGGAATCGTCCAGTCAGGAGGCGTAACTTACAGAATTTCCAACTACATAGCAGAGCCTAAATAGACAGGCCATATCATGTCTCTTTTGCCGCAGTCAGACGCAGATGCGGAAGCTTTGGCAAAAGAGGCATGTTTTATTGTTGGGGAACCGAAAAAATAGTATAATAGAAGAAAAAGGAAGAATTAAATCCGGGCGCAAAGGGTTTTACGGGAGCACTCTAATAATGATTTGGAGGAGAGTATGGCAAAAGGAAGAAAAGCCGCTACATGGCTGCAGTGGCCGGCAAAGCTTATCGAAAAGGTTTCAGGGGCCAGGCTCCGGACCAGGATGTTCTTTCTCTACCTTGTAGGCGGGGCCATCCCTATGGTGCTTATCGGGCTGTATCTTATAAGCGGGACCAACCGCATCCTGGTGGACAGAGCGAAAAAGACGGAGATGGTGGAGCTGGAGCTTTTGGGGAGCGAGACGAAGGAAATGTTTAATTCCGTAAGCAGCGGTTCCAGAAGCTTCTATTTTGATGAGAAGCTGGAGAAGATCGCCGGGTACCGATACAGCGACTATGGGGAATTGGTGGAGGATTACAGGAATTACTCTGGATTTGACGATTTCGGGAGCTCCTACAGCCGCATTATCGCATGGACAAGCATTTATCTGAACAATGACACCATTGTGGAGAATGCCCATTTTTTAAAGACGTCCCCTGAGATTGCAGCGAAACCGTGGTATGAGAAAGCGCTGAACCTGCGGGGAGGGGAGAACTGGCAGATTATGCCCCTGCCGTTGGCCCTGGATCACAGTAACACCCTGGCGTTAATCAGGCTTCTGCGGACCAAAAGGGGGCAGGACGTGGGGGTGCTGGCAATTTATCTGCGCAGGGAAAGGCTGAGGGAGCAGGTGGAAGGCAGGGAGAGCCATACCTGCATGGTGCTTAATGGGGAGCGGGAGATCGTCTCCAACGGGGAAGACCCTTTTTTGTCTGATATAAAGCCGGCGCTGCAGCAGTGGAAAGAAGAAGGTGTTTTTCAGAAAAACATGAAAGTTAAGGACAGCGAGTGCGTTCTGACCTGCTACACCATGAACATGGGAGAGTCGGAGGATGTGCTGCAGATTGTCAGCATGAAATCGTATCAGGATATCCTGGCAAGGGCCAACCGGCAGAACCGCAGAAGTTTCTGGGTCTTTATGGCCAGCGTCATTGTTTCCATATCCATCATCATGCTGTTTTCATGGTCCTTTGACAGAAGGATTAACCGATTTTTAAGGCAGATGCAGAAGGCCGCATCCGGGGATTTTGACCTGGAACCCAGCCTGGGAGGAAAAGACGAGATCAACGACCTGTACGGATACCTGGGAACCATGATTGGGGATATCCAGAAGCTTCTTGCAGAGATCTACCAGGAAAGGCTGCATGCGGAGCAGCTGAAGACAAAGCAGAGGGAGGCGGAATTTAAAGTGCTGGCCAGCCAGATCAATCCCCATTTTCTTTACAATACCCTGGAAACCATACGGATGAAGGCCCGGGCCGCCCACGAGGGGGAGATTGAGGATCTGGTGAAAATGCTGGCGAAGATTCTGCGCAAAAACATACAGGCGGGCAGCAGGGACGTGACTATCAGCGCAGAGACGGATCTGGCGCAAGCCTATCTGAAGATTCAGAAATATCGGTTTGAGGAGCGGATTCAGTACCGCATTCAGGTGGAGGAAGGGGCAAAAGAGCTTTATATCCTTCCCCTTATTTTACAGCCTGTGGTAGAAAATTCCATTATACACGGCTTGGAGACAAAGGAAGGCACAGGCCATATCCTCATTGATATCAGGCGGCGGGGGGACGAGGTAAGAATCCTTGTGGAAGATGACGGAATGGGGATTGAGGCAGAACGCCTTGAAGAGATCCGCAGGGAGATGAACAGGCGGAATCTGGATCGGCCTCACATCGGCGTGTGTAATGTCCATCAGAGAATTCGCCTAAGATACGGGGAAGCTTATGGACTTTCTATAGAAAGCGTTCCCGGGCATATGACCAGGGTAATCATGAACTTTCCTGTCAGGCCGGCTCCTGACCAGGACTAAAGGGATTTGAGTATAAGCCACTAAAAATCATGGGGAAACGCATCTGAATTTAAGGGTATTTATTTTTTTCTCCTGTTTTTATAATGAAAGAAAAACGGGAGGTATATGTGGGATGAAACAAAAAAAGAAACAAAAAGAAACAAAGCAGCCATTTAGTCTTGACCTCATGTGGAGGCAGAGGTATCTGCTTTTGATGTCAGTTCCATTTGTCATCTGGGTCATTATCTTTAAGTACATTCCCCTGTGGGGCTGGACCATGGCATTTCAGGAGGTGATTCCCAAGTCCTTTGCGCTGCCTGTCTGGGAGCGGAAATTCGTAGGGTTTCAGAACTTTGCCCAGGCATTTACAGACAGGCTGTTTGCCCAGACCATGATCAACACCATCGGCATCAGCATTCTGGGAATCTTCATCGGCACGGCGGCAGCCATTATTTTTGCCCTGCTGCTCAATGAGATACGCATGAAAAAGTTCAAACAGTTCACTCAGACAGTTTCCTATCTTCCCCATTTCGTATCGTGGGTTATTATCGCCAGCATCGCCAAGATGCTTTTAAACGACGGCGGAGCCATTGAGACTATGTTCGGGGTAAACCTTCACCTGATGTCCACCAACTCTCCTCTGTTCTGGATCGTGGTGTGCCTTATTAATGTGTGGAAAGAGGTGGGCTGGGATGCCATCATCTACCTGTCAGCCATGGCCGGGATCGACCAGGGCATCTACGAGGCGGCCAAGGTGGATGGAGCCAGCCGCTTCCAGCAGATGTGGCATATTACGTTGCCGGGCATCAAGCCTACGGCTGTGGTGCTTTTGATTATGAGCGTGGGAAGCGCTCTGAACGTAGGCATGGAACGGCAGATGCTTCTTAGCAACGGCATTGTCCAGGATCACGCCATGGTGCTTTCCTGGTTCGCATACATCCGCGGCATCGGCTCCAACAATTACGGCATCGGTACTGCCATCGGCATGTTCCAATCCGTGGTAGGAATTATCCTACTGTTTATTGCCAACAAAGTTGCCGGGATGATCGGCGAGAATAAACTGGTATAAGGGGGGAAGGCGCTATGGAAAATAAGAGAACGGCATTTGACTATGTGCTTATGGTTCTGTTTATCGGAATGATCGGCATTACGGTGTATCCCTTTTTAAACGTGCTTGCTATTTCCCTTAACGATCCCATGGACACCATGCGGAACGTAAACTTTATTATTCCCCGGAAATTTACCTGGAGCAATTATTCTTACATATTTTCAGAGAATAACATGCTTAAGCCGTTTCTCCTGTCTGTGCTTAAGACCGTGGTGGGAACGGGGATCGGCGTTATCTGTACCTCTATGCTGGCCTATGTGTTAAGCAGGAAGGACTTTTACTTTAACAAGCCCTTTACCATTCTGTTTATCATCACCATGTATGTCAGCGGCGGCATGATTCCGGAGTACCTGCTGATCATGAGGACCTTAAAGATGGGAAATAACTTCTGGGTATATATTATTCCAGGCATGATCTGGGTATACAATGTGATTCTGATGCGATCTTTTATTGAAGGGCTGCCTATGGCGCTTCAGGAAGCGGCCAAAATCGACGGGGCCAATGACTTCGTGATCTGGTATAAAGTCATTCTTCCCCTGTGCACGCCCACTATCGCCACAGTTGCCCTGTTCCAGGCAGTGGGGCAGTGGAACTCCTTTATGGATACGTATTTATATGCCAGGGAGCTGCCTACTTTGCAGTACGTGCTGTATGAGATCATGGAAAGCGCCCAGATCAAGGTGGACCCCCATGCGGCAGCCATGGGGCAGATGAAAAATGCGGTTTCGCCCATGTCCGTGCGCATGGCCATTACCGTAGTCGCCACGGTTCCCATTCTGATCGTGTATCCGTTTTTGCAGAAATATTTCGTAGGCGGAATGACCCTTGGGGCAGTAAAAGACTGATGGAGAGAGGAGAGAAGGCTATGAGGAAAAAACACATTGGAGCCATTATGCTTGCGGTGTCTTTGACAGCAGGCCTTATGGCAGGGTGCAAAGGAAAAGAGGAGGACAGCTACGGGGAAGACGGAGTTCTGGAACTGGAATTCTTCAATAAAGACGGGGAGGAATGCTTATGGGATGACCCGGTGGCCCAGGCCCTGACCGAGGCAACCGGCGTTCGGCTAAAGATCGATTATCCGGTGGCGTCCCAGGATCTGACCGTGGCCCTGATGATTGCCGAGCAGAATTTTCCTGATCTGATTTATGCCAAGGGAGACGCAGCCAGCCTGATTGACGCTGGGGCCTTGATAGACATGACGGATTTAATTGAACAGTACGGCCCCAATATTAAAAAGATGTACGGTGACGAGCTTAACAAACTGAAATATTCGGAAGAAGACCCATCCATCTACCAGCTTTCTTCCTATGCGGTAGGCGGGACCAAGTATGAGCATTCAGGCAATGTACAGATCCAGTGGGCGGTGCTAAAGGAAAATGACTATGAGGTCCCAAGAACTCTGGACGACCTGGAACGAATGATAAAGGCTTACATGAAGGCCCATCCCACCACGGATGAAGGGCTGTCTACCATCGGCATTACCCTGTCAGCCGCTGACTGGCGGTGGATGATCACCCTTGGAAACCCGGCAGGCTACATTGCCGACGGCCAGCCGGACAACGGCCAGTGGCTGGTGGATGAAAATTTCAACGCTACATATAAATTCAGCTCTGACAAAGAGAGGGAGTATTTCAGGTGGCTGAACCGGATGTATCATGAGGGCATCTTAGATCCGGAATTCGCCACGCAGACTCATGAGGATTACATTGCCAAGATCTCCTCAGGAAGAGTGCTGTGCCTGTTTGACACAGACTGGGACTACATGGACGCAGAGCGGGTTCTGAAAGCCGACGGGAAGCTGGATAAAACCTATGCCCCGCTTCCGGTAACCATGAGCGAGGACGTGAAATGTCCAGCCCTTATGTACCAGGGACTGGTAACAGGACAAGGCGTGGGAATCACCACAGCCTGCAAGCATCCAGTGGAAGCCATCAAGTTTTTAGACTATATCTGCTCTGACGAGGGGCAGGTGCTGGTGAACTGGGGAATCAAAGACGTAAATTATTTCGTGGATGAAAACGGGAGGCGGTACCGGACGCCTGAGGAAGTGGAAGAGGCCAATTCCAACAAGGAGTACAAGCGGAATACAGGCGTAGGATTTTATAATTATCCATTCCCCACCTACGGCGTAGGCGTGGAAGATCCTACGGGAAGCACCTACACCACGGCCAGCAAGGAAGCGGTGATGAACGAGTACGACGAAGAGGAGAAGGCTGCCTGCAAGGCATGGGGAGTTGACCTTCTGGTGGACATCTTCCCCCAGGCGGACGAATTCCCGGTTCCGGAATTTTCTCCGGTGTGGGCTTACATTAAGCCGGCAGAACTGGACGATATCGGAAATAAGCTGGACGAGGTGGCATGGTCAGGCCTGATTAGCAGCATAATCGGAAAGCAGGAGGCTTTTGACAGCAATTATGACGCCATGATCGCAAGCCTGGAAAGCACAGGCATGAGCCGGGCAGAAGAGATCCTGACAGAGATGATCAAAGAGCGGGTATCTTTGGTGGAGGAATAACGGCGGCTGGGGGCAATGAAAAGACTGAAGAAAACGGAAAACAGTTAGGCGCTGTTTATCAGGAAACTTGCTGTTTAATTGAGTGAGCAAAGAGGTGGATTTAGTCGTGGGCCAGGGAGGGAAGGGGAGTATGGTGCCGGCCGGGTTCAGATATGCCAAGCATTCCGATGAGCCCAAAGCGGGAA
>CAMUJH010000090.1 GCA_947089145.1 uncultured Hungatella sp. | reverse complement strand
TTAGTGCAACCCCTTGATTTTACTGGGTTCCTCTAACTTGTCCCTATTATAACACCGGCATCAATATAGCCAATGTCCAATTTGTCCAGTGCATCGTCAATAGCTTTCGCTGCATAGCTATACTGGTTTGGATATAATTTGGTAGTAACAAAAATCTCCTCACGAGGTACATCTGATTTCCGGATTCCTTCGCCAACTTCCCGTTCATTCCCATAATACGATGCTGTATCAACCAGACGATAACCGTTTTGGATTGCTGTGCGCACAGAATATACACAAGTGTCTCCACGTAAACTATATGTCCCAAGTCCCACCATCGGTATATCATACCCACTGTTCAGCTTTATAACAGGGGCTTTTCCATTTACTCCTGATTCAAGAATCTTTTCAAATTGCATAATTTCCCTCCCACTCTGTCAATTTCCCGAATAAAACCCCTGCTGTTTCAGCATTTCCGGGACTTCCGGATAATGGTCATAAGGATGTTTATAAAAATCTGCCGCAATATCTGTCCAATTACCTACACGGTTATTCCAGGGACGTTTGATCAGATAGTCCGCGTAAATCTCATCATATTGTTTCAGGAGCGACTTTAATTCCTGTTCATACCGTTCTTCAAAACAGACTGCTTCCCTCGGAAGCCTTGGCTTGATTCCCGGTTTTTCTGCCGGATAACCGACACACATGCCCAGCATAGGAACTACATACTTCGGAAGATTTAGTTCTTTTACTGCTTCCAGAGCATGAAGCCGGATGTCCCCAATTACGACCGTTCCAAGCCCCATAGATTCCGCCGCTGCTGTCGCTGTCCCTACGGCAATCCCCACTTCATTTGCCCCTAAGATGATGTTATCTAACCGCTTCATTGTTTCGTCAAAATGTCCTTCCTTTTTGCAGCGACAGATACATGCAGACATCACAGGCTGTCACTGCCGCACAGCCGCCGTCATACATAGACCAGTCTGTAAACCATTCCTGATTTCCGCCAAGGGCAGTGCCAATCCTGATGTAGTCTAATTCTTTCCTCATAAGTTCCCGTTACTCTTATGCTATGCCATTCTTTTTCAGCCAGCCTGCAATCTTGCTCCCGGCATCCCTGCCGCCATCTTCATACAGGTTCAGCGCATCGCCGACCTTTGCCCCGTCACCCATTCTCTGAATAACAGACACAATCTGGCCAAGTCCGCCTCCGCCATTGGTACAGAAGGGAACGATTGTTTTTCCTGCCATATTGTTTTCATTCAAAAAAGTCAGAACCGGCGGCGCAACCGTATTAAACCAGTTCGGCGTACCAAGAAGTATCACATCATAAGATTCTAAATCTTCCACCTGTGCTGCTAACGGCGGCATATAGCCGTCCCTGGTTTCTCCTCTGCCCTGCCGCTCCGTTGTATCATAATCACTGGAATAAGCCTTGGCAGGCGCAAGCTCAAACAAAGTCCCGCCTGCCATTTCCTGGATCTTTTCAGCGATTCCTTTTGTGTGCCCTGTATAAGAAAAATATGCGATCAAAGTTTTCATATATGTTTTCCTCTCTTTCTATTTTTTCTTCTTTAAACTTACAGATATTACGTTCTCTGCCGGATTATCTGTATGATTTATCAAAGATTCCGGCGCATTCTTCATTTGACATCTCACATGGGTTTGACAGGAACAATCCGCCCATCGTTTCCCTTGCGTTTACCGCCAGCGTCATGGATTCCTCCGGTTTAAATCCATAATCACTCATTTTCAGGTCATCCACGCCACACTCCTTCTGTAGATTTACAAGCGCAGTAATAAAGTCCTCCGGCTTATCGGCATCTGGGATTCCCATTACCTTTGCCATCTTGACAAACTGCCCGTCACAAGCATGTTTCTCAATGAAAAATTCTGCAAACGCCCTGGAAATCATAATCAGTCCTGCCCCATGAGGCAAATTATGATGGTAAGCGCTCATGGCATGTTCCATAGAGTGCTGTGCCGTTGTGTTGGTAAGCTGCATCGTGATCCCGGCAATCGTGCTTCCGTAAGCCACATGCTCACGCGCCTCAAGATCATTTCCATCCTTCACTGCACGGGGCAGGTATTTATAAATGCTCTCTATCGCAGAAAGCGCTATCGTTTCGCTCAAAATATTAACGCCATTGGAAATCATAACTTCCGTATTGTGGAACAGTGCATCAAAGCCCTGATATGCCGTATATTTTGCAGGAACCGTTTTCATCAGCTCCGGGTCAACAATGGCCAGCACTGGCACAATGGACGGATCACCGAATCCAATCTTTTCATTTGTCTCATGGTTGGAGATCACACCCCAGCAGTTAATTTCGGAACCGGTTCCTGAACTTGTGGCAATGGTTACGATTGGCAATGCCGGATTCACAAGAGGCTGTGCCTTTCCTGTCCCACCGTTCACATAGTCCCACAGATCTCCGGGATTTGTTGCCATAGCTGCAACCGCAACGGCAGAATCCAGCACAGCGCCGCCGCCTAATGCTACGATAAAATCACACTGGTTTTCTTTCGCCATAGCTGCCGCTTCCATTACCACTTCCTTTGACGGATTCTCATGGATATTGGCACAGATCACATACTCTGTTCCAGTCTGTTTCAGTTGTTCTTCCACACGCGCAAGGGTTCCGTATTTCTTCACGGAAGTCCCGTTTGAAATCAGAAGCAGCGCCTTTTTCCCTGGCATTTTCTGTTTTCCAAGCTCATTTAATTTGCCGCTTCCAAAGATTAGGTTTGTAGGATTGTTAAAGTTGAAATTTATGTTCATCATAATACCTCCATCATCATTTATTTTTTATTTATTTGTTTCCACCCGGTAAACCAGATAGTCAAGGCAATCAATCATGCTTTGGCTGACATGCAGTTTATCCAAAAGATTTGCCCTGTGCAGGGCGAGTAGCCGGAGCTGTTCTTTCTCTCTCCCTTCTTCTTTTAAATAGAAAAACCTCTGAATTGTATCATTGTCACAGCCCGCATCCTTTAAATTGCGAAGAATCCTTTCTTCTTCTGTCATTTTACCTGACCACCTCCTCTTGACAGTTTCAGTGTATCACCCTTCCCATCGAATAGCAAATACCTAGTTTTCATACCACTAACTGCTTGACAGGCATATCACAAAATGCTATGCTCATCTCAAGTTCTTTCAATCCAATATAACAAAGGAGGTTTTCTTATGGAAATACGTGTTCTCCGTTATTTTTTAGCAATTGCCAGGGAAGAAACTATCACCGGGGCGGCAAATCACCTCCATATGACACAGCCCACCCTTTCCAGGCAGATTAAAGATTTAGAGGAAGAATTAGGTCAAAAACTCCTTGTGAGGGGAAGCCACCGGGTAAAGCTGACTCCCGAAGGGATGCTATTCCGGAAAAGAGCAGAGGAAATCATTTCTATGGTGGATAAGACAGAGGCGGAATTTACCTCTATGGAACAGACCATAAGCGGCGATATTTATATTGGCGGCGGGGAAACAGAAGCCGTCAGGCTGGTGGCAGAGATTATAAAGGATATCCAGAATGCCTATCCGGGCATCCACTACCATCTGTACAGCGGAAATGCAGAGGATGTAACAGAACGGCTTGACAAAGGGCTTTTAGACTTCGGCATCCTGATCGAGCCTGCCGACTTTTCTAAATATGATTCTGTCAAGATTCCTGCCAAAGATGTCTGGGGCGTTGTTATGCGTAAGGACAGCCCGCTTGCAGGGAAAACTTCCATACGCAAAGAGGATCTATGGAATGTACCTTTAATTTGCTCCAGACAGGCCATGCAGCATGGACGGTCTGGAGAATTTGCGGAATGGTTTGGGGAAGATTTAGAAAAAGCAAATGTAGTGACCACATTTAACCTGGTCTATAATGCAGCGATCCTGGTAGATGCCGGAATCGGCTATGCTGTCACCATTGATAAACTGGCAGACACAACGCAGTCCAGCAGTCTGTGTTTCCGCCCATTAGAGCCAAAACTGGAATCCGGATTAGCCATCGTATGGAAGAAATATCAGATATTTTCCTCCGCCGCCTCCCTGTTTTTAGAACGGCTGCAGGAAGCATTTGGGGAACAATAATTTTGAGGAGCTGTTGCTTATCAATAACAGCTCCCCAATCTATTTCATTCTACTATTTTTAAATATAGCCCTTATACTTATATATGATTAGCCACCTCAAACGCATCCCATATACCGTACATAATATTCCCTACCTTTTTTGCACCGCCAAGCAGATAGATTTACTTGCTACGGACTGTTTGGGCAGTTCTGTATACGGCGATCAGCCGCACCGAGATGGAGCGCAGCGGAATCGAGGTGGCATGGCAGAATATTATGCGGAACGGGATTGCGATTCCCGTGCAGGCAACAAGCACCACCTTACCAAAAATTACCTGATTCACTTGAAGCAGTCTGTCATGGAAATGTGCCATCGTGAAAATCTGCATCAGGTAGACTTGCTCACCCCGGCAGAACGGAAAGTGACGGAAAAAGAATATTGGGCGAAACGCCGGGGACAGGAAAACATGGATAAGCGCAACAAACAAATGCTTGCCGATGGCGTTACCCCTCGAAATACCACATTCCAAACGCAAAAAGATTATCTACGTAGTTTAATAGATGCTGCTGCAGGAACCGCCAAAAGCCAGGAAGAATTTAAGCGGATACTTTTGGAGAAATCCAATATCCGGCTCAAAGTCAGCCGTGGCAGGTTCAGCTACCTTCATCCGGAGCGCAGCAAATATATTACCGGAAGGGCGCTCGGCACACATTATGAAGAAGATTATCTCTTAAAGCTGTTTGAAGAAAATGCTGCCCCAAAAAAGGCCGAAAAGAAACAGGATGTTCCAGAAAGATACGATACAGAAACAGATTCATCTATAACGCAGGATTCTATCCTTGAATATAAAGAACCTTTGGCAATCCTGTTTGTCAAATCCGATCTGCGGCTCGTGATCGACCTGCAGGACTGCGTGAAGGCGCAGCCAAACGCTGCCCTATGCCAATAAAGTAAAACTTTCCAACCTAAAGGAAATGGCTAAGACCGTCGCTTACATACAGGAACATAGTTACGGTACGAGGGATTCTCTAGAAGATTCTTTTTCGGAGATAAAAAGCCACGCTTCCAGTTCCAGAAAAGATTTGAAAGCAATAGAAGATACTCTCCGAAAACTAAATGAGCAGATTCATTATACAGGCCAGTACCTTGCCAATAAATCTGTCTACCAGCAATTTTGTAAAGCCCAAAATAAAGGCCAGTTCCGGCAGGCGCATCCGACAGAGATTGCCCTTTACGAAACTGCCAGAAAATTCCTGAAAGAACAGTCTGCAGACGGCAGGCTCCCTTCCATGAAACTGCTGAAAGCAGAAAAAGCACAGCTACTGCAGAAGAAAAAAGAAACGCAGGAAACCTATCACTATTACCGACCATGCGCCCTCTTTCCCATAGGTTTCATGTTCCATAAGGAAGAACTGCCTGCCGTCATAAACAGCCTGCTCCATAGAAGAACCGGTCTGGAACCCTCCCTCCCCCGTGCAGCCAGGCCATGACCGGCCTCTTTTTCCCGTCCCGTATTCCGGGAGTCCATATGTTCAGATTCTGGCAGTCCTCATCCTGCCCTGCCTCCACATTATATAAAAATTCATTTCCGCCCCAGACATTTTCCTGCGGCGCGATTGCGCCATAATGGCCTGCCCGGAAAATTCCGTCCCATGCCTCCGGTTCTTTCGGAGCCATAAAACGCTCTGCCCGTGCATAGGGGATGCCAAGATAAGTATAAATCCCATCCTGCACATACCCTTCTGCCTGTCCTCCTGTTACAATAACTTTCGTTTCCATAGCCACCTCCGGCCTACTTCATTTCCTGCTTTGCAAAATAATGGCTGGCTGCATATTCAAAATGCCTTTCAAACCTTTCCATAGCCTCCCGGCTCACCTTCAAAAAAGGGAAAAGCAGATCAAACGCATGAAACATTTCCGGATAAATGTCTAATTCAGCCTCCACCCCTGCTTCCCGCAGATTTTGGATATACGTTTTTGTTTCCGCCAGAAAAGGCTCTGCCGTACCCACGAATGTATAAGCAGGCGGGAGTCCCGCATAATTTTTCCTTCTTGCAGGGGCGGCATAAGCAGGCACTTTTCTGCCGGAAATCCCCCTCAGATACTGCCGCCATCCATAATGGTTCCTTCTTGTGTTCCAGACCGGCGCATGGTTATCCCTGGATGTTTCGGTATCCTCATTGTCGAGCATTGGGTAAAGTGGCATCTGGTACGCAATATTCACCGTCCGCTTATCCTTTGCGTACATACACAAAGCAGCAGCCAGACCGCCCCCAGCGCTCTCGCCCCCGACCATAAGCTGATCCTCCCGTATTCCCAGCTCCTCGGCATGGTTCTTCATGTATAAAAGCGCATGGCAGCAGTCCAGCAGGGCTGCCGGGTAAGGGGCTTTCCCGGACAGACGGTAAGCGGGAGAAACAACGGTAACGCCAAACTTTTTCACAAGGTCAGCGCCACGCGATACATACGCCATCTCAGCCATCCCCAGTATATAGCCGCCCCCGTGAATCCACAAAACGCCGGGGACTTTTTCTGTCCGCCCTGAATCCGCTGGTCTGATAACCAGCAGCTTTATTTTACTGCCATTTGAAAGGATATATTTTTTCTCTGTTCTCACCTTCATCGCACACACCACCGAGCCTAAATCCCTGCCCCGTCCTGATAGGCTTTTTTCATCGCCTCTGTATTCATGGCCTCCCCTTTCTGGTAAACGCCGGCGCCATAAATCATATCCCGCACCTTTGCACCCGGCAGGCAGTCCGTAAAGCCGCTCAGTGCGTCCATTGTCCGTTTCATGGCCGCTTCCCCCGCTGCGGCGGTGGCGATAAAGTAAAAATCTTTATCCCTGATTTCCGTATAACGGGGAAGTGTACGGTCAATCAGCGTTTTCATCTGCCCGTCCATAGAATAAAAGTAGACCGGCGTTGCCAGCACAATGACATCCGCCTCTACGAGCTGATTCAGAATCCCCTCCATATCATCCTTCTGGACGCACTTTGCTGTATTGCGGCATCCATAGCACGCCATGCAGCCGCCGATTTTCTGATCCTGCACATAAATTTTTGTGGCTGAGTGGCCAGCATCCTGCGCGCCTTTTGAGAACGCATCACACAAAAGGTCTGAATTGCCGCCTTTTCGGGGGCTCCCTGCCAGAATCAATACTTTTTTACCCATGATAAATACTCCTTTTTATTTATTTCTTTATTTTGCTGCCGCCAAATACCTCCGACATGGGAACCGCATCCAGCGCCCGATCCAGCGCTTCAACCTCTGCCGCAGACAATTTTACTTCCGCCGCCCCTGCGTTTTCTTTCAGGCGTTCCTCCCTGCGCGTTCCTGGAATCGGTACGATCCACGGCTTTTTGCACAGCATCCATGCAAGGGAAATCTGCCCGGAGGTTGCGCCTTTTCTATCAGCCGTTTCCTGCAAAAGCGCAAGCAGCTCCCGGTTTTCATCCACAGCCTCCGCCGTAAACTGCGGCATATTGCTCCGGTAATCATACTTCTTGTCAAAGGTTTCATTCTTCCCGTATTTACCCGTCAGAAAACCGTTTGCCATCGGGGAGAATGCCACAAGCCCCACAAAAAGCTCCTCAAGTACCGGGAACAGGGCTTCATAATGCCTTGCCATCATGGAATACCGGTTCTCCACCGCAGCCACCGGGCAGACGGCATCTGCCCGCCGCAAATATTCCTCGTCCGCTTCGGAAATTCCCCAATGCAGGATTTTTCCCTCTTTCATCAGCTCTACCATAACGCCCGCCACTTCCTCCGCAGGCGTGTCCGGGTCAATGCGGTGCTGGAAATACAGGTCGATATGGTCTGTCCGCAGGCGTTTCAGCGAACCTTCCACCGATTCCCGGATACGTTCCGGCCGGGAATCCGGGATAATGGGATAAGGCACCTGATGGCTGGATAAGTCAAACCGGATACCAAACTTTGTGGCAATCTGCACCTTATCCCGGTAAGGCGCAAGAGCCTCGCCCACAAGCCGCTCATTGTCATAGGGATTGTCCTGCGTTCCATAAATCTCTGCGGTATCAAAGAAAGTATATCCCATTTCCACCGCCTGCCGGATCAGCCGGACAGCCTCGTCCTTTTCCGTAGGCGCGCCGTAGGCATGGGAGAACCCCATACAGCCCAATCCCAGCGCAGACACTTCCAGCCCATTTTTTCCTAACATTCTTTTTTCCATTTTCTAATCCTCCTGAGATTAAAATTTTATTTAATTTCCACTGAAAATATTTGAGAGCCAGTCGGCGTATGCCGGAATCCACCCTTCCGCATAGCCGTAGCCATGCGGCCTGCCATCCAGCACATCCGCCTCCACGGGAACATCCGCCTCCCGCAAAGCCTCAATACACGCCTCAAATTCCCGCACAAACGGATCGCGTGTGCCATAGCAGAAATAAGTAGGCGGCAAATCCGAAGCCGCAAATTTCTCCACATCCTTAGAAGCCACACTTAACCTGCCATAAAAAGAATAGATCATCCCGTCTGCCGCCGCATCCGCCGAAATCCCATCCAGTTCATCCGGCACATAGCTTTCGTCAAGGGCAGTCCCGTTTACAGTCCCGTCAAAGTTCAGCAGCATTTCCCCTGCCAGAATACCGCCCGCAGAGAACCCCATAACCGCAATGTCCTTCCCGTCAATACCGTATACATCTGCATTTTTCCGCACAAACCGCACGGCACGGGCCAAATCCAGAGCGCCCTCCTCCTGCGTATACGGGCGCAGGCGGTAATTTACAACAAAGCTCTGAAACCCCGCCTCGCTTAAAGCCTGCGCCACCGGTGTTCCTTCATTCCTGTCTGAACGGAATCGAAACGCACCGCCCGCACAAATCAACACAGCGCCTTTTACCTCCGTGCCTTCCGGCACAGGAAAAGTAACTACATAAGGGCGGAAATCCGGATCATCCGCGTAATTCCCATTGTTCTGTGTATATTCCGTTGCAGCCGGTACATTCCCTTCCTCCCACAGATAAAGCGTCTGCTGGCTGTGGGGATCGGCCTTTGCGCCTGCCACAGTGTCTCCGCTATTTTCCGGCATAGCCGCCTCCACATTCAATGCAAGACTCTCTACCCACTGTCTGATTTCATCCTCTGCGTCCGCCACACTGTTTCTGGAAAGGGAGAGGGTATTATCGCTTACAAAAGCGCCGGGCTGCAAGTCAGAAATGGTTGCCTTCGTGTTGGAAAAGCCGCTTCCCCCATGTGTCACAAAGGGAATGATCGTCTTTACACCAAAATCATATTCTTCTAAAAATGTGTAAACCGGCATGGGTAAATCTGCCCACCAGTTCGGGAAACCTAAAATCACCGTGTCGTATTTTTCAAGATTTTCTATGCGGTTTTTCAATTCCGGGCGCATATCCCCGTCCCGTTCCTCTGCCGCCTGATCCACCAGCGGATCATGATCCAGCGGATATTCTTCCACTGTTTCAATGCAAAACAGGTCGCCGCCCGTCATTTCCTGAATCAGCCCCGCAACAAATTCTGTGTTCCCCAACTTCTCACCGTCCCTTACCACAACGCTTGCGCCAGCGACGGCATCCACCCCGGAAATATCCACATCCTCCGGTACGGAAAAATAAGCGATCAGAATCCGGGAACCGCCGCTTTCTGCCGTCTCCGGCGTTTCCGATGGCGGTTCAGTATCCTGTGTGGTGTTTTCTGTCTGCACAACGGATGGTTTGGTATCCTGCTGGACATTTTCTTTGCTATTCCCGCAGGCCGACAGCCCAAGCAAGAAAGAGATACATATCAATAACGAAAGTATTTTTTTCATAAGCTGGATTCTCCTTAATAGCACTCTTTGAAAATCGCATAGATTTCACTCCCTGTCATCTGCTTATAGTTTCCTCCATCTGCTTTTCCCAAAATGCCACGGCCTCGTCAAACCAGCCCTCCGCCGCCGTTCCATGCCCAAGGCCAAAGCCGTGCCCAAGTCCGGGATAGCTGTGAAATTCCGTATCAATACCAAGGCGGTTCAGGGCGTTTACCCTCGCCTCCATTGTCCGCCAGTTTGCAATCCCATCGCTTTCACCGACACAGACATAAGTGGGCGGATCATTTTCCGAATAATCGGAATGTCCTGTATACTGCATGATTACCGTGCCGGGCTGCGGGAGATCATCACCGCCAAATCCGGCTGGGCCATAGGAGCCAAGCCACGCCGCCATCCTCGCCCCTGCGGAACCTCCCCACAAAGAATAGCACTCTGTATCTACTTCAAGCTCCTGCGCGTGTTCAAAAATAAAGCTGATTGCCCGCGCCAGATCCTCGCAGGCCGTCCGTGCGCCAGGGCGGTAGATCAACGCAAAAGCATTATATCCTTTCTTTGATAATTCCAACGCATGGGGAAAGCTGTCGTGCATGGCTCCCACATAAGCGAAGCCGCCGCCTGCATTACATACGGCAAACTTTTCTCCGGGGCTGCCTTTGAAGAAAAACAGGCCGGTGTTCCCCTTTGCCGGGTCAGCGGCTATTTCTTCATCGGTATAAATATCATAGAAAATCGTTTCGCCTGCCTCTGCATGGCTTTTCATGTAATTTGCAATCTCCACCGTCATATCCGGGTTAATATTGCTGTACCATGCCAGCCTTAGATTTCCCAACGTATCCCCGCTGTAATATCCGCTGTCAACAGGAAAAATCATCCTTCCGTAATCCCCAAAAACCGGATCATTGATTACTTCCTGTATCTGTGTATCTGCCCCGTAGGGTTCTCCCTTTCTCTGGTCTGCCTGCATGGGTTCTTCACCTCCTGGATTACTCTGCTGCGTGTTTTCTGTTACCGTCACGGGAGCGGCTCCCATATCAACAGTTTCTTCCGGCTCTGCATGAGCACCGCATCCGGCAAGGCTGCTTAACAGACAGAGCGCCGCCATAATACAAGCTGTTTTTTTCAATCCCTCCACCGACCTTTCTTTTTTCGCTATTTACATTATAAAAAAACAGAAACCTCTTGTGAAGTTTCTGTTTTTTATA
This sequence comes from uncultured Hungatella sp., assembly GCA_947089145.1. Classification (GTDB taxonomy): domain Bacteria; phylum Bacillota; class Clostridia; order Lachnospirales; family Lachnospiraceae; genus UBA3402. The sequence continues at coordinate 1,687 of CAMUJH010000090.1, read as the reverse complement.
TGGTATTTACCGAAAGGTTATAACTGTTTTTGCTCCTGAACGGCTGTCTGCGCCGCCTCCCCCGAACCTTGATTTTATATAGCACCCGTGGGAGCAGTATTTCCTCCTGGAATCCCCATAGACATCAAACTGCTTCCCGCACGAAACCTTCCTTTTCTGTTCCTCCTTCATGAAAAGCACACCTCCTGCCATATGCCACCGCAGGGGCGGGAACCGGACGGCCGCACCGGTATTTTTTTTGCGGCCTCCCGCCGTGCGGAAAAATAGCTTTCACATATAGGCCACTGGGACGTGGAAACTGAACCCCCAAAAATCAAAAAATGGCCCACGACATTTTATGTGCCGTGGGCTTGTCACTATTCGCTGTCATTCTGCCATATGGGATTCAGGCAAAAAAACGCCCGCAGAAGCTAAAAGCCCCGCAGGCATTACAGTTATTCCGGCTTGCAGGTTCATTCCAGATTCAGCAGATGTGCGCCGATCCTCATGCCGTTTTTGATATAGGCGTGTGCCGTTTCCGAAAAGATATCCATCAGTGTCCCTGCCCGTTTTTCCATGATGAGGCAGACCTCTTCGTCATCTGTTTCAGGATCGTTCTTTCTTAAGATGTCCCTGGTATAAGCCGTCACAGTGCAGCCGAAAGTTTTTTCTGGTTCTCTGTCACAAAATCCGGCTCCTTCTTCACCGTATCTGTGATCCCGTTCTCAATGACGCTGTCCAGGTTAATCGCCTCATAAAAATTTTCTTTCAATGATGCCATGCCTTTCATCCCCTTTCTTTTTCTGCTGCCTTCTGTGGCAGTGCCATGTTAACTCTGGTTCCGGATGAATGCAAGTATTATAAGGGGCGTCAAACTGCCAGAAAAACACCACGCGGATTACGGCACCGTGCCGGGTTATTTCCTGCGGATTTTCCCTTTATAGTATGTATCGCTTTTATTTGCCGTTTTTTAATGTATTGCGGGGAATCCGCTTCCCCTTCAGCCCCTTTTCTCATTCGTATTCTTCTCACGCCCCCGCGTCAAATCCGCCCTGCGCCTCCACAGCATCCTGCCTTGCCGCCCGGAACGCATCATAGTAGGCAGCCTTCAAAACCCCGTGTACCTGCGTCTCTGCCTTCGACTCCTTCTCATGCCAGCCCACGCCCGCCGTGTAGGTCAGTATCTCGTCGCCGTTCCCGTCATACACATGGACGGCTCCGGACTGGAACTTAGCCTCATACGGCTCCCCGAATAAGAGGCGCAGCCACCGTTCGTCCGCCTCCCGTATCTCCTTCATGTTTTGATTGACCTTCCCCATCAGCGTAGCCCTGTCCGGCGCGACTTTGGCAACCTCGCTTTTCCGCAGGGCGAGGAACTTATTCCCCATATAAACATTGTGCGTCGCATCCTCCCTTGCGTATTCAGTTATCCTCTCCCGAAGGGAATCAGACAGCTTCCATTCCTTTTTGGATGATGCCTTTCCCGTCTTTTGGTTGTACGCCTGATGGCTTTTTGCTATTCCTGTTATATCCATTTCAATCTCCTCAGCCGCCTCTTAATACCAGCCTAATATTACAAATTCTGGTATTCCTGTGCTTATCTCTGCTTTTTTCAAACTATAAGTAACATCTTCAAAACCGATTTCTGTATTATTTGTTAATACAATAAACGTAACCTGCGATTCTCCTTCAATACCAGAAACTTCAA
>CAMUJH010000089.1 GCA_947089145.1 uncultured Hungatella sp. | reverse complement strand
AATTGTGGATGAAAACGGGGAAGAGTACATTATGCTTTGTCGTTTGTGACAATACAACTTTTCGGCTGGTCTGGCAGAATAACTGCGCCCAGAGCCAACAGACTTGTGAGAAATCACAGTTGTTGGCTCTTTTTATGTAAAGAACTAAGCTGTTTCTTTTTATAGGCTGAAGAGATAATACCACAAATTTTTTTATTCCTTGACCACATTTTGACTTTTGGTTTTTGTAATGAAAGTCGAATCTAAAACAAGGAGGATAGACGATGCGAAAGCGATTCTTATCATTAGCTGTAATTTTTGTTTTGCCCTTTGCTGTGGCGGCCTGCGGAAATTATACTATATCGGACAGCGAAGGCGGTCCGCCCGCCCGCAAGGCATGAATTCAGGGGTGCCCGAAGGGTATAACATTGCAGACGAGAATGCCCCGCCGCAAAATGTAGAAGAAGAGCCATTCGCCGGGATGCAGGAGGACGGAGATTTAGGGTTTCTCAGCCATGGGGAAGTAAATCCCGCCAGAGCGGATGACCAGAGTGTTTTGCCTTATGAGTATCATGGCGGAGAATTTGTCCTGGACTATCAGTTTGTGTCAGAAGGGAAATTGGACAGCATTGGCTTCCTGCTTTTTTTGGACGGAAAGCCGCAAGCCTACAAGGTGAACGACACGGGGGCGGAATATGAGTATCTCCACTGCTTCCGGACATCAGAAAAGCACGAAGAGAAATTTTCCTTTGTGTTCACACCGGACACAGGGAAAAAGGGCGATACCCTGAATATGACAGTCGTGAGCGTCACCAGGCCCGATTTCCAGCCTGATATGAAAGAAACCTCAAGCTATGGCTGGTATCATCAGAGTTTTGAAAGAGTGCTGAAACTGCATTTTAATGAGGATGCTCCGGAAAGTGACAGCATGTATGGAGAAAGTATCACTGCTTTTCGTGATGTCAGCATTTCAGAGGAAAAAGTCACTTCCTCTTTTATTGAGAATGAGCTTGTGAAAGCAGGATGGGATGGCGTTACGATGGATACCCTAAGGCAAAGATGGCATGTCACCACGTACTATTCGCAAATGGCAGGATAAATAAATATATATGGGGGCGAAAAGTAGTAGGGGAGGAAACTCCTGCGCTCTCAATCCAGTATGATACATTACGCATTTAAGGGGTAAAATGCCTTGATGAATACTGTTTCCTGAGTGCGGCCAAAGCTTGGTAAGCGTTTTATATTTATATCCTTAAAGTTGAAGCACAAAATAAAAAAGAACAAAAGCTATATTCTTTCGCCCCTTTTGGGACGGGAGTATAGAGCCGGATGTCCCAGTCCGGCTTGGTATAGACGCAGCGGTCATGGGGGTGGGGGTAGTTCTCCCTGTATGGGCAGGAGTTTGTTTTGCCGCATGCTATAGAAGCCCTCCATTTACTGAAAAACTTTCACACCATCAAAATGACAGTTAGGGATGGATATATCTGTCAGGACGCAGGCCGTATTATAAGTTTAAGCCCGCCAGCTCCGGGAGGCATGCCCTGAAAGCTGTTCTTTTGGAGCTGACGCATAATCAGCGTGAGTATCGCTTTGGGCTGTTCTAAGATCCCTTGATACTTCTTCCAGTTTCTCTTCCATTATTTTCAGCTTTTCTGCAGAATTTTGTCCCGCATCTGATCCAGTGGCTTTTATAAGGAGCATCTCGCTCTGCAGCTGCAGCTGCTTGCCCTGAAGTCTGGTTACTTTATGGGAATCGTCCCGGGACACTTCATTTGCCTGGAAATTCATGCCCTTGTTTGCCCTGTTTTGCTCCATCATGATCAAAGGATTTGTATAACCTGGTTTTACCTGTACTGTCATTTTATCCGTCTCCTTTTTAAATCTTAGCTACTATTCTACAAAATATCGAATTCTTATGGTAGGTCTGCGCATATACTGCGCTGACCGTATAGCGCCAAAATGCCTGCTTTTGGCATTTTGTGTGCATCCCATAAACACATCCCTAAGAGTCATATGGCTTATATCGGATTCCCACTTATAAAAAAAAGAGCGAAAACGTAAACGGCTTTTGAGATAGCGTAAACGGCTGCCGGAATATTTTGCAATGGAGCAGCAGCTAATTACTATAAAAAGTCCGCCGCCGATTAGGCGGCATGCATTCAGGGGTGCCAAATGCGCCCGCCAGACTTTCATAAATAGTGATGCGTCCCCAGCCAGGCGCATGCAGCATGCAGGATTACTGTGAAACAAGTCCCGCCGTTTACGGATCAGAGATAACCGTTTACGCTGACAGTATTAGTCAGCTATAAGAATAGTCGATATATTTTATAAATTAAATGGTTTTTATTTGAGGGCAGGATAAGGAGTTATAATAAGATTAAGCATAGTTGAGATACCGAAAAGATGCATATTAGGAGGTGCAGGATGAGGTTGGAGGGAATCAGAATAAATGAATTTACAGGCGGGCTGTTTGTAAAGAATAATGTGAAAACAGAAAAAAGAATAGAGGAGGTTTCGGCACCGGATAAAGCTTCATGTAAGGAATATGAGGATATAGCGGTAAAGGTATCTCTTACCAATGCAATTTTAAACCCTAAAAGCCTTGAGGAGCGGGTAAAAGAGGATGATCCAAACGATCCCTTTTTAAAGGGAATGGATAAGGGAGCTAAGATGATGCTGCTGGCGCAGATGGAAGGAAAACGGTTATACCTGAACATTATAGCCTGCTGTCAATAGGCGGCGGCAGCGGCAAAGCAGTGGTGAACCATATGCTTGAGGCGTACGCAAAGCGCTATGACGAACTGGTACAGGGGCATAAGGATGGCAAGAGATCAATTTTTATCACAGATTCAGAAACCGGGGAACTGCGCACTTTGACGCTGGAGGAGGAACTGCAGGAACTGAATCAGCTTTTGCAGAAATCTATAGATTGCTTCAACGGATTGGTTGATCAGATGCCTCAGTGGGCGGACGCTCTTGAAAGACACGCGGGCCAGTTAGTTGAGTCTGTAAAGAAATATGGGGGAACAGCCGCTATAGATATGGCGGAGGAGGCAATGGATCATGCGGAAAGACTGCGGAGAGATTTAAAGACTCTGCCAAAGCGGGCCGAGGAACGTGAGAGAAAGATGTACGCAGCAATTGAGGAATTTTTGGCGCAGTACAAAGGATGGGAAGAGGCGGGGATGGATATAAAGAGCATGGTTAAAAGCATAACCGTATTTTGATTTATAAAAGGAGGGATCTTATGCTGTCCATAGCCGTCTGTGAAGACGAAAACTATTTCTCTGACCATATCTACAGCCTGCTGGACTGTTATTTAATGGAAAATGATCTGAAAGCAACCATCAAGAGCTATTCCGACGGAGAAAAATTTCTGGCAGCTGACAGGAACCCTGACATTATTCTGATGGATATACAGCTTCCGGGGACAAATGGCATGGAGATTATCAGACGGCTGCGGGAGAGGGGATGCAGAGGACAGGTCATTTTTATTACGGCGTATGAAGAGTATGTATTTCAGGCATTTGATGTGGATGCGATCCATTATATTCTAAAGCCCGTGGAAAAGGACAAGTTTTTTTCTGCAATGGAAAAGGCTGTCAGACGCACGGGTGCTCACAATAACAAAGCCCTTTTGCTGATGAAAAACGATTTGAATGCAAAAATATTCATAAAAGATATATTGTACTGCGAGGTGTATGACCACAAGATATTTTTGAACACCATTTATGGGAGATTTTCCTATACAGGGACTCTGGACTCACTGGAGAAACAGTTAGGCAGCGATTTTTTTCGGTGCCATCGAAGCTACATTGTCAACATGAGCCATGTATTGGACAGAGACGGCCAGGTGGTGACCATGGCAGGAGGAGAGCGGATACTGGTGTCCCGAAGAAAGAAGAGGGAGTTTGAGCGGAGGCTGCTGGAGATGTGCAGGAGAGAAGGGATGCAATGATTGGGCAGAGGATGATGGAGCTTGCGCTTAATGGGTGGTGGCTTGTGTTTAACGGCTGGATTCACTATTTGGAAATTGACTTTCTGTGCAAAGCAGCGGGAAAGCCGGGAGGCAGGCTGATTCCTCTGTGGATAGGGGTGAATGAGCTTCTGATCATGGCAAAGCTTTCCGTGAGCCTGGAGAATAGTTTTTTTCTCCACATACTGCTTTTACTGCTGTTTTCCACAATATTTTTAAAAATTCCATGGGATGCCGCCGCCGCTCCCCTTGTGATCACAGGCACGCTGTACACGTTTATAGAGGGATATTCCGCAGTGTGCATGTACTGGGCTGCCAGGAACGCAAAGTCAAGGGCCTGGGGGGCGGCGCTGCAGATCGGCATATCCATTTTACTGATGGCAGTGTACTTCGGGATACTGAGACTGGTCAGGAAAAAGTATTCGGATTCCCTGCATTGGCCGGTTTCTTCTTATCTATACGTGCTTTTATTTCCCTGCGGTTTTATCGTCATTCTGGTGCGCATGGGCCTGAAGCTGGACAGCAGGGAGCTGGAACGGTATTTTTCAGCCATTGGAATGGATACCACCATTGCAGCCTTCATTATCCTCAGCGGAGCCATGGCCATTTTTCTTATGATGATAAAGATTTTCTGCACCATTGTGGATCAGGCCAAGCGTGCCAACCAAATGGCGATACTGAAAGTACAGCTGGAGGGGCAGAAGACCTATGTGGAGGAGGCAGGGAAACGGAATCGGGAATATTCTAAATTTCAGCACGACATTGCCAACCATTTGCTGGTGGTGTCAGGGCTTATGAGAGAGGGAAATTATGAAAAGGCCAGGGAGTATCTGGACAGGCTTCATGTCAGATGCCAGTCACTGACAGGGACAAAGCTGGCGTCCACTGGAAGAGAGGTTCTGGATATTCTGCTAAATGAAAAAATAGGATATGCACTTCGCAGCAATATCCGGGTTTCCCACAGGGTGAGGATTCCAGAGGGCTTCCGTTTTGACGATATGGATCTGAGCATTATTTTTGCCAACATTTTAGACAACGCCATACATGAATGCATTGCAGGGGAGTTTGAAAATAAGGAAATTTCCATATGTACAAAGAACCATGGGCGTTTTTTGATCATAGAGTTTGCCAATACCTGGATACCCCGACCTATGGAAGAGGGGATCGGGCTGACCAATATCAGAAACGTGGCGGCAAAATACCAGGGGATGGCGGAGATTTCCAATACAGATGAAAGATTCGGGATCAGCATATTGCTGCGCAGCCCTGAAAGTGGGTCATAACAAACTTTGGCAGGACAGTACTGATTTTGGACATGTTTGAGAAGAAAAAAAGCAGGCACGTTACATGCCTGCTTTTTCGCATCTTGTTCTGTATTCAGAGGCCTTTTTACACTACCTGGTATTTGGCCACATAAACCGGGAACGTATCCGTGCCTTTTACTTCCTTGCCGGAAGTAATCTTAACGTTCTTGTCTGTAATCAGGTACTCTGCGCTTGCGCCTTCTTCCACAACCGTATCCTGCATCAGAACGCAGTTTTTAACCTTAGCGCCCTTGGCAATCTTTACACCGCGGAACAGGACGCTGTTTTCAACTTCGCCTTCAATAACGCAGCCGTCAGCAGCCATCACGTTCTTAACCTTAGCCCCCAGAATATAGCGGGTCGGGTTGTCGTCGCGGATCTTGGTGTAAATAGGGCTTGGATCAAAGAGCGCATCCAGGTTTGTGTTGTCCAGAAGCTTCATATTTTCGTCAAAATAGCTCTTCATGTCGCTGATACGGGCCAGATAACCGTCATACAGGAAACCGTGAACGTTCAGCTTGCCAAGCTGCGGAGCTACAATGTCCCGCTCAAAGTAAGAGTAGCCTTTTACAAAGGCATCGTGAATCTGCTGGATCAGGAACTCTCTGCCCACCACGTAGATATTCATGGAGAAGTTCTGGATGCCCTCATCCTTAGGATTTATGTAAATTTCTTTTACATCGCCTTCTTCAACGCGCAGCGTGTAATACAGGCCTCTGTTAGGACTGGTAGCCTGTCTGGCGCTTACAGGAATCTCTTCCTTTGCATAGGCGATGGAAACGTCAGCGCCGCTTTCAATGTGCTCGCTGATCATGGAATTGAAATCAAAGTTTACAGCAATGTTTGTGTCAGCCATGACAACATACTGCTGCTTCTGGTCTTTTAAGAAATCCAGAATGCTGGACAAGGCTTCAACCCGTCCGTTGTACACTTTGACAGTTTTCTCGGCAAAAGGAGGAACGATGTTAAGACCCCCGTTTTTGCGGGTTAAGTCCCACTCGCGTCCGGAGCCGAGATGATCCATAAGGGAATGGTAATTCTTGCGGACAATCAGAGAAACATTGTCAATACCGCAGTTTACCATGCTGGATAACATAAAATCTACCATGCGGTAACGGCCGGCGAAAGGAATGGAAGCCATCAGACGCTCGCCTACCAGCTCAGGTACCAAGGAATCGTAACTGTTTGGGAAAAGGATGCCCAGGGCATTTGCGTTGGAATTTACCATTGTTCTTCACCGCCTTTTACATTATTATTTACCATGGCATTAGGGCCAATCTTTGCGTTGTCTCCGATATAAATGCCGGAGCCAACGGTTGCAACACCTTTCTCGGTGTCAGTGGGCATGGCGCCTACAACGGCGTTTGCCCCGATAACAACATTCTCTGCAATGATGCAGTGCTTTACTTCAGCGCCGGCTTTAATGGTAGTGCCGCCCATAACTACCGCATCCTCAACCACTGCGCCCGGCTCCACCTTAACGCCTGCAAAAAGGATGGAGTGCTTTACAGTACCCTCAATCCGGCAGCCGTCAGTGATCATGGAATTCTCAACCACTGCGTCGCAGCTGATCTTGTGACCGGTCATACCGCTGTTGCGGCTGTAGATCTTCCAGTTTTCGTCAAACAGGTTGATGCCGCTGTGCTCCGGGTCCAGCACTTCCATGTTGGCTTCCCACAGAGAGGAGATGGTTCCTACGTCTTTCCAGTAGCCGTCAAAGTGGTAAGCGTACATGTTGCGGCCGTCCCTTAACAGGTTCGGAATAATGTTGTTGCCAAAATCATTTTCAGAGTTTTCGTCTGCCTCATCCTCTATGAGATATTTCTTTAATATATCCCAGTTGAAGATGTATATGCCCATGGAAGCCAGATTAGATTTCGGATTCTTCGGTTTTTCCTGGAATTCGGTAATCTTGTCATTCTCGTCAGCTACCATAAGGCCGAAACGGGAGGCCTCATCCCACGGAACTTCCATAACCGCTACGCTGAACTCTGCGCCTTTCTCCTTGTGGAACTTTAAGAAGTCGCTGTAGTCCTGCTTGCAGATCTGGTCACCGGAAAGGATAATTACATATTGTGGGTTGTAACGCTCAATAAAGGAAATGTTCTGATAAATAGCGTTGGCAGTACCTTTATACCAGTCAGAGCCAGAGGCCTGCTGATAAGGCGGAAGCACATGAACGCCGCCATAGAGACGGTCTAAGTCCCAAGGCTGCCCGTTGCCGATGTACTCATTCAGAACCAGCGGCTGATACTGGGTCAGAATCCCAACCGTATCGATGCCGGAGTTAACGCAGTTCGACAGCGGGAAATCGATGATACGATATTTGCCGCCAAAAGGAACTGCAGGTTTTGCCAGCTTCTGGGTAAGCGCATATAAACGGGAACCCTGTCCGCCGGCAAGAAGCATTGCAATCATTTCTTTTGCCATAATATATCCCCCTGAAATTTATTAGTGCGCAGCTGCCTCCCTTAGATGACAGCTGCAATAATACTATGTCCAAATTGTACCACATATTATTGAAAAACGGTAGTTTTTTAGATAAACATTTCTTGTTTTTTTTATGTTTGTGCATTTTGACAGAGAGAATTTATGAAAATTTCATAAAAACAGCACTTTACGGAGGGAAAATCATGGGTTATAATATAAAAAGCCGTAGGGCGGCAGGGGGCGGCGTTTGGCTGATAAAGGGGCAGTACGTCAGAAACTGGCTTTCCCTGCAAAAATTATATGATGGTATGCGGAGGGAAAACGTATGGTAAAGATTAACAGTACTCTGAAGGCAAAAGAGATTCAGGCTATGTTCGACGGAAAAGAATACGGAGGCGTTACATTCCATTTCACGAAGAAAGTTGGCATGGGCCTGGTATTCGACATTGATAATCCGGAGGGAAAGAGCGCTGATGACGTTAAGAGTCTGGTAAAGTCCACTTTGAAGACCGACCCGATTTTGAAGGCGCTTCTGATTACAGTTGAAGTGAACTTATAGTTGCATAAAAAGATGAAGGAAGACAGGCGGCTGCGCAGATTGTGCAGGCCTGTCTTTTTTATTTCATAGAAAAGTGCGTCCTATGATACAAAAACCCTCCTGGGTATGCAGGGAAGAACGTTTAAGTGCAGCATAGGTCTGAACCGCCTGCAGGGGAAAGCGCAGTTTCTTTATCCGTTTTGACGCTCTGCGGCGGCACATGTTTCTATAATATGCCTGCGGAACAATTCCGCCATATAAGGTCTGGCCTGCTCTTTCCGATAGCCTATGGAAATATAGCGCTTGATGCTGGTACCTGTAAGAGGGATGAGGGCTACGCCCTCCGTGTGGATGCCCGGGCTGTCGGTCATGACGGCGCAGCCGATTCCTGCGCGTATCATTCCGATAATGGTCCGATCTTCTTCCGCCTCGCCGGCGGCCCGGACGGCGATACCGGCCTCCCGGTAGATCTGGCTGGTTATGTCCCACATGCTGGAGGAGCGGGTATGGATGATTATATTTTCCGGCTCCAGTTCTTGGATATGGATGGACTTTCTGGAGGCAAAACGGTGCGAGGCAGGGACGGCGGCAACCAGAAGCTGCTGAAAAACAGGGACAAATTCAATCTGAGCTTCGGAGGAAATGGCAGTGCAGAAGATCAGGTCGAACTGATTGTCCTTCAGCCCGTTGACCAGTTGGCGGGAAGTCCCGGTTTTACAGGAGAAGAACACATGCTTCTTTATGGAACTGCAAAAGCTTTGAATCCATTGGGGAACCATGTCGTATTCCACAGAAGTTACCATGCCTAAGTCAATGTACCCTTCCGCCATGGCATGCTCTCTGCGGAGATAGTCATTGCCCCGCTCCAATTCGCTTAATGCGGCTTTGACATATTCCAGATAATGTTTTCCCTGCTTAGTCAGAGCGATATTTCTCCCCTTTTTTTCAAAGAGGTAAGCCCCCAGTTCTTCCTCCAGAGAAGATATGGCTTTGCTTAAGGTGGGCTGAGTAATATGCAGTTCTTCGGCGGCTTTTGTGTAGTGCTCATAGTCTGCCAGAACCCGGAAATAGTAAAGCTGATTTAGATTCATGGGATCAGGGCTCCTTTGCGGTGCGTTTGATGCTGACAGTATAACAGAATTTATGAATTTTCGCTATGATTTTCAATAAAAAAAGCAATTATTTATCCGCAGTAAAAGCGGTATAATACAGATATGTACAGGTATTTCCAGGCTCTTTCCGGTCTTGTCCATAAGCAGGTTTTTTGTTAACGTATGCTCTGTGTGCATGTCACAAATTTGCGTATATGTGAAAAAAGGAAATCTGCGGACTCAGACACAGCAGGGGCTTGGGATATAGGAACAATCTTAGGAGGAGAACGGTTATGAGAATCAGGAGAAGAAGATGGATGGCAGGCATTATGGCGGCGGCTTTGGCAATGTCTTCGCTGGCAGGGTGTTCCGGGGGAGGAAGCCAGACGGAGGCGACAGCTGCGGAAACTACCATTGCGGAAACTACCACTGTGGCTGAGACGACAGAGGCCCCTAAGGCAGGGGGAACTTTTGAAGGCAGCGGCACAGGAAGAAACGGAGACATTAAAGTGGCAGTCAATGTGGAAGCTGACGGCTCCATCAGCAATATCCAGGTGCTGGAGTCGGAAGAGACGGCCGGGATCGGAGATACGGCTATGGAGCAGCTGATTAAGGCGGTTGTGGATAATCAGAGCATTGCCGTGGACTGTGTATCCGGTGCCACCATTACATCAGAGGGATTTCTGGCGGCAGTGGAGGCGGCTCTTATAAGCGGCGGGCTGGATGTGAAAGATTACCAGACAGCGGCTGCAAAGGAAGCGGGAGAAGACATGCTTCTGGACACGGAGATCGTCATCGTGGGAGCAGGCGGAGCAGGGCTTGCGGCGGCAGCCAGCGCAGGGGAGAAAGGCGCAACCGTTGTTGTGCTGGAGAAAATGAGCTCTATCGGCGGCAACACCCGGCTGGGAGAAGGTACATACAATGTGGCTGATATGGAGCTTTTAGAGTCTACTGGCGCAAAGACTACGGCTGACCTGGAGAGAGAAGTGGAGGAAGCCATTGCAGTTGAGACGGATGATGAGAAATACAAAGCTCTTATTGAGGCGGTAAACCAGGACTATGACGCATGGAAAGCATCAGGGTCAGAGACTCTGTTTGACAGTCCAAGCTGGCATGCTCTTCAGACTTATACCGGCGGCGGAGAGATTGGGGATTTGGATTTGATCAATACATTTGCAATCGGTGCCGTGGACAGTTTGAAGTGGCTGAAAGAGGATATCGGCGTGCCTTTTAAGGAGGATTACATTTTCATGGCCATTGGAGGGAAATGGCAGAGAGGCCATCAGATTGATCTCATAAAGGCAACAGGCACAGAAGGCGACAATGGCGGAAACGTGTATATCACCCTTTTGGAAGAGCAGGCGGTGAAATCCGGAGCCGAGATTTTTACGGATGCAGATGTTACAGAGATTTTAATGGATGACAGCGGACGGGCCTGCGGCGTTGTGGCGGAGAGAAGCGACGGCTCCACCATTACGGTTCATGCGTCTAAGGCAGTGATCCTGTCCACAGGCGGTTATGCTGCAAACTCGGATCTGGTTTATCAGTACAGCAACGGAGCTATTACCACGAAAATGACCAGCTGTGCGGTCAGCAGCACCGGAGACGGCCTTAAACTGGCGGAAGCGGCTGGAGCCAATCTGATTGATTTGGATCAGATTCAGGTACATCCTTTAGGCGATCCTATTAACGACTGCGGATGCGTGGCTCAGTTTGTAGGAAACTGGCTCAGCGCCCAGTATTATATGTTTGTTAATAAGGAAGGGAAACGGTTTGTTAAGGAAGACGGAACGCGGTATGAGATGTCCATGGCGGAACTGGAACAGACAGACGGGCAGATGTGGCTTATTGTGGACTCCAGCCAGATTGCGGGTGATGACAGCAGGACGGCGCAGATTGAATCTCTGATAGCGGACGGCCATACATTTGCAGGAGACACCATTGAGGAGCTGGCAGAAAAAATCGGTGTGGATGCAGCCGCCCTTAAGACGGCGGTAGACACTTATAATGAAGGAATGCAAAACGGTTCTGACGAGTTCGGAAAGGCGGCCAGCCAGAATGCGGTGATTGCACAGGCCCCGTTCTACGCAAGCCTTCGTACGCCGACGGTACATCACACAATGGGAGGAATCCAGATAAATGCGGATGCCCAGGTGCTTGACAAAGACGGACAGGTAATCCCGGGACTGTATGCGGCAGGCGAGGTAACAGGAGGAATCCATGGCAATAACCGTCTGGGAGGAAATGCGTATTCCGACATTATGACTTTCGGGCGGATCGCAGGAATGAATGCGGCGGAAGAGTAAAACGTTTTATATCAAAAAAGGCAGGATGACAACGTAATTTGAATGAAAAGGAGCAAATTCCCGTAAAACGGGTGTTTGCTCCTTTACGATTTAAGAGCCTGCCGCCGATTCGGCGGCATACAGGTTTATTTGAGAGTTGAACGGCAGAAAGGAAAGAGGTATAATATTTTGGCGGGCAATGGCTGAAGAATTTATGATTGAAAGATTGTGCGAAATCATGTACAATGAATGTGAAAATTAAGACAAGGGAGTAAAGGAGAATGATTATGGGTAAGAAACCAACAGTGTTAATGATTCTTGACGGATACGGCCTCAACGACAAATGCGAGGCCAATGCGGTATGTGAAGGCAAAACTCCGATAATGGATCAGTTGATGAGCCAGTGTCCTTTTGTAAAAGGGCAGGCCAGCGGCCTGGCAGTGGGGCTTCCGGACGGCCAGATGGGCAATTCCGAGGTTGGCCATCTGAATATGGGGGCAGGCCGTATTGTATATCAGGAACTGACCAGAATCACCAAATCCATTGAAGACGGAGACTTCTTTGAAGTTCCGGAGTTTTTAGAGGCGGTTGAAAACTGCAAAAAGAATAATTCCGCCCTTCACATGTGGGGGCTGGTATCGGACGGAGGAGTTCACAGCCACAACACCCATATCTACGGCCTTCTGGAACTGGCCAAAAGACATGGCCTTGACAAGGTTTACGTTCACTGCTTCCTGGACGGACGTGACACGCCTCCCGCATCAGGCAAGGCATTTGTGGAGGAACTGGAAGCTAAGATGAAGGAGATAGGCGTTGGCAAGGTGGCCACGGTTCAGGGGCGGTACTATGCCATGGACAGAGATAACCGCTGGGATCGTGTAGAGCGGGCATACAGGGCTCTTACAAAGGGTGAGGGCACACCGGCCCCAAGCGGTCCGGCAGGCATTCAGGCTTCCTACGACGCAGAGAAATTCGACGAGTTTGTGGAGCCGGTGATCGTTATGGAGGATGGCAAGCCGGTAGCCACGGTTCAGGATGGCGATTCCGTCATTTTCTACAATTTCCGTCCTGACAGGGCAAGGGAAATCACCAGGGCTTTCTGCGATGACGACTTTAAGGAATTTGACAGAGGAGACAGGCTGAAACTGGTGTACGTGTGCTTTACGGACTACGACGATACCATTGGCAATAAGCTGGTGGCATTTAAGAAAGAAACCATTGTAAATACATTTGGCGAGTATCTTGCAAAACACAACATGACTCAGGCCAGGATTGCAGAAACCGAAAAGTATGCCCACGTTACGTTTTTCTTTAACGGCGGCATTGAGGAGCCTAACAAGGGCGAGGACAGGTTCCTGATTCCGTCTCCCAAGGAAGTGGCCACTTATGACTTAAAGCCGGAGATGAGTGCGCCGGGAGTATGCGATAAGCTGGTGGAGTGCATTAAGTCGGGAAAATACGATGTGATCATTATTAATTTCGCCAACCCGGATATGGTAGGCCATACAGGCGTGGAGGCAGCTGCCATTAAGGCCATTGAAACCGTGGACGCCTGTGTGGGGCGGGCGGTTGATGCAGTAAAGGAAGTGGACGGCGTTCTGTTTATATGCGCTGATCACGGCAATGCGGAGCAGCTAGTTGACTATGAGACAGGAGCGCCGTTTACAGCGCATACTACCAACCCGGTTCCGTTTATTCTGGTTAATGCCGATCCGGCTGTAAAGCTGAGGGAGGGCGGACGTTTGGCGGATATTGTTCCTACTTTGATTGAACTGATGGGTATGGAACAGCCGAAAGAGATGACCGGAAAGTCACTGCTGGTGAAATAAGGGCAGGAAAAAGAATATGGGATCAGCAGGAAGCGCCGTCTCACCGGGACTTTGAGTCACGGCATGCCGGCGCTTCCTGCCTGATTTATTTAAACTGGAGTGTTTGTGATTTGGTGATGTGATAGTATATAGTATTGCGGAAGTCCAGAAACTGTTACAAGCCCGGCAGCCTGAAGGCCGCAGAGAAAGGCATGGCCCGGCATCAGGGGACAGGGACCGGATGGGCTTTAGGACTCAAACAGCCGTCCATAGATCTCCTCGCACAGCGCGTCCACATAGGCCGGATCAGGCAGATCTTTTCCGGTAATCAGGTAATCCTGGATAATCTGAAACCGTTTCAGGCTCATCTCCTCCTCTGACAGGGACTCCCTGTCCTCAATTTCCATATCAATATCCGAGGCTTTCCACCTGTCCGAAAACCAGGCGATCAATTCCTCTGTCTGCTGTTTTTCTTTATGGATCTCCGGCTGGAGCCTTTTGGCGGAGCGGGCGGTGCTGAGGTACACAGCCATGCAAAAAATTCCCATAACAATGAGGGCACCCTGGAAAATCAGCCTGGAAAGCCCGGTCATGGGCAGGTTGATCATGCCTGTCCAGCATACGGCGCCGGCGGCAAGGAGCAGGCCGCCTACAACGAGAAATGCCGAGGCGGAGGATTTCAGGTCTTCGTACTTTTCAGCCTTCGTCTCGTAGACTTTTGCAGGCCGGGGGACGGCAGCCTCCAGAGGGGCATCGGGCTTTCCATCCTGCATTTCCTCCAGCTGCCGATTTAATTTATCCAGATATTCCTGCTGCTTAAGAAGCAGTTCCTGCTGTTCTTTTTCTTTCATGGCCTTTGCGGCCTCCTCCGATTCAACAAGCGGACTGCCGCAGTCGGTGCAGACGGTGATTCCGTCTATAAATTCCATATCGCATTTGGGACAATACATAGGGAAAATCTCCTTTGAAGCTTTTTTCTAAATTATAAGCCACAAATCACGATTCGTCCACAGGAGTTTTATTTCCGCAAGAACCCGGGGAAAAACAAACCGGAAAAATAAATTCGTCCTATGGAAAAATATATGCTTTTGTGTTACACTAGAGCGTGTTTGAAAATTGCTTTCCGGTAGCTGTGCGTTCCACTTTGTGGGA
>CAMUJH010000088.1 GCA_947089145.1 uncultured Hungatella sp. | reverse complement strand
TGTATCATAATGCTTGCACAATGTAAATAAAAAATATATAGAAAGAAGGGAATAAATGAAAGAACGGAAGCGCCTATCTTAGTAAACCGTCAAATAAACACTGCAAAATGCAATCAGAAAATATGGTTTGGACGGATTTACTCATGGAATATTAGAAGAGAATTTAACGAGCTCAGAAGCGTGTTAAAAAGAAAAAAATGAAATCGCAAATTCATATAAAGATGCAATGCTTCAACTATTTTGTAAAAAAGTTGAAGCATCAAAATTAAGGAGTTTACTGGAATAAGTTATTAAATATATTAATTGAATCCCCTAAAATATCGGTGGTATTTGTAACTTCAATAGTAATAAAATCTTCTGGTTTGTTAGCTTCATAAATACCAGCATCATTTTCAACTGAAGCGTATATAGTCCAAGTACCACACTCTGAATAGAAATGATATAAGTCATTTTCATCTTTATTAGGGGTAAATATCTTTCCAGAGGGTGATCTGCCATAAATTTGTATATTGGTAATATTGTTATCATATGGTTTCACATATACATAGGCATAAGAATCTATACTAAGCTGATGAACAGATATAGAATATCCACTGGGGGATGATTCAATGACAATCGTACATTCTGCAATTTCAGTAGTATTGTTTTTTGACGCTTGAGCAACGATGGTTGCTTCCCCGTTAGTTAATGCGGTAACTACTCCATTTTGATCCACACTTGCAATAGAATTATTACTTGAATTCCAAAGAACATCGCTGTTCATAGAATTATTGGAATATAATACTGTTGCAGTTAAAGTATGTGATTCACTAATATCCATAATTAATGAATTCTCACTAAGTATTACTTTTGTCACTGTAATAGATTTTTGCTTGGCAATGAGAAAACATAATACCAAAACACAACATATAGATATAAAAACGATAATACTTATCCTGCGAGGATTTTTACTTGTAAATTTCTTATGTATTTCTTTAGCATTAATAGTAATACCAAATATAGAAAAGATATTAGCAATTATGCTTATTATTGTATCTACCAAGTTACCACCACCTATTTAATTTAATTATATCAGATTAATGATGGATGTCAACAAAATGTGTAATTTAAAGAAGGAGGACATAAAAAATGAGTAAAGTATTTAATGAACGATGACGTTAAGGTTGTGTTTGATGTAGATGGCGTATTGTCGTCATTTGAATTTGGAGAACTGAAACATAGCAGATGTAAAGATGAGGAATGGAATAACCGAAGACTGGAGTTGAAAAAATTTCACAATCGACTCATTTTCTTGATTCAAAAAATATAGGGATACTTCTCATGTTTGCGACTGGTATAAGAGCTGGTGAGCTAGAGCATAATGTGTTTGATGGTTTTGTGCTGTTTTTCGGATAGTAAAGATTGTCAAAATGTGATAAAATATATGAAAAGCTTTAACTATTGACATTTGCAAACTTATTATAAGAGGAGGCTGCTTATGGAAATAATAGTCAATATAAAGCATATGGGAAAACGCAAAAAGTCTGTGGAACCCAGGACTTACCGCCTTTTAACAACTCCATCTACGGTGAGGGAGCTGATTTTGGCAGTAGTGGAAGCGGGAGTCAGAGAGTACAATGAACGGCTGGAAGAACAGGGAGCAGGGGAACTGATAAAGTGCCTTACAAAACAGGAGATTGAGGACAAGGCAGAGTCAGGGAAGGTTTCGCTGGGAGTCCTTTATGGGGAGAAAAAAACAGATTTAAAGCAGGCCCAGGACAATGCCATCCAGTGCTTTGAGGATGGGATTTACCGGATTTTTCAAGATGAGAAACCTTTGGAGAGACTGGATGATGTCATTGGGCAGAAGGGGATCTTTACATTTGTCAGGTTAACAATGCTTTCAGGAAGGATGTGGTAGCAATGGGAGAGTATGATGCGGGCACCAGAATGGCCATTGACAGGGCGCGGAAAGAGGAGAGGGAAAAACGGATTGGAAGACTTGGGAAGGAAGACAGGCTTTTCGCCCAGGAGCTAATGGGAAATTCGGGAACCGAGGGAAGCCTGATAGGCCAGGTGGCAGCGGAGTTTTATCAGCTGCCTTCTGATGATCAGGGCAGGGCAGCGCCCTCCGGGTGGTTTAAAAAACATGGGCTTATGGAGGCCTTTGTGCCTGGGGAGTACAGAGAGTCGTTTCTTTATATAGTAGATAAATTAAATAAATTTCCGTTTTCCTGGGGATGGAACCGCAGGACCGTTCGGACGGCAAATTACGGCCCCTCTGTCAGACAGGCATTTTCCCTGTTAACGGTTTATGATAATTTGGGATTCTGCGGCGTTTGCGTGGAAGATTACATTTTAAGGCGCATGGACGAGGAAAAACGGGATTACATAAGCCATTGCTGGAACTTTGACAATGGCTTCAGCTATATTTATGCAGCGGAGATTGACAGAGGCAATGAGAAGGTTATAAATGCATTGGAGGAGCTGATTTTAAGCGAAAACAACACCGCATATCTGGACAGGCAGATGATCTTGGGAATCATCCGCAGCGACAGCAGCAGACTGCATCGGCTTTTAGGCGATCTTCTCCTGGCTGCCAGGCTTCAGGAGGGGCTTCGCCAGAGCATCTGCGAAGCCATGGATCAGGGAACCAAAGAGGCATTTCTCGTACTTTTAAATGTCATAGAGGAACATGATCTGATCCGCTATTCTTCAGTGAAAAGGGCGGCAGCTACCTGGATCGGGATATTTGACGAGAATCACACGGACAGGATCAGCCTGAAGCTTCTTCAGCTCATGGGAAAATGCCTGAGAGACAAGGCGTTATGCATGGAGCAGTTTCAGACCAATGATTCCATAGCAATCAGCACAGGCCTGTGGGCTCTGGGGTTTGAGGAGGCGGATGATGCTGTCCAGGTGATGATGCGTCTCATTGACTGCGGGACTAAGAATCAGAAGCTGACCTGTTCCTATTACAATCAGAGTTTGTTTGACAGCAATATCCGGGGCAGGGCGGCAAAGAAGGTGATTTTGGAATACTGGGATGATCTGGAGCTGGTGGCTGCGTTTTTGCCTGCCTTCTCTTATCCCTTAAGCGGCTGGATTCGGGATCTTCTGTATAAGAAAGACGGGTACAGGCAGACAGAGAGAGACGAGCCGCTAAAGCCGGTGCTGACGGATTATTACGCGGATCGGCAGGAGGCTGAGGACTTGTACGGCAAATTCCTGAATATTTACGAACAGCTTCCCAAAAAGGGTCTGGTGTATGATCCCTGCATTTTTCCCTGGTACCGGGTAGAACTTTCCCAGACCCAGGTTATTGAGCAGCTGGCGTTTTTGGCATATGTTCTGGAAGACCAGGAAAAGATTACCAGGGCGGCAGCGCTGCTGGGGAACATGTCAGGAAATTACGGCAGAAGCAATTACCTGGTTCTGCTGCTGCATCGGCCTGCAGACCGGACCCAAAAGGAACTTTTGATCCAGTACATGGGCCTTGCCCAGGAAAATGCCTCGGCAAAGGCGGTTTCCCTGGTAAAAAAACTTTCTTTGGAAAGGGAAGACTACCGCCTTATGGAGGATATGCTGCGCTTTAAAAGAAGCGGCCTGCGCAGAGAACTTTTGTCGTTCCTTATGGCTCAGGACGATGATGGCATAACAGAATGCTTAAAACGGCTTCTAAAGGATAAGAAGGAGGAAAAGCGCAGCGCCGGCCTTGATATTCTTTTGCGCCTTTCAAAGGACGGGAAGAGGGCGGCTCTCTATGAGAGGACGAAACCTTTGGCGCTGACAGTGGAAAATCCTACGGACAAGGAACGGGTGCTTCTTTCGGAGATTTTGGGCGAGGAGAGATCCCAGGCCGCAGATGACATGGGATTCGGCCTTTACGATTATGAAGCACTGGAGGAAATACCCAAAATCAGCGTCCAGGCGGATGCCGTGAAAGCATGCATGACTTTGACAGAGAAAGAGGTTATTGAGAAAATAAAGAAACTGGACAATCTGATCCGGGAACATAAAGACTATGAGTACTTGTCCGCCAGCGGGGAGACGCAGCTGATAGGGAATTCCTTTTGGCGGCTGAAGGATCGCCCGGCAAAGCCATGTCTGGAAAACTACCCTCTGGAAAAGGAACTGAGGGCGTTTTATGAGAAGGAGATCGGCGATTACGGCGTGTTTATCCAGATAGAGGCCAGGATGCTCCTTACAAACAGTCAGGCATATGAAAACGGAAGAAGATTTTATCAGGCGGTTATGGGAAAGATGCCGTTTAAACCAGAGCCTTTTACCGTGGAATATCCAAAACAGCTAAACGAGATCCGCTCCATCTACCGCACGGAATTTATGGACAGAAAACTTCTCCTCAACGCGGGGATCTATGCCATGACAGCCATAACGCCGATTATGAACAAGAAATCCATGATGATCCCATATGAGTATAAAAACTGGAGAGGGGTTATGTCTAAGGAGGAGATATGCATTACAGGCCTGCGGTTTTTTGACCGGTTTTTTGAAGGGCTTAGATACTGGGAAACGGATGAGGAGTTCAAAAAGGCGTTTTATGCGGCCTGGGGGCTGGAGCTTACATGCAGGGAAGACCGGGAGCGAAGCCAGTTTGCGGCAGGCGGCAGGAACCAGATGAGGTGGGGAGCGGAAAACATGACAGCCATGGTTCCGTACTGGTTTTTGAAAGCTTACCATCTTGGGCTGGTGACAAAAGACGTGCTGTATAAAGGTGTGCTCAACTATTTCCACAGAGGCTCTGCGCTGCAGGCTATCTGCCGTATGGTAAAAGGCGAGTATAAGAAATCCGGCAACTGGCGGACCTGGAGCCAGTTTTTTGGCAATGAGACAGCAAACCAGGTTTTGGAACAGGGGGAGGAGCTGGCAGGCTCCAATACCTGGTGCGGGAAACTGGTAAAGGAGCTGTACGATGCCATTGTGCCGGTGTTTGTGGATACAGAGCTGCGGCGGGGGGAAGAGGAGACTCGGGTAACTGCGGATATGGCGGGGATTTCCTATATCCAGGGGACTTCCTGGCTGATCCGCATCCTTATGGCCCTGGGAAAGGACCCGCTGAGCCGCGACGCCTACTATTGCTGGTCCTACAACCCGGATCACAGCAAAAGAGGAGTGTTAAGCCAGCTTCTGAAAGCCTGCTATCCGGCCCGGACAGACAGCGGCCAGACTCTTAAGGAGGCCTTAAAGGGAACCAGCATCAAGGCGGATCGGCTGGTGGAGGTGGCCATGTATGCGCCTCAGTGGATAGACATCATTGAAGAGTACCTGGGGTTCGCCGGGCTAAAAAGCGGATGCTATTACTTTATGGCCCATATGAACGAGCGGTTTGATGACCAGAAAAAGGCCATCATTACCAGGTATACGCCCCTGTCTGACGAAGAGCTGCAGGACGGCGCTTTTGACATTGACTGGTTCAGGGAGTGCTACGGGCTGCTGGGGGAAAAGAACTTCAGTCTCCTTTATAAAGCGGCCAAGTATATTTCCGACGGACAGAAACATTCCAGAGCCAGGAAGTATGCAGATGCGGCCACGGGAAAAGTGACTTTGGAAGCCTTGCAGGCGGAGATCGGGGCTAAGAGAAACAAAGATCTGCTGATGAGCTATGGATTGGTGCCTTTTGGCGAAAATGAAGAGTCGGATATGCTGGGACGGTACCAGTTTATCCAGAATTTTTCCAAAGAGGCAAAGCAGTTCGGCGCCCAGAGACGGGCCAGCGAGACAAAGGCAGCTGAGATCGCTTTAGTAAATTTAAGCGTCCATGCAGGGTTTGCCGATGTGACCAGGCTGACGCTGCGGATGGAAACCAGGCTGGCAAAAGAATTTGCCCCCTATATGCAGTGGAAGCAGGTAAGCGATACGGACCTGTGCCTCTCCATTAATGAGGAGGGGAAAAGCCAGATCCTGTGCCAGAAGAGCGGGAAAAGCCTTAAGTCGGTTCCGACGCGGCTGGGGAAGGACCCCTACGTGCTGGAGCTGAAAGAGGCCAACAGGAAACTGAAGGACCAGCATGTGCGGGCCAAGAAGATGATGGAGGAATCCATGGAAAACGGCGCCTGGTTTACAGCGGCAGAGACTAAAGGCCTGCTGGAGAATCCGGTGGTCAAGGCTATTTTAAAGCCTTTGGTGTTTGTGTGCGGAGATTTTATGGGATTTGTGGATACCTGGTTCGAACCTTCGGAAATGAAAGAGGCCCAAAAGGGTTTAGAAATAACCATGACTTCCTGGGACGGGAAGACCCGCAGGCTGGACGGCAGTGAGAAAATCCGCATTGCCCATCCGCTTGATCTGTATCAGGCAGGAAACTGGCACGAATACCAGAAATACCTGTTTGAGCATCAGATCCGGCAGCCCTTTAAACAGGTATTCCGGGAACTGTATGTGAAGCTTCCGGAAGAACTGGGGCAGAGATATTCCAGGATGTTTGCAGGCAACCAGATTCAGCCTCAGAAGACAGTGGGATGCCTGAAAGGCAGGCGGTGGGCCGCAGATTATGAGGAAGGGCTGCAGAAGGTATACTATAAAGAAAACATTGTGGCAAGAATCTATGCTTTGGCAGACTGGTTTTCCCCAAGTGACGCGGAAGCCCCTACGCTGGAGTGGGTGGAATTTTCTGACAGGAAGACGTACGAAGCCCTTACAATAGAAAAGGTGCCTGACCTGATTTACAGCGAGGTCATGCGGGATGTGGATCTGGCAGTCAGCGTGGCCCATGCAGGAGGGGTGGACCCGGAAACCAGCCACTCTACCATTGAGATGCGCAGAGCCATTGCAGAGTTTAACCTGCCTCTGTTCGGGCTGAAGAATGTGACTTTAACCGGCAGCCACGCAGTGATTGAAGGCAGCCGGGGAAGCTATACGGTTCATCTGGGAAGCGGCGTGGTGCACCAGAAAGGCGGGGCTATGCTTCACATTCTGCCTGTACACAGCCAGAAGAGAGGAAAGCTGTTTTTGCCGTTTGTGGATGAAGACCCGAAGACAGCGGAGATCATGTCTAAGATTGTCTTGCTGGCAGAAGATAAGAAGATTAAAGATCCTTCTATATTAGAGCAGATCATGAGATAGAAACCTGATAAGCATTTTAACGATTTGGCAGGCTGTCAGAAGGCCATAAGGGAAATCGCATAAATGTATTGACGATATTTGTAAAAACCTGTATGATGTTTGCATAAATATGAAACCAGACCAGGCGGACGGGGAGGGGATGCTCTGAAAGAACGGGCAGACATTTCCCCAGGCGGATGCCTGTAAAACGGGACAGCAAAAAAGGAGAAATTCATATGGCTAAAGTGGGAATCGTAATGGGCAGCGACTCTGATATGCCTGTTATGGCACAGGCAGCGGATATTTTGGAGAAACTGGGGGTTGATTTTGAGATGACAGTGATATCGGCCCACAGGGAACCTGACATTTTTTTTCAGTATGCCAAGTCTTTGGAGGAAAAAGGGGTAAAAGTGGTGATTGCAGGAGCAGGGAAGGCGGCCCATCTGCCGGGGATGTGCGCTGCCCTGTTCCCTATGCCGGTTATCGGCATTCCCATGAAGACTTCCGACTTAGGGGGAGTGGATTCCCTGTATTCCATTGTTCAGATGCCCTCCGGCATTCCGGTGGCCACGGTGGCCATTAACGGCGGAACCAATGCGGGGATTTTGGCAGCCAGGATTCTGGCCGTGTCAGACCAGGAGCTTCTGGAAAGACTGAAGGCTTACTCGGAATCTTTGAAAAATGACGTTGCGGCAAAGGCGGAAAAGCTTGATAAGATCGGATATAAGGAATACCTGGGACAGATGAAGAAATAGGGACAAGGAGCATTGACGGATATTATCCGCCGGCGCCGAAGGGCATGAAGAAAAGATGGGCCTGAAAGGTAAGGGCATGAATGGAGGAACTTATGGACTATAAGAAAGCCGGAGTAGATATTGAAGCTGGATACAAGTCAGTGGAATTGATGAAGAAACACGTTGCAAAGACCATGAGGCCGGAGGTTTTAGGCGGCCTGGGCGGATTTTCCGGAGCGTTTTCTCTCTCAAAGATTAAGGAAATGGAAGAACCGGTGCTGCTGTCCGGGACGGACGGATGCGGGACAAAGGTTAAGCTGGCCATTATTATGGATAAGCATGACACCATCGGCATTGACGCGGTGGCCATGTGCGTAAATGACATTGCCTGCGCAGGAGGCGAGCCTCTGTTTTTCCTGGACTATATTGCCTGCGGAAAGAACTATCCGGATAAGATCGCAGACATCGTAAAGGGGGTTGCAGAAGGCTGCGTCCAGTCAGAGGCAGCGCTGATCGGAGGCGAAACTGCGGAGCACCCGGGGCTGATGCCTGAGGAGGACTATGATCTGGCGGGATTTGCCGTAGGGGTCTGCGATAAAAAAGATATGGTTACAGGCGAAAATCTGAAGGCAGGAGACGTGCTTATCGGCATGGCCTCTTCCGGCGTTCACAGCAATGGCTTTTCCCTGGTGCGCAAGGTGTTTGAGAAGGAGCTGACAAAGGAAGGGCTGAACACGTATTACCAGGAGCTGGGAAAGACATTAGGGGAGACGCTGCTGGCGCCTACCAGGATCTATGTGAAAGCGCTGAAGAGCGTAAGAAAAGCAGGAGTGACAATAAAAGCCTGCAGCCACATAACCGGCGGCGGGTTTTATGAAAATGTTCCGCGCATGCTGAAAGAGGGCACAAGGGCAGTGATCAACAAGGACAGCTATAAGGTCCCGGCCATTTTCCGTCTGCTGGCTCAAAAGGGGGATATTGCGGAAGAGATGATGTACAACACGTTCAATATGGGAATCGGCATGATTGTGGCCGTTGATCCAGGCGATGCGGACAAGGCGATGGAGGCCATAAAGGCGGCAGGGGATGTTCCGTATATTATCGGCTCTGTGGAAGCGGGAGAAAAAGGGGTGGCCTTATGCTGAAACTAGGCGTCATGGTGTCCGGGGGAGGGACCAACCTCCAGGCGATTATAGATGCCATTGACAATGGCGGAATTACCAATGCGGGGATCAAGGCGGTCATCAGCAACAATCCGGGGGCTTATGCCCTGGAGCGGGCAAAAGCCCATGGAATTGACGCAGTGTGCCTGTCCCCGAAATCTTTTGAAAGCCGGGAAGAGTTCCACAAGGCCCTGCTTGGGAAGGTGGACGAGTATGGGCTGGATCTGATTGTGCTGGCCGGATTTTTGGTGACCATTCCTGCAGCCATGATTCAGAAGTACCGCAACCGGATCATTAACATCCATCCATCCCTGATCCCCTCTTTCTGCGGCGTAGGGTATTACGGGCTGAAAGTCCATGAGGCCGCTTTGAAGAGAGGCGTGAAGCTGACAGGGGCTACGGTGCACTTTGTGGATGAAGGCGTGGATTCAGGCCCCATTATTCTGCAGAAGGCGGTGGAAGTGCTTCCAGGAGACACGCCTAAGACTTTGCAGAGACGGGTTATGGAAGAGGCGGAGTGGAAGATTCTGCCCCAGGCTATTGACATGATTGCAAACGGGCGGCTGAAAGATTCCGGTCTTTCTGCGGCGAAGGAGGAAGAAGAGTGAAAGAATTTGACAAAGCTTTCACGATTTGTTTGTGCCTTGGAAAGGAATGGTGAAAAAATGAAGGTATTGATTACAGGCAGCGGCGGAAGAGAGCATGCCATCGCATGGAAAGCGGCCCAGAGCAGCAAGGTGGAAAAGATCTACTGTGCGCCGGGCAATGCAGGGATTGGAGAGATTGCGGAGTGCGTAAATATAGGCGTTATGGATTTTGACGGATTGACGGCGTTTGCAAAGGAGAAGGGCATTGACTTGACAATCATCGGACCTGACGATCCGCTGGCAGCGGGAGCGGCGGATGCTTTTGAGGCAGCAGGGCTTCGGGTGTTCGGCCCCAGAAAGAATGCGGCGATTCTGGAGGGCTCCAAGGCATTTTCCAAGGATCTGATGAAAAAATACAACATCCCTACAGCGGCTTATGAAACCTTTGACTCGCCGGAGGCTGCTTTAAAGTATCTGGAGACAGCGGACATGCCCATCGTGCTGAAGGCGGACGGGCTGGCTCTTGGGAAGGGAGTTCTCATCTGCAGGACCAGGGAGGAGGCTGAGGAAGGCGTTAAGACCCTGATGCTGGATAAGCAGTTTGGCTCTGCCGGGGATCGCATTGTGGTGGAGGAATTTATGACAGGACGGGAGGTTTCGGTGCTGTCATTTGTAGACGGAAAGACGATTAAGATTATGACTTCCGCCCAGGATCACAAGCGGGCCGGGGACGGAGATACAGGGCTGAATACAGGAGGCATGGGAACATTTTCTCCCAGCCCCTTCTACACCAAAGAGGTGGATGAGTACTGCCGTAAGAATATTTACCAGCCTACCGTAGACGCCATGAGGGCAGAGGGCAGGGAGTTTAAAGGGATTATCTTCTTTGGGCTGATGCTGACAGAGAAAGGGCCCAAGGTACTGGAATTTAATGCCAGGTTCGGCGACCCGGAAACTCAGGTGGTGCTTCCAAGGATGAAGAATGACATTGTGGAAGTGTTTGAGGCCTGCATTGACGGAACATTGGATCAGATACAGCTGGACTTTGAGGATAATGCGGCAGTATGCGTGGTGCTGGCATCCAAAGGGTATCCCCAGCACTATGAGAAAGGGTATCCCATATCCGGGTTTGAGGCATTTCAGGACAGGGATGGGTACTATGTGTTCCATGCAGGCAGCAAGCTTGACGAAAACGGTCAGATCGTAACGGCCGGAGGCCGTGTTTTAGGAGTGACGGCTGTGGGGAAGGATTTGAAAGAGGCCAGGAAGAACGCTTATAAGGCAGCGGAATGGATTCACTTTGAGAATAAGTACATGAGGAATGACATCGGGAAGGCCATTGACGAGGCTTAGAATCGCAGCGGCTTAGGCGGGAATGAACTTTGGCGAGGGCGCCGGCAAAACAGATGATTTCCAATGGGGGCAGACTTTTTTGCGGAATGCATAAGAGTCTGCCCCCAATTTGATCGTGAGGAATTTCAGATGATTTCCACCTGATACTGCCGCATCCAGAAATCTACTTGAATCACATATGCCATCATCTGGGGGGCGGCCATTAGCTGGCCATACCAGGGCTTTCCATAGTCCGAGGGGCTGGACAGGAAGCGAAGGGTTTTCTCCCTGTCTAAAAACTGCAGTACCGGGGAGGAGCTGTCTTCCAGAATTTCCCTCACTTTCCCGGCCAGCTGCTTCTCATACTCTTTGTCATAGGTTTTAGGGTAGGGAGATTTTCTTCTGAACAGAATCTCATCAGGCAGCTTGCCCCGCCCTGCCTGCCTTAAAAGATTTTTTACAATGCTGTCTCTGGCTTTCATTTCCCACGGAACATTCCACATATATTCTATGATCCGGTGATCGGCAAAGGGAACCCGGGCTTCCAGTCCGCTGTACATGCTGGTCCGGTCCATGCGGTTTAACAGGGTCTGCATAAACCATTTTAGATTCAGCCAGGAGATTTCCCGCCGTCTGGCTTCGGCAGAAGGCTCGCCGGGAAGCCGTGGAGTCTGGGCCAGAGAGGCTTCATAGGTCCGGCGCACATATTCTTCCATGTGAAGTTCATGTAAGAATTCGTCTTTCAGCAGCACCTGCCTGGCGTTTAAGTCCATGGTCCAGGGAAATGTATGGGCTCTGAAGCATTCTTCCTTATGGAACCATGGATACCCGCCGAAGATTTCGTCGGCACATTCCCCGGTCAGGGCCACCTTGCAGAGAGGGCTTACCTGGGAACAGAAGTACAGCATGGATGAGTCCACATCTGCCATGGCAGGAAGGTCGTGGGCCAGAACGGAATCTTTTAAAAGCTCTGCCTGCCGGTCAGAGGTGCATTCCAGAAAATGGTGATCAGAATCCAGATAGGATACCATCTGCTCCACATAGGGGCGATCCTGGGAAGGCTGGAAAGCGCTGGCCTTAAAATTTTCCCTGTTTCCGGCAAAATCAAAGGAAAAGGTGGACAGCCGCCTGTTTTTCTGCTTCAGTTTCCGGGCGCAGATGGAGGAAACCAGACTGGAGTCTACGCCGCCTGACAGGAAGGTGCACACAGGTACGTCAGATACCATTTGCCGCGTGACGGCGTCTTCCACCAGCCAGGCGGTTTTTTCCACGGTTTTTTCATAGCTGTCTTCATGGGGGCGGCTTTCCAGCCTCCAGTAGCTTTTCTGGCAAACGGCGTCTGCCGTACATAAACAATAGTGTCCGGGCAGAACTTCATGGATATCTTTAAAAACGCCGTTTCCGCTGGTTCTGGCTGGGCCTATGCTAAAGATCTGGTTAAGACCGTCCAGATCCACTGCCGGCTTTATGCCGGGAAAGCAGAAAAGGCCTTTGATCTCGGAGGAAAAGACTACGGTTTCCCCGGGTACGGAATAGAACAGAGGCTTTACCCCGGCTCTGTCCCTGTAAAGAACAAGACGGCTGTGAATGGGGTCCATAATGGCTATGGCAAAGATCCCATTAAGCTTTTTGACAAATTCAGGACCGTATTCCATATAAGAGGCAAGAATCACCTCGGTATCGCTTGTGGTTTCAAAGGAACAGCCAAGGCTTTTCAGTTCCTGCCGCAGCTCATCAGTATTGTACAGTTCCCCGTTGTAGACAATGCCCCAGGTCTGGCCCTGGCAGGTTTTAAACATGGGCTGGTGCCCGGTGACCAGATCCACAATGGACAGACGCACATGGGCAAGGCCGAAATGAGGCCCCAGGAAGGTTCCGCTGTCATCAGGACCCCGCCGCCGTAAGGCCAGGTTCATGGCGTTCAGGATTTCCTGATACTGCCCACGCTCCTTTGTAAAATCTTGCTTTGCATGGAAAAAACCGGAAATTCCGCACATAGAAGGACTCCTTTCGTTGTTTAAAGCATGAAACAGGCTGCGGCAAAGGCGCAGAGGAAGCCTATGATTACAGGCAGGAAATTTTTGCGGGCCAGTTCCAGCGGGCTTACATTGCAGATGGCCGCTACGGGGATCAGCCCCCAGGGAACAATGGTGCCGCCGCCTACGAAAATGGCAGTGATCTGCCCCAGCGCTGCCAGAACGGGAACGGAAGCCCCAACGGCCGTGCCCAGGGTCTGCGCCAGGGAACCGGTAAGGGGCAGGCCGGAGAAGCCTGAGCCGTCCAGGCCTGTCAGCGCGCCTACAATCATCTGGATCGCTGCAATCATATATTTGTTCAGAGGGGCGTGGGAGGCCAGCCATACGGCCCAGTCATTCATAATGCCGTTTGTGGGAACATCTCCCATGATGGCGGTGATGCCTTCTCCGCCCAGGAAGAAAAATGCGCCGATGGCAATAACCGGGGCAAAGATCTTAATGGCAAAGAGAAATCCGTCAGTAAGGTAGCCGGTGATTTTTTCCAGAGACTGGCTTGGGGAGGACAGGACTGCTCCCAGACACATGAGAAGAACTGCGGTTCCGGATACAATGCTGGTGGCATCGCCGCCCCGCAGGTCGAATACAAGCATGGCGCCGATGTCCGCCAGGAAGGCTGCGGGAGTGGCGATGGCCAGTATCAGGGCTGAAGGGGGATATGCCGAAGATGCATTGGCCGGATTTTCATGAGATTCGGGCTGGGGGGCCGGGGCGCTGGATTCCGACGGTTTGCCGGCAGAGGAGCCGGCTGTTTCCACCTGCGCGGCAGCCAGGCTTTTTCTGTTGAGGAGGAAGGCGGCAATGACAGTGGCTGCCCCCATAACGAGAAATACAGGCCGCCCCTGAACCAGAACCTGGCTGGTGGTAATGCCTGCTGCTGCGGCGGAGATAGCCGGAGCGCCCTGAATCACCACATCATAGCTGAGTGCGATTCCATGGCCAAAAAGATTCATGGCCATTGCCGCAGCCAGGGGCTTTAGGCCGCCGCGGACGGCAAAAGGAAGCATAATGGCCCCTACCAGCGCTACAGACGGCGAAGGCCATAAAAACAGGGAGAACAGCAGCATGGTAAGGCCAAGAATCCACCAGGTGACAGAAGGTGTTTTCATGATGCGGGACATGGGCCGCATAAGCAGATAGTCACTTCCAAGATCGCTTAGACATTTGGAGAGGGCGGTTACAAGGGCAATGGTGGCAATTACCTCCATAAATTCTTTTGCCGCATAGAGCATGGCATTGAAAACGGTCTGGATGCCTCCGATAAGGCTTCCCATTCCCACAATGCCCAAAAGAAAGAGAAATCCGATACAGACTGCCGGGGTATCTTTCCTGAGAACCATGACAGTAAGAATAACCAGAACGCCAACCAGATACAGATAGTGAAGCGGGCTTAAAACGGCTGCGGTTTCTAACATACAGTACTCCTGATATAAAAATATATTTTTAAGATATGAGAATATTCTTTTGGGGTGAGGGAACTAGGGGATGAAAAATCAAAATGCAGGCTGGTATCTGAAGGCAAAAAGCATAAAATGAATGAAGAGACAGGGGAGCGCATGGATGAAACGGCGTTGACTTTTAAAGCTGCTTCTCGAAAAGTTTAAAGGGAAAGGTTCTTGTGGTTACAGTGAAAATATGGTATAACAAGGAAGTGCGCTGATGCGCACGCAGGTCAGGAACCTACGGTTCGAGACAAACTATAACAAGGAAGTGCGCTGATGCGCACGCAGGTCAGGAACCTGCGGTTCGAGACAAACTATAACAAGGAAGTGCGCTGATGCGCACGCAGGTCAGGAA
>CAMUJH010000087.1 GCA_947089145.1 uncultured Hungatella sp. | reverse complement strand
ATTATGTCCTCTGTCCATTTCTCTCTGTCTACGATTTTCTGAAATTTTTTTCTATCCAGCCTCATTCTCTATATCCCCCTTGTCTAATCATCCTTTGTTTGTTCAATTCCTCTGGTTGGAAAAAGCCCCCTATTGCGAGGATGCTTCCCATCATTCCCCGCCCCTTTGCAACATTTTGGAACATGCGCCCCTATATATTACGCGTATGTGGCGTACAGGGGTATATATTCCCTTATTACCCTTTATTTTATATTTTTATAGAAAAGAATGTTGCCTATGTTGCTTTAGTCTTAAATGCCTGTTTTACCGTACTTTTTCCGTCAACTTTACAATGTTCCCTTTTGTTGTCTTTGTTGCCCCGCTCCCCCCTGGCTCTTCCGGAAATTTGCGGCAGGGGTAAGGGAGTCTTCCCTTATCTCCCAGCCGTTCCAAGGCAACCCGTTCGGTGCTGCTTGTCCAGGTTGTGTTAAACCTGGAGACGCCATTTCCCATCAGGGCGGCGCTATAGATTCGGTCTGTCTCCGGTAAGAATGGCTTTAGCCGCTTGCTATTCCTGGGCTTACGTAGCTCCCGCAGCGCCTTGGCGTGGATCTGCCGCACGGCCTCCGGCGTGGTACCATACTCCTGGCCAATATCTCCCAGGGTCATGCCCTTCTGGTACCGCATCTGGAGTACTTCCGGCTGTCTCCCTGGCAATGAGTCCACACAAGACCACAATTCCCGGCTTAACTCCTTCCGCTCCATCCTCTCCAGGGCGTCCCCCTCCATATCCTCACCGGAGGCAACCATATCACCCACGGTTCCATCCTCCCCGCCGTCCAGGCCGGTCACGGGGCTGTCCAGGCTCCCTGGGCGGGCTCTGTATGCATCCTCCCGGATCTCCCTTACCCGGGCTATGGCGCAGCCCAAATTGACTGCAATTTCTATCTCTGACGGCTCCCGGCCGTACTCTGCAGCATAGGCAGAAATAAACCTGTGATACCGCCGCACCCCTTCCTGGCGGTGAACCGGAAGCCTTAAGCTGCTGCCATTGTTCCGGATGTACCGCTGCATTCGCTGCCGTATCCATGATTCCGCATAGGTCAGAAACTTAATGCCACGTTCCGGACTGAATCCGTCAATGGCAGGGTACAAGGCAAGATATCCCTCCTGCTCCAAGTCCTCAATCTCTCCCAGGCCACGGTATCCCCACGCTATGGAGTGAATAAAGGCCTTTACCTGGTTATACAGCTGCTCCATGTTCTCGGCCACGTCCATCCCGGCCTTAATGCGTTCCACAAGCTGCTCATTTGACATAGTTACCGCTCCTCCGTATAATGGATTTACGTTCAGACATCAGAGGAACCCATAACCGGTCCCGGCTCCATATGCCTGCTGCCATGTCCGGCCTGGAGGCAGCAGGCATATGGAAAAGCCGTGGAGGGGGATTGCAACGCCATGTTAATATTTGTCAAGCTTAAAACGCAATGTTACCATTTGCGGCCTTCCCAGGTAAAGTAACGTTACCTTTCCCGTTTCCCAGCCCATAAAGCGCCTGCGCCGCATCCAGGTCAGTGTTGTGCGCTATCATGACATCCATGATCCGCTTCTCTTTTTGTGTCACGATTCCTCAAACCTCCTACTCTTGGTCTGTCTTATTCGTTTCGTTTTGGAATCCACGCAGCGTTGCATTTGATTCTACATCCGGACAGCTTTCAACTGCTGAAAACCTTTGGTATAGTTCCATCCAGCCGCCCAGGGGCATAGTTACATGCCATTCCTCCCGGTTCTTACGGTGAAAGACTGCCGGAATCTCCCCGGGTCTTGCGTCTCTCTGGCTCTGCTTCATGGCTTCGCTGATGTTCAGACGCTCAACTCTTTTCCCTTCCCGCACATTCCCGATTCCCGTTCCCGAAAGGGATATATTTATATATAGGTGCCGGGGGAATGTTCCCACCACCTGAAATGTCTGGTAATGGGAATAAATTTGGGAATCTTCCCACCTCCAGAAAATATCTGGTTATGGGAATTAAATCATACCATTCTCATTTTCAAAATCATCAGGTAGTGGGATGGATTTTCTGTTTTACTCCTTTAATGCGTGAAACTATTGCTTGTCAGAAAATTTTCTCTTGTCAGGTGGCAGGGGAGGAGTCGTCGTGCGTCAGCTTTCGCACGACTACTTCCCCACCTGACCGTCAGGGAAGGAAACGTTATATTACCCTACGTAGTAGGGTAGCGTTTTTTTCTTCCCTGGGAAAACAACGAAATTTACGTTTTTTTCCCTCAAATTTTCCATAGGGAAAATAACGCCGGAATTACGTTTTTTTCTCTAGGGAAGAAAACGTAAAAACACGTTTCTTTCCCTGCCGCCAATCATAAGGAAGAAAACGCAAAAGAGCCTTTTCCGATACTATTATTTACTTAAACTTTGGATTAACTGCCATGCAGTCCTATCCCAGCAGCCTTTATCCGGATACCTGTCCGGCCTACTCCAGCTCCGGGTCGCATAGCCGACTTTATCGTCGGTGCCAAATAGTGTATATGTGTAAGTGATTAGCTCTTTTGGGGATGTTATTCTTTTAATTTATTTCTCTCCTGACAGTGAATCCAGGTACTTGTCAACCACCTTAAAATCAATCAGATAATTCCGGCCTATCCGTCTGACGGCTCCAGCCTGTTCTGCGATACTGCGCATGGTGTTACGGCCAACTCCGTACCTGGCGCACGCCTGGTCTATTCGCCCGGTCTTTACCTCAACTCCCATATTGCTTCGCTCTAATCTGTTGTTCATGAAATACCTCCAGTAGAATTTTGTGGTGTTTTATTTGGTGCTTAATTCGTCACATGTGATTTAAGGGTATTATACCAAATGGGAATTTGGGGATTTGGGGACAAAAATTCATAAATTGTTAAGAAAAAATAGGCCAAAGTAAATCTAAGTAGATAAAAGTAAGTCTTTTTAAATGTCCATATTTTTGAAAAACAGGGTAGTAAAACGTACAAGGGAATTTTCTATTAAAATTATTAAAATTTTATAAACAAAAGGCACCCGATACCACCTAAGGTATTGAGTGCCTTTCTCCCTCCAGGACTTTAATTTTACAAAATTGGGGTATGAAGTGGGGTAAAATCCCTTCCAGAGTACTGGGAACCCCCATAGATACAGCATCTTTTAAATCATGTCATTGTACATTTTGTACATGATCCGGTACCATAGAATTATCAAATGCGGAAAGCTTTCTGAGATAAAAAACCAAAAAGGAAGGATAGGAACCATGAGTAAAATGTATGAAAAGCTGGCCCGAGATATTGTGGAGAAAGTGGGCGGCGAGGGAAATGTTTTAAACGTCTATCACTGTCAGACCAGGCTTCGCTTCCAGCTAAAGGATGAGGGAGAAGCGGATCAGGCAGGTCTTAACGATATGGAAGGAGTAGCCAAGGTGCTGATCAGCGGCGGTGTGTTCCAGGTGGTGATCGGAACCCATGTAAAAGAGGTATTTGAGGAGATCGAAAAACTGGTGACGCCAAAGACAGACGGGGCGGACATACAGCAAGGGACAAGGAAAAACCTGGCGGAGACTGTCATTGACTTTGTGTCGGGAACCTTTCAGCCCATTGTGCCGGCCTTGTCCGGCGCGGGGATGGTGAAAGCTCTTCTTGCCCTTTTGGTGGTGGGGAATGTGATTTCCAATACGTCCCAGACCTACTATATCCTGAATTTTTTTGCTGACGGCGTCTTTTATTTCCTGCCTCTGCTTCTGGCGGTGTCGGAGGCCCAGAAGCTGAAATGCAATCCCATATTGGCGGCAGGTGTGGCGGCCATTATGCTTCATCCCAACTGGGGGGCACTGGTGGCGGCAGGGGAGCCGGTGCGGTTTTTCGGCGTGATTCCCTTTACCCTGACTTCCTATACGTCCAGCGTTATCCCCATTATTCTGGTGGTGCTGGTGCAGGCCTACGTGGAGAAATGGCTGGATAAGGTGATTCCCAGGGCGGTGAAGCTGGTGTTTGTGCCTATGCTGACTTTCCTGATCATGGGAACTCTGGCCCTGTCTGTGCTGGGGCCCATAGGAAGCATCGTGGGAGACGGACTGGGAGTGTTTTTCAATTACTTAAGTGCCAATGCCAGCTGGGCGCCGGCCCTTCTCATCGGCGGCTTTCTGCCGGTCATGGTTATGTTCGGGCTTCACAACGGCGTGGCTCCTCTGGGAGTTATGCAGCTGGCGGATCTTGGCTATGACAGTATCTTCGGGCCTGGCTGCGTGTGTTCCAATATTGCCCAGGGCGTGGCCTGTCTGGTGGTGGCGTTTCGCACAAGGGACATGAAAATAAAGCAGCTGGCGGGATCTTCCAGTGTTACAGCCCTTATGGGGATTACGGAACCAGCGCTGTACGGTGTGAACCTTCCCAAAAAGTATCCCCTGGCGGCAGCCATGATCGGCGGCGGGTGCGGCGGCCTGTATGCGGGAATTACCCATACCCACCGGTTTGCCACAGGGTCTTCCGGGCTTCCGGCGGTGCTGCTTTACATAGGTGATGATACCATGGCATATTTTATCAATATTATCATCGCCCTGGCCATCTCTGCGGCGGTTACAGGGATTGTAACCTACATTTTGTCATTGAAATATGAGACGGCTTCGGCAGAGGGACACAAGGACCAGAGCCGTGAAAAGGTAATCCGGGATAGGGAAGAGAATCGTGCTGGGAAAGAAGACAAAACAGAGAACAGAGAAACAAAGGCGGCAGAGCTTTTGGCGCCTGTAAACGGGGAGGTGATTCCACTGGAAGAGATCGGTGACGGAGTCTTTTCAGCGGGAGTCCTGGGACAAGGCTGCGGCATCCGCCCCAAGGAGGGCAGGGTCTGCGCGCCATTTGACGGCACGGTGATCCTGGTGGCGGACACGAAACATGCCATTGGGCTGAAAGGGGACAATGGCATGGAGGTGATGATTCATGTGGGCCTGGACACGGTAGAGCTGAAGGGCGAGGGGTTTGAACCCAAGGTACAGGCGGGGGATAAGATTGCTGCCGGACAGCTGATCATGGAATTTGACTTACAGGCCATTGGAGAGAGATACCCCACGGTGACAGCGGTGCTTGTGACCAACAGCGGAGATTACCGGGAAATTGCCCTGGCTGGCCGGGGAGAAAGAGCGGTGGGAGACGTGGTGCTCCAGGCGAGAAGGTAATATGAAACAGTAAAACAGAAAGGTGCAGCAGGCTGGAGCCGGCTCTGGTCTGTTGCGGATACAAGGAAGAAGGAACGGAGGAAGAATATGGAGCTTCGGGTGCTGGAATATTATCTTATGGTGGCCAGGGAGGAGAATATCACGAAGGCGGCCCAGCTTCTGCACATTACCCAGCCCACTCTTTCCAGGCAGCTTATGCAGCTGGAGGAGGAGTTGGGAGTAAACCTTTTTAAGAGGGGGAAGAACCACATTTCCCTGACAGACGACGGACTGCTTTTAAAGCGCAGGGCTCAGGAGCTGGTGGAACTGGCGGACAAGACGAAGAGGGAGTTTCGCCGGGAGAAAGGTGAGCTGACAGGGGAGATCGCAATCGGCAGCGGGGAAACCCAGAGCGTGCGGTTTCTTGGGAAGATGGCGGCGAAGTTCCATGAGCGGTATCCTCTAGTGACCTTTCATCTTCACAGCTCCACGGCGGATGATATCAAAGACCGGCTGGAGAAGGGGCTCATTGACATCGGGCTCTTGACAGAACCGGCGGATATGGGAAAATATGGATTTATCCGCATTGCCAGGAAGGAACAGTGGGGTGTCATGGTGGGGAAGGATTCGCCTCTGGCGGGAAAGGAGAGGGTTACCCCGGCGGAGCTTTCCGGGGTGCCCCTGTTTATCAGCAGGAGGGAGAAAGTGCAGAATGAACTGGCCAACTGGTTCGGGGATTTCTTTGACCGGCTGTCAGTTCTGGGAACCTACAACCTGCTTTACAATGCGGTGATGATGACAGAGGGGTTCGGCGGTGCGGTGCTTTGTTTTCAGCATGGGAATTGTTATGAAAACGCAGTGTTTGTCCCTCTGGACCCGCCTTTGCAGACAGGGTCCGTGGTGGTGTGGAAGAAAAATCATGTGCTTTCGCCAGCCACAGGCAGATTCATTGAGTTTATGAAGGGTGTGGATGCTCAGGAAGAAACCATTTGAGGGGGTGAGAGGAGACTATGACAGAGGAAGAGATTAGAAAACGGTATCAGATACCAAAGGCCGCACTGGCCGTTTACGATAATCAGGTGAGAACGCTTTTTAATGGAGGCGGAATGGGAGACAGGGAGTATGATGACCGGGATGTGGAACGGATCGGCATGGTTATGACCTATCGGCGGATGGGCTTTGAGGATGGGGAGATCGGCACGTTTTTCCGGCTGGAGCAGGAGGGCGAGGCCACAAGGGAGCAAAGGCTTCACATGCTTAGGAAACACCGGCTGCGTATTCTGGATGAGATTCATAAGAGGGAGAAAATTCTGGGGGAACTGGATTTTCTTCGGCATGAGCTGGTCGGGGCGGCAGACAGGCAGTGAGGTATGATACAGGCGGCTGCGGGGATGAAAGCTTCGGGCTGGCCAGGAAGAAAATTTGCGGGAGAGGAGCATAAAATATGGCGTTTCGGAAGGATTTTTTGTGGGGAGGGGCCACGGCGGCCAACCAGTTTGAGGGTGGATTTGATGAAGGCGGAAAGGGGCTTTCAGTGCCTGACGTGATGACTGGGGGAACCAAGACATGTCCCAGGCATATAACAGACGGGATTTTTGAGGAATACCATTATCCCAGCCATGAGGCCGTGGATTTCTTTCACAGGTACAAGGAGGATATTGCCCTTTATGGGGAAATGGGGTTTAAGTGTTTCCGCATGTCTATAAACTGGACCAGGCTGTTTCCCAGAGGAGACGAGAAGGAGCCTAACCGGGAGGGCGTGGAGTTTTACAGGAAGGTGTTTGAGGAGTGCAGGAAGTATGGGATTGAGCCGCTGGTGACGATCAGCCATTATGAGCTTCCCTATTATCTGGCCAAGGAGTACGGCGGGTGGTCCAACAGGCGGCTCATTGACTTTTTTCTGAATTACTGTGGGACATTGTTCCGGGAGTACAGGGGGCTTGTGCGTTACTGGCTGACTTTTAATGAGATCAATATTCTGCTTATGGGAGCTTACGGAAATATAATGGGCGGAGGCATCCTTCCGCCGGGAAGGGACACGGCTGTGGGAGTGCTGGCTGGCCTTGACGAGAGCTGGGATGATGAGCAGAGATGGTACACGGCCCTGCACCACCAGCTGGTGGCCAGCGCAAAGGCGGTGAAGCTGGCCCATGAGACAGATAAGGAGAACAGAGTGGGCTGCATGGTACTCAGCCGGATCGCCTACCCTTATACCTGCAGGCCCGATGATGTGCTTAAGGCCCAGCAGACCATGGAGCTGGCCAACTACTACTGCGGGGATGTCCATGTGAGAGGGGAATACCCGGCTTTTGCGGGGCGTCTCTGGAGGGAGAAGGGGATTGAGATTCCTTTTGGCCCTGGGGATAAAGAGGCTCTTAAGGAGGGGAGAGTGGATTTCTTTTCTTTCAGCTATTATTCCAGCAGCACGGCCACGGATGACCCCAATGTGCCGGTGGCTGCGGGGAACATGATGCGGGGGCCAGCCAACCCCTATCTGGAGCAGAGCCAATGGGGATGGACCATTGACCCCAAGGGGCTTCGGTATCTGCTCAATGAGTTCTACGGCCGGTGGCGGATTCCCCTTATGGTGGTGGAAAACGGCCTGGGCGCAGAGGACAAGGTGGAGACGGACGGCAGTATCCATGACCAGTATCGGATCGAATACATGAAAGAGCATATCCGGCAGATGGCGGAGGCCGTGGAGGACGGTGTGGATCTGATGGGGTACACAGTCTGGGGCTGCACGGACTTGGTCAGCGCCGGGACCGGGGAGATGGCAAAGCGCTATGGGCTGGTGTATGTGGATAAGGATAATGAAGGAAAGGGGAGCCTTGAAAGGAGCCGCAAGGACAGTTTTTACTGGTATAAGAAAGTGATCGAGAGCAACGGGGAGGAATGCTTCAGGTAGGGGCAAGACTCTCTTGGCAGAGAAACGGTGTGGCAGTGATAAAGGGACATGGCCACATCGTTTCTGCTATTTGTGGGCATATGGGTAGATCTAAGGATGGCGGGGAGGTAAATGGGAGGCTAAGAAAGGCATTTTGCAGACAGCGCTGCCGCAAAACTTACCAACATCCGCCGCCATAGTGCAGACAGTGGGAGCGGCCACGAAATACTGATCGCTTGCGGCTGAAAAATGCGCTTTACTTGTCTATCAAACGGGCATATAATGAGTCCAGTAACAAATTACATTTTGAAAAGGAAAACGACTAAAATGAAAAAAATATTTTTATTAGTATTTATGGCCATGATGTTGTGTCTAACCGCTTGCGGAACAGATAAAAAGGATGAAACATTAGAAAACAGCAGCTCTATTCTTGAAAGTGCAACAACAGATACGAAAAAGAATCCTGGAGAAACGGCAGGCAAAATGGAGACAGCAGATTCCGCAGAGAATGAACAGGAATCCCAGCCCAAGACAGAAACAACCTTTGAACTTACGGAACAGGGAAAGGAATTTCTGGCACAAATGTGTAAAAAATTGAATGACTTCAATTCCCAAACAATAAAGGATGAAACATTTTGGCGGGATCTCCTGTTTTATTCATACACTGACGCATCTGAAGGGGCAGAAACAGAAGAGGTACATCGTGAAGATTTAGGATTTGATGAAACAGTTGTTAAAATCAGCTTGCAAAAGGCAGAGGACTATGCAAAACTGGTGCTTGGTATTGGCCTGCCAGATATAAAACCTTCTTTTGAAGATATGGAACAAGGGCAAACCTCTTTCTATTATCAGAATGGTTACTATTACATTGGTGTTTCTGATTTTCCTGATTACCAATACACATTTGCCGATTATGAGGAATACGGCGATCTTATTACTGTAAGATACACGGTTGATTTTGAGGGCGAAAGCAATGTTGGTACAGTATGCTTTGACATCATTCCAGAAAACAATGAAAATGGTTTTATCATTACTTCTAAAAGCACTGAAATTTTTAATTAATACACATTAACGATTGGTCGGGCAGATATACCGCAAAGTGGGGCGCGCAGATGGCGGGAATAAATTTTCAGACACGCTCTGGTACGTTGATATGCGACGTTCCGGGGATTCCGGTGTGTTTGAGACGATAGCCATTTCTCTGCCAAATACCATAAGCGTACCTTTTCCCATATGCACTACAGTGACGCTGAACGAAGCGTTTAGTATTGATTCAACGCTTAGTATGTTCTAAACAAATTCTCTTTTTGATATACTGCGGTCAAATATAGCAAAGGAGATTTATTATATGGATCAGAAAAGAATAGGTGCATTTATTGCACGGTGCAGGAAAGAAAAAAATCTGACGCAAATGCAGCTTGCCGAGCGATTAGGGATTACCAATCAGGCAGTTTCTAAATGGGAAAACGGAAGAGGAATGCCAGATGTGTCGCTTTTACAGCCTTTGTGCGATGTTTTGGGGATTAGTTTGAACGAGCTTTTTTCGGGGGAGCATATATCAGCGGAGGAATACAAAGGAAAGGCAGAGGAAAATATTTCCAAGCTTTTTAAAGAAAAACAACTTGCCAATCTTAAGCCTGCAAAATACTTATTCTCCGTATGTGCCAATGCCGCTTTGCTTGTAGCAGTGATTGAATTAGCTGTTGGTCTTGTTGGGAATTTTTTTAATTCAGCTATATTGGAAGCCATGTTAATCAATGTTTCTGTATGGCTGATATTGTTTTTGGCTTCAATGGGTAAGCTGGCATATGACAAGAAGAAGTTGAAAAACCGGAAGCATTCAGGCACTTGTATGGACTCGGAAATAGTGGATATGATTCCGGCGGCCTGGATTAGAGTAGGAAACTATACCAGCTGCAAAATTGCCTGCCGGTTCATTTATGAGGGCAAGGAATACAGGGCGGTAAGCAACTATTATGTTTTGTCGCCATTTAAGCGAAAAGAAGATTTATATGCGGATGTTTATATCGACAAAGACAATCCTGCCAAATACAGTGTAGAGCTTTTTCAAACAGGCCGATAATTCAGGCATCTTTAGAAATCAAAGATGCCCCCCATTTTCGCAAGCCTGATATTCAAATAGCAGGAGGCGAGCAGCATCAGTGAACATGATGGTCTGAAAAAACCGGAATTTCTATATGAGCGTTGCCGGAACGGGTTGGGGGCTTTACTTTTAATATAGCTGAATACAACATGTTCATACAGGCTAATTCCGGATTTATTATGCACACTATACAGACCGGGTATGGGGAGCACCGGACAATTACCATGGGGTTTTAAACAGCGGAGCCTTAGAGCGTGTTTGAAAATTGCTTTCCGTCAGATGTGCGTCACAGTTTGCGGGAGATCTGGCCCGAATGAGGGAGGCGTAGTGGGCTACGTTGACCGAATGAGGGCCAGATCTCCCGCAAAGTGGGGCGTGCAGATGGCGGGAATGAATTTTCAAACACGCTCTAGGTGAGGAGGTGTGTATTCAGACAATCTGCGGATTTTGTTCGGCAAAAAGCCGATGAAATTTTGGGGGCCGAAGATGCTGTCCTGTTTATGCATGGAACCTCCAAAGTCTGTGCAGTGGTGGATGAGGTTACTTCTGTTATTAATATCATATGAAAATTTTCAGGAAATCGAGTCTTGACTTTTCGTAATAAGAAGTGTTATATTAACAATGCAACGTGTAGCGTTACCGCATAAATCCGGTTGACCGCTACACGTTGTTTTTTTATTACAATGGAAAGAAAGAGGTGTTTTTTATGAAAGTGAAACATGTTTTTAGTGCCGTTTTCGCAGCCGCTCTTATGGTGTCCACGGCTGTCAGTGCCGCAGCTGCCGGCCCGGATGATTCTGCCTATGGTTATCTGGCCGGAAAGGAAGGCCGTCCCCCAGAGGCGGCCGCCTATGGGGGGATGGATTACGAAGGCGGAGAGCAGGGGGATACTTCCAACTACAGCTACCGGGTTGGCCGAATCGGCAAGCCCTGGAATGTGTCTGAGTGATCCTGGCCTTTCAGATCCTGCGGCATCCATCAGGTGAACAACTGTCTGAAGAATATATTAAGAAAACCTAAACAGTGTATGGCCCATGCGGTATAAATCCAACTGCATGGGCCGCCGCTTTTTTTGATGCTTATATAGAGTTGTTGCAAGATGTAAAATTAGAAATGCCGGAAAAGGCTAAAAAACAGGGCATTTATGGGGGAGAGTGGGAATGTGACAAAGGACAGCAAAAGGACAATCAAAAAGGGAATAAACCATTTCTGGTTCATTCCCTTAATCTCAAAAATCCTTTAAAAACAGGCGTTTTGACTAGCCAAAGTATCTCTTAAGAAGCCCTGCGAACGCCTTGCCGTGTCTCGCCTCATCCCTTGCCATCTCGTGAACCGTATCATGGATTGCGTCCAGGTTAGCGGCCTTAGCTCTCTTAGCCAGGTCAAACTTGCCTGCTGTAGCGCCGTTCTCTGCGGCAACTCTCTTCTCCAGGTTCTCCTTAGTGGAGGAGCTTACGCACTCGCCCAGAAGCTCTGCAAACTTAGCTGCATGTTCAGCCTCTTCATAAGCAGCCTTCTCCCAGTATAAGCCGATCTCAGGATAGCCTTCTCTGTGTGCAACCCTTGCCATAGCCAGATACATGCCGACTTCTGTACACTCGCCCTCAAAGTTAGCCCTAAGGTCAGCCAGGATATCTTCGGAAACACCCTGTGCAACGCCCACTACATGCTCTGCAGCCCATGCCATCTCGCCTTTCTGCTCCTCAAACTTGGAAGCAGGAACATGGCACTGGGGACACTCAGCCGGAGGATTATCGCCCTCATGAACATAACCGCATACTGTACAAACCCATTTC
Source organism: uncultured Hungatella sp. (assembly GCA_947089145.1). Lineage (GTDB taxonomy): Bacteria > Bacillota > Clostridia > Lachnospirales > Lachnospiraceae > UBA3402. The sequence continues at coordinate 2,921 of CAMUJH010000087.1, read as the reverse complement.
TTCATCGTGATATCTCCTTTTCTTTATATATAATTTAAGAACTTTTTGATAAATAACAATAATAGTAATTGTTACTGACATCACTCTATCATAGGAAAAGCACTTTGTCAACACTTATTGAGAAATCTTTTTAATCTTGTGGCGGTTCCCGGAACATACAGTTTCTGCACATGCCGTAAAAATAGGTGGAATGACTGTCAATGCGTCCCTCGCAGCACTGCTGGGCTTCACGGTTCAACTCAGGGAATGGCTTTAAGGGAAGATCCGCAATGGTGCCGCAGTTTTTGCACACAAAGTGGTAGTGAGGTATTAGATCAGCGTCAAAGCGATCCGGACCGTAGCCAAAGCTTAACTTCTGCACTTCGCCCAGTTCTACCAGAAGATTTAGATTTCGATATACCGTTCCCAGGCTGATATTGGGATATTCCTGGCGAATGCTTAAGTATACATCATCTGCAGTAGGGTGATCCCGGCGGCCCATGAGACAGGCTTTAATGCTTTCGCGCTGTCTGCTGTATTTTAAGGTTTTCATGGCGGCCTCCTGTTTATAACAAAAATAATAACGATTATTATTTATATTATCAAAGGGATACTGCCATGTCAAGATGGATTCTGCATCCATTTTCAGCCAATGCCGGTAAAACCGTTTAACTGCGCCTTATTACCATTGCCGAAATTGCAGCTGAAAATCGGCGCCTTGCGGCACCTGCTAAAATCATCATCACCATACCAAAAGCAGGCCTCTCCGCGTCAATCAGCCCATACTGGAAAATGGTCTGAAGAAGAAAAGCGGGAGCAAAGGCAATCAGAATACTCATCAGCTGCTGTTTTGTACAAAATTGCCATGTAAGGTATTAGATAGCATGGCCTCCCATCACATATTCTTTTGCAACTTGTATGAATTCTTTGGTGGCCTGTGACATATAATGGCCTTTGTGGTAGCCGATTCCCAGGACTCCCCGGGCCATGGGAGAATTCAGGTGATAGAAGCCAAAACCCTTAAAGGCATCTCCCTGAGGCATTACCGGTTCGTGGCTGGAAATAAACATTTTGGGATAAAACGTAACGCCCATGCCTTTAAGGGAGAGGGCCATGACAGTCTCGATATTCTCGGTTTCCAGGATTACCCGGGGATTGATTTGTGCCTCGGCAAACATTTCGTCAGAGAGAGTGCGCACCCGATTACCAGGCTTTACCAAAAGAAACGGACATTCTTTCACCAGCCCCAGATCCGCATTGGCAGCCAGCATATTTTTTCGGTTTTGGGCCTGAGAGCCATAGGTTCTCTCCAGCACGGTGTCAGGAACCACCAGAAGGATTTCCTCTTCACAGATAGGCACTGTTTCCACATCTTCTACCCGAAAAGGAAGCATGCCGATAATCAGATCCACATCTCCGTGGAGAAGATCTGCATCCAGCTCTGTGGAATTTCCCTCTTTTAGGTGCAGGTCAATGCCAGGAAAGCGCTCCTGGTATACTGGGAGGATCTCAGGCAGAATCCGCCGGCCCCGGGTGTGGCTCATGCCGATGTTCAGCTGTCCTTTTGTAAAATCCTTAATATCAGCGATCTCATGGTAAGTTTCCTCTCGCAGCTGCAGCATTTGCCGTGCCCGCTTCTGCAGCACCTGCCCGGCATAAGTAAGCGTCAGAGGAGTGGAGCGGTTAAACAGGGCAATGCCGAATTCCTTTTCCAGATTGGAAATATGGCAGCTTAAGGACTGCTGGGAGATATACAGCTGCCTGGCCGCTTTGGTGAAATTCAGTTCTTCGGAAGCAGCGAGAAAGTATTCCAGATTGAGAAAATTAATCATGGCAGGCCTGCTCCCCTTTCCAATCGTTCAATGCAGGGATATAGGGAACCAGCTTTTCCACATGGGTATTCATAATAAGATGTTCCGGAAACTTCACTTCCTCGAGAAGCGCAAGGGCCCGTTTGTGGTTGCCGGCATCCGCCTCACAGTGAGCATCGCTTCCTATTATAATTGGAGTCTGGTAATGAATGCACAGCTCAAGCATTTTCAGATACCGTTCCCTTGCCCCTTTTCTTGGGGAAAGAGGGTGGAGGGAACTGGAATTAACCTCCAAAAGCTTATGATGCTGTGCAGCAGCAGATACCAGAGAATCATAATCAACAGGATAGCGGTCATCATCCGGGTGACCGATAATCTGTACATATGGATTTTCCATGACGCCCAAATAAGCATTCGTATTTTCCGCCATAGAGCCAGGAGCGCAGCAGGGAACATGGAGGCTGGCAATGCCATAATCAAGGCGGGGAAGAAAATTATCCCGCAGATCAACATTTCCCTGAAAATCCACAATATTAAGCTCACACCCCATAAGAAGCCGAATGCCGAACAGATGTCTGGGAATAACCTTAAAATTAGAAAAATACATCTCCGGGCAACTCCCCGGCACCCGAGGCCCATGTTCACTAGACCCAAACAAAACCACCCCATTCCCAGCCGCCGCCCGAACCATCTCATAAAGCGTATTATACGCATGCCCGCAAGCAATCGTATGAGAATGCAAATCAACAACATCATTCATAGCGCAACATCCTTTTCAACAATATAGATTATTTTTTCAATATACCACATTTTTTTCAAGAAAACTATAAAAATAATTAGGTAGAATGGGGGGAAGTGTAGTATAATGTTCAAGTAGGCAATGAGCAGTGCGAAGAATCATAAATAAAAATATGCGTCGTGCTTGCACGTAAGCAGATTTTTATTTATGATTCTTCATAGGGCGAAGCCCGTGAGCGAGATGGAGCGGAGCGGAATCGAGCGGCACTGCGGGGTCAAACAGCGACAACCCCGCCCCCCAAGCGAGGCGAAGCGAGCCCGAAGTCCTTCAAGCGAAGCGCCCCCCAAGCGAGGCGAAGCGAGCCCGAAGTCCTTCAAGCGAAGCGCCCCCCA
>CAMUJH010000086.1 GCA_947089145.1 uncultured Hungatella sp. | reverse complement strand
ATAAAACATGCGAAAGGGTTATTCTTTTTTATTGAAAACTTTCAACTCTCAAGTACTATAAATATTAATTTTAGAACCAGTACAGAAAAATTTAAGGAATGAGCATGTGTGTAGTGCATTAAGTGGCCCAAACTGCTTTGTGACTGGCATGGGAAAGGAAAGGGCATATGAGGATCAGACTGGCCATCCTGGAGAGCGATACAGTATATCTCAACCGTATTGTCTCTGCTTTTATCATAAAATATGCGGATAAGCTGGAGGTTTATTCTTTTACGGATAAGGATGCGGCCATACAGTTTTTAAAGTCTGCCAGGATTGATGTGTTTCTGGCAGGAGAATCTTTTCAGGTGACAGAAGGGGAGATTCCTTCGGCCTGTGGATTTGCCTATCTGGTGGAAGAGGAGGATATCAGAACATTCAGAGGGGCGGAGGCGGTGAATAAGTTTCAGAAGACAGAGATGATTTACCGTCGGATTCTGGGCATTTTTTCGGAGAAGACAGCCGCTGTGACAGGTGTGGGCATGGATGGAGGGGAAGGGTGTAAGGCTCTGGCTTTTCTGTCGGCAGCAGGGGGAACGGGCAGTTCCACAGCGGCTGCGGCCTGTGCCATGAATTTTGCCCAGAAGGGGAAACGTGTGCTGTACCTGAATCTGGAGCGCTTTGGAAGCGCGGACGTATTTTTCAGCGGCGATGGCAGCTGCTGCTTTGGGGATGTGATCTATGCATTAAAGAGAAGAATGGGCAGTCTGGGCATGAAACTGGAGAGCGCTGTAAGGCATGACGTGTCAGGGGTATTTTTCTTCTCCTCCACCAGAATGGCGTTGGACATGGGGGAATTAGAAGTGGGAGAAATTCGGGAAATTCTTGGGGTGCTGAGAACTTCCGGCGCTTATGACTATCTCATTTTAGATATGGATTTTTCGCTTGAGCAAGCTTTTCTGAAATTGCTGCAAGAGTGCAGCAGCATTATCTTCGTGGCGGACGGTTCCCAGGGTTCCAATGTGAAACTGGAACGGGCTCTGGAATCGCTGAAGATCCTGGAAGACCAGTGCGGAGTGAAACTGCTGATGAAAAGCGGTATTTTGTACAACCGTTTCAGCAGCCATACTTCCCGGAAAACGGCGGCCTGCGGCCTGAGAGAATATGGGGGGATGGGCAGGTTTGAAGGGTTTGAAACACAGAAACTGCTGCAGCAGCTGAAGGCGCAGCCTGTGTTTGACGTACTTGAACGGGAGGTTTGACAGAAGATGACATTTGAAGAAGAGCAGAAGTTCATCGCAGAAGTCAAATCTGAACTGCGGGAAGAGTATCCCATAAGCAAACTCAAGAATGAGGAGCTGCAGGAAATCATTGAACAAATTGTTGCCCGGAGGACGCAGGGGCAGTACATATCCATTGAGCAGCATGTGTCGGTGGCGGAGCAGATCTACAGTTCTATCCGGGGGTTCGGGCTTCTGGATGCCATTATGAAGGACGATGCCATAACGGAGGTTATGATCAACGGCCCCAGAAATATTTTTATTGAGAAGAGAGGCCGGGTGTTCAGGCTGGAAAAGCAGTTTGAAGACGAGAAGCACTTGAAGGAAGTGATTGAGAGGCTTGTTGGAGAGGCAGGCCGGGAGGTAAACGATGCCAATCCGATATGTGACACCCATCACCCCAATGGCTCCCGTGTAAATGTGGTTCTTCCGCCTGTCGCACTATGCGGTCCTACCTTGACCATCCGTAAGTTTTCCAAGACACCCATGACCATGGAGATGCTGATCCATCAGCATAGATCCATTACCCAGGAGATTGCGGACAAGCTGGAGCTTTTGGTCAGGGCAAAATATAACATTTTTATCTGTGGGGGGACGGGTTCAGGGAAGACTACCTTTTTAAACGCCCTGTCCAACTACATTCCAAAGGATGAGCGTGTAATTACCATAGAGGACTCGGCGGAACTGCAGATTGTGGGCGTGGAGAATCTGGTGAGGATGGAGACTCACAATGCCAACACGGCGGGGGCGGGGCAGATCACCATCCGTGACCTGATCAAGTCGTCTCTGCGCATGCGTCCGGAGGGGAGCAAAATAATTACGCGAGTTTTAAAGCCTAATAAAAAGGGTCTCCCCGTCCCACACACATTCAGCAAGTACGTCCTGGGCAATCTGATTGCGCTCTGCAGCACTAAAATTATCAAACCTTTCTAACAGTCGGTTGATTTCTTCTCTCTTTTCCATGGCACTCTTAAGCTGGCTCGCGGCACGGCGTTCACCAGCGGAAGCAGTAAGCATTTTCTTCCGGAGGGAATTATACTCAAGATCCAGCTTTTCAATTTCGGTTACAATATATTTAGCTGCAGTGGACTCTGCATTGGCAGCAAGGGCAGTAGCGAGCTTGCTAATCTTTGCCTGGCACCGCTCCATGGCCGTCCGGAGGTTGGCAGTGCTGTCAGCCGTTTTACGGCCCTCATCTTTAAGATACCTCTTTATAGCGGCAGGATCGTGCTGGATGGTGCGAAAGATGTCAAGCACCTTTCTGTCCAGGATATCCGCCTTGATCTGGACCATATCACATGCCTCAGATCCGGCCCTCATCCTCCGGGGACAGTAGTACCAGGTGGACACGGATCCATCAACCTTTTTCTTTCGGCTCATACTCATGCTCCGGCCGCACTTACAGCGGAGGACGCCTTTAAGGAGCGGCAGATCATACTTGCACTCCTTGCTAAAAGTGTTATGGCCAAACTGTCCCATGATAGCAAAGTACCGCTGATCAGTCATATATGGCTGATGGTATCCGATACTGACCCGCCACTTTTCCGGGGGTGCCAGCTGATGCCGCTTTTTTCCGCCTACTTTAGGCTCCGTGGTCCGGCCATACACTATGATCCCATGTGTGCCGTCCCACCTATCCCTGGGAGAGTCCTCATCCATGATGCAGCCCTTTGCCTCAAAGTAATCATACATGGCAGCAGTCGCCTGCACACAGTGAGGAGATGTAAAGATGTTATATAGTTGATTGGTAGATAAAAAGCTACCAGTAAGGGAGGTAATCCCATGATTTTTGCAGTATGTCTCCATGGACTGGAGGCTAAAGTGATTATCCAAAAAGATATCTATAAGCCGGTTTTTATACTGGATTTCCGCATCATTAAAAACAAGAGTTTTATGAGACTTTGTTCCCAGCTCCAGGGGAGTGATAGAGTACCCAAGAGGAGGACGCCCGCCACACCAAAAGCCCTTGGCCGCCAGGTGGATCATGTTGTCGGTGATCCGGAGGGAGTCGGTCTGTACTTCCAGGCCCGAGAAGATTACAGCCAAGAACATCATGGCCTCACCCAAGGGGGTGGTGGTGTCTATGCCATCCTTTACGGTAATAAATTTTACACTATGCTCCTTCAAAAAAGTATAAAAAGAACAGAAATCCATCATGTCGGAGCACACCCTGTCTATCTTATAGATGATTACACAGTCTACCAGGCCGGCAGAGATATCTTCCTTGAGTTGATTCATGCCGGGCCTGTCCATGTTGGAGCGCACAAAACCATCATCTTCATAGTGCTGGATGGAGCCAGGCTCCTCAAAGTGCTGCTGTATGTGGGCTTCACACACGGAAAACTGCATCTGGGTACTATCCGAAGTATCTTTAAAGTAGGATTTACGTCCGTATATACCAAAATTCATAGTAGCCTCCTTAAAATGGGCATAAAAATGCCCGGAACAGTTGCACGAATTGGCCATCAATGATAAAATGAAGTTGCGATACCTCATCATTTCATGGGGGCCCCGGCTGGCAACCGGGGCTTTTTGTGAAATTAATTAGATTTTGAATTATTTGAACCAAATATGTATCCAAGTATTGTCATAACTATAAGTTTAAAGGCTTCAAAGCCATTTTTTATAAGTTCGTTTTCTGGCTTCCACAGGGATAAGAGTATGCAGACAAGCATCAAAAACAGGCACCATCCCAGCATTGAGGAGCCCAAAGCGAATTTCCTGGAATCTTCAAGATCTTTTGCAGGAGTTTCCTTTGGGAGGAGAAGGTCTGTTTTGCTATGCGTGGAGATTTTTCCATCAGCATTAGTGCTTATCGTGTCAAACGGTTCATCTTCTGGCAGAAACTTTTCTGGTAAGTTATCATCTTCAAGGGCTTTATTAGAGGGTTTCGTCACACTTCATTTCCTCCGTGCTGATAATTTCATTTCCATTTTGGTATGCGGAACGCCATCCGCCGCCTTTTTGGTGTGTCCTTTTTGCTAAATCTACGCCATCATATGTTTTTAGCTTGTTCCAAACATAATCTATACATGACTTAAGAATAGGATTAGCATCTTCGTCTACCATCATAGATTTCTTCTTGGCATTGCAGGCAAACCCTTTTATAGGGGAAGCGCCAAAGGGCTTGAATTCGGAGTATATAGAGGGAATGACCGGACCGTATTTCCATACTTCAAACCTTTCGTAAATAGGGAATATTCCAGTTTCCTTGACATATTTTACACATACATAGTATAAAATTTTTTGCAGTTTCATTGGTGTTATTTCTATTTTTTCTTCATGTGCCCTGGATAGGATATTATTACACAGACTTTGGGCAGATGCTTTCATAGTTATCACCTCCTAAATAGAAATATAGCACAAATCTCATTTCCAATACAAAATAGAGTTGAGAAACTTGAGCATTACCTCATGGGGCCCCGGCGGGCAACAGGGCGTTTTCTTTTTTAGATTACTTGATTTCGTATTCGTCCATGAGCTGTTTTTGAAAAACAGGATCAGCGGCAGAACGTGCCAAGTCCGCATATCTCTTATCCTGGCTTAGTAAAGCAATCAATTCATTAAAACGTAGCGAGGCACGGTTTTCTCCAATTTCCATGCCCTCTTCCAGTCCCTCTTTGCGTCCCTCTTTGCGTCCCTCTTCCCGTCCCTTTTTCCGCCCCCGTTCTTCTCCGCGCCTGTCTGCCTCAAGCAACATCTGATTATGGTCCCTCACAGCTTTTTCCCTGGCCTCATATTCCATGCGTAGCTGTTTGTCCTGGCTGATGACCTGCAGTCGCTTATAAGCGCTGTCAATGTAAGGATCCTTTTCCGCGATCATATCAAACTCCTCCTTCTGCTCTGCATTGATAAATTTGGCCCAGAGCTCCAGTTCTGTGCATCCCTCCCTCAACTCCTCTGGCAGCTTAGGCAGCTCTATGACGTGGAATTCCATCTTATCCGTGTACAGGAAGCCACGAGTATCTTCCCGGATGTGAAAGCTGGAGTAAAATGCGTCCTCCTCTTTAAAGAGGACAAAATCCAGGATACTGATGCTTACACACTTTTTGAGCACATCATAGTTCTGCCCTTTTTCCATCTGATCAGCATACATCTTGGCCATATAAAAGAGAGAGCGGGATGCCCAGACATCCAGTTCGGCCAGCTGGATCTCTGTGTCGATTTCCGTATCATCATTCATGAGTATGTGTACATCCAGGATTCCCAGCTTATCCTCTTCATGTACCTTTCGCAGGAAAGAGTTCAGGATCTTGGTTTCCCGGATATCGGTGGGATTTAGATGGAGCACAGCAGCCAGGAAGCCAGTGCGGGCCACATCATCTTCCATGATCTCTTTAAATGCGAAATCAATTTTTGGTTTCATTAAAAAGTTTTCCATTGTATCATATCTCCCTGGATTTAATTTTAAGTAATTCTTCTGCTCGTTGATTCTGCTGCCGGACAGGACAAGATATTCTTTGGAAATAATTATCAAGCTATTTTGCAGATGTTTCCCATGTGTTCCCACATTTTTGGCAAATCGCCACAGTGTGCCAGAGACTAGTATTGCCTTCATTTCTAAAGGACAGCAAGTGGAAAAGCCCGAGGGTGGATATGTCACAGATAAGAATGAGCCAACCTATGCAGAGCCACCATATAGCATTGTGGTTTGAGTATATACTTTTAGATTTCCTTTTCGTTCCCTTGATTTCTCCTTGCTTTTCACGCTTGATTTTTACATTTTCGCTTCCGCATATTGAACATTTCATAGTCTATTCCCTCCTGGTATAACTGCTATTTGCTTAGCCTTATCTTGGTTTGTTTAAGATATTTCTAAATACTGAAATTTCTATCTCGACGAAAGCCCGGTTAAAAGCAGCAATTTCTATTCTAGCCCGCAGCCGTGCCGGAGTTTCCACATCCAAAGTCCGATGCATTTTCCGTTGCTTCTTTTTCTTCAGCCAGCTGGCGGTCTAATTCGGCGTGGAGTTCCTCCCGCGTCATTTTGCATGCGGATCTTTGACTGGTGGTAGGACTGGCTGTTTTTTTCGGATTATAGTCATTATCCATTGCGGCAACAATTTCGCGGAAATAATCAAACATCTCTTTTCTGGTTTCTGGGCGCAAGGAGAGAAATTTTTCAATAATTACATAATCAGTACTAGAAATCTTATATTTGCGTGCCAGTTGCTCCAAGGCATCCGGAGACTTCGGATTAAACATCTCTCCCTTGCCAGTACGCAGCCATACTTCATTTACATTAAATTCTCGGCAGATATCGGCGATAGTCCGATCACTAGGTTTTCTTTTTCCATTAGTTAATTGCGTAACATAAGACTGATCGATGTTTATGCACTCTGCAAAACGGACCTTTTTTATGCCAAGTGCTTCAATTAATGTTCCTATTCTATTTCCGATTTCAGCATCCAAGTTGTTCACCTCCTTTAAATGGAATAATAACATATAAAAGTGGCTCAGTCAAGAAAAAGCACATAAAAGCTATTGACATAAATGGCTAAGTCATTTATAATTAGGGCTAAGTCAAGAAAAATACAAAGAGGGAGGAAAACTATATGAGGCAGGTAACAGAATATACGCCGGAAGCAATTGCAAGTGTAGAGAAGTTGTGCCAGCTTTTACAGAGTGTCCCTGAACCGAAGCGCCGTATAATCGCTGCATCAATGTTGGCATATATGAACGGCATTGATGCCGGGATTGCGCTGGAACGGGGCACAAAGCAGGCAGCAGTGTGAGGCGGGGGCAGCAGTTCCCCCCGTTAATGCAGCCGATGGCGGTCACAAGCCCGCATGAAAAATGCAGAGTGACGGAACATGGAAAGCGGTATGCCATACCATAAAGCCTATATGCCCTCCTGGTGAAGAAAGGCCCGTGTATATTGAGTGGAGAATGGGGACGAAAGTCTAGCTGCCGGCAGATTGGCTAAGCCGCTTTTTAAAAAGCAGGTAATGGGGGAATTTTGGCCCTTGCAGAGCGTGTAGCGAAATACTGTAGAAAGGGGGAAAGAGGGAGGGAAGATTAAGGAGGAGAAGGTGAACATGTATACGAAGGCAAAAAATCTCCCTCAAGGAAATTGAGGGAGACATGTTGATAAATCAATGTGGAGTGTGATTCCGGAGTATCCATGATCCGGGACATTATGGCAAAAATGAGATGAGCGGCGCCGCAAGGAACTTAGAAAAAGAAAGAGGTAAAAAGAATGCAGTTTGTAGTAGATTTAAAATTTAGAGGCAATGATTACTAAAAGGAGGAGGCAGAGGAGATGAAAGAAGTCAAAAAGAAGGCTACACAGAAGATCAAATTGCCAGGGCAAGACGTCTCATCGTTGCAATGATGGGAGTACCTAAAGAAAATCAGCCGCTTTTCACAGCAGTTGCTACTGCTTACATTGACGGAGTAGAAGCGGGAACCAGGATAGCCAAGGAGATGAAGCAGGCAGCAGCAGTCTGAAGCGGGGCAGCTCAGGAAGGAGGCGAAAAGCTCAGAGTGAGCGAAATCAAAAGAACACTTACTCAGATAGAGGGACAATTTAATAGTCCAGATGATTTTCTTCACATTGACAGCAAAATCAGTGTCAACAAACGAGAAAATAATGAAAAGATTAATGAAGTGCTTGCAAATGCAGTAAAAACAATAATGAAAATTTTAGAAGATGACCGTGCGGCATCCAAAATTGCAGAGACGCACGGCCAAGATCCACCTAATAAATAGCATTATGGCTTTCCACGATGGGACAGGGTTCAAAATCACAGTCATGCCCGCATTCAAGATCCATTTTATTAATTCTGTCATTTAAGGATTTTTTAGGATCAGGGTAATCAGTTACAAGACAAACATGCTCTCCTTTCTTAGGGCAAACTGCGAAAACGTTCCTGTTATTCAGCATTTTGACAATATCCTCCTTTCCTGTTTACTTGGCCCTGGCGGGGGCCTGCAAATACAGTATAAAGGGGCAGTCAAAAAATGACAATAGGAAGGAGGTAACATGCAGCAGGCGGCAGCAGTCTGAAGCGGGGTAGCTCAAGAGGAGGCACCTTGAAAATTGAATATTTCATCTGTCCACAGCGGGGGAGCGGCCCCGTAAGGGGTAAGATCGTAAATCCCCTGCAGAGCGTGTAGCGAAATACTGTGAGGAAGGAGGAAAAACAGGCAATGTTAAAATGCAGAACGAAAAACAAAAGGATCAAAATGAAGCAGGGAATCATTATCAGTGCGGTTGGACTAACGGAAGCGGAGAGAAAAAGCATTGTTAAGGCTGTTAGAAAAATACAATATGGGAGGAAAAAAGACGGACGTCAATCCCTCCCATACGTGATGGAATTAAAGTAAATTGGAACTCATGCGAGCGGCCTTACTCATGGCAGCGAAAAGTTCAGCTTCATGGTCAGGAGAGTAAATCGGTTCAAATTCTATGCACATGTCAGGATCACATGAGCAAAGCGAAAGTTCGGCAGGATATGTTTCGCCGTCCTCTTCAAAAGCATCCGATATAGTCACTTTGACATATTGCTTGCCGGTACGTCGAACTTCCTGATTGAGGGAACGCAATTCAGATACACTTACAATAATCGAATCCCGCATAAAACAGCACTCCTTTCTTTTTTACTCGGCCTTGGCGGGGGCCTGTAAATACAGTATAAGGGTGGAGTCAAAAAATGACAATAGGAAAGTGAAACATTGACAACTGAATACGTTATCTGTACACAGCGGGGGAGGAGGCCCCGTAAGGGGTAAGATCGTAAATCCCCTGCAGGGCGTGTAGCGAAATCCTATCAGGAAGGGGGAGAATAATAAGATGAATAGGCAATGTATAAGCATGAAGTCAGATGGAGTTGAACCATCTAAAATCAAGAGAGCTTGTGAGTATATCTTTGAATATCTGGCAAAAGAAGAATTTACCTTAATAGAAACAAAATATCTGATGTCATCAATGGGGCATATAATGTGTGACATGGTAAAAGATGACCCATTGAGGAAAATAGCGGAATTCAACTACTTATCATCAGTGACAAACTCATTGTCCTGTTGTGCCTCTTCCAACACAACATCGTAAATATGGGCATACAATTGCCAGACTTCCTTTGCGGCGGCAGCGGTGTGAGGCAGGGCAGCTCAGTTAATTTGGCGGGGGCAGCAGTTCCCCCGTTAATGCAGCCAAGGACGGTCACAAGCCCGTGAAAATGCAGAGTGGCGGAAAATGGAAAGCGGTATGCCATACCATAAAGCCTATATGCCCTCCCGGTGAAGAAAGGCCCGTGTATATTGAGTGGAGAATGGGGACGAAAGTCTAGCTGCCGGCAGATTGGCTAAGCCGCTTTTTAAAAAGCAGGTAATGGGGGAATTTTGGCCCCTGCAGAGCATGTAGCATAAGGAAGAGGGAAAAGATTGTCAGGAAGAAGGGAGAGCAAATGAAGTTATTTAAAAAGTATTATACGTGTACGTCTTGCGGAAAGGCTATCTGTGGAACAAAAAGAACTTTTTTCGCGTGCCCCATGTGTGGGAATGCAGTGTGCCGCAAAAAAGAGATAAAGGATTTTGATGATAAGTATTGCACCAACTGCGGATATGATCTGAGCAGCGCCATAAAAAAAGCTAAGGCGCTGCTCAAAGAGGAAGAAATCAACTGAAAGATTCAATTTCCTTCCCATAAGTAGTCGCTGCGCCACATTTTCCACAATGCTTTTGCTCAGGATTAGACAAAATTACGTTGTAAGCTTTGCAGTTGGGATTGCTGCAGTGATTATTCGACGGTGCTGGCTTGTGGCAGCCACATTCGATGCAGTAACTATCATCAGCATCGTTTGCTGTATTGCACGCGGGACATACCCATGAACACATGATCATCCTCCTTTCTGTATTTACTCGGCCTTGGCGGGGGCCTGTAAATACAGTATAAGGGGATAGTCAGGAAAAGACAAGAGGAAATATGCAAGAACTTTCACAAGGCATCATTGTTTAAGAGGAGGTAGGAAGAGGATCAAATACGGAAAAATCATCAAAGAAGCCAGGAAAAAGCAAGGCATGACGCAAGAGGCCCTGGCGGATGCAATCGGAGCCACACAGAGATCAGTTGTTAATTGGGAAAAAGGCAACAGCAGCATAAGCCTTGAGTGGGCGGATAAAGTTTTTAAGGCATTGCATATGAGTATCCAGATCGGGGAGACAGAGGAATCAGGAAATGGAAAAGAATAAGGACTGGACAGGAAATGCCCAGAGTGTATTTTCGGCTTTGGGCGCGTCAAACCATAGCAAAGAAGCAAGGGCAGAAAATGATTATTATGCCACAGAGCCTAAAGCCATGGAGCTTCTTCTGGCAGAAGAAAAATTCTCTCCGGTGGTTTGGGAGTGTGCCTGTGGGGAAGGGCATCTTTCCAAAGTGCTTATAGCTCATGGATATAAAGTGATCAGCACAGATCTAATTTACCGGGGCTTCGGAGAACCGGAGCCCTTGGACTTCCTGGCAGATGATCCTCCAGAGGGATTTGGGGACATCATCACAAACTCGCCCTATACATATGGGATGGAATTTGTTCAAAGGGCGTTGGAACTTATTCAGCTTGGAAGAAAACTTGCAATGTTTTTGAAGCTGCAGTTCCTGGAGGGGAAGCAGCGGAAAAAGCTTTTTATGGAAAACCCACCCCGGATCGTGTATGTATCCAGCTCCCGGCTGTGCTGTGCAAAAAATGGGGATTTTGAGAAAGCAGCAAAGTCAAACGCTATAGCGTATGCCTGGTATGTATGGGAAAAAGGTTTTCGGGGGGATACATCTATCAGATGGATTAACTGATAAGGTTAGAGCAAGGGCAGGAAGGAGCAATTGATGCGCAAGAACCTTAAGGAGGCCCGCCAAAGGGCGGGCCTGACACAGCAGCAGATGGCAGATGAGTTAGAAATAAGCCTGAGATACTACCAGAACATAGAGGCTGGAGACCGGACAGGAGACTTTACTTTATGGGATACATTAGAAGACATTACAGGTATTCATCAAAGGGTATTGCGTGAGCTCTCATAAACTCGTCCCGCCCCATGAGGTAATCAAGAGAGACATCCAAGATGTCTGCAAGGCAAATTAGTAGATCATAACAGGGTGTTCGGGTTCCAGTTTCATAACACTGATAAGAACGCAAAGCAATATCAACAGAATCGGCTAATTTCTGTTGTGTAAAGCCACGCTTCATACGAATTTCACGAAGTCTTTTATTAAACATAACTTCCTCCTTTAATATGTGCGTAATGCACGCAAAAAATACTTGACTGCGTGCAAATTGTACTGTATATTATAAAATAATAGAAGGTGCAAAACGCACGTAAATAGGAGGTGGATCAATTGGACATTGCAATGGAGATCGAGGATATAGGCTATGAGGCGGAGAGGCTTAGCAGCCTGCTGGTGGCGGTAGATGCAGCAATCTATGGTGGGATATATGACTACATGGAATTTGAGTCAGCACTTTTTGCAGTATCCACTATGGCAGAGGAGCACAAAAATAAGCTGAAGGATCTTACAGCAAAGGTATATGAGCAGGTAAGGATGGCGAAGGAGGGGGAGGTATGAAGAGAGCAGAAGAGATGGTGGAAATCATCCAGAGAGAAGAGCAGCAGATCTGTAGGGCGTATAAAAAAGTGTTGGATGCGCCGGAGAGCCATACAACGCTGGAGCAGAACCTGATGGCACAGCATGATGCGATTACGAATCTTATGGATACTCTGGAAATTGAGCGAAAAAAGACAGAAGAGACAGTTCGGGAGGAAGCAAAGTCTTGGGAGATAGATTTGGGCGCAGTTGATCTTGCCAAGCAGGCCGGACTGATCACAGAGGAGCAGGGGCAGCAGTCGCGTAAGAAAATTCAGGATGATCGGGCGTTTATGGAAACACAGCAAACCGCAAAGCAGAAAGCGGAGGAGAGACGGAGGCAGGCAAAGATCATCCTGGATGTGCTGGCTGAAGATGCGATTAACATGAATTGGAACTATGAAGATGAGTACATTGCGGCCATTATGAAGGGCCTGAAGCGGATCGAGGATGAAAAAGAAAATGATAAAAAAGAAGAGAGGAATGAAGATGAAGAGCCGTGAATATTTACTGCGGCTCCAGGACCCTATACAGCCAGAGATCACTACAACAATCGAATATAGTGGACCAGTGTGTGACTATGCAGAAGCCCAGCGGGCAGTATGCGAATACTGGGACAGGTGTTGGAGAAGGTTGTCAGGCACTATGACGTTTACAGGAACTTTTATGTAGAAACGTATATACAGCGGAAAGGGGTGGAGCGGATGAGGCAGCAGCGGGAGATAAAAGTACAGGTCACGTTTTCGGAGGGGTATCAGGAGAGATTCACACGGGCCTGCATAAAAGCAGCGGAGAGGCACTTGGAGAACATGCAGCGGGAGCAGGAGGAAGAGTGTAGGACGCTCAGTGCCCCTGAAAAGGCAGGATAAGGGGAAAAGGACATGTGCAAGTTTGATAGCTTAGTAGAGGTAGTGGCGTACATTGCAGAAGACGAAGACTACAGAAAATACATATGGAACAACAGTGCAGGCATGTGGGATCTGGAAGATATTTTGTTTGCGGCAGAAGAATATGACGGTAAATACAAAGAGTATGCCGTAGATGCTTCGACCTACAATATTTCTTCAGGAGAGGAACTGCTCTTTGCAAATACAGCATATATGTGAGTTCAGGAAGGAGGTAAAAAGAAAGGATGGAGGGAACGCAGGAGAAATCGCTCTCAGAAAAAGTATACCAGCATTTTGGGCTTGATCTGCAGCAGATGCTGGAGAAGGGACAAGAGCATGATTGGGGAATTTTTGCTCGGGAAGATATGGGGGACCGCATAAAAGATACGCTTGGTTTTTGGCCGGAACAAAAGCAAAGGATAGTCATTGATTATGATGAAAAGTATGACTGGGCGTCTGTACGGAAAATTAGCATAGAACAATGGGAAGCAGAAGAAGAGGGAGGAAAAGAAGAGTTTTATAAAGCTGTTGAAGAAATTGCGGTCAAGTATGCGGCGACTCTGATAAAACGCATTGGTACAGGAGAATTGCGTAGTTTTTCCGGGGCCAATATAAGAGAGGTTGCTGAAGGAGTCCGGGCATTGGAAAGTATTACAACAACCCTGGAGAAAATTGAGCGCATGAAAGATGCCGCCACAGAGCAGAGACGGCCGGAGGAGTAGGCACATGGGACTTTATAAAGAGTTGGACTACTGGTCAATTATAGACAAGCTCCAGGAGATCATGGAGGGGCGGTACAACAGCCGCTTTAACAACAGTGAGTACGCCGCATATTATGATGAGCTACTAACTGAGCTGGCGAATGTGGCAAGTGATCTATGGAATGATCTGGAAAGCTTTAAGTGCGAGATATATAACAGAGACATTCCATTCAAGACACGAAAATACATAGAAGAGGATATCGAAACAGAAAACGCCTCCTGGTGGCTTAACACAACCATGTTGACGCTATCGGAAACAGATACAGATACTCTTTTTTACCGAGAAGAGATTTTTTCGGATGTTGAAAAAGAAAAAAGAAGCGGCAGAACATACTTGAAAAGCTTTCCAAAAAGGATTTTATGTGGCTTATGCAGATTGGATGTAGCGTGGCCTTCAGACATCTGGAAATCTGTGGGGCATGGGATACCATCGCTGGTATCATTGATGAGCTGGACATGAGGCAGGCGTTTATAAAAGATGGTAATGAGTTAAAGGAGCCCAGGGCGGCGTATCTGTAACGTGCGCCTTGTAAGGACAGAAAAAAGCCTTGACAGTGCCGGAAACACGGTCAAGGCTAACTGGCGAAAAAGAAAGACATGATTATTGTACCATGCCGGAAGACGAAATGCAAGCCAAAAAGAAAAAACATATAAGGGGTATCCCTTCCCGGGCTTGTATACGGTATTAAGATTCCTACCATTTCCAATCTCATATAAGATAATAGAGGGATAAGGTAAGATACTAATACTTTGGAAGTCAGTGGTACAGGAAAAGGCAGAAAGATGTTTATAAGGGAGAAGAAGATAGATTGTAATGATTATAGGGAAGTAGATATAATTCCAAGAACAGAAGAAGCTGAAAAGGCAGTCAAAGGGGAAAGGAGAAAGCGGCAGAAGGTCACAGAGCCAAAGCAGCAGGAGCTTAATGATAAAAATGCAAAACGATATCTGGTGCAGTTGGGAAATGGGAATTTTGGAGTTGGTGATCTCCATGTATGCTGCACTTATGCAGTAATGCCTGAGACAGAGAAAGAGGCAGAGCGCACGGTGGGGAACTATTTGCGCCGGATTGCATATAGGAGAACAAAACTGGGGCTGCCCCCTTTAAAATATATATTGGTTACAGAGTATGGGATGAAGGACAGTGGTGAAATCATTAGAATTCATCATCATATCATCATGAATGGCGGACTGAGCAGAGATGAAGTAGAGATGATGTGGACATCAGAGCGGATTAACTGGCGCAAGTATGATGCAGATCCCAAGTATAGCCGCCAGAGTGTTACTAAGCTTGGCTGGGTCAATGCGGATCGTATACAGGTAGATAAAAATGGAATTGAGGCCCTTTGTATGTACCTGGTAAAGTGCCCTAAAAAGAAAAAAAGATGGTCCTCCTCCAGGAACCTGATACGTCCAGAAAGGCTGCCTGATGCGGATCATAAGTACAGTCGGAAGAAGGTGGCAGAATTGGCAAAGTCTGCTGATCAGGGGAAGATTTTTTTTGAGAAGCAGTTTCCCGCCTATACAATAA
>CAMUJH010000085.1 GCA_947089145.1 uncultured Hungatella sp. | reverse complement strand
AGGTCATTATACCACAAGTAGAAACATATGTCTAATTAAATTGAATTATACTAGGTTACTGCATTACCGGTTTTTCCATATCCGGGCCAGAATTTTCTTGAATTCCTTTTCCGTGAGAGAGGAAGCCTCTATGTAATAGTACTGCCCTGCCTCTTCCCAGGCTGCCATGTACCTGGACTCTTCTTCTAAAAATATGGCCTGATAGGTTATGGTTTTGTAAACCTGCAGTGAGGATTCTGACAACGGGGCAGGGGCAGGGGACTCTAAATCGGAAATAACGGCAAAAAGCTCCTTATCCCCTTTTCTATAGACCGCTTTTGCGATAGTGCCCAATCGGCCGCTTTCATCCTGACATTTGGTGATAACCGTGCTGGAAAGGTTATAATTGGGAACAAATTTTTTCAGATCAACGCCGCTTATGTCCAGATAAGATTCTTCCGTAAGCGATTCGACAACCGTATGCGGACCGGCTTTTACTTCATTGGAAATATTGTTTGTGATGTTTACATTGATCACGATAACAGGCTCTGTCTGCTGACTGGCTATGAGACAGCACAGACCGCCGATTACGGCTATAGTAATGGCTGCAGTGATAAGCAGGGACTTCCCGGCCAGGGTAAGATTCCAAAACCTGGATACAGTTCCCTTTTTTGTCGCCTGATCTTCCTGCAGGCTGAGATTCAGCGTATTTGGTTTCCCGTTTTTTCTCTTTTGCCTTTTCATAGGTTTCCCCCTTTAATATGCGTTGGCTATTTTGGAATTTATTTTAGCACAGGGCCGGGAGGTTTTCTATGGCATCTGCCCCTGAGACATGGCTGGCGCTAATACCCAAAATCTGATAACCCGGAACCAATGTTTCTGCGGGAAAAGCATAGAGAGAATTCAGCAGGCAGTTAAAGGCTTCATCGGGATATGGACATGGCACTGGAAAAAGCATGTTAGTCTATATGGAGAACACATCAACTTATGTTTTTGAAAAATTTTTCATGATATAATGGGGGCATGTGAAAAGGGGACAGGCGCCGCAAGGCGGCTCCTGCCCGCCATATGAGATGAGGAGGAATGAAGATGAATCAGAAAAAGGCGTTATGGGCAATGCTGGCAGGGACCATGGCTTTTTCATTGGCAGCCTGCACGGGAAACGGCGGCAATGGAGGCGAAAAGCAGGATTCTGGAAATTCTCTTACAGTTGCCATCTGGGATAACAACCAGCTTCCAGGACTGAAGGAAATCATGGACGGTTTTGCCGCACAGAGCGGCATCAGCGTGGAACTTCAGGTGGTTCCGTGGGATCAATACTGGACTCTTCTGGAGGCAGGAGCCCAGGGAGGCGACCTGCCGGATGTGTTCTGGATGCATTCTAATTACAGCCAGAAATTTATGGACAACGGGATTCTTCTGGATCTGACGGACAAGATTGCCGGGAGCCAGATGATTGACATGGGCAATTATTATGAGGACATTGCAGGATTATATCAGCTTGACGGAAAGACCTATGCTATTCCAAAAGATTATGATACCATTGGTTTGTGGTATAACAAGACCATGTTTGACCAGGCGGGAATCTCTTATCCAGACGAAAGCTGGACCTGGGAAACGTTTGCAGAGGCCGCCGGGGAGCTGACAAAGGAAGACGGGAGCCAATATGGGTTTACTTCCCCCGCAAGTTTTAACCAGGACGGATACTATAACCTGATCTACAGCATGGGCGGTTCCGTACTGAGCGATGACAAGACCCAGTCTAACTGGAATTCCCCGGAAACAGTTCAGGCCATGAACTGGTGGTATGACAATCTGGTGGCAAAAGCCATGCCTACTCAGCAGGTGATGGCTGAGAATACTCCGGATGTTATGCTTGGGTCCGGCAAGGCCGCCATGGTATTACAGGGTTCCTGGATGGTGGCGGCTATGAAAGGGAATGAGTATATTGTGGAAAACTGCGATGTGGCAGTGCTTCCAAAATCCGATTCAGGAAAGCGGATCTCTATCTATAACGGACTTGGGTGGGCAGCGTCAGCGAAGGGATCAAACACTGAGGGCGCTTGGAAGCTTTTGGAGTATCTTGGAAGCGAAGAGGCTCAGAAGAAGCAGGCCGGGCTGGGAGTGACCATGTCAGCTTACATAGGCACTTCCGATACCTGGGTAGGCTGTGCGCCGGAATTTAATCTTCAGGCTTATCTGGATATGGCAGAGGACATGGTGATACGTCCCTATACCAGAAATACAAAGGCATGGGAAGACTATTCCCAGGAAACCATGGTCAAGGCTTATACCGGTGACATGACTATGGAAGAGGTATGCAATGATATCGCCGCATACATGAATGAACAGATTGCGGAGGAGAAGAGATAAAAGGAAATAGCCAACGTGATGCCAGGATCAACGGACTTTAAAATCTGCTGATCCTGGTTTTGCTTTGCAAGACAGGCTATTCCTGCGCAGGCAGGGAATGGGAGCCGCGGTCTAAAATCTGCCGCCTGTAGTTTTTGGGACTCAGGCCATAGGCATTTTTGAATATTTTGGAAAATGTCAGAGGATTATCATATCCGATCCGCCCGGCTACTTCCTGGATAGAAAGATCCGTGGTGCGCAGCAGCCGGCTTCCCTGATCCAAACGATAGGACAGAAGGTATTCCTGGGGAGAAACATGGAGCTTCTGTTTAAATATATGGGTCAGATAGGAGCGGGTGATGCCGATATAGGAGGCGATATCGCTGACGCGGGCACTGCTGTAATTGCTGTGAATGTATTCGACGGCATGGTTTACATAGATATCCGGGGAATAGTCAAGAGGCTGCGGCTTGTGGAGCTCTTCCAGATTCTGGTTTTGGGAGTTAATTAATAAGGCCAGGATTTCATACAACACGGCAGTTCTGGTCAACTCATTGGCAATGACCAGTTCATGGTGGTTAAGGATTTTTTCTGTAAGCGCTAAAAAATCTTCCGGCTCCACATAGGCGTCCCGGACAGGGCGGGCAGCTGTAATCCCTGCTTTTTCCATGTAGAAAGCAGCTTTGCTTCCGCCAAAGGATACCCAGGTGTAATGCCATGGGTCTTTCGAATCCGCATAGTAGTAAGTCTCAATATCAGGAGGAATGGCGAAAATCTGCCCCCGGCCCAGATGATAGGTTCTCCCTCCTATTTCCAGGGTTCCCTTTCCTGATAAAATAAAATGGACATGAAAGTCATCCCGGACAGTGGGACCGTAAAATTTATCAGGAAGGCAGTGCTCGATGCCGCAGACCGTGAGAAACAGTTCCGCATGTTCAATGGGAGAGCTGCCCAGCCAGCGGAAAGTTGCGCCTACCCGGTAGTTGGGCTGTAACGATAAGTAGTTAGCAGTGGGAGACATGGGATTCCTCCTTTAAAGTGTGTTGATTTTGCATGGATTTATTTTAACATAAGAAAAGAAATTTTACTATGATGTCTTTTCCTTTGCGGTATGATATATTTGTGCCAAGAAGTTTCAAACCCCATTTGGGAAAGGTGGTTTTGGGAGTTAAGTTTTGGGAACATGTAAGGGTTGTATTTGGGTCTCAGATATTGTACAATGTGAAAAACAGTATGCAAAGAGCATAAGAAGGAGGAATCATCCATGCCGTTTATTGATTCAAAAATTACTGTACCGGTAAGCCAGGAGAAAAAAGAGAAGATTAAGACAAGACTGGGGCAGGCCATTGCCGCGCTGCATAAGACGGAGAATTATCTGATGGTGGGTATTGATAGCGATTATGACCTTTGGATGGCAGGAAAAAAGCTGGAAAAGGGGGCATATGTGTCGGTAAGCCTGTTCGGCAATGCGGCGCCGGAGGATTATGAGAGAATGACGGGAAAGATATGTGAAATCCTGAATCAGGAACTTGGAATTCCAGGAGCTTCCGTTTATGTGGCTTATCATCCGGTTTCGGACTGGGGATGGAACGGACGGAACTTTTAATCTTTTTTGTCAGAGGAAAAGAGCATTACAGCCAACTGCCGTATCTAGCCATAGGTGGGTGGATACGGCGGATTTTGATGTCCCGGGACATAAGCGGCCTGGGGCATTTTTATTTGATCCCGGCGGAAATTTTCCATACCTTTACGGGTTCAGAAACACGGAAGCAAAAAATATCCCGCCCTCATATTTAAAATCTGCAATGCCATGGTACTGCTGCGCAATATTTTTTATTGACATAGTTCCGGTTCCCTGGCCTCCGTGCTTGGAGGACAGAAGGCTCCCGCCCTGAAAAGCAGGCGCCTGTCTGCAGGTATTATCCACGGTGATGGAGATGGCCCGCTCTCCGGCCACTCTGGCATGGATGCGCACAAAAGAAGGCCCGCCGGATGGCTGAAGGCAGGCTTCCAGAGCATTTTCAAGAAGATTGCCGAAAAGGATGCAGATATCGGGCTCATCTACCCACAGCCTGGAAGGAAGATGGATGCAGGAGTCAAAGCGGATGTGGTTTTCCTGGGCTATCTCCGCATAGTGGCGGACAACCGCATCAACGGCATAATTGCTGCAGTAAGTTTTAGGAGTAAGAGAGGCAAGTTTCTGGCCGTATTTGGACAGGTATTCCTTTAAAACCTCTTCATCGCCGCCCTCTAAGTAAGCCTGAATCAGATTTAAGTGCTGACGCAGGTCGTGACGTGCCTGGCGGGTATCTTCGATCTGCTTCTGGAGCCGGGAGTACTGCATTCTTTGGAAAACAAGCAGCTGCTCCTGGTTTCTGGCCCGCTCCTCCGCCTCGCCCTGAAGCCGCAGGGATTCCAGCGAAGCTACCAGCACATAGTAGATGACAAAAATCATAATGAGAAGGCTTAACCGGGCCAGAAGCGTGGCCAGAGTAGCGGCGCTGGCCACGTTGATGTTCCAGGTAAGGGCCAGGATGGTAAACGAGGTAAGGCCGGGAATCAGCCAGATGGTGCGCCACAGCTGGGGAGCGCGGCTTGGCAGAACCCGTTCCTTGGTGATTGTCAGGAACTTAAGCATAAACGGTGAGGTTATGGCCATGGGGATCATGCGGAGCATCGTATCCCCAGGCATGCCCAAAAAACGGTAGGAGGCCCCTGGCTGGCTGAAGAAACGGATATCCAGAAAGATGGCAATGCCCCTGGCGATCATCACATAGTCAACCACAAGGATATAGATAAAGAGCAGCTTGGGAACCTCGGCTTTGACACATGTAAGATAGATAAACAGCGAAACAACAGCCATAAAAAAGTCCCAGGCCCGGATGTCCCTGCCTATGGAGTAACAGTAACAGCAGGCCAGGAATTCGGCGCCCATATTCAGCCCTACTAAAAGCGCTACAACCCAGGACGGGTATCTGAGCCTGTCCTGAAACGGATAATAGGCAAGGAGATGGTAAGGCAGCAGTTCCATCAGATAGCTGGAAGAGGCCAGCAGGCTGGCAGGCGTAAACATAGGCACATCTCCTTTCAATCAGCTGCGCTGCGGGTATGACGGAACAGGTAATTGGCATAGGCTGCCTGCATCTCTTTGTATTTGGGGCGGCTTATGGGAATCCGGTTTCCGTCGGACATGAGAAAATCAGAAGCGTCCAGGGAGCGGACGTGATCCAGGCAGACCATATAGCCCCGGCAGCAGTTCTGAAACCGCAGTCCTAAAGAGGAATCCCCGTATTCCCCCAGATCTTTCAGCATGGATTGGAAATATTCCATGGTCATATAAGGCTTTAAGCTTCCCATGGCAGTCTGGATTTCCAGGAAATGTCCGGATGATCGGATGTAAAGGACATCATCCAGATACAGCTGGCGGGTCATGCGGTTTTCTTTGATTTCGATGACATTCCTGGCTCTGCATTTTTTTTTCAGCCGATCCATGACTACTGAAAGCCGATCCAGTTTTACAGGCTTTATGATATAGTCCATGGCCTGGACCTCATATCCTTCCAGGGCGTAGCTTTCCTCGGTAGTGATAAAAATAATAGGGATGTTTGGGGCTATGGTCCGGACGCGGTGGGCTACGTCCATGCCGTTGATGCCGTCTAATATATTATCCAGGAAAATGGCGTCAAAGCTCTGAGGGCTAAAAGCATCCAGAAACTGTTCTCCGCTGGAAAAAAGGGAGATGTCAGACTTTATATCATGTTTCGAAAAATATTCCAGAATCAGTCCCTGCAGACTCTGCAGATCGTATTTCATATCATCAACTAATGCCAGATTCATTAAAAATTCTCCTTAAAATAAGCTGCTATTGTGCAAAATAGCAAAATATTCTTTGCAGAAATAAAGTTAATTATTCCCATTTCATTATAACAAAGCCTTCTGGAAGCTGTAAAACAGTTCGTGCGCAAAAACGTCAATTGGTGCTAAGTAGGTTGAAAGAACGGGAAGCCGATTGTATGATGGAACAAATGGGAGGAGGGGTATGATGCACACATTGACAGTACCGGCCTCCATGGAGTACCTGGACGAAGTCATGGAAACTGCTGACAGGATCTTGACGGAGGCCGGGTGCGGGGAGGATGAAAAACGGCTGATCGAGATTTCCCTGGAAGAGCTGTTTACCAATATCGCTTCCTATGCCTACGGCAGCAAAGCAGGCCGGGTGTGGGTCGGCTGGGATATCAGGGATATGGGCGGGCATGTAAAAGAGGCGGAATTCTGCTTTCAGGACGAAGGGACTCCCTACAATCCCTTTACCAGGAAAGATCCGGATCTCGAACTGCCTATTGAAGAGCGGCCTGTAGGAGGACTGGGGATTTATATGACCAAGAAATTTATGGATGATGTGAAGTACAAGTATGAGAATGGACGGAATGTAACCAGAATAAGCAAGCGGTTTTCCGGGAGGAGCTTATGAAGTCTTTTGGCGATTTAGATATGCTGGAGGGCCAGGTATTTGGAGAAGATGCGGATTTGGAACAGCAGGATTTGGAGGAAGCTCCGCAGTGGGGCACAGTGGAGGAGTGGGAGACTCCGAAAGAACTGGAAAGCAGCCATACAGTGATGCTTACTTTAACAGTGGATGACAATACCCAGGTAGAATGCAGAGTCATAGGGGTATTTTTAGAAGGAGAAAAGGAGTATATTGCCCTGGAACTGCCCCAGGAAGAGGTTCAGATTATGGAACTGGAACCTGGCGGGGATGATGAGATCCGTCTGGCAAATATACAGGAAGAAGAGGAGCAGGAGCGGGTGATCGAAAGGTTTATGGAACTGTTTGCAGAAAGCGGGGAGGAAACAGCCGGGACAGAACAGGATGCCTCGGAATGAAATAGATAGATAGAAAACAGTGTTGAGCACAGAAAGCGGGAGATAAGATGACAGAGATTAAAACTGATAAAAAAATTGACGCGGCTACGGCCCCAAAGCTGGATGCAAGGCTGAAAGAGCTTCTGGCGTCCGGGGAAAGCCGGCTGGTGGTAGACATGGACGAGACGACTTACATATCCTCTGTAGGGCTTCGGGCCTTTGTGTCGGCTCAGAAGAAGATCAACAAAATAGGCGGCTCCATGGTGCTGACCCATGTAAAGCCCTGTATACTGGAGATTTTCGAGGTGACCGGATTTGCGGGGGTTCTGACTTTTGAAAACTGACGCGGCAGGTCGGGAAAGTGAAAGGGCAGCCACTGAAAAGAGGTTACGATGCAGGAGCATATAACAGAAAAACGAAAAATTACGCTGCCGGCAGCCAAAGGCATAAGCGAAAAGCCGCCTGTAAAAATGGACGGAGGGCGGGTGACTTTTGAACAGAGGCTTTGGAAAGGGGGGCAGGCCCTTTTGCGGAGCCTGGGTCCCGTGGCGCTGTATCTGTTCCTTCCGGCCCTGCTGATGTGGGCAGGCATGTTCTTGTTCGGCGGACGGAGCGCGGAGGCGGTCATAGGAAGAAGCGGCAACTTTTACAATGCCCTTGGAATTGTGCTGACAGTCTTCCTGCTGCATAAGCAAAGCAGGAAGAGGGGCAGTTCTGTGTGGGAAGAATCCGCCCTGGAATGTAAAGGGCTTGCATGGAAGAGGATGGCGCTTTTAGCCGTTATGGGCATGGGCTTTGCAGTGTTTTTCTCTGCGGTCATTACCATTATCCCATTTCCCCAAAGCCTTATGGACTCCTACCGCAGTTCCTCTGAGGGGCTGAAAAACGGAGCAGACGCAGGGCTGGCCATGATTTCCACCGCAGTCCTGGCGCCTGTGGCAGAGGAGATCGTGTTCCGCGGGTATATGCTGGGGCGGCTTTTGAAAGGGTTCGGAAAAAAGCAGGCCGTCTGGATGTCAGCAGTGGTTTTTGCCCTGTGCCATGTGTCCCTTTTGTGGATGGCTTACGCCTGTTTCATGGGGCTTTTGCTGGCGTGGGTTTCCATACGGGAGGATAATACCGCGTACTCCATCGCCCTGCATATCGGGTTTAATCTAAGCGTAATCCCCATAAGCTGTATAAACCGCAGCAAAGCGTGGAGAGAAGCCGTATTTGGAAGCAACGTATCCATCGCCCTTCTGGGAGGGCTCATGTTTTTTTTGGCAATGGCGGCGTTTTGCCGGTACAGAAGGGAGGAAATTATATGATAAAGAAAATTGGCCTTGGAGCTTTGGCGTTTGTGCTGGGCACGGTTTTGCTGGGATTTGGAGCCAATGTGCTGGCGGCAAGGCTGGTGCCGTCTCTTTTAGGCATTTATGAAGGGCAGATCCTTGATCCGGGCCTGCTTCTGGATGGAAAGACGTACCTGTACGGAGCGCTCCTTACGGTTCTTCTGTATTTGGTATTTTTGCTGTTTGCAAGGCCGTCTGCTGCAAAGGCCAGAAAGCTTATGAAATCAAAAGCGGAAAACTTTGAGAGCAATCTGGAAAATTCCCGTTTTATGACGGAGAAAGAGCGGGACAGTAATTTCGCACCTCATAAATTCACGAAACTTTCTGAATCATCTAAAGACGGAATTCCCGTATATGCCTGCTTTAACAAGAAGCGAAAAGAACTGGACGTGAACCTGGCCTCGCCTATGCACGGACTGGTAATCGGAGCTACCGGAAGCGGCAAGACGACGACGTTTATTAACCCTATGATTCAGATCCTGGCCCGGTCCGGGGCAGGATCTTCCATGATATGCACAGATCCTAAAGGGGAACTGTTTCAGCTTCACAGCGGCCTTCTGAAAGAGCGGGGATATAATGTCATGGTTCTGGATCTAAGAGATCCCTACAGCTCTTTCAGATGGAATCCTTTAGCGGAGCTGTATGACCGGTATCAGCTTTATCTGAATACGGGAAATGAGATTTATAAGCGGACGGATTCCGCCGCGGACAGCGGTCTGGAGCTTGTAAACCCGCCGGAAGCCTATGGAGAAGAGTGGTATGAGTACGACGGCAAGGCTTACGGCGTGCGGCGGGAACTTTTGACGCACATAAAGATTACAAGACAGAAAATTTATGATGAAGTTTATGAGGATTTAAATGACCTTATCAGCGTAATCTGCCCTGTAGAATCCCAGGATGATCCGGTGTGGGAAAAGGGAGCCAGATCCTTAATTATGGCAGTGTGCCTTGCCATGATGGAGGACAGCGAGTTTCCGGAACTGGAGATGACGAGAGAAAGGTTCTGCTTCTACAATATCAACAAAGCTATCGGCAACTCGGACAATGATTATGCGGCCCTGCGGGAGTTTTTCAAGGGCAGATCCCCGGTATCCAAGGCAGTGGGGCTGTCTAAGCAGGTGCTGTCTGCGGCAGAGAGCACCATGGCCAGCTACATGTCCATTGCATTTGACAAATTGTCCATGTTCAATGACGAAGGGCTCTGCTCCCTGACATCGGCCACAGATATCGATCCGGTTCAGTTTGCCATGGAGCCCACTGCCCTGTTTTTGAAGATCCCGGATGAGAAGGATACCAGGCATGCCCTGGCTGCAGTGTTTATTCTTTGCATTTACAAAGCCCTCATCAAGGTAGCTTCTTCCAGGGAAGACTTAAGCCTGCCCAGGAACGTATATTTTATTTTGGATGAGTTCGGAAACATGCCTAAGATCGACAAATTTGACAAGATGATTACAGTAGGCCGTTCCAGAAAAATCTGGTTTAACATGGTTGTGCAGAGCTATGCCCAGCTGGACAACGTGTACGGGGACAAAGTGTCCAACATCATTAAAAGCAACTGCGGCATGAAGATGTTCATCGGGTCTAATGATATTGAGACATGCGAGGAGTTTTCCAAGCTGTGCGGCAATATGACAGTGTCTACCTCCAGCATTTCTTCCACCATGGGGGATAAGCAGGGCAATATTAACGTGTCCAGCCAGCTGCAGACCCGGCCTCTTATCTACCCGTCGGAGCTGCAGAAGCTGAACAATAAGACAGATACAGGCAACGCCATTATTGTGACTTTTGGAAATTATCCATTGAAGACCAAATTTACTCCAAGCTACAAGTGTCCTCTGTACCAAATGGGGACCATGGATTTATCCCAGGTGCGGATGAACGCGTTCTTTGGGGATGAGGTGTACTATGATCTGGAGGAGAGGAATTATATCGTGGCCGCGCTGGAGGAGGAAGAAGACGAAGGAGAAGATCGGGATGCAGGGTAAAAAGAAAATCATTCTTGGGGTGCTGTTTGCTGCGGTCTGGGCGGGTCTGCCGGCCTGGACGGCCCAGTCCTGGGGAGAGGTTTACGTATCAGATTCTCTTTATGACTGGGATGCCAATGCAGACAGGGCGTCAGTCAGTTCTTCTCCCCTGTCCCCCCAGACCTATAGAAAACCGGACGACTATACAGGGCCGGGGGCTAAGGTCCAGGAGGAGGAGACGGCAGATGAATCGGCGTCAGCGCTTCCGTCGGTGACCCAGGTGACATTAAAAGAGCAGTACCATGAGGCATACAAGGTTTACGAGGAATCCATGGAGGACAGGTTTTTTTTCTATACCAACGTGGCCAACGGTGGGATTACGGATCAAAGCGTGATTTTGGATATCCCCCAGAACATGTTTGTTACCATGGAAAAGGACGGGGCCCTGATTGATTATACGCCGGGAAAAGCAGTAAGCGGCTATGGAACGTATGTGGCCAGGCTGACAGCCATTGAGAACCCTGACCTGCCTTTTTCTGAACAGAAGGAGTATTGGGCCATTTTCCGGTTCCGGATTCAGGAAAAGCCGCCTACGGAGCCAGAGGAAGGACAGGGCGGAGGCGGCTTGGGCTATCAGGTGGATTGGGAAAGCTATGCCAGCCAGCAGTCAGAAGACAGCAGCGAATCCGGGGCTTCGGGAATGGGAAGCCTGGGTTCGGAAACAGGCCTTTTTGACAGTCCCGGCAGCCAAAACGGAGACGGCGGCCAGGCCGATGGCCAAAGCGGAGACGGCATGGAAACCGGGCAAAACGGCCAGGGCGCAGATGAAAGCGCGGACAGCGATGAAAACGGAGACGGCCAGGAGCCTGACGGCAGCGGCCAAGCGGAAGACGGCCAGGAGGGAGCCGGGGCAGGCCAGAATGCAGAAGAACAGCCAGGCGGCTTTTCCTCTAACGGCCAGAGCCTGTACGGCCTCCGCACCCAGATTTACAACAGCGCCGTAAGAAAATATGAGGTGGCCTTTGAAAACGGCAGGAGCCTGTCTGCCAACATCCCAGAGGGATTTACAGGGCCGGGGGCAGTGGAATTCTCCGTGTCTGACGGGGAGCCGGTCCAGCTTTACCGCAATGACAGCCCTGTAGAATACATACCGGGAAACAGCATTACCGAGCCGGGATATTACCGTCTTGACGTGGATGGGCAGATGTGGTCCTTTGTCATCGCTTCCTCCATAAGGGAGATGGATCAATATCTGGCCCCCGCAGGCATGGAGATTACCCAGGCCGTATTTAACGGGGAGCCTATGGAGCTTACGTCATCCCGATACCTGCCTATGGCGGCGGACGGCCAGTATCAGATTGTCTTGGCAGGGACAGAGGGCGAGGCGGTGGAAGTGACTCTGGCAAGGGATACCCTGCCGCCGGAGATTAACATAACCATAAAAGGAGGACGGGCGGATATTGAGTACTTGTCTGATGACATTGCCCGCATCACCCTGGAGAAGGACGGCCAGGTACAGGAGGGATTTGCAGGTTATGTGGTCAATGATCCAGGTTCTTATAAACTTTCGGTTATGGACGGGGCGGGAAATGTGAGCAGCAGGCTGTTTACTTTGAAATACCAGGTTAACTTTTACGGCATTGCGGCAGTGGTGCTGGTGATCCTGCTGATCATAGGCGGCATCGTGTTTGTGTTCCACGTAAAGAGGACGGTAAAAGTCAGATAGGGGAGTGAACGGGTTTGGTTTCATTTATCCAGAGTTTACAGCAAATATTCTACAGCATTTTGTCAGAGGTTTTTACACCCATACTTTCTGACATCCTCCAGGTATTTATCGACTATTTTATGTCAGTTATCTGGTCCATGTGGTCAGAATGGCTGGTGGGAATTCTGTCCATCCTCTGTTCGCTGGTGGATTTTGTAGAAAACATTTTTAATGTATTTGCAGGCATCAGCCCGGTGAAGGTGGAAGGGAGGCAGGTTTACCTTCTGGACGCTTTTTTTCAGATGCGGGAGGTAACCTTTGCCTTTGCTGCCATAACCCTGATAGCAGTGGCTGTTTCCTTTCTGTTTACCATCTACAAGACAGCCAAATCCATTTCGGATATGGCCATGGAAGATAAAAACCCTATAAGCAAAGTTCTGGCTAACGGAATGAAGGCGGCCGTAACCTTTATGCTGATACCGTTTCTGTGCATTGCCCTGCTGCAGATATCCTCCATTGTAACCAACCAGGCTATCAACGCCTTTGATACGGCTCAGGGAGGCAAATCCACTACGGGAACCGTGATTTTCCTGTCAGCGGGGCTGGATGCGGATAAGGCTACTACCAAGAGGAAAAATCCTGTTACTGGCATTGCGGAGGAGACGGTGGAAGGCCGCAGCCCTGCTTTTGATGATGATGTGCGGAAGCCTTACATGACAGGGGAGAAGGATTACAAGAGCATGCTGACGGTGAAGAAAGATTTTTATCCGTCTAACTTTAATTATCTTGAAGGGTTTGCCAGCAGCATTTTAATGCTGCTGATCCTGGCAGGAGCGGCTATGATGTTTATCCGCAGATTGTTTGATCTGCTGCTTTTGTATCTGGTTTCGCCGTTTTTCGTGGCCACCATACCCCTGGATGACGGGGTTACTTTTGCCAAATGGCGGGAACTGTTTGTGGCAAAGTTTTTCTCCGGATTCGGGGTTATCTTTTCCATGCGGTACTACCTTCTGCTGGTTCCTACCATTGCCGGAAGCAGCTTGTGCCTGTACAGCCCCACGCTGCCCGGAGGAACTACGATTAATAATATCTTAAAGCTGTTTATGATACTGGGCGGGGCATGGGCCGTTTACAAAAGCCAGAACCTGATCATGCAGATCATGAATCAGGAGGCAGCCATGGCTGACCAGCAGGCAGGGGCCCTGATTTCGGGAATGATTATCGGGACAGCTTCCACTGCAGCCAATCTGGGCATGGCGGCAGCCACCGGAGGCTCATCGGCGGCGCTGTCAGGGCTGGGAGGCCTTGGCGGTATGGGGGGCGGCGGCATGGGCGGCCTTGGGTCACTGGGAAATATGGCTTCGTCTGCAGGGAATATGGTGGCTTCGGAGGCAGATAACCAGAAGTTTTCGGGGCGGTGATTAAACGCTTTCTGCCATTACGTTTTCTGGGGCTGGCGCAAATACGCAGGCAGGCTGGCATCAGCAGCCTGAGCGAAGGAGGCGAGGATTTGGAAGTTGTATATCTTGGACTGTTTCAAAAAGTGTTTAACTGGGTTCTCAGCAGGATACTGGACCCTGTATACCGTTTCGTCAGCAGCCTTCTGACAACGGTTTTAAGCTGGGTTTTCGAGAAGATTCTGGCCCCTATCCTGATGCCTATTCTGGAAGATGCCCTGGAATTTTTTATCGATCTGTGGCTGAAGGTAATGAGCACCAGGCTCTACCTGCTGCTTTCCGGGATTCTGAAGCTGATAGATTATCTGGAAACCGCGTTTGATGTGTTTATCGGCCTGCGCCCTGTAACCTACACGGACCCAAACGGCCGGGTTATTACGGGGACTTTGGTGGAGGTTCTGATTCAGCAGGAAAATATCAGTACCGTGTTCTGGCTTATAACCTTTGGGGCCCTGGGGCTGGCTCTTCTTCTTACTATATATGGAACCGCACGGTCAGCTTTTGACCTGGACTTTGAAAACAAGAGGCCTGTGTCAAAGGTCCTGACTGCCATGATGAAAACTTTTATCCAGTTTTTCATGGTGCCGTTTTTAGTGTATTTTATGCTGCAGCTGTCCTCCATCATCCTGACTCAGGTTACGGATATTATGAATTTTGGCAATACCACGTCCCTTGGAAGGATTGTGTTTATGATATCTTCCCTGAATGCGGCCAAAGACGACCAGTTTAATGTGGGGGCGGAAAATGCCCTGGACATTGAGTTTGGCACGTCTCCTGAGGATACAGTCCGTTATCCGTTTTACAGCATGGCTTCCCAGTCAGGCACGGGGGTAAAGGACTACGGCAATATCGGCCAGGTATCAGATGTGTTTGATCTGTCCAAATTTGATTTTCTTGTAGGGTTTATAGCGGCAGTGTTCCTTTTGTTCACCATCGGCGTGTGTCTGATTATTTTTGTCCAGAGGATTTTTGAACTGATACTCCTATACCTGGTGTCCCCCTATTTCGTGTGCATGATGCCTTTGGACGACGGGGAAAAGTTCCACCGGTGGAGGGAAATGTTTATCGGCAAATGCTTTACCGGTTTCGGGTCTGTGATAGGCATGAGACTGTATTTGCTTATATGCCCTATGGTCATGGGGGGACGGATTCAGTTCGGCACGGCTACAAGCCCGGAGATGGACTACATGATGAAGCTGTTCTTCCTGGCAGGAGGAGCCTGGGCCATGTACAAATCCGGCTCCATGATCACTTCCCTTTTAAGCTATCAGGCCGGCATGTCGGAGTCCAACACGGCGGCGATGGCAGGAGGCATGCTGTACAGCCATACAGTGGGAATGGCCATGGCCAAGGGAGGCCAGGCGCTGCGCATGGGCATGAGCCGCCTTGGCAGCGGGAAAGGCGGGGCCGGGAAAGGCGAAGGATCTGCCTCAGGGAAAGAGGGAGGAAGGTTCGGCGGCAAGAGGGCAGGGGATTCGGTTATGCGCGACAGCAAGAAGCAGGGCCTGGGAACCCGGCTTAAGAATACGGCTGGCCTTGCCAGCATAACCAAAAAGAATCTTAGCAGCACGGCAGAAAGCTTAAGGGGCGGAAACTTTAAGGAAGCTGCCAAATCCGGCTTAAAGACTATAGACGGAATCTCCAATTTGAAAAGGGTTTATCATGGCCAGGAAGCGAAGGCAGGCATTGGGGAGAGGCTGAGAAACCGATACAACAATACTGTTGAGGCCGCATCCAGGGGAAGCGACTTTCTTTCAGCCAGCATTGAGAAAACGAAAAGCAGCGTGGTGAAGGGCGCGGGAAGCCTGCAGAACGCTTATGATACATTAAGGAGGCCGGGATCTACCGGCAAAGAGATGTTTTCCAGCCTTGCTGCCGCAGGCCGGGACATTTACGGGGCCAGGAAGGCTTTTAACAAGACCCGCCAGGATATAGGCAATATTTCCAGGGATTTAAGGGGAGCTATCCACAAGGTGGATGTAAATGGATCTACCCTCTCCATGGATTTCAGCGGAAAGGTGCTGGCCAGGGAGTTTGACGGGCTGGGAATCTTTTCTATGCCGCCCCAGAAGCCGCCTGCGCCAGGCAGCGGGCCGGGAGGGGTTCAGGTGAACATAGACAGAGGCTTAAGCCGGCTGGAGAGCGCCATAGGCAGCCTTGACAGCTCTTCCGGAAGCGGCGGCGCTTCGGGTTCAGGAAGCGGTTCCGGAATTGGAAGAGGAAGCGTATCGAGTGCCGGAAGCGGAATTGGAAGAGGAAGTGTTTCAGGCGCCGGAAGCGGAATTGGAA
>CAMUJH010000084.1 GCA_947089145.1 uncultured Hungatella sp. | reverse complement strand
GGCCGTCATACTCCTTTCTTCAACAACTATCGTCCGCAGTTCTACTTCAGAACAACTGACG
This sequence comes from uncultured Hungatella sp., assembly GCA_947089145.1. Taxonomy (GTDB): domain Bacteria; phylum Bacillota; class Clostridia; order Lachnospirales; family Lachnospiraceae; genus UBA3402. Next base: position 16,149 of record CAMUJH010000084.1, on the reverse strand, counting down.
TTACCGGCGTTTGCGAACTGCCGCAGGGCACAGAGATGTGTATGCCTGGCGACAACGTAGAGATGAGCGTTGAGCTGATTCACCCGGTAGCTATGGAGCAGGGACTTCGCTTTGCTATCCGTGAGGGCGGCAGAACTGTTGGTTCAGGCAGAGTAGTTTCTATCGTTGAGTAATTGTAATTATGCAGGTTGGTCCTGGGAGCAGATGCTCCCGGGACTTTTGTAATTTTATTTGGCGGTTTCTCTTTTTTTCCTTCTCCATTCATGGTAAAATATCCCCATTAGCCTTTATAAACCTTTGGATTGGAAAGGAGCGTATGGATGGAAGAGTTAGTACTGACTTACGTACAATAGAAATTACGGCGGAGGAAGGGAGAAATGAGGGCTTTCCGCTTAAGCACGTATAAACATAAATAAAATCCCCCGCTGATTGCAGCGGGGAAGCTTGCCTGCGGGACGGCAGTTTTGTATGGATTTGTGTGTCTCATATGATTCCCAGGATATAGTTGGCCAGGCCTGCAGCCAACTGTCCATGGCCTGACTCGGTCAGGTGCATAAAGTCCACTTTATTGGGACCGGCGGAAAGCAGTTCATTGGCATCCAGATAGTGGCATCCCATGGAACTGGCCATAAGCCTGAATTCTTTAGCCAGGCCTTCTGATTTTTCGGAACAGCCTTTTCCCATGGTGGAAGCGACATCTGTTTCAATATACTGCTTTCCGATATTTTGAGGAGTGACCACCAGAATATTAGGTTTTTGATTCTGCCAGCAGTCGGTCGCCTGGGCCTTGGCAATCAGACGTTTAAGTCCCAGAGCGATGCAGGCAGGGGAAACGCCGAACCGCTCTTTGGTATCATTGGTGCCAAGCATAATAATCAGGAGATCCACAGGCTCGTGGGTCATAAGGCATGGATATAAATAATCCAGGCCTGACAGCCCCTCATGGATGGGATCGTCAAAACAGGTGGTACGGCCTGACAGGCCCTCTTCCAGTACAAGAAAGCCGTCTCCAAGGTATGTTTGGAGGAGACATGTCCAACGCTCATCTTCGCTGAAACGCCCGCCGGTTTCCGCACAATAGCCGTGAGTATTGGAGTCGCCATAACATACAATATGTTTTTTCATGAAAATCCCCCCTTGAAATGTTTACTTATGCAACGGTTCAGGCCCCCTGAACAGGTTGCCCGCTTACAGACCTTTTGTGTCATCAATGGCCTGCTTGATGTCTTTATAAAGCTTAATCAGATCCGGATCATCTAAGGCAACAGGAAGGAACGGAAGCCTGGGGTCCCCCATGGGACATCCATCCAGGGAGATAATTCCCTTTACTGCGCCGTGCATGGAAGCGAAGGAGCAGAGACGGTATATGAGAGGAGTAACAATGGCCTGAACCTGGGCAGCTTTGTCCCACTGGCCCTTGTTAATCAGCTCATCCATCTTTAAGTATAATTCCGGCATAGCCCCATAGGTACCGCCGATTCCGGCGTCAGCCCCCATAAGCCTTCCCGCAACAAACTGCTCGTCAGGCCCGTTGAATACTAAAAAGTCTTTGCCGCCTGCGTTCTTAAACCGGAGTATATCCTGGGCAGGATCGGAGGAACATTTCACTCCTGCTACCCGCTCATTTTCAAGCATCCGGTTAAACAGGTTCATGGATAAGTTAAATCCTGTCAGCTGCGGAATGTTGTAGATGAAAAAAGGAAGGTCGGCGGCCTGCGTAATTTCGGTCCAATGGCGGTATACGCTTTCTTCACTGGGGCGGTAGTAAACACAGGGAACAGCAGAAGTGGCTGCGGCGCCGATTTTTTCCGCATGCGCTGCCAACTGACAGGAATGCCTGGTATCTGCGCAGCCCACATGAACGATGATATTCATATCATCTCCCACTTCATTTACTACGGTTTCCGATACCAGCATACGCTCTTCGGTATCCAGAAGGAAACCTTCGCCGGTGCTGCCGCACACATACATCTGCTTTACTCCCTTTTTGCAGAAGTAGCGGGATACGGCCTTTACCGCTTCAACATCTACAGAGCCATCTTTTTTGAAGGGAGTGTTAAGGGCAACGGTTATGTGACGAAATTTGTCTGTGTTGTACTTTGACATAGAAGTACCTATCCTTTCAAAAATAAAAGTTTATTGTTAAAGAAATCATAACACTGATTAGAAAAGAAATCAAGAAAATAGAAGATTTTTTTGTCTGAAAAGAACTATTGAAAAAGTTTTTTTGGCATGTTATAGTAAAGTATACATATTTAACACGTTAAAGGGCCAATTAAAGGAGGGTATAACATGAACCAGGAAAACCAGAGAATTATGGAACAAATCAAAGGCGGGCTGATCGTTTCTTGTCAGGCATTGGAGAGTGAGCCGCTGCACAGTTCTTACATTATGTCCAGAATGGCGTATGCAGCTTCACTGGGAGGAGCGGTAGGAATCCGGGCCAATACGGTGGCGGATATTACAGAGATTAAGAAAAACGTAAATCTTCCGATTATTGGTATTATAAAGCAGAATTATGGCGACTGTGATGTTTATATATCTCCTACCATGAAGGAGATAGACGCTCTGGTAGAATGCGGAGTCTCTATTATTGCTACAGATGCCACAGATTCAGACCGCAGGCCCAGACCGGACGGAAAAAGCCTGGATGAATTTTTTGGGGAAGTCCGGAGAAAATATCCGGATCAGCTGTTTATGGCTGACTGCTCCTGCTATGAGGAGGCGATTCATGCTGCGGAGATAGGCTTTGACTTTGTAGGGACTACCATGCGGGGATATACAGACTATACAAAAGGCATTGCTCTGCCGGATTTGGAGCTGATTGAACGTCTTTCACGTGAATGCGAGAAACCGGTTATAGCGGAGGGCGGTATTTGGACGCCGGATCAGCTGAAGAAAATTCTCGATTTAGGTGCTTGGTCTGCCGTAATCGGCGGAGCAATTACACGGCCTCTGGAGATCACCAAGCGCTTTGTGGCGGCAATAAGCAGATAGGGGCAGGCCTATGAGAGCAGCGGTTTTGGATATCGGAGGAACTTCTATAAAATCCGGCGTATGGGACGGCCAGCAGCTGACGGAGGTGAAGGAGCGGGATACTCAGGCAAAGGCGGGAGCTTCCCATGTGGTGAGCCAGGCCCTTGAGATTCTTAAATCCTATTTGCCTTTTGACTGTGTGGGAATCAGTACAGCAGGCCAGGTAAATTCAGAGGAAGGGTATATCCGGTATGCCAATGACAATATACCAGGCTATACAGGAACCCGGTTAAAAGATATAATGGCAGCGGAATTCGGCGTGCCGGCGGCAGTGGAGAATGATGTGAACGCAGCGGCTTTGGGGGAAGCCGTGTGGGGAGCAGGCAGGAACCATGAAGACTTTTTGTGCCTTACTTACGGTACGGGAGTAGGCGGAGCCATTATTATAGGAAAGAGAATTTATTCCGGAAGCATGTTTTCCGCCGGAGAGTTCGGCGGAATTGTGGTTCATCCGGAGAGCTTCATAGAAGGGCAGCCGTTCAGCGGCTGCTATGAGAAATATGCTTCTACCACCGCGTTGGTGGCGGAAGCATTAAAATACGACAGAAACCTGACAAGCGGAAGAAAAATTTTTGCCAGATTTGAGGAGGACCAGGTGCATGCCATAATAGACCGATGGATCGATGAGATCGTCCATGGCCTGGTAACTGTGATACATATTTTCAACCCGTCCTGTGTGATTCTGGGCGGGGGAGTTATGGAGCAGCCGTATATTTTGGAGCAGGTGCGGGAAAAGACGGCAGGCAGGATTATGGACAGCTTCAGGAACGTGGAGTTAAAGACAGCCGCCCTGGGAAACCAGGCAGGCCTTATGGGGGCTGCCTGGCTGGCAGCGGAGCAGATGAAAAAGACTTAAATAACAACAGTTAGAAGAACGACAGAAGGAGGGGTATTGATGCAAGGCGATTTTTTGGTAAAAATGAGAACTGCATACAATCAGTTTACAAAGGCGGAAAAAAAGGTGGCTGATTATATATTGCAGAATCCCAGAGAAGTACTGTTTATGTCTATTACAGATTTAGCGGAGGCATGCCAGGTGGGTGATACCAGCGTGTTCCGGTTTTGTAAGTCCATGGAATTGAAAGGGTATCAGGAGTTTAAGATGGTGCTGTCTTTAAGTCTTAATGAAGACGAGAAGGAAAACAGCAGATTTTCAGGCAATATCGGTTTAAACGATACATTTCACGAATTGGCTCAAAAGGTGCTTAATACCAATGTTCATGCCTTGACGGAAACCCACTCCCTGTTGGACGAGGAAGTTTTCAGCCAGGCCATTGACTGGCTCCATGAAGCGAGAAAGATCTATTTTTTCGGTGTGGGAGCCAGTGTTCTCACTGCTTTAAAGGCAGCTAACAAGTTTCTGCGCATTGAACCCAAGGTGTACTGCATTCAGGACTCCCATATGCAGGCCATGGTGGCTTCCACCATGAACTCGGATGAAGTGGCCGTGGTTTTTTCCTATTCTGGCGCAACCAAGGACACCATCCACGTGGCACGCCTGGCCAAACAGGCGGGAGCCAAGGTGATCTGCATTACCCGGTTCAGCAAGTCTCCGCTTACCTCCTATGCGGATCTGACACTGCTTAGCGGAGCCAATGAGGGCCCGCTCCAGGGCGGTTCCACGTCAGGGGAGATTAGCCAGCTGTTTTTGATTGACTTGATGTACACGGAATATTACCGCCGGTATTTTGAAGCGTGCAGCAAATATAATGAGAGAACTTCCGGTTCAGTTCTGGAGAGGCTGTGTTAAAAAGAAATTTAAAATAAAAAGTTTTTCTTTTTAGAATCACATTGACAAAAGAAATTTTCTGATATATAATTCAAATATAACAAAAAGAGGGTTTAAAACCCAGAAGAATTAGTGAAAATTTCTAAAGGAGGACATTCTATGAAGAAAATTTTGTCTTTGGGATTGGCGGCGGCTCTGTTGGTAACCACTCTTGCCGGCTGCGGCGGAGGCGGGGAGCAAAGCAGCCCTGAGACCACTGCAGCTCCTGCAGGCACTTCCGCTGCCGCAGAAAGCAAAGACGGGGGGGCTGCCCCGGCACCGTCAGGAGACACCGTGGAGATAACCTGGTGGGCATTCCCCACATATGCACAGGACGCAGATAAGCCGGCAGGAACTTATGAGGCGGAGATTGTTGCGGCGTTTGAGGCCAAGAATCCGGATATCAAGGTAAACCTTGAAACCATTGACTTTACATCAGGCCCGGAAAAGATTACGGCAGCCATTGAGGCCGGAACGGTCTGCGACGTATTATTTGACGCTCCGGGACGTATTATCTCTTATGCACAGAACGGAAAGCTGGTGAAGCTGGATGATATGTTTACCGACGAGTATGTAAAGGATGTGGACAACGAGGCGCTTCTGAATTCCTGTAAGTCTGATGACGGCAGCTATTACATGTATCCCATCAGCACGGCGGCATTCTGTATGGCAGTAAGCCGACAGGCCCTGGAGGCCGCTGGCGCTATGGACTGCATCAACATGGAAGGCGACAGAACATGGACGACGGCACAGTTCGAGGAGATGCTGAAAAAGCTTAGTGATGCGGGATTTAACGGTGCTACAGTATACTGTTCCGGCCAGGGCGGTGATCAGGGAATCCGGGCATTTGTGACAAACCTGTATGACAGTCAGGTGACGAATGACGAAGTTACTGAGTACACGCTTAATGATGAGGGCGGAATCAAGGCATTGACCAAGATCAAAGAGTGGGTTGATGCAGGCTATATGCTTAACGGATCTGCGTACAACGGCGGCGAGGATGTGGATCAGTTCGTGGCAGGAAATACGGCGTTTACCACGCTGTGGTCCCCAGGACTTGCTTCCCAGAGAGCGGAGACTCTGAAAGAGAATGAGATTGAAGCGATCGCGCTTCCGTTCCCGTCTGAGGACGGCACTCCGGAACTTGAGTACCTGGTTAACGGCTTCTGCGTATTTGATAACGGCGACGCCGCAAGGGCGGAGGCCTCCAAGAAGTTTATTGATTTCATGTGCAACGATGAAGAGTGGGGACCAAAGGATGTGGTGAGGACCAGCGTATTCCCGGTTCGTAAGTCCATGGGTGATCTGTATACAGGCGATGCTGAGATGCAGTTTTATGCTAACCTGACCAAGTACTACTCTCCATATTATAACACCATCAAAGGGTTTGCCGAGATGAGAACATACTGGTTCCCCATGCTGCAGGCAGTATTGAACGGGGATTCCACGCCGGAAGACGCAGTTAATGATTTTGTTACAAAGGCAAATCAGTCCATTGCAAACGCACAGTAGATTCCCATGTCTGCTTTGCAGACCTACCGTAACGATTTAATTCAGAATGGTATTCGCTCATTTCTCCTCATGCAGTTTTTGTATGAGGAGAAGTTTTTAAGGGGCCGGCCTGGGACCGGCTGGATGGGAGGCATCATGAAACATTCTAAAATTAACAAAATCCGTATGAGAGAAACTCTGGTTTCCTATGCATTCCTGGCACCCGCATTGTTCTTTTTCTGCATATTTGTGCTTTTGCCCATGATCATGGGAGTGGTAACCAGCTTTTTCCGCTATAACATGAAAGGCATGACTTTTATCGGCCTGGATAATTACATTAACATGTTTAAAGATGATGTGTGGCAGAAATCCCTGGTAAATACGCTGATTCTGGTAGTAGGGTCCGTACCCATAACTGTGCTGTTCGCTTTATTTGTGGCAGCTATGACTTATGAGAAGAATCCGTTTACCCGGTCTTTTTTCCGGTGTGTGTTCTTCCTGCCGGTAGTAACCGGAACGGTAGCGGTTACGGTAGTTTGGAAATGGATCTATGATCCGCTGAACGGAATCCTTAACTGGCTGTTAAAAAGCATGAATATTATTGAAAAAAATATTATGTGGACGGGCGATAAGAAATTTGCCTTGTGGGCCATATTGATTATTTTGATAACCACCAGTGTTGGGCAGCCCATTATTCTTTACATAGCCTCCTTGGGAAATGTGCCGAAAGATTATGTGGAGGCGGCTCAGGTGGATGGAGCCAATGACTTCCAGGTATTCTGGCAGATTAAGTGGCCGAACCTTCTTCCGACTACGCTGTACATTGTAGTGATCACTACAATCAACTCGTTCCAGTGTTTTTCACTGATTCAGCTTCTTACGTCCGGCGGGCCGAATTACCGGACAACTACCATCATGTACTATTTGTATGAGAACGCTTTCAAACGGTTTGAATACGGCTATGCCAACGCCATGGGAGTGGTGCTGGCCCTGATAATAGGGTTGATAAGCTTCATTCAGTTCAAAGCCTTGGGCAGCGATGTAGAATATTAGGAAGGGGGATATGAACATGAAAAAGAAAACAGGTATTTTGGATGTTATTTCCATGATTTTTCTGCTGGTTTTAAGCTTTATATTTATTTTCCCCTTTTACTGGATTCTGACAGGAGCGTTTAAAAGCCAAAAAGTGACGGTAAAGCTTCCGCCGGAATGGTTTCCATTGAATCCCACCATGGACAATTTCCACAAATTGATGCAGAACCCGGCTCTTCAGTGGCTGTGGAACAGTGTCTTTATCTGTGCCATTACCATGCTCATTGTCTGCGTAATATCCTCTATGGCAGGATACGTGCTGGCAAAGAAACGGTTTTACGGGCAGGCTACGCTGTTTAGCATTTTTGTGTTTGCCATGGCTCTTCCAAAGCAGGTGATTCTGGTTCCGCTGATGAAGCTGGTTAGCTTTATGGGAATCCATGATACTCCGTGGGCGATTATTCTTCCATTATGCGGCTGGCCGTTTGGCGTGTTCCTTATGAAGCAGTTCAGCGAGAATATTCCTACGGAGCTTTTGGAGGCGGCTAAGATTGACGGCAGCGGGGAGGTAAGGACATTTGGAAGCATTGTCATGCCTATTGTCAAACCGGGCTTTGGCGCATTGGCTATCTTTACGTTTATTAATACATGGAATGACTATTTTATGCAGCTGGTTATGCTGAACTCCAGAGCAAAGCTGACCATCTCCCTTGGAGTCGCTACGCTTCAGCAGGAGTTTTCCACTAACTACGGGGTGATTATGGCTGGCGCAGCCATGGCAGCGGTGCCGATTGTGACAGTATTTTTGATATTCCAGAATTACTTTACTCAGGGAATTACTATGGGAGCAGTGAAAGGTTAAAGGATTTTTCGGGAAAACAATTGCCAGGACTTTTGTCTTTATGATAAACTTAAGGTTATAGACAGACCAATAATGCAGAAACTATTCTGTACGGCAAAATGCACTTTCGCAGTCTCTCTGCGTCAGATATAGCAGGTTTTCGGGAGTGCATGAAAATATCCTGGAGGTATCCTTGTGGCAGATGAATCCTGGTTCCGCAATAAAATCACATGGTTTTCGTTTATATTCAGTATTCTTGTGGTATGGGTTCACTCTGCCAATGGAGAGCTGTTTCTGGGACGGTCCCCATATCTGGGGGCCGTAATGGCTTTTCAGCGCTTTTTGGGAAACACCATAGCCCAGATCGCAGTTCCAGGCTTTTTTATGATGTCAGGGTATCTGTTTTACCGGAACTTCAGGTGGGAGAGACTGGAGGCTAAGTGGAACTCCAGAATCCGCAGCCTGCTGGTTCCTTTTCTTTTATGGAACATGATTTACTATATGGGATATGTTATAGGCAGCCGCATTCCTGTTGTAACCGGTATTATGGGAAAGGGGGAAATACCTTTTGGCTGGTATGAAGCTATAGACGCAATGCTTCATTACCGTTATAATTATGTATTTTGGTATTTATATCAGCTGATATTGCTGACTGTGCTGGCACCTGTATTGTACGGAATATTAAAGCATGGTTTTTTGAGCGCTGCGGCGATAACAGTTTTGTTCTATTTTGTCCAGAGGGGAACCGTCATCCCAGGTCTGAATTTGGATGCTTTGCTGTATTACAGTTTGGGAGGATTTGGGGGGATCTATGGGCGGAATATCATAGAAGGGCAATGGACTGTCAGGAAAGGGCTGGCAGGGGCGGGGATATGGGCGGCAGCGATTTTATTTCTTATCTCACCCTGGCCGGCAGGGATTGCCGGCAGGGTATGTTATCGGATTCTGGCCCCTGCAGGCCTGTGGCTATTAATAGACGGCAGAAAGCTTCCTGAGGCCAGAGAATGGATGCAGTATAACTTCTTCTTATATGCAATCCATTTTGCCATGGTGCGCCTTATAAATAAATCTGCAGCCAGAATCCTGGGGGGATACTGGCTGGCTCCGATTGTTCTGTTTTCTGTAATGCCTGCAATGATGGCGGCACTCAGCAGTGCGGCAGGTTCCTGGATGAAAAAAAGGCTGCCCAGGGTTTGGATGCTGCTAAACGGAGGGCGATGATACCTGAGAACTCCAGCGGCCGGAAGCTCCGCAGGGAAGAACCAGACCTGTCTGCGTTACAGGAAGGCCCAGCTCTTTGGCGCTTATGCTTCCGCCATGCCGGGACGCAATTTCTATAGAAAGCATATAAGCCAGGACGGAGGGAGCAAGTCCTGTGGTATAAGAGTTGATCAGGAAAAATAAGGGGTGTTCAGACAGCAGCTGGGCGCACTGTTTTACTAACAGGTGAATAGAGTCTTCGATTTTCCAGATCTCTCCCCCAGGGCCTCTGCCGTAAGAGGGCGGGTCCATGATAATGGCATCATAATGGTTTCCCCGGCGAATTTCCCTCTGAACAAATTTTACGCAGTCATCTACGATCCAGCGGATAGGAGCCTGCTCCAGCCCGCTGGATTTTGCATTTTCTTTTGCCCATCCTACCATGCCTTTGGAGGCATCTACATGAGTAACGGCAGCGCCAGCCTTTGCGGCAGCCAAAGTGGCGCCGCCGGTGTAGGCAAACAGGTTCAGGACTTTTACAGGCCTGCCGGCTTGGGCGATCTCATGGCTGAACCAGTCCCAATTGGAAGCCTGCTCTGGAAAAAGTCCTGTATGTTTGAAACTGAAAGGCTTAAGATTGAAGGTTAAGGCGCCATAATGGACAGACCATTGCTGGGGAAGATCAAAAAATTCCCATTGGCCTCCGCCCTTTGCACTGCGATGGTAATGGCCGTGGGGATGCTTCCAGCGGCGGTGGACTTTCGGAGTATCCCAAATCACTTGGGGATCAGGACGTATAAGATAAAAGTCCCCCCAGCGTTCCAGCTTTTCCCCCTTTGAGCAGTCTATGACTTCATAATCATTCCAACGTTCGGCAATCCACATGGTACCCTCCTACTAAAAGTTATAATATAGGATTATAAATGAGGGGCATGGAGGAGTCAAGTAAACAGTAACCAGAAGGGACTGCGTTTTGCAACACCTGACTGACAGTGTTGACTTTCCCTTCTTCGGTTGCTAGAATGGAAATGAAGAACATCTGCAGGCGCTTTATGGCAGCGGTGTAGCTGAAGGGTTAAAAGAAGGGAGGCGTATAAAGGGGTGAATTCAGATGGGAGCATGAAAATCTTTATAATCGAAGATGATGAGATACTGGCTCGTGAAATTAGCTCCTTCCTCGTAAGGTGGGGATTTGAGACAAGGATTCCGGAGCGGTTTGACAGAATATTGGAGGAATTTTCACAGTGCCGTCCCCAACTGGTGCTTATGGATATTAATCTTCCTTATTATGACGGATTTTATTGGTGCGCAGAGATTCGGCAGATATCCAAAGTTCCGGTTCTTTATATCAGCAGCCGCAGTGATGACAGGGATAAGATTATGGCTATGGCTCAGGGAGGGGATGACTATGTGGAAAAACCTTTCCATCTGGAATTGCTGAAAGCCAAGATTCAGGCCATGCTCAGAAGAACCTATGAGTACAAAGTGAAGGAACGGGTTTTTCTGGAAGACAAACTGTACTTTGAATGGGAAAGGCAGACACTGTTTTCGGGGGAAAAGGAAATTGAACTGACTAGGTCTGAACGGCGCATAGTTGCAAAACTTGTGGAAAACCATCCAGACGTAGTGACCAGGGAGGAACTGATGATGGACTTGTGGGATACGGATGAGTATGTATCAGATGGAACTTTGACAACCATGATAAGCAGACTGCGCAGCAAGCTGAAGGCTATATGCGGCAGAGAGATTATCGGGACAAAGAAAGGGCAGGGGTATTATATACCATGAATTATGTACGCCTGAAGTGGAAGCAAGGGTTCCCCTGTCTGGCAGTGCTGATTTTGTTCAATGCGTATTTTTTCTTTTTCATTCAGAACGGCCAAATAGAATATCTGGCCTATCTGGATGTTCTTTTTATAGTTCCTTTCGCATTGGCAACAGGAGCCGGCTGCTGGAAGTCAGTGAAACAGGAGAAGGAAAAGAAGCATCTTATGGAACAAGGGGAATTGCTCTGCCGCACGCTTCCTTTTTTTGAAAACCAGGATATTGCAGAGCATGATGTAAGGGTTGTGGAAGAGCAGATGAACAGGCAGTTTAAAGAAAACTGCGATTTACAGGACTTTGTGGCCAAGTGGTGTCATGAGTTTAAGATTCCCCTGTCCGCAGGCCTTATGATGAATGATAAGATCCAGGATGCAAAACTGCGCATGGACATGAGGGAACAGCTGGAGAGAATGAGCCAGCAGATTAATTCCATGCTTTTAGGCTGCAGGCTTCAAAGCTCCATTTTTGATATACAGATAAAGAGAACGCATTTGGCTGAATGTGTGAAGGCTTCTCTGAAAAATAATCGTTTTTTTCTGATTCAAAGGGGATTTGAGGTAAGGACAGAGATAGATGATGCGGCTGTATATACGGATTCTTCCTGGATTGTATATGTATTGGATCAGCTTATAGGAAATGCCGTAAAATACGGAAGAAAGGGAGTGCCGGACAGCGGCGAAGATATGCCGCCTGCACTTTCCATATGGACTGAGAAGAGGGAGGGCCAAATAAGGCTTTTTGTGGAAGATCAGGGGGAAGGAATTATGAAGCGTGATATTCGGAGAATATTTGAAAAGGGGTATACAGGGAGCAATTACCACAATGGAAGGTATAAGTCTACGGGAATGGGGCTCTATATGGTTTCAAAAATTTTAGACAGGCTGGGTCATGGAATTTATGCAGAAAGTGAGTATGGAATCTATACCAGGTTTTGTATTGTCTTTCAGGAGAACGGTTATTATATGAGAGGCGGGGAGCAGTAGCAGGCAAATGTAATGCTGCCGCTTTTTTTGTAATGCAGATGTAAGGATTCTTGGCAGAAACTGTATTACACTGTATGTGTAAATAGAAAATATAAATCTGCAAAGGAGACTGACAGTATGAATGAAAATAACATATCCCCAATCTCCCGCCGCAAAGTGGCGGAAGTTGCAAACCTGATTAAAACCTATGACACAAAAGGGTTTCAGACTAAAGTATTAATGGGCATTGATCTGACTGTCTACGAACATGACTTTATTGCCATTATGGGGCCGTCGGGTTCAGGCAAGACCACTCTCTTAAATATCCTGTCTACTATTGATAAACCTACCCAGGGGACTGTGACTTTGGACGGCCAGGACGTTACCAGGGCTTCCAATAAGGAGCTTTCCAGCTTGCGGAGAGACAAAATCGGTTTTGTTTTTCAGGATTACAATCTTTTAGATACCATGACGCTTCAGGATAATATTGCCCTGCCGCTGTCTCTAAACGGAGTACCGGAGAAAGTATGTATTCAAAGGGTACAGGAAGCCGCCGCCAGATTCGGCTTGAAAGAACATCTGAGAAAGTACCCATATCAGCTGTCCGGAGGGCAGAAGCAGAGAGGGGCAACCTGCCGGGCGCTGGTTACGAATCCGAAAATCATATTTGCCGATGAACCTACAGGTGCCCTTGATTCCAAATCGGGAAGAGATCTTTTGGAATGTCTGAAAGGAGTCAATGACAGCGGCCAGGCTACTATTCTTATGGTAACCCATGATCCTTTTTGCGCATCCTATGCAAAAGATGTGTATATGCTGAGTGATGGTGCAATCTTATGCAGAATCAGCAGAGGAGCTGACAGAAAGGAATTTTATGACAGGATTGTGGATGTGCAGACCTCTATGGGAGGTGATTCTTCATGGGAATGATAAAAGTGTCTTTTCTGAATTTTAAAAATAGCTTAAAAAACTACCTGTCCATGGTACTTTCTCTGGCATTTACCATACTGGTGCTGTATAATTTTCAGAATATCCGCTATTCCGGCGCATTTGAGGTGCTGGGTTCCAGAAACCGGGATTATGTGGCAATTATCATTAATGTGATTTCATTTATTCTGGGATGCTTCATGTTCTTTTTCATTTGGTATGCTACCAATGTATTTTTAGCCAGGAGAAAGAAAGAGATCGGCGTTTATATATTTATGGGGCTGTCCAATGACAAAATCGGAAAAATGTATTTTCTTGAAACGACTCTCCTGGGGGTGGCAGCGCTTTTTTCAGGTCTGATGCTGGGGGGATTATGTTCCGGACTGTTTCAGATGACTCTGCTTGCCATATCGGATGTGGCTGTGGAGATTCGGTTTCGGCCGGGAATTAAACCTATGATCCTTACAGCAGCAATCTATTTTCCGGTGTATATGGTTTTTGTTGTCAAAGGCTACAGAAGCATTGTGAAAAGCAGCGTTTTGAATATGCTCTCCGCTGCAAAACAGAATGAGTATGTAAAGATGAACAGTGGCATTTTGATTATTAAAACCGTGATTGGGATTCATGTTCTGGGTACCGGATATTATCTGGCAGTGGCAAAATCGCAGACAGGTGCCATGAAAAATGCATTTGCAGCGGTAGTGCTTGTTACGGCGGGAGTTTACCTGCTGTTTGGCGGCTTGATCCCATTCGTTTTTCAGACTCTGGCAGAAAATAAACGATTCCTTTACCGGAAACAGAGGGTTCTCTGGATCAACAGTGTTATCTTCCGCATGAAGAAGAATTATCGTACCTATGCCATGGTGTGTGTTTTAATGCTTTGCTCGGTAACAGCCCTGGCTACAGGAGTGGCCATGAAGGGCAGGTATGATAATATTATACAGTTTGAAAATACGTATATGTTTCAAGTGCTGAGCAGCAGAGATGATCTGGACACAAAGGTCAGAGGGGCCATAGAGAAATGCAATGAGATTACATCCAGTTCCAGGATTCAGATATTAAGCCTGCCGGCATCCGCAATAAATTCAGGAAAATATTACTCCAACAGATATGCCATTTTGCCTTTCTCCCGGTTAAAGCAGCTGGCAGAAGATACTGGGATGGAGTTTAAAACAGATCAGCTGGAAGATGATAAAGTCATTCAGGTATCCCATCTATATCTCATGTCCATGCTTACAGACAAAACCGGGATAACGGTGGAGATAGGGGGGAAAAAATATACTCAGGTGGAAGACACATCCAATCCCTATTTGGGCTATCTTCAGGAGAGTATCAGTTTTTACGCTGTAAGTGACAGGGAGTATGAAAGGCTTTGCCCTATGGGGACGGAGGTGTATACTTACAATTATCAGGTGAAAAACAAAGAAATGTTTGCCCAGACCAGGGACAGCCTGGATGAAATGCTTGCAGGACTGGACAAAGACAGCAATATGGGCAGAGTGGCTATTGACCCGGAAAGCAATGAGCTTGATTGGGTGAAAGTGATGTATTCCATCTGTATTTTTATGTTTTTGGTGTTTATAGCGGCAAGCGGGAGCATTATGTTTATGAAGATATATAATGACGGATTTGAGGAGAAAGAGCGGTATCAGGTAATGGTGAGAATGGGCTATGACAGAGAACTGCTGAAAAAATCCATTATGGCTGAACTGGGGGCTGCGTATGGGATGATATTTGCGGTTATGGGCATTTCATCAGTTTTCTCTGTGGGAGCTTTGGCAAAGATGATGTTTACTAATCTGGTTACGGTAAATGCGGTAAGCGTGACCATAGTATTTTTTATGCTGGTTTTGTGGTATATTTTGTCTGTAAAGGCGTATGGACGGAATGCCGGAGTAGAGTGAAATATGGGAGAGCGGGATACGGCGGATAATCATATGTCCATATGGGCAGGGGATGGCAGAAGAGGAAAGGAAGACGCATGTGCTGAAGATACAGACGGAAAACTTTAGCTTGGAACAGATTTGGCAGTCGGGACAGTGCTTCCGTATGACGCAGACAGAGAACGGCGGCCGGGAGGCAGAGATAATGTATGAGATTATTGCGGGGCAGAGATACCTGGAGGCTGTTTCCTCAGATAAGGAATGCATTTTTTACTGCAGCAAGGAGGAATTTGAAGGATTTTGGAAAGGTTATTTTGATCTGGAAAGTAATTACGGAAACTATATCAGCCAGATTAATCCCAGGGATGCCTATCTCTGCAAAGCGGCGCAGACAGGGTGGGGAATCCGGATTTTAAGGCAGGACTTATGGGAAACTATCGTTTCGTTTCTGATTTCCCAGCAGAATACGATTGTAAGGATTCGCAGATGCATCAGCAATATTTGTCATCAGTATGGGGAAAAAGGGATAGGCGGACAGGGAAGGCTGTATTATGGATTTCCAAAGCCTGAGGTTTTGGCAAAGCTTCAGGAAGATGAGCTGATGGCCTGTAACCTTGGGTACCGCAGTAAATATGTGGTGCGGGCGGCGAGGAGCGTAGTTTCCGGGGAATTGGATTTAGAAGGGATTAAGAAGATGCCTTACAGGAAAGCAAAGGAAGAACTGCTTAAACTGTTTGGAGTGGGGGAGAAGGTGGCGGACTGCGTCTGCCTGTTTGGCCTGCATCATCTGGAGGCATTTCCCGTTGATACCCATATTAGGCAGGCTTTGGAGAAACATTATAAAAAAGGATTTCCAAAGACCAGGTATAAGGGGATGCAGGGGGTAATGCAGCAGTATATTTTTTATTATGAGCTGCATGGTATCAAGGGTTGAGATGTGTTGTCCTGTAATCCTGAAAAGGGCTGACTTTACGGGAAAAACTGCTATATATGATTTGGCTTTTGTTGTCTTATGCATATCATTTTTCTTGGGGTAGAATTGGGGTAATGGGGTAGTGATTGGGGTAAAATTGGGGTATGGATTTTGGGCTGTGCAGGTGATAAAACAGGGGTGGCTTTAGACCACCCCCGAGGGTGTAAAAAATTCTGTGTCTATGGGAATTTAGGTTTCCCTGATAAGAGTTC
>CAMUJH010000083.1 GCA_947089145.1 uncultured Hungatella sp. | reverse complement strand
CTAATTGTCATAGGGGCGATTTTACTCATATTTGCAGCGATATATCCATTTCCACCGATATTTGCAATTCCGGGGATAATATGGAGAATCGTTATTGGCTTACTTGGTCTTTTTTCACTTATTGCGGGTATCAAATCAGTTCGTAGACGATAATTTTAGTTTGTACCGCCAATTCGCAGACTGTTCCGAAAGTACGGACAGATAAACATTCATTACTGTTACATTTAGAGACATTGGGAACATGAAATCGAATTGGGAAATATCCATAACCCATAATGCTAAAATCCATAAAAATATAAAAAAACCCCAACTATTTGTTTTGCATATAGAAGGTGGTTTTTTTGCTTTGTCATAGAAACGATTGTCTTAATGACATTGGGTGAGGCCCTCCTGTTTTCCTGGTTTCATCTCCATGGCCAAAATTCACCCGGACGGTGCCATGCTTCCCTTCCCTCCCTGACAAAAGCAGGATTCGCTGGCTAAGATTTGCTTACTCAAGGTCTTTCCTATATAGGATGCCGTTTCAACTCTACAGTGAGAAAAACTGAAAATTGATACTATTTTCAATGAAAGGAGGCCGCTTTCTAACCAGTCAGGGATAACATTCAGCTAAGCTAAATGTAAGCCGGCGAATTCTGATTTTGCCCGAGAGAAGCCATGTCCCGTCAGGGTGAATTTTGCCGTGGAGAAAAGACCCGCTTTTTGGGGCTTTTCGGAACGTTTGGCAAACCTGAACCCTGACGGGACATGGCTTCTCTCGGGCTCTGCCAACAAAGTCGCCTAAACTTTACTCATCTAAACAGCAATTTAGTTATTCTGCCATTTTGCGCAAGAAATCGTTCTTAAGAGCCTGACAATTATATTTTCATAGGTTTTTTAGGTTATAAACAGCAGGGATTGTTTGCGGGCGATCCCTGCTGTTTGGCTGAGGGCCGCGAAAAGAGAGGTTAACTATGAGTGCATGTGCGCAGCTTTGTGTCAGTTTATGTGAATATTGTTCGAAAAAAAAAGGTTGCATATTGGTTTACATATATTATAATAAAACATAGCCGGCTTTACGGCATAAGGTTCTCTGCCTGAGAGGGATAAGGAGCGGCGGGGGAACCTTTCCATGACCGAAACATCAAACCGGTGAAATCAGGAGTGGAAAAGCATGACAGAGGCAGAAGACTATCTCAATGGGATTCCTATGTGGGCGTCAAAGAAAAACAGCCTTCAGGATATAAGAAAATTTCTGGAGAGAATGGGTAATCCGGACAGAACTATGAATATCATTCATGTGGCGGGAACCAATGGAAAGGGCTCTGTCTGCGCATATCTGGCTTCTATACTGAACCAGGCAGGATATGATACGGGGACTTTTATTTCTCCTCATCTGATCTCTGTGAAGGAACGGTTTCTTTATAATGGACAAGCAGCAGGGGATGAGGATTTTCTCAGGGCATTCAATAAGGTGAAGGATCTGTCGCAGGTTATGGCGTCAGAGGGATATGCCTGGCCCACATATTTTGAATTTCTGTTTTACATGTTTATGGTGATGGGAGACAGATGGAGGCCGGATTTCGTGATCCTGGAAACAGGGCTGGGGGGACTTCTGGATACGACCAATGTGGTGGAGCGCCCTCTGCTCACGGTGATCACTTCTGTCAGCATGGACCATATGCAGTATCTGGGAGACACAATTCCGAAGATTGCGGCCCAGAAAGCCGGGATTTTGAAGCGCAGGGTTCCAGTGGTCTATGACGGATGCCTGGCAGAAAGCCGGCGGGTCATTGAGGAGTCCGGCCTAAGGCTTTGCTGCCCCATGTATCCTGTGACGGAAGAGGATCTAAAGTTTTTAGGGCAGGATAAGGCAGGAATTCATGTGATGGCAAAATGGGAGGAGGAAACTTTGGAACTTCAGATTCCCTCCCAGGCAGGTTATCAGATCATAAATACAGGGCTGGCAGTCCAGGCGGCACAAGTCATAGATAAGACCGGGAAATTCCGGATTTCTTCCAAGGCTGCAGCGGACGGAATAAAAACAGGCTATTGGCCGGGGCGCATGGAGGAAGTGCTTCCGGGAGTATTTCTGGACGGCGCCCACAACGCAGGGGGCATGGAGGCCCTGACCCGGACCATTGCCAGGATGCAGAGAGAAGATAAAAGGCCGGTGTCCCTGATGTTTGGCGCGGTAAAGGATAAGGAATATCATAAGATGATACAGGAACTTTGCAGCCGGGTAATGGTCAGCCGGGTAATTGTTGTGCAGATGGAGACAGTGCGCAGCACGGCGGCAGAGACTCTGGCAAAGGAGTTTAGTCAGATGCTGTCCTGCCCTGTGGAGGCATTTGACACGACGGCAGAGGCATGGAATTGCCTGCTGCACGAAAGGGGCGATGGATTGGCATTCTGCGCCGGCTCCCTGTATCTGGTGGGAGAGGTAAAAGCGCTGCTGCTTCGGAATGATTTTTCAAACCATACGTTATAGTACAGCATAAAGAGGAAAGAGAACCATATGATTGATTTTGATGAAGAGTTAAGTTACTATAAGCCCAGCTTAGAGATTGAGGCCATAGAGGATGCCATCGTAAAAAGCGACCTGACAGACATGACAGACATTATGATGGAGCTAATTAAAGAGAGAAAAGAGTAGTTTATGGATTATGCAAATAGATGCCGGCGCATAGCCAACGGTTACTACAACCAGGGACTTGAAAAAGCGAAAATACGGGATTTGTCAGGGGCGGCGGAATGCCTTAAGAAGAGCCTGCATTTTCATAAATATCAGACAGAGGCCAGAAATCTTCTGGGGCTGATCTATTATGAGATGGGCGAGACGGCGGAAAGCCTGGTGCAGTGGATCATCAGCCTGAACCTGCAGCCTGCGGACAACCGGGCGGAAGAGTATATCCGCAGGATACAGGGGAAGCTTGGCCGTCTGGATGCGGAGAGCCAGAATATCAGAAAATACAACCAATCCCTGGCCCTGGCAAAGGCGGGCAATGATGACCTGGCTATTTTACAGCTGAACCGGGTGGTGGAAATAAATCCCCATTTTGTGAAGGCCCATTTGGTGCTGGCGATTCTGTATATGAGGCGGGGAGATTATACGAAGGCTGGAAAGTCTCTGTATAAGGTGCTGCAGATTGACAAAAGCCACCCCAAAGCTCTCTGGTACATGTCCATTGCCAAAGCACACACAGGCAGGGCGGAGGTGGAGCGGAAAAAGCTGAACAATGCATTTTCCCATCGGCAGATGCAGGATGATGACATTATTCTGCCTCCCACATATAAGGAAACTACTGGCTGGATTACGATTATTAATATTATGGTGGGGCTTGCTTTGGGAGCGGCGGTTATCTGGTTTTTGGTGATGCCTGCTATGGAGCGGCAGCTAAATCATCTGCACAATGAGGAGATGACAAAGGTGCTGGAGCAGGTAAATCAGAAAAGTCTTGCACTCAGCGCCCTGGAGGAAGAGAAGGCGGCTATGGAGGCGGAGCGCAATGACGCGATGACCAATCTGCAGGCCATGGAAGAAAACGAGCAGGGCGTTGTCCTTCAGTATCAGCGTTTGGTGCAGATTCTGAAGGCTTATGAGGCTCAGGACATGAATACAGTGGCAGCCGTGTATTCGGATATGGATACATCGCTGATTACGGATCAGCAGTCTGCGGCCGTGGTGGAGGAAATCCGAAACTATATGGAGACAGAGGGATTTCAGGTTCTGGCAAACCTGGGAAATGCGGCCAGGGACGGGGGAAATCAGGAGGAGGCATTAAGCTATTATCAGAAGAGCCTGAATATAAAGGGGGATAACCCTCAGGTAATCTATGATATGGCGCTGATTTACCAAGCCCGAGAGGAGCGGGATCAGGCAAATGAGCTGTTCGGCCAGGTGATTATGAATTTTCCCAACACGGATCTGGCGTCTCTCGCAAAGGAAGCCAGGGGATACTAGTACTGCCTTGCGGAAATTCCAGTGAATAAAGCACTCGCTATTTCCGCCAGGCAGTACTAGAGCGTGTTTGAAAATTCATTCCCGCCATCTGCACGCCCCACTTTGCGGGAGATCTGGCCCTCATTCGGTCAACGTAGCCCACTACGCCTCCCTCATTCGGGCCAGATCTCCCGCAAACTGTGACGCACATCTGACGGAAAGCAATTTTCAAACACGCTCTAGAAAATGGCAGGCAAAAATGGCATCTGCAGAGAAAACATGGCAGTTAAGGCAGTCTAAGGACGGCAAAATACAGACACTACAAAAGAGGGCTTTTTGTGGTGTCTTTTTATATGTAAAAAGAGAGGAGAACTATATGGCAGAGCAGGAATTTTTGTATGAGGCAAAAGGACAGGTACTGGTGATTCATTTACCGAAAGAGGTGGATCACCACAACTGCAGGAATCTTAAGTATGAGACGGATCTCTTATTGGCGGAGAATTATATTACCAAGATTGTGTTTGATTTTTCAGAAACCGTGTTTATGGATTCTTCAGGAATCGGGGTTTTGCTTAACCGGTATAAGCAAATGGAGCGAAGCGGAGGAAAGGTTGCCATATGCGGTGCCAGCGCCCGGATTTTAAGGGTGCTGACCATAGGAGGCATGGGGAAACTGGTGCCGCGGTATAATTCCATGGAAGAGGCCATTGCAGGATAGCAGGAACGGTGTTTTCTGCACGCTCAAAGAAGCCTGCATGCACCCAGCAGGGAGGAACCACCACCTATGAGAGTTAGGCGCATTGGGCATACCTAAATTTATGCCGTTTAGCGGGCGGCGGGAGTTTTAAAGTAAAGGAGAGATGAAAATGAGCCAGGAGATCAATGAGGATATGAAAAGCAAAGGCAGCAGCCAGATGGAAACTATCTGGCCAGAAGGAGCAGATATGGGAAAACAGGAGGGCAGATACACCATGAAGCAGGCCATAAAGAAATGGGAGGACGGACGGGAAGCAGGCGGAGAGGCGGAGAGAGAAACGCTGCGGATGGAAGTGGAGAGCAAATCCAGAAACGAGGAATTTGCCAGAGTGGCTGTGGCTGTTTTTATAAGCCGCCTTGACCCTACGCTGGAGGAGATAGATGATGTAAAGACCGCAGTGTCTGAAGCGGTGACCAATGCGGTGATTCACGGCTATGGGGGAAAGGAGGGGATCATTTACATACAGGTGACAATAGAAGGCCGGGAATTATCAGTGGAAATAGAGGACAGGGGCGTGGGCATAGCCGATGTGCCAAAGGCCATGGAACCTATGTTTACCACGGATCTTAGCGGAGAACGTTCTGGAATGGGATTTTCTTTTATGGAGGCATTTATGGACGAGGTAAAGGTCGTATCAGCTCCGGGCCAGGGAACCCATGTGCTTATGAAGAAGCGTATAGGCAGGTAAATGCTATGGATGAGACGATGAACTTGATTGACAGAGCGCACCAGGGGGATAAAGAGGCCAGGGATCAGCTGGTCTTGGATAACATGGGACTGATCTGGAGCATCGTCCGAAAATTTGGGGGGCGGGGGTATGATCTGGAGGATCTGTTCCAGATAGGAAGCATCGGCCTGATAAAAGCCATAGATAAATTTGACTTGTCTTATGAGGTCCGTTTTTCCACTTACGCTGTTCCGATGATCCTGGGCGAAGTAAAACGGTTTCTCCGGGATGACGGGATGATTAAAGTAAGCCGCTCTTTAAAAGAGATGGGAATGAAAGCCAAGATAGCCAGGGAAAGCCTGACTTGTTCTCTAGGACGGGAGCCTACCGTGGAAGAGATAGCCAGGGAAATGGGGGTCAGCAAAGAGGAAGTAGCAGCTTCCATGGAGGCGGGGGCGGAGGTGGAGTCTTTGTATAAGGCGATCCAAAAGGAGGATGAAAACGGATTGTGCCTGATGGATAAGATTGAAGACCAGAACCAGGATCAGGAGCGGCTGCTAAACCATATGGTTTTAAAAGAACTTATTGAGGGGTTGGAGGAGAAAGAGAGGGAAATTATACTGCGGAGATATTTTGAAAATCAGACGCAGACCGAAATTGCAAAAGCGCTGAACATTTCCCAGGTGCAGGTGTCCAGGCTTGAAAAACGGATTTTAAAACGTATGCGGGATCGATTTTGAAGTATTCTGCATATTTTTAGACAAGAAGTGCCATACTGTTTTTAAATAAAAAATTCAGACAGAAAACAGAAACGAAAAACCGGAGCATATAGGCTTTAATGGGGACAGATTCCGCCCTATGATCCGGAGGAAAGGATGGGTGAAAACAGTATGGGATTTCTAAAACATTTATGGGGATTTTTGTTTGCTTTGGCCCTGGTTCTTATAGCGGGAGGCGTTGTGTGGTACCTGATGTTTTACGGCGTCCAGAGGGATTATACCGGGGGAATGCTGGTGCACCTTTCAGATACAGCAAAGGAGCTGATGTGACATGGGAAAAAGCCTGTATCTGAAGCTGAATCAGATTTCGGAGGTACACGAAAAGGACGTGTACCTGAAAGATATAGCGGCTCTTTACAGCGACGATCCGTCGGTGCTGGCAAAGTGCCTGGCTCTGAAAGTCAAAAAGATTTCTTCTGACAGGGATTGCCGGTACGTGGGAAGCGTTCTGGATATTATTGAGATGATTTCCAGGGCGGATTCCTCCATCCAGGTGGAAAACATGGGGGAAAAGGACTTTATTATTGATTATAAAAAGAAAGCTTCCCCAAACCTTGCATGGGCATGGCTGAAGACGATATTTGTCTGCCTAATCTGTTTCTGCGGCGCCGCATTTGCCATAATGACTTTTAACAATGATGCCAGCGTTACGGATGTGTTCCGTGAGATATACCGGATGGTGCTGGGGCAGGAGGCAGGTGATTTTACGGTTCTGGAACTGTCTTATTCCATAGGCCTGGCTCTTGGGGTTATTGTATTTTTCAACCACTTCTGTGCAT
This sequence comes from uncultured Hungatella sp., assembly GCA_947089145.1. Classification (GTDB taxonomy): domain Bacteria; phylum Bacillota; class Clostridia; order Lachnospirales; family Lachnospiraceae; genus UBA3402. The sequence goes on along the minus strand of CAMUJH010000083.1, from coordinate 9,544 downwards.
GGAAAATCACCACGGACCCTACGCCTTTGGAGGTGGAAATGCGTTTGTATGAGGACAATATTTCCAAAACCGTGATTCAGAATGACGGGAGAAAGGAGTCTGGCATTGATGTCACTTAAGATGGTTTTTCTGGCTGTGTTCGGGCTTTGCGCCGGGGGGATTATTGCTGCCGGCGTTTTTGCATTTCTGGCGATTATCGGGGTGTTTCCAAGGCTTATAGGAAAGACCGGGACAAAGAGCCACATTATGCTGTATGAGACAATGATCATCCTGGGCGGCGCAGCGGGAAATGGGGCGGATTTGTTTGAATTTCCCATACCTGCAGGAGGAACCTGGGGGTTGGCGGTGTTCGGAACGTCCGTGGGGATTTTTGTCGGATGCCTGGTTATGTCCCTGGCGGAAACGCTGAAGACTTTGCCGGTGATCAACAGGAGAATTCATCTCTCCGTGGGGCTTCAGTATGTGATCCTGGCCGTCGGACTGGGGAAAATGGCTGGAGCGCTTTTGTATTTTTCAGCGGGAATGGGGGCATAGGGCCGAATTCAGGGAAGTGCGGATGACAGGAATGGATTTTCAGACGCATGTTTGGGGGTATTATGTTCGTAAGTGTTATATGTGATAATTTTTTGCAAAAAGGCCGGACATATGGTATAATAGTGAACCATAACGTAAGGTTATGACAAATATGAAAAAAAGGAATAGAAACGAAAGGGAAACGAAAGATGAAAACAAAAACGCAGTGGGCAAGCAAACTGGGGTTTATTATGGCGACGGCAGGGGCGGCTATTGGTCTTGGAAACCTGTGGAAATTCCCGTATTTAATGGGAAGAAACGGCGGTTTTCCGTTTTTAATAGCTTACCTGTTTTTTATTGTGATTCTGGGGCTTCCGGTGATGATCACGGAGATGTCTCTGGGAAGGAAAACCCGCCATGATCCGGTGCAGGCTTATAAAGATATTGACCCCCATGCCGGGATAGTGGGGGTTTTCGGCGTGTTGGCGGCATTTATTATTCTGTCCTATTATAGCGTCATCGGCGGCTGGATTATGAAGTATATTTTCAGCTACGGGACCACCATGTCGGCCCCGGCGGATTTTGACGGCTTTATTGGAAGCAGGGAACCAGTGCTGTGGCATTTTCTGTTTATGGCCATTACGACAGGGGTCTGCTACTTTGGAATCAGCGGAATTGAGAAGGCCAGCAAGATTATGATGCCTCTTCTGTTTGCACTGCTTTTGATTATCATCGCAAGAGGTGTGACGCTTCCCGGGGCTACAGAAGGGTTTAAGTTTATATTTGCCCCGAATTTTTCTGCGTTCAGCCTTAATTCTGTCAGCGGGGCTTTGGGGCAGGTGTTTTATTCTCTGAGCCTGTGCATGGGTATAACCATTACCTATGGAAGCTATCTCAGTGAAAAGGAGAATATTCCCAGAAGCTGCATGTCAGTGGCAGGACTGGACACGCTGATCGCTATTTTGGCAGGGATTGCCATTTTCCCGGCAGTGTTTGCCTTTGGGCTGGAGCCAGGTCAGGGGCCGGGACTGATATTCGGTACGCTTCCAAAGGTTTTTTCCGCTATTGTGGGGGGAGGCGTGTTTGCATGCCTGTTTTTTACGCTGGTGTTTTTTGCGGCGGTTACCAGTGCGATCGCACTTTTGGAGGTTCCGGCGTCTTTTGCCATTGATACTTTGGGATGGCAAAGGAAAAAGGCGACGATTGTGATCGGAACGGCTATTTTTTTGCTGGGCATTCCCAGCGCACTGTCTTTCGGGGCTTTAAGCCAGGTGCGGATTTTGAATTACAGCGTGTTTGATTTTGTGGGAATGATTACAGATAATATTCTTCTTCCTCTAGGCGGCCTTACCATGTGCTATTTTGTGGGATGGAAGTGGCATCCTGAGTATTTGGTTGAGGAAATTGAGCGGGACGGGCTGCCTTTTAAAGTGAAAAAATTGTGGGTGATCTGCATCCGGTACATGACGCCGGTTTTGGTGGGAATCGTGACGCTGACCGGGTTTTACAGCATTTATCAGGTTGTGCTTTAAACAGGAGAATGAGGGTGACGGAAAGGACAGCAAAAACAGCAATAGGCCGGACATGGTATTTTTTTAATAAGATTTGGGGATAATGACAGGGAGTACTGTATGACGGAAAGCCGAGATGACGCAAGCCGCAGAAACGGCGAGAGGGCATTTGGCTGAAGCGATTATGGCTTTGAACCTGAAGCCGGAATTTTAAATTTTTGGAGGTTGCTTATGGAGATTAATAAGGATGCGTATAATGCCTATGTGAAGGAAGTGACTCCCGTATACCCTGTCTGGAAAAATATCATCAGGGCGTTTGTAACAGGAGGCATTATCTGCACCATCGGCCAGACGGTGATGAATTGGCTGCAGTCTTATGGAATGGATGAGAAGACTGCCGGGGCATGGAACCTGCTGATCCTGATTTTGGGGAGTATTGTGCTGACGGGGTTTAATCTGTATCCGAAGATTGTGAAGTGGGGCGGCGCAGGAGCGCTGGTGCCTATTACGGGGTTTGCGAATTCGGTGGTTTCACCGGCGATTGAGTATCGGGCGGAGGGGCAAATTTTTGGAATAGGCTGCAAAATATTCACAATTGCCGGGCCGGTGATTTTGTATGGGATATTGAGCAGTTGGGTGTTGGGAGTGATTTATTGGATTGGAAGGGTGATGGGGGTTATTTGAGAAATAAATAAGATACAGAAGTGGAAGGAAGAGAATAGGAAAATAGTTTTAAAACAGGTTTTATGAGCAGGGTAATGGGCTTAGATGGTTCATTGGCCTGCTTTTTATTGTATTTCTAAAGTTTTTAGACTATAATAACATATATTGAATGTGAAGTATCCGTAAAACAGATGTGCATATCATCGTGAAGAATAGTTTGTTTTATAATAATCCAGAATATGCAAATAAGACGTATATAGTTACTTAAGACTAATAGACAGGAGGTAAAACGGTGTTTTTAAAACAAATACAGGTCAAGAACTTCAGGTTGTTGATGGATTATAATGTAGTATTGGATGAAGGTTTGACACTTTTCGTAGGAAAAAATAATGCAGGGAAAACCACGCTTATGAATTTGATCAAACTGGTAGTTGAAGGCAACGAATTAAGATTTGATGATTATCCGATTCAGTGTCGTCGGACATTATATCAAGTAATATCAGATTTTTGGAATGGAACGTGTTCTCTTACTGATTGTTTAGAAAAAATTTCAGCACCTATGGTCCGTTTTTATATAGATTATTCAAAAGAAGCAGAGGATGATTTTCTTGGGGGACTATCTCCTTTTATAATAGATTTGGATGAGAAAGTATCTGTTGCAATTATTGATATAAAATACATCTTTGCAGTTACAGAAGAGACTTTATTTAAACTGAAAAAATCTTATGATGAGTTAGTGCAAAATACAGAAAAGGAAATTGCCGAAGTGAAAGAAGCGCCAGATAGCAATCCTGATGAAATAGAGAGGGAAATATCTATGGAAGATGAAATTGATGTAAAGATTTTATCAAAAGTCGTGGAACAGAATTTTCCAAAGTTATTTTCATTTCACATTTCAGCGGTGAATCCGACAAATGATAAAGATACTCAAGAAAAATCGAAAAAGGAGCTTAGCGATTTATTTGTTTTTCGGACTATAGGAGCAGAAAGAGCACTGGATGAGGCAGAAAATTCACCGAAAAAGCCATTAGGAGCTATTATTCAGCGTTTGTTTAAAAGTGATGTGTCAGAAATCGAAGAAGAGATAGTCGGACAAACAAAAACACTGAGAGATTTTGTAGATAGACAAAGCTTAAATGCTGAAAATAAAGTAAATGACTTGTTATCTGATATTGTTGATAATATGATTGCTTTTGGATATCCAACAGCGGAAGAGATGCAATTATATGCAAAGACTCAATTTTCAATGGAAAATGATATCATTAATAATACGGATTTATCATATATGACAGCGGATCAAAAAGAAACATTACCAAGTTCTCATAATGGTTTAGGATACAAGAATCTTATAAAAATCACATTATTGTTGAAAGAATTTGCCAGAGATGTAAGGCAAAACGCTAAAAGTGCTATTCCTATTCTATTTTTAGAGGAGCCTGAGGCTCATATGCACCCTCAATTGCAGGCGGTATTTGTAGGACATTTAGAAGATGTTCTTTCAAAGTTTTCAGGAAATCCAATTCAGATTATAATGTCTACACATTCTTCACATATAGCAAATACAGTGCCTTTTAAAAATATACGGTATTTACGGAAAAAGGCAAATCAGGTTATCTGCAAAAATTTAAATGAGTTTTGTGGAGAAAAAGACAGAATAGGAGAAGAATATGAGAAAAACATTGATTTTCTGCGAAAGTATTTGACACTTAGCAGGTGCGATCTATATTTTTGTGATAAAGCTATTTTGGTAGAAGGAGCTGCAGAACGTCTGTTGTTACCGGATATGATAAAGAAATGCGAGAAGGCAGGAAAATTTGCCGGAGTAACTCCTACATTAACCTCCCAATACTGTACTATCATTGAAGTGGGAGGTGCGTATGCACACCGTTTCTTTGATTTTGTGGATTTTTTGGAAATTCCCACTTTAATTTTGACGGATATTGATTTTGTCGATAAGAATCAAAGAAAGGCTCTGCGAAAAAATGCAGATAATACATCTAATAGTACTATAAAGAAATGGGGACATGATATACTTAATATAGCATTAACGAAGAAAATTGATTTAGAACAAATACTTGCTTTAACTGATGCACAGAAAACGAATGGACTTCGTCATCTGGAATTTCAAATGGAAGAGAACAGGGCCTATCCGCGAAGTCTGGAAGAAGCGATTATGAATGTTAATCGAGAATATTATGGGATAGAAACAGAGGAAAGGGACATTGATTTTGATGAAAATGAAGAGAGAAAGACAGACTTTGCACTGGATTTGATTTTAGGAGACATATCAGATAATTATCAAGTCCCATCTTATATCGAAAAGGGACTTGTATGGTTAAATGGTCAGTCAAAAGTTCCTGATTCTGTAAAAGTAAAGAAAAAATTAAGGCGACCTTATAAAAAAGAATAAATGCGAAAACAGACAAGAACACTGGAGGAGATATTGGTGTCGAGCAAATATGAAATAGCTAAGAAAAGAGCAGATGAAATAGATGCCGAAATTATAGAAACCCTAAAGACAGGTAAGAACTTCCGAGTCGAGGCAGGGGCTGGATCGGGAAAGACGTATTCTTTAAATAAAGTGATTGAATGGGTGGAAGATAATTACTGGGAAAATCTTAAGATGAAAAAACAGAGTGTGGCATGTATTACATATACTAATGCAGGGGTAAATGTTATTGCATCAAGATTACGCACAGATAATTTTATAAAGCCAATGACAATTCATTCATTTGCATGGGAACTTATTGGACAATTTGCGCAAGATTTAAAACAGCTGGTGATTGAACTGGGGTTAGTGCCAGAAGGGGTAACAGAAAAGGATTTTGATAAGATACAATATACTGTTGGGGCAAGATATGTAGAGAATAAAATATTATATTTATTTCATAACGATGTGATTGTATTATTTGGACAGCTTTTGGAGAAGGAGAAATTTCGAAAACTCTTAACATTACAGTATCCGATTATATTTATAGATGAGTATCAAGATTCTTTAAAGGTAATTATGAACCAGTTCGTAAAGTGGTTTATAGATAAAAAGACAGGACCCCAATTTGGCTTTTTCGGTGATGCTTGGCAGACGATTTATGATAAAAGTTCTTGTGGCGAAATAGATTCCTCCGAATTGAAAACTATAAGAAAAGAGTCGAATTTCCGTTCTCAGCAGGTAATCGTAGAGATATTAAATAGAATTAGGCCACAGCTTCCTCAAATTCCTGCTACAGATAAAAGTGATGGTTTTATCCAAATCATTACATGCAATGATTTTAGAGGCAAGCGTCAAAATGGATATTATAAAGGAGAGCTGCCGAATGAAGTCTTAATGGAACGTATTGATAAAGTACAGGAGATATTAGAACATAGACATGGATGGAAAGATAATAATTCATACATCACATTGATGATTACGCATAAAATGTTGGCTAAACAGCAGTCTTATGTTAATCTGCTTGAATTATTGGATGATAGTTTTAAAGATGGGGAGGATCCATATCTTAAATTCTTTTTTTATACCATAGAGCCTTTGTATTTAGCTTTAGAATCAAAACGGCTTACCAGTCTTTATGATGCGTTAGGAAGTACAAATTATCCAATTGTATGTAAAAAGCAAAAACGAGTATGGATAGATTTTTGGAAAGAATTGCAGAAAGCCAGAGGAAAAACAGTTGGCGAAGTGATGGATGTTATTTACAGTCAACCAGGAATAAACATTCCGATTCCTCCTAAGATACAAGAAAGTCATCAAAAATTTCTAGAAAACCCTGGTAACAAGTATGAACAGGGTACTATAGGCCAATACTATGGAATTTCATATTCAGAAGTCTTAAGCGCACTTGAATTTTTAAAACCAGAAGCGAAATATTCTACGGATCATGGTGTAAAAGGAGAGGAATATGAAAATGTGCTTTTTATAATCGGGCGCGGATGGAATAACTATCAGTTTGATAAATATATGGGGTGTGATCCGGATACTCTATCATCAAAGGAGTTTGAGGCTTTTGTGAGGAACAGAAATTTATTTTATGTATGCTGCTCCAGACCCAAAAGCAGGCTTGTTTTGCTCATTACCGTGAAAGTAGAGGGCCTTTTTTTGGAATACTTACAAAATATATTTGGGGCAGATAACATATGCACATATAATGAATTTATAGATGATGAAATGTACTGTAATAAATGAAAGAATGGATATAGGACAGAAAAGGAAAATACGAAGATATCTTCCATATATAACATAGGATTCTATTTAATGAATATTTGATAAATCAAAGACAAAAGTAGTAAGATGCTTGGAATTTATGGCATTTTCTAATAGATATTTATTTGATGAGTATTTGACAATACATGATATTATGGAAAACATTGGACGGTTGAATTGAGTATGGTGAGAGCCAGAGTTATACTCACCGATATGGAAGATAATGTAAGAAGATAAACTGTAGGTAAAGGGGAAGGAGGATTTGATGTCGGAAAAAAGGTTGAATAATACAATATTTTTAATGTATCTTGTGACAGAAAATTATCGTAAAAAATATGGCCTCTCCAGGCAGGAGTATTTGCAGTTGGATAAGAAATATAAAATTTTAAATTATATTTCAGAGTGTCCGGATGTTTTTGATAGTATGACAGAGGCGGAAATGGTGGAGGAGGTTGATCAATATGTATCAGAATCTTAAATATGTCTTATACCACGGGACAATCGCCACTATTGAGAAAATTGATATAAGTCAGGGAAAAGGAAGGAAAGATTTTGGAAAAGGGTTTTATATGGCTGTTTCTCGCGCCCAGGCAGTAGGCATGATGCATAAAAAGTATAAAGAGGCAGTCAGACGGAGCAGGAATAAAAGAGATTCTGATTTTACGGAACATCTTTATCAAATTGAATTGGATGCTTTGGCAGTAAAAACCTTAAATATAAAATTTTTTGAAAGGGCTGATGAGGATTGGCTGGATTTTGTTCTCATGTGTAGGGAAAAAGGAGGAACACCACATCATTATGATATGGTAATTGGGCCGACAGCAGATGATGATACTATGCTGTGTCTGAAAACATACTGGGATGGCCTATATGGAACAGTTGGTTCGTCTGAAGCAAAAAGGATTCTCATGAACAATTTGGAGACAGAAAACTTAGGAATCCAGTATTTTATTGGGAAGCAGGAAGTTGTGGATCATGTAATAAAGAGTATGAAAGAAGTAGATTGGAGATGATATTGTGAAGGAGAGTAAAATTGAAACGACAATCGGTTTGTGTGTAGTTGCGCTGAGTAAATTTCTGATGAAGAAATATAGTGTGTCAGAAGAAGAAGCGTATCAGCGGCTTATGGAGATGGAATTATACGAACTGTTACTTGATGCAGATACTCGACTTTATTTGGAACCGAATGAGTTTCTGATTCGGTGCTGTGAGATGGAATGTGATAAGGGGAAAGAGGCATTGTATAGATTTATAAGCACAGATTAAATGTAGAGGAAAAATGATTTGGCTGCTACTGGGTCGACAAGATGATTTGGAAAGAGAATTATCAATTAAATGTATCAGAGGAAATTGAAGATGAGGTCAGGAATATGTGTTCGTATAGCCAGGTGATAGAGGGTAGAGGTGTGGAAAGAGGGATTGAAAAGGGAATTTTGATATATCAGACATTGCTAGCAACGAAAAGTATTCAGCAGACCGCAGTAAAGGCAAAAGAGCCGGCGGATAAAGTAAAGAAGATAGTAGAGCAGTATTAGGTGGAAATGTTAGAGTAACCAAGTAAAGAAAGGCAAGGTGGTATAACAAAATTTATCATCTTGCTTTTTGTATATATGTCAAAAAGTTGGTCGATAGAGGAAAAAGAATTTTGGACAAAGGGGAGCGTTGGATGTCTGGGGGATTTTATATAATAACGTGTGGAGTATTCCAGAATAATTTTAGTATAATTGTTGGATAAATTAAAATGAATGAAAAATATCAATGCACCGTTATGTAAAACGAAAATATAATAATATTATACATAAAATCTAAAAATAAATAAAATAAGACTGTAAAATAATAATTTTTCAATAAAATTTTTGCCTATATTGACTCACTCAAAGGGGCAAATTTTCGGAATAGGCTGCAAAATATTCACAATTGCCGGACCGGTAATACTTTATGGGATTTTAAGCAGTTGGGTGTTGGGAGTGATTTATTGGGTTGGGGGAGTAATGGGGGTTATTTGATAAGTGTATAGGAAAGTAGATAATTAATCTGGTGATTAGTTTTATAAGCAGGATGATGGATGAAATAATTCATTATCCTGCTTTTTTGAGGCAGGCTGAAGATATCATATGATGATTCTGGAAAGATAAAAATTGATAACAGTAGAAATAATCTTTGAGATATCAAATAAAACATACGAAAATACTTGAGATATATTTGCTTTTTGAGTATAATTACATATACATAAAAAGAGATGGATTGGAGAGGGATGAGGATATGGCAGTATCATATAACGGGCTATGGAAACTGTTAATTGATAAAAATATGAACAAAACAGCCCTTATGAATGAGGTAGGAATCAGCAGCAGCACCATAGCTAAGATGAGTAAAGGAGAAGGCGTTTCCATAGCTATTTTAGAAAAATTGTGCGATAAGCTGGAATGTGATTTTGGTGATATCATTCATTATGAAAAGGGGAATGCCGACCATAACGATGAGAAGTCATAATAGCAAAATAATATCTGTGAATATGGGAAGAGAAAGCAATTTGGTGATATGTCAAGAGGAAAATGAAAAAGTTTTTCAGAGAAAAGGGTAACCTTAATAGACTTACGGTTCAAAAGAACGTAAGTTTGGAAAGCGCTATGGATTACCTACTCTTTTCCGGAGAGTA
>CAMUJH010000082.1 GCA_947089145.1 uncultured Hungatella sp. | reverse complement strand
GGCATAGCCATACCTGTCAGCACGCCATAGATGCTGACAGCTTCCTGGGAGGAAAGCCCATAAGCCAAAAGCCTGTTTGGAATCCAGATGGCTTCGGCGCTGGAGAGGATATTTAAGATCAGCCGGTTCCCCATAAGAGGCAGAGCCAGCGCCATAAGAGGGAGTGCGGTTTCACAAAATGAAGCCCAAAAAGAAGGTAAATTTTGTTTGGGATTTTCTGCAGTAAACAGGCTGAAGCAGAGTACAGAAAAGAGACATGCAGCCAGCTCGCCAATAAGATGGCCGGTTGCAGCCAGTTCCACAGTAATGCTCCTGTTGCTTTCCAACAGTATGTCAGCAATAAGGAACACTGCCGCCATCCGCACGATCTGTTCCACGATCTGGGATGCGGCAGGAATTCTGGTTTTTTTTGTGCCGTAGTAATAGCCGTTTATGCAGGCATGGACTGCGGAAAAGGGGACAGACACGGCCATAAAGGGGAGCAGGGAGGCACAGCGGTCTTCCATAAGAACATAGTGAGCCAGAGGAACAGAAAAACGGATGATAAGGGCAGCCAGTCCAAGGCCCAGGGAAAGGGAGATCAGAAGGCCTGTTCGGAAAATCTGTTTTCCTTTCTGGACATTGGCAGCCACGAACCGGGATATGGCGGTTTGGATCGAACCGGCACACAAGGCGAAGCAGATTCCGTAGACAGGATGCACCATATTAAAGATGCCCAGGCCTTGGGAACCAATGGTTCGGGACAGGAATATGCGGTAAAAGAATCCCAGAACTCTGGTAGCAAAACCAGTAATAGTCAGAAGGAGGGTGCTGGCGACTAATGTGTTTTTTTTCAAAAAATCGGTCATGGAAACTCCGGAGGAAAAGGTATTGATACAAAATATGTACATCTGCGGCTCATTAGAACGGGAACAACCGCCAGGAGAAAAACGAAAAGAACTGATGATTGATTGAAAATATATTTGCCGTATGTTACAATTTACATATTAGACGAGACAGAGGAGAGGGGGTAATCATTATGAATTATGGAATGCGGTGTCATGATATTTGTCCAAAGGCGGACATAGACACAGTATTGGATACTGTAAAGGCCAATGGGATCAATCAGATTCAGCTGGCCCTGGGGAAGTCCATATCTGGCTATGATTTTAATTACGGTCATTATTCCCCGGGATTTGGCCGTATCATTGGGCGGAAACTGAAGGAGAGAGAGATCCATATAGCGGTTTTGGGCTGTTACATCAATCCTGTAAATCCAGATGAGAGCATGCGGCAGGCAGAAATAAGGAAGTTTATAGAGCACCTGAAGTATGCCAGGGCCATAGGGGCAGACATGGTGGGCACGGAAACCGGGCGGTACAGCGCAGCATTTGACGTGGTGCCTTATACGTATACAGAAGGGTGCTATCAGCTGCTTTTAAAGAGCATGAGAGAGATCGTGTCAGCTGCGGAGAAACTGGGAGTTATAGTGGGAGTTGAAGGCGTTCATGACCACACGCTGTATTGTCCTGAGATCATGAGGCGCTTTTTAGAGGATATAGATTCCCCGAACGTGGAGGTTATTTTAGATCCGGTTAATTTAATCAGCGCTGAGAATTATCAAAACCAGGATCAGGTCATTGACAATGCATTTAAATTGTACAGCGACAGAATTTCCGTGATTCACTTAAAGGATTTCGTGATGAAAAACGGGGAACCGGAGTTTGCCCATGTGGGGACCGGACTGCTTCATTATGAAACGGTGATGAGAAACCTGAAAGCGCAGAAACCTCATATCGCCATGCTGCTGGAGAATTCCAATACGCAGCGGTACCACGGCGATGTGGCATATCTGCAGAAAATTTACGACGAGGCGTAATTGAGAAAAAGCTGCCTTAGAGCGTGTTTGAAAGCCAAAAGGCAGCTTTTTGAATGCTATCCCTTCTGCTTGTGCGGAAGCCTCCCGCGCAGGAAACGCTTCTTCAGCTCAGACCATTTAAAGGGGATGAGGGGATAAATATAGCTTTTTCCCGCGATGGTCTTGTTAAAGACAATGGCACACACAGACAGAGCCACTCCCGCGGCAAAGCCCCAATAATTAAACAGAGCTGTTAAGATCAGCAGGATCATCCGCATAAATTTCAGGGCATAACCCAGTTCAAAGCTGGCCTGAGAGTAGTTGGCTACAGTGACAAAAGCCATATAGAGCATGGTTTCACTGTTGAACCATCCGGATTTTACAGAATATTCGCCCAGGACAATACCGGCGATGACGCTTAAAGGCGTAGTCAGCATGCTTGGGGTATTGATTGCTGCCAGACGAAGCCCGTCAATGGCAAATTCCAGGATCATCAGCTGAAGGAAGAGAGGGACATAGGGTTCTTCCGACAGCTGGATAAACTCCAGCCATGGGGGCAGGACGTCAGGATTCTGCATCAGCAGGAGCCAGGTAGGGGTGAGAAATAAGGTCAGTATGGAGATCACCATGCGGGAGAGCCTTAAGTAGGTTCCTGTAACCGGCGGGAAATAGTAATCGTCCGCCTCCTCAATAATGTCAAAGACTGAGGAAGGCAGAATCATGGCAGCAGGGGAATTGTCCACAAGGATGATAATATTGCCCTCCAGAATCGACGCTGCCGCAGTATCGGGCCGTTCTGAGAATTTAAATTTGGGAAACGGGTTGTACCATTTGCTTGGGTAAAGACATTCCGCCAGGCTTTCCTGGTTCATGGTCAGGGCGTCTACATGAATGTTCTCTATCCGCTTCTTAATCATGGACAGCATCTGCTCGTCCACCCGGCCTTTCATGTAGCAGACAGCGATGTCAGTGTGGGAACTTTCCCCTGCGCTTAAGATCTCCATAGTCAGCTTAGGGTCCCGGATGCGCCGCCGGATCAGGGCAGTATTGAAAATAAGGGTTTCCACGAACCCGTCCCGGGAACCCCGCATGACCTTGTCCTTCTCCGGCTCTGACACCCCTCTGGCAGGATAAGTCCGGCAGTCCAGGGTCAGACAGCTGTCATATCCGTCAATAAAGATACAGGAAATGCCTGTCAGCAGCTGGACGATCATGGCATCCGAGTCATTTACCAGCCCCACTTCGCCATAGGGAACATATTGTTTGGAAAAACCGTGGGCATCTTGAGGCATGTCTTCCGGCTTTATGGATTCCCAAACCTGGAACACTTTTAAAAGAACCTCGTCTTTTGTAAATCCATCTATAAAATAGGCACAGGCTGTCCGTCCCCCGATGGTCAAAGTACGGTATACCACGTCAAAATTGGATGTCACATCCAATGCCTGGTTCATGGATTTGATATTTTCCTGAATATTCTTTGAAAAATCCATGGGATACACTCCTTCCTGTTGAAAAACATGGTTTCGTAAGAAGTATGTGCAGAATATCCGAGTTTATGAGAGAAAAAAACGCTGGATGATTGTATCATTTCAGGTAAAGCTTTTTATTTTTGGGAAAAATGCGAAAACAGGGATCTTGGTCGAACAGACTTTAAAAGGAAGAAAAAATTCCCTATAAAAGGGAGGAGCCGGTCAAACCCCAAGGGGCCGACCGGCGGATTATGAAAAAAATCTTATCAAATGTAAGCAGCTTTTTTCTTTCGATGGTTAAAGTATACCCTTTGAATGTGAAGAAAATTTATCACAGGTGTAAAAGTGGTATGAAAGATTTGTTAACAAATTGTGAACATCTGGCTATGGCAGCAAAACGGCGCATTAGTGGTCGAAATGATACTCATCCAGCAGTTCGCTTCTCATTTTCCACAAGGGCATGGACAGATCCACATGAGTGCGGTGAGGGTACTCCAGACGGAGGGATTCTTCCCACAGGGTAGCCAGTTCCTGCTTGCAGTATTTCTGAATATCCATAACCTTGGGAGATTCATAAACACATGTTCCTTTTAAGAATACCGGAACCATTAATTCGCGCATGGTGTAGCTGTCAGGCGCCAGATGGGTCTTTTTCCAGGTTTCTATGGGATCAAACAGCAGCAGTGATTTTTTGGAATCATACTCTTCCTCAACCAGGCAGATGAGATCTGCGATGATCTTCCCGGTTGCTTTATTATAGATGCGCCGGATGGTCTTATTGCCTGGGTTCGTGATTTTTTCGGCATTTTCCGAAACCTTTATTTTGGGAACAAATTTTCCTGTAGCTTTGTCCAGAATAGCTGCCAGCTTATACACTCCTCCGAAAGAAGGGCAGTCCTTGGAGGTGATCAGGTTGGTTCCCACGCCCCAGGAGTTAATGGCAGCACCCTGAAGCTTTAAGCTGCTAATCAGATTTTCATCCAGATCATTGGAAGCGGAAATGACTGCGTCAGAGAAGCCTGCGGCATCCAGCATTCTCTTTGCCTCTTTAGAAAGATATGCCAAATCTCCGCTGTCCAGGCGGATGCCGTAAAATGTCAGGGGAATATTAGCATCCCGCATTTCCTGGAATACCTGAATGGCATGGGGGACGCCGGACTTTAACGTATCATAGGTGTCTACCAGCAGGATGCAGGCAGTGGGATAAAGCTTGGCATAGGTCCGGAATGCAGTCAGCTCGTCGGGAAAACTCATGATCCAGCTGTGGGCATGGGTGCCCTTTACAGGGACGTCAAACAACTTTCCGGTGAGAACATTGGATGTTCCGATACAGCCTGCGATCATGGCGGCTCTGGCCCCGTAGATCCCTGCGTCAGGCCCCTGAGCCCGGCGAAGCCCGAATTCCATAACCCCGTCGCCCTGGGCTGCATAGATGACCCGGGCGGTCTTAGTAGCAATCAGGCTCTGGTGGTTAATAATGTTTAAGAGGGCGGTTTCCACCAGCTGCGCTTCCATAATGGGAGCGATGACTTTCACGAGAGGCTCTCTGGGAAATACTACGGTGCCCTCAGGGATGGCATAAACATCCCCGGAAAAACGGAACTGTTTCAGATATTCAAGAAAGTCTTCGCCGAATAATCCTGTGGATCGAAGATAGTCAATATCTTCCTGGTCAAAATGAAGATTTTTAATATACTCTATGGCCTGCTCTAAGCCTGCGCAGATGGAGTAGCCGTTGTTGTTGGGATTGCTGCGGTAGAATGCGTCAAAGATAACCGTTTCATTGGCGTCTTTCTCCTTGAAATAGCCCTGCATCATGGTCAATTCATATAAATCCGTAAGTAATGTAAGATTTCTCTTTTCCATATTATCCTCCTGCTTGCCTTTGGTATAGCGGCCGGAGAAGCTGGCCGTCTGGTAATTAACAGAGAGTATATCACAAAATAAGAGAAATACAAATAGAATGTTAAAAAAATAACGAATATAAAAGCAAGATTCTTTTATAGAATCCGCACTGCCCATGAAGCGTAAAGGTGCCTCCATAATCAGAAGATTCTCCTTGACAAGTGCACACCTGCTTACTATAATAAAAGAGCGTTAAACGGTTCTGGGAGTGCATTTGTAGGAACTCCCCAGGCTGGCACACATAGATTCGGAAGAGAAAAAGACGCAGAAGAAGACAGTACTCCTGTTTGAACATCTCAGAGAGCCGGCGGCGGTGGAAAGCCGGCATTAGTAGGGCAGAGAGGAAGATCACTTCGGAGTTGCGGGCTGAAAGGGCTGCAGGCAGCCTTGGTAAGCCTTGCCGGTTTTCCGCCGTTACAGGGAACGCATATGGTCGTATGCAGTAATAGGTGGTACAGCGAAGCAGCCTTCGTCCTCATTACGGGGATGAAGGTTTTTTATTTCATAGGAAATTGAGTCCTATGAAACAAGACGCACACTTTTTAATTTTCGGGAAGTTTGCAGCAGGGGCTTGCAGCCGTCTGCTATCCGGAAAGCAATTGTTTTATTTGTTCCTTTAAAAATTCCGCCGCCAAACGGGCGGGGGCATGCCAAATGCGCCCCCGGATTTTCATGGGCGGCGGTGCGTCCCCAGCCGGGCGCATGCAGGTTTCCATAAAAAGCAGAAAATGGAGGTTATGATGTCCAAGTATGACAAAGTTTCCACAGACTTAAATTTTGTGGAACGGGAAAAAGAAGTGGAGAAATTCTGGAAAGACCAGGATATTTTCGGCAAAAGCATTGAGAGCCGGAAAGGCTGCCCCACTTACATGTTTTATGACGGCCCGCCTACGGCTAACGGAAAGCCCCATATCGGCCACGTGCTGACCAGGGTGATTAAAGATATGATTCCCAGGTACCGGACCATGAAAGGATACATGGTGCCGAGAAAGGCAGGATGGGATACCCATGGCCTTCCGGTGGAGCTGGAAGTGGAGAAAGCTTTGGGGCTGGACGGCAAAGAGCAGATTGAGCAGTATGGCCTGGAACCTTTTATCGCACACTGCAAGGAGAGCGTGTGGAAGTATAAAGGCATGTGGGAGGATTTCTCTTCTACCGTAGGCTTTTGGGCTGACATGGATGATCCCTATGTGACTTATGACAATAATTTTATTGAGTCCGAGTGGTGGGCGCTGAAAAAGATCTGGGAGAGAGGGCTTTTGTACAAGGGATTTAAGATTGTGCCCTACTGCCCCAGATGCGGCACACCTCTGTCCAGCCATGAGGTGGCTCAGGGATACAAGGACGTAAAGGAGCGATCTGCCATTGCCCGCTTCAAGGTAAAAGGGGAAGACGCCTACATTCTGGCATGGACCACGACCCCCTGGACGCTGCCCAGCAACGTGGGCCTGTGCGTAAATCCCAATGAAACCTATGCAAAGGTCAAGGCGGCGGACGGATATACCTATTATATGGCGGAGGCTCTTCTGGATACGGTTCTGGGCGGCCTGTCAGAAAAGGAAAGCGGCGTTCCCGCCTATGAGGTTTTGGAAACTTATAAAGGAAAGGATCTGGAATATAAGGAGTATGAACCCCTGTTTGACTGCGCCGCCCCCATCTGTGAAAAGCAGCGTAAAAAGGCATTTTATGTAGTGTGCGATACGTATGTTACGCTGACAGACGGTACGGGAGTGGTTCATATTGCCCCAGCCTTTGGCGAGGACGACTCAAAAGTAGGGAAAAAGTATGACCTGCCCTTTGTTCAATTGGTTGATGCCAAAGGCAATATGACAAAGGAGACGCCATGGGAAGGCGTTTTTGTAAAAAAAGCGGACCCGAAGGTGCTGAAAGCCCTGGAGGAGAAAAACCTTCTGTTTTCCGCTCCGCCGTTTGAGCACAGCTATCCCCACTGCTGGAGATGCGATACGCCTCTTATTTATTATGCAAGAGAGTCCTGGTTTATTAAAATGACTGC
Organism: uncultured Hungatella sp.; assembly: GCA_947089145.1. Lineage (GTDB taxonomy): Bacteria > Bacillota > Clostridia > Lachnospirales > Lachnospiraceae > UBA3402. The sequence continues at coordinate 9,592 of CAMUJH010000082.1, read as the reverse complement.
TGTTAAAGAGGATCTGATCCGCAACAACAATACCATTAACTGGATTCCCGAGAGCATCGGCAAAGGGCGCTTTGGCGACTGGCTGGAGAATGTTCAGGACTGGGGTATCAGCAGAAACCGCTATTGGGGGACTCCCCTCAATATATGGGAGTGCCAGTGCGGATGTCAGCATTCCATAGGCAGCATTGAGGAATTAAAGTCCATGTCAAAGAACTGCCCAGAGGACATTGAACTGCACCGTCCCTTTATTGACGAAGTGACAATTACCTGTCCTGAGTGCGGAAAAGAGATGAAGAGGGTACCTGAGGTTATTGACTGCTGGTTCGATTCCGGCTCCATGCCGTTTGCCCAGCACCACTATCCCTTTGAGAACCAGGAGCTGTTTGAGAAACAGTTTCCGGCGGACTTTATCTCTGAGGCCGTGGATCAGACCAGAGGATGGTTTTATTCCCTGTTAGCCATTTCTACCCTGCTGTTTAACAAGGCGCCTTACAAAAACGTGATCGTTATGGGCCATGTCCAGGATGAGAACGGTCAGAAGATGAGCAAGTCCAAAGGCAATGCGGTAGATCCCTTTGACGCTTTGGCTACTTACGGCGCAGATGCCATCCGATGGTATTTTTATATTAACAGCGCACCCTGGCTGCCTAACCGGTTCCATGGCAAGGCAGTGACAGAGGGACAGCGAAAATTCATGGGAACCTTGTGGAATACCTATGCATTTTTTGTGCTGTATGCCAATATTGACGATTTTGACCCTACGCAGTATACTTTAGATTACGGGAAGCTTCCTGTAATGGACAAATGGCTTTTGTCCAAGCTGAACAGCCTTGTAAAAGACGTGGATCAGGCTCTGGCAGACTACCAGATTCCCGAGGCCGCCAGGGCGCTGCAGAATTTTGTGGATGACATGAGCAACTGGTATGTGCGCAGAAGCCGTGAAAGGTTCTGGGCAGGAGGCATGGAGCAGGATAAGATTAATGCATATATGACCCTGTATACGGCTTTGGTAACCGTGTGCAAGGCAGCAGCTCCCATGATTCCCTTTATGACAGAGTCCATTTACCGGAATCTGGTGTGCAGCGTGAATCAGGAAGCGCCGGAGAGCATTCACCTGTGCGATTTTCCGGAGGCGGATGCCGCCATGATTGACAAAGACCTGGAGCGGGACATGGATGAAGTCCTGAAAATCGTGGTCATGGGCCGGGCGGCCAGAAACAGCGCCAACATCAAGAACCGGCAGCCCATAAGCCAGATGTTTGTTAAGGCCCCCGAACAGCTGTCCCGGTTCTATGTGGAGATCATTGAGGACGAGCTGAATGTGAAGAAAGTAACATTTACAGAGGATGTCCGCAGATTCACTTCTTATACGTTTAAGCCTCAGCTTAAGACTGTAGGGCCTAAATACGGCAGGCAGCTGAACAATATCCGTACAGCCCTTTCCCAGGCAGACGGCAATGAAGCCATGGATACCCTGAAGTCTGCAGGCAGCCTGACCTTTGACTTTGACGGAACCCAGGTGGTTCTTACAGAGGAAGATCTGCTGATCGATATGACTCAAAAGGAAGGGTATGTGACGGAGGCTGACAACACGGTGACCGTGGTGCTGGATACCAACCTGACGCCTGAGCTTGTGGAAGAGGGATTTGTAAGAGAACTGGTAAGCAAGATTCAGACCATGAGAAAGGAAGCCGGATTTGAAGTTACGGATCACATCACGGTTTACGAGGAAGGCAATGAAAAGCTGGCAGGTCTTATGAAAACCTATGACGCAGAGATTAGGGCGGATGTAATGGCGGACGAGATCTGTGCAGGCCAGATGGGCGGATATACGAAAGACTGGAATATCAATGGAGAACATGTAACTCTGGGAGTAAAAAAAAACAATAATGGCACAAAGGAGGGGATGCCGGTCATGAAGACAGACAAGGCAACACCGGTAAAGGTGCAGGCGGCGGATACCAAAGCGGCTGCAGAAAAGGGAAAATTTAATAAAGATGAATTTAAGGATACGATCATTTACAACATTAAAAATATGTACCGTAAAAATCTGGAGGACGCCACTTCCCAGGAACTGTTCCAGGCAGTGTCCTATGCAGTGAAAGACTTCATTATGGACCGCTGGATTGCCACGCAGAAACAGATGGACAAACAGGATGCAAAGACCGTTTACTACCTGTCCATGGAATTTCTGATGGGAAGGGCTCTGGGCAACAATATCATTAATCTCTGCGCTGACAAAGAGGTAAGGGAAGTTTTGGAGGAGATGGGCCTGGATCTGAACCTTTTAGAGGATCAGGAGCCAGACCCGGCTTTGGGAAACGGCGGCCTTGGACGTCTGGCAGCCTGCTTTTTGGATTCTCTTGCCACATTAGGCTATCCGGCTTACGGCTGCGGCATCCGCTATCATTATGGCATGTTTAAGCAGAAAATCAAGGACGGGTATCAGATTGAGGTTCCCGACGAATGGCTGAAGGACGGCAACCCCTTTGAGATACGCAGGTCTGAGTATGCCACCGAGGTAAAGTTCGGCGGCCGGGTCCGGGTAAGCTGGGTGGACGGAAAACAGGAATATGTCCAGGAAGACTATCAGTCCGTTATGGCTATTCCCTATGATATGCCGATTGTGGGATACGGAAATAACGTGGTGAACACTCTGAGAATCTGGGATGCAAGGCCTATCAATACCTTCAGCCTGGACAGCTTTGACAAGGGAGAGTACCAGAAGGCAGTGGAGCAGGAAAACCTGGCTAAGAATATCTGTGAGGTGCTGTACCCCAATGATAACCACTATGCAGGCAAGGAACTTAGGCTGAAGCAGCAGTATTTCTTCATTTCCGCCAGCGTGCAGAGGGCTATTAAGAAATATAAGAGAAACCATGACGATATCCGCAAGTTTTATGAAAAGAACGTATTCCAGTTAAATGACACTCACCCCACGGTTGCGGTTCCGGAACTGATGAGAATCCTTCTGGACGAGGAAGGGCTGACCTGGGAGGAGGCATGGGAGGTAACCACCAAGACCTGCGCCTACACAAACCACACCATTATGGCGGAGGCTTTGGAAAAGTGGCCTATTGACTTGTTTTCCAAACTGCTTCCCCGCGTGTACCAGATCGTGGAGGAGATTAACCGCCGTTTTGAGATAGAGATACGCCGCCTTTATCCGGGAAATGAGAAGATGGTGGAGAAAATGGCCATTTTGTATGACGGAAAAGTGCGCATGGCTTATCTGGCCATTGCCGGCAGCTTCTCGGTTAACGGCGTGGCAAGGCTTCACACGGAGATTTTAAAGAATCAGGAATTAAATGCATTTTATCAGATGATGCCTGAGAAGTTTAACAATAAGACTAACGGCATTACCCAGAGACGATTCCTGCGCCACGGCAATCCGCTGCTGGCTGACTGGGTGACGAAAAAACTGGGCAGTGATGCATGGATAACGGATCTCTCCCGGATTTCAGGCCTTAAGAAGTTTGCGGATGACGAACAGGCACAGAAAGAGTTTATGGAGATTAAATACCAGAACAAGCTGCGCCTGGCTGAATATATCAAAGAGCATAACGGGATTGAGGTTAATCCTGATTCCATGTTTGACGTGCAGGTAAAGAGGCTTCATGAGTACAAGAGGCAGCTGCTGAACATCCTTCATGTCATGTACCTGTACAATCAGCTGAAGGACAATCCGAATCTTGATATGGTTCCCAGAACTTTCATATTCGGAGCCAAGGCTGCAGCCGGTTACAAGCGGGCGAAGCTGACCATCAAGCTGATCAATGCAGTTGCAGACGTGGTGAACAATGATCCGGAAATCCAGGGAAAGATCAAGATCGTGTTTATTGAGGATTACCGGGTAAGCAACGCAGAGATTATTTTTGCCGCAGCCGATGTCAGCGAGCAGATTTCCACAGCCAGCAAGGAAGCTTCCGGCACGGGAAATATGAAGTTTATGCTTAACGGCGCACTGACTATCGGAACCATGGATGGCGCCAATGTGGAGATCGTGGAAGAGGTAGGGGAGGAAAACGCCTTTATCTTCGGGCTGTCTGCGGATGAGGTTATTGATTACGAGAAAAACGGCGGCTACTATCCTCTGGATATTTTTAACAGCAATGAAAATATCCGCCGGGTGATGACACAGCTGATCAACGGGTTCTATGCGCCGGAAGATCCTAACCGTTTCCGTGATATTTATGATTCGCTTTTAAGCGGCAATGCCCATGACCGCGCAGATATGTATTTTATTCTGAAAGACTGCGTATCTTATGCAGAGGCCCAGAGGCGGGTGGATAAGGCTTACCGTGACAAGGAATGGTGGGCAAAAGCTGCCATGCTTAATGTGGCCAGCGCAGGGAAGTTCAGCTCTGACAGAACCATTCAGGAATATGTAGACGAGCTGTGGCATCTGGATAAAATTACGGTGGAAGTGTAAAGAAAGAAGCAAAACAGTAAGAAAGTGCATGAATATGCAGGCCTGCTGCCGTTTTGGCGGCAGGCCTGCTGCAGTAAGACTGCGCGTGCCCGGCTGCGGACGGTACCGCTGCACATGAAAGTCTGGCATGCGCATTTGGCATACTTGAATTTATGCCGCCTATTGGGCGGTGCAGTTTTCATGGTAACTCCCCCATGCCGTTTTCTCGGTACCACCATGAATGAGAGGGGTTTACCATGCCCCTCCGAGGGATGCACACAAAATGCCAAAAGCGGGCATTTTGGCGCAGTACGGTCAGCGCAGCACATGCGCAGACCTACTGTGAGAATCCGATACCTTTATAGTAATATTGAGATTCTCCTTCTCATACAATAACTGAGAGGGGGATTTTTTTATGCGCAGATTTTGGATTTCCTGTATTATTGCAGTATTGTTTCCCTACATTGTAACGCTTGCAGTAAGCGGCGGAATAAACGGAATCAGGCAAGGGGCAGGCCAAAACGGCATTTTGGGGGGCGCTGAGGCGGGAAGCGGGAAAACGGTGTATCTGGAGGGCCGGGGAAGTGTGGATGGGGAGGAATACCTGGTAGGGGTGCTGGCCAGACAGATGCCGGCAGATTATGAGATGGAAGCACTGAAAGCGCAGGCCATTGCGGCAAGGACTTTTTTGTACAGGCAGATGGGCGACAGAGATGAGATTCGGGAAAGCGAGCTGAACCTGGAAGGCATGGGAGAGGAACAGATGGAGAAGATGTGGGGGAGCCCCAGGTTTCTGGAGTACTATGAGAAAGTGAAAGGCGCTGTGGAACAGACAAAGGGACAAACCATGGTGTATGAAGGCCAGTGGGTGGAACCTATGTTCCACAGGGCAAGCGCAGGAAAAACCAGAGACGGGGATGAGGGACATCCTTATCTTGTGTCGGCGGAGTCAGGGGAAGATGTGGAAATGGACGGATACCTGACAATAACCATGTGGACGGCAAAGGAATTTGCAGAGCTGATAAGGCAGATGCCTGAGGGGGAAAGCGTCAGAGAGGATCAGATTCCGGATACGATTCAGGTGATAGAGAGAGACAGCGCAGGATACGTGACGCAGATTCAGATCGGAAGCCACAGCTTTGACGGGGAGGCAATAAAGGAGGCATTGGGACTGCCTTCATCGGCTTACACTCTGGAAGGGTACGAGGACGGAGTGAGAGCGGTATGCCGGGGCCAGGGCCATGGATACGGACTCAGCCAGTACGGCGCCCATGTGAAAGCAGCAGGGGGAATGAAGGCAGAAGAAATCCTGGCGCATTACTATAAAAATATTGAAATTATTTCGGGAGAAGAATGAATAACTTCGCCGCCTTTGGTAAGAATAGTACCGAGGTGATAAACGGTGAAAGAGAAATTCAATCAAATGTTCAAGGACAAACTATTCCTTGTCATGCTGGTGTTGGGCCTGCTGACTATTGTTGCCGCAGCAGGCGTGGTTACCATTCAAAGAGGAAATACCCCCGGGGAAGAGAATCCCTACATGGAGCAGAATCAGGGGGCAATGATTGCACAGGAGAGCCAGGCACAGGAGCCTGAGCAGATTGCCGGATCGGCAGATGCTCAGAGAGAGCAGATGGAGAGCCATATTAATAATAAGGCCGAAGAGCCGGTTAAGGTTGCAGAGGTTCCTGAGAGTACACAAAAGAGCAATACGCCCCAAAAGGAGGAGCCTCAGGCAGCTCAGGTTGATTCAGGAATGGAACATGCAGTTCCTTTGGTCCTGAATTTTTCCGAGACAAGCCCCATGGCCTGGCCGGTAATGGGTAATGTACTTTTGGATTACAGCATGGATACCACCATTTACTTTCCTACTCTGGAGCAGTACCAGGTAAATCCGGGAGTGGTTATTCAGGCAGAGGTAAGCCAGCCGGTAGTGGCTCCGGCCAATGCAAAAGTCGTGGCAGTCAGCGCCAATGAGGAGTTGGGTAACTTCCTAGTTTTGGATCTGGGCAACGATTATCTGGCTACCTGCGGCCAGCTTAAGGAAATCCAGGTGGTGGAAAATGAGTATCTGGAGGCAGGACAGGTTATGGGGTATGTGGCGGAACCTACCAAGTATTATTCGGTGGAAGGCAGCAATATATACTTCCAGCTGGAACATGAGGGAAACAAGGTTGACCCTCTGGATTATTTTGAGTAGGGCGGATTTCAGCTGACAGATTAAAAGCGCCAGACTGAGGGTTAAGCAAAAAAACTTACAGACAGCGGAAAGGCTGGACAGGAAGACGCAGAATGGCGATTTGGCGCCATGCGGATTCAGGTCCGGCTTTTGCTTTTTGAAAATTAGCTGGGGGTCCTGACTAAAATTTCCAGTTCATTAAAATATTGGTATAAACAGTGGTAATATTTGACAATTTACGGTATAATGAAAGAAAAAGTTAGGAGAGTGAGACATGAGAAAACAAAAAATAGCCAAACTTCTGGCTGCTGCTCTTATAAGCAGTAATGTCTTTTCAGGGGCCGGGCTGCCGCCCGCCGCTAACGTCTATGCCGCAGAGGATGGCGGGATAGACGCTGTCTTGCCGGAGACGGCTGACAAGGATGCGAAAGAGGAGGCAGACAGCACAGAAACAGATGCCGCTGACAAAACAAAGGAGAATATTTCTGAAGACGGAGGGGCCCTGGAAGATGGCGGGGAGGATAAAGACAGCTTCAACGCATCCGGTTTAGAGGAGGATGAGGCAGCCACATCCGCCCCAGAGCAGGATGGGGAAACAGCAGAGGAAGGCGGGGAGAAAGAGGAAAACGGCTCCGACGCATCCGACACAGAGGAAGATAAGGTGACTGCGCCTGCTGACGAGCAGGACGGGGAAACAGCAGAAGAGGGCGAGGAGGAAGAGGGGAACGGCTCCAGTGCATCCGGCTCAGAGGAGGATACGATGACCGCGCCTGATACCAGCCAGGAAGAAGATCCTACGCAAGAGTCAGCAGATGACACGGCGGATACAAAGGAGGAAGAAACTTCTGGCGCCCCAGAGGATGAGGCAGAGAAGGAAGAGGGCAAGGAAGAAGAAACGAAGGCTTCTGAGTCGGAAGCCGGGACGGAGACAGGTTCTGCCCAAGAGGATACGTCGGCAGAGACTCAGGAAGAAGATATGGATATTGGGGACGGAGCGGCTGCCGGAGAGGACAAAGAGAAGTTCAGCCCCGATGAAGCAGAGAGCCCGGCGGAAGATGAGCTTCTGCAGCAGGACGGCAATGAGATAGCGCCGATTCTGGAGCAGGTGCTTCCTGAGAAAAAGGTTTTGCAGGAAAGGGCGGCGCAGGTAAGCTTTCGGTTTGGAGCCGTTACCTTCAGTGAGACAGATAAGCGCATTATCATTGATTGGACAGCTTCCAACATAGACAGTGAGAATCCGGTTACGGTCAGCCTTTACGTCAGGGACGATGCCAACAAGGAAACAAAGCTTGGGGACATCACCTTAGATTCAGGAGGCGGACGCGATTGGTATAATTGGAAGACTGCCGGTACATACAGCGTCGTGGCAAAAAACAGTGAGACAGGGAATGAAATGGCGGTTTCTGCAGGGTTTACGGCGGAATGTAAGATGAATTTTAATATTTTGATTGAACCCTTAAGCGGAGCCTCTTCCTATAGCCTTTCGGATATTACGGATTCAGCCACTGTGATCCTGCTGTTTGGCCACTGCAAATGTTCGAATACCCTGGCGACTCTGAAAAACCTGAATGCTTTGGCAGGAGAGTATGACAGAGACAAGGTGAGGGCTATCTTCATGGATCTCAGTCAGCCGGCAGATGTTACACAGGGGTATGTAAGCCAGCATCCCAATATTGACATGTGCAATGACCAAGCAATAACGAATGCCGGGGCATACAGCAGATTATGGAACGAGTGTCTGAATGCGCAGTCAAGCAGGGAGAGTTACGCGATGCCCCATGCGTTTATCATAAAAGGCGGTGAGATTGTCTATAAAAATATAGCGGGCGGCCAGATTTCAAAGAGTACTCTTGAGAAAGCGCTTCAGGGGGTGGGAGAGACGGTACAGCCGGGGAAGCCGGATACTGTTGATTTCGAAGCCAGGAAGCAGGAAATTATTGATTTTTACAAAGAGCATCCGTTCAGCATGCAAAAAGGCGTCACTTATAAGACGGAACCGGTCCTGGAGGCAAACGCATACCAGGCGGGAGAAATAAGCGAAGAGTCGCTTCAAAATGGCCTGAATGCGCTGAACTTTATCCGGTTTACGGCAGGGCTTTCCGCAGTGGAAAATGATCCGGATTATCAGCTGCTTGCGCAGAAGGGCACAGTTGTGTTAAGCAGGGTGGGAGAACTGACCCATAAACCAGCGAAGCCTGCTGATATGCAGGAAGATTTCTTTAATGACGGCTATACAGGAACCAGCAGCTCAAACATTAGCTACGGATACACGGACGGGCTGGCATCAAACGTGATTAACGGATGGATGAATGACGGCGATTCCTCCAATATTGACAGAGTGGGCCATAGGCGCTGGTGCTTAAACCCCGCAATGGGAAAAACAGGATTTGGCTATACGAATAAGTACAGTGCCATGTATTCTTTTGACACGAGCCAGACCTCTGGGGATGAATACGTGCCGTGGCCTGCAGTAGTGACGCCCTATGAGTACTTTAAAGGCCCATGGTCAATTAGCCTGGACAGCGGCCTGAAGGCTGATCCCGGTTCCGTGGAGGTAACGCTGACCAGCGAAGGGAAATCCTATCATTTCAGCGCGTCTGATAAGAGCAATGGATATTTTAATGTGGATACAGGCAATTACGGCAGCGGCCATGCTATCATTTTCCGGCCTGACAAGATGCCTGTCAATGCAAACTCCGTGGTAGACGTAAGCGTTACAGGGGTTACGGCTGAAGACGGCAGTGAGCAGGAGATTAAATATACAGTAAGGTTCTTTAGCATGTCTGCTTCCGAAGATGAGGGAAGCGGTTCAGGAAATGGAAGCGGTTCAGGAAACGGAAGCACTGGCTCAGGAAACGGAAATACCGGTTCAGGAAACGGTAATACTGGCTCAGGAGACGGAAATACCGGTTCAGGAAACGGAAATACCGGTTCAGGAAACGGAAGCACCGGTTCAGGAAACGGAAGCACCGGTTCAGGAAACGGAAGCACCGGTTCAGGAA
>CAMUJH010000081.1 GCA_947089145.1 uncultured Hungatella sp. | reverse complement strand
TGAATGTATCAAAATTCTTGTAGTATTGTAGGTCAGTTCCCGCCTCTTCCATTTGCCCAACATAAGCCTTCACCGCCAAATAGATTTCTCTCCGGTTAAGGCGATGGCGGGTGCCGTTGATTACCCGCCCTTTTCCCACATAGCCCCGGTAATATTCAAAGGCTTTAGCCTTGCCACGCTTCTTTGGATAGACGGCATATATTTTCTCAAAGTCCACAGCGTCCTGCTGCAATGCTGTCCTTGCGTCAGGCTCTGAGGGTTGATTTTCCTCTTTGGGGGTCTTTCGCTCGCCGTCAGGAGAGCATAATATATATTCTTTATCTTTTTCTATATCTATATCTTTTTCTAGGGCGCTAACATTAGCTTTACTGTTAGATTTACCGTAAACTTTACAGGTTAATCCTTTCTGTTTTTGGCGGTAATCCCGCATATATTCCCTCATGTACTCCTGACGATTCTCCAGTTGGTCAAGGCTCTGGTGCCTGCCCCATTTAGGGATTGTGACAGCCCCATCAATGCGGGCGATCATCCCGAACCGCTCAAATGTTTCCAGAGCCATTTTTACCGTGGTTACTTTACGTCTAAAAATCGTGGCAAGCATTTCATCCGTGTATGGGATGGAATCATTTAGCATGAACACGCCATGATTATTCTGTTTTCCCGCAAGACAAAGTAACTTGAACCAGATTACAATGATTGCGTCCGCATCTGGAAGGGATTCTATCAGGAGAATTTTTTCATCGTCAAAAATGTTGACCGTGATTTTAATCCATTTCACATCAGCCATTATCTAATCCCTTTCTTTACTTCTCTCCAGACAGTGAATCCAGGTACTTATCAACCACCTTAAAATCAATCAGATAATTCCGGCCTATCCGTCTGACGGCTCCGGCCTGTTCCGCAATCTGCCGCATGGTGTTCCGGCCAACTCCATATCTGGCGCACGCCTGGTCTATTCGTCCGGTCTTTACCTCAACTCCCATGTTGTTTCGTTCCAATCTGTTGTTCACAAAAAATCCCCTTTCGTTATTGATTGTCGTGTAACTTTATGATACAATAGTAACATAATTGTTTACTTAAGTACACATCATAGATTATCATTTTTGTGTTACCAGATAATAGGAAAGGTGGTAAAAATGAGTTCAAAAGTAACAAATAATCAGGAGTTTATGTCGCGCTGTGGAAAAAGGGTAAAAGAGTGTCGGGAGGCAGCGGGATACACACAACCAGAACTTGCCGAAGCTATAGAAGCACTTCCAGAAAACAATGGAAAGACTAGAAGTGATAAGCACATATCTGCCGTGGAGCGTGGAGAGCGACGCTTATCTATTGAATACGCTAGGTTGATTTCTAAAGTTTTAAAGGTAGATGAAGACTATTTACTATGCAAAAGTGACCATAAAACTTTTCAAGACTGGCTTGGCGCAATAAGAGAAGAAGACGAAAAAATGACAAAATCTGTCCTATATATGTTAAAAGTGTTTGGGATTTCAATTAGCGAATATTTTAGAAAAGAGTTAGTTGGTGAAGAATTACAAGACTATATAAAACAATATGAAGCAATCGGCCTCATTCCCACCAATCCTCATAAAAATATTGCAATTGTAAAAATAGACAAAGATGACCCAATAGAGGTTGATGCTAATGAAATATATGATTTTGTAGAAACAATTATAGAATTTGTAGAATTTCAGTCTCAAAAAATCAGAAAATGGCTAAATGAGGATAAACCATTAGATAGCATTTATGGCCATGTACCATATAATAATTGAAAAACGGGTATTATATTGATATAAAAGGCACCCGATACCACCTAGAGTATTGAGTGTCTTTCCCTCTCCTGGCAGCAGGAACCAGGGGGATTAATTTTATAAATTGGGGTATGAAATGGGGTATTAAACCATCATACATGTAAAAAATGCTGATTTTATCGGCATTTCAGCCGATTTACAGCAGTATATTTTTTATTATGAGCTACATGGCGTCAAGGAGTGCCAGGGGGCCTGTAACCCTGAAAAATGCTGATTTTACGGGGAAAACGGAGTAATGAACATAAAAACCGGGGAAATGGCTGCCGAATTTCCCCGGTTTATTTATAGATTATTCCAGTCCGCCCATCTGCTTAATAGCCTTGATGGCAAAGGTCAGCGTACGCCCGCAGGCAACGCCCGGCATCAGGCATGGATAGTTATTGGCAAAGAAGCTGCCGGACATATCGCCGGTAATATACAGTCCTTCAATAGGATTGCGATCTTCATCCAGTGCCTGAGTGTTTTCGTTAATGGCAATGCCCTGCTCCGTGGTAAGCAAAGATGCGCCCAGCCAGCAGCCGTAGAAAGGAGCCTGGCGGATAGCGCTTAAACGCGGAGCCATCTTTCCGAAATCATCATCGCTCTGCTTGTCATACAGTTCATTGTAACGTTCTACAGTTGCCAGGAAGTTTGCTTTTGCATCTGCGTCAAAGCCCAGTTTGTCAGCCAGCTCTTCCAGGGTATCAGCCTGGAAAATCAGCCCTTCCTCCACATATTGGGCAATCTGTCCCTCCATCATGCCCGGAACATTGCGGGCCATGGCAGAACAGCCGATGGTGTGGAAGCGCTTTATATCCTCCATATAGTTGGCGTCATGGATCTGAGCATATACGCGTCCGGGCTGATTGCCGGCAGCATAGGAGGTGTCATTGTAGGGACTGGATTCATTGGTAAAACGCATGCCTTTGCGGTTAACCTTCAGGAAAGGCTGAGTTCCCGGATTGTACTGTTTTACTGTGCCTGGAAAAGCTTTGCCGCCAAAAGCGTTGGGGCTTTCCACATAGCCGCCGTCTACACCGGGGGCTACCAGGCCGCGGTCAAACAGCATGGGAGCCGCTTCTTTGTCCAGAGATGCGCCTGCCCACATGGCGGCCCGTATTCCCATACCCTGGTCGCTGGGGCTGTAGCTGCAGGCAGTGGTAACGCTGGTTCCCAGAGGATCGAGGGCTTCCATCATGTAGGGGTTGCCGGGATATCCGCCGCAGGCCAGAAGAACGCCCTTGGATGCATTGATGCGTACAAAATCCCCGGATGTTTTCTGGGCAATAATACCTGTAACCCGGCCGCCTGAGTCCTTTTCCAGCTTTACTAAGCTGGTATTGAAGTCAACGCTGTAGCCCAGCCCCTCTATGTACTGCTGGAATACCTCATTCCGGGGGATCTCGGAGCCGTGATAGGTATGCTCCTGCTCAGGGAACATATAATCCGGGCTGTCATCGCTTTCCGGCCAGCGGGCTTCCTCCCCGGCAGTAAAGACACAGGTATAATTATATGGATCACTTTCCAGAATTCCGGATACAAAGTCGTGCATGGCAGCAGATTCATTAATCCAGGTGTTTACTACTTTCTGGTCGCATTTGCCGGAAGCATAACGGCTGATTTCAGCCAGCAGTTTTTTGCGGTTAACAGTAACGCCGGCTTTTTTAGACTCAGAGCTGTCAATAGCGCCATACCAGTGGCGAGTATCCTGAACCACAGGATTCTGCTCAATAATGCGGAATTTCAGGCCGTTCTGGGCCGCATAGGCAGCGGCGCACATTCCGCCGTTTCCGGCGCCTACAATCAGAATATCCGTATCCCAGGTTTCGGCCACAGAGGCATCATCAATATTGGGCTCGGTGCCCAGCCAGTCGTCCTCGCTTCCTTTGTCAACCGTAACCACATCAATAACCGCTTCGCCTCTTGCCTGGGCAAAACATTTGTCAGCTGCCACAATAACGGCCTGGGATGTTATGGTGGAACCGCTTACCCCATCGATCTCCGTGCTCTGTGCGGCTAAAAGCGCTTCCCTCAGGGCATCTCCGGCATCCTGACCGTATCCAGGGGTTTCACCGGATACATCAAGAACCACATCCGTGACTTTTTCCTCGTCAAAAGTCATGGTAACCGTAATCGTACTGTGGATGCCGTCAGCAGTACCGGTATAGGTGCCAGGGATATATTTTCCGGTGGAAGCAGCGGCAGCCGTGGTAGTTTCAGCAGTGGTCTGGGCAGCAGTGGTACTCTCCGCAGAGGTGGCGGCAGGGGGTTCATTGCTGGCACAGCCTGTCAAAGAATTGACCGCGGCAACGCCTACGACGCCGGCAACACCTTTTAAAAAGTTGCGGCGGGTTAATTGTTCAGACATTTTTCATCCTCCTGTACTCCTGTTATATGTAATATAAAGCTGAAAGACTGTTTAAATGATTAAACAGAATTTATAGCTATTATATAACCTGAACCAGGTTTTAAGTCAACAAAAGGGAATAAATTTATAATATTAATTGAACAGGAGCTTAAAAAGCAGGAATTGTGCAGTTGTGAGGGATAAAAAATTATGGTAAAATCAACAACAGTATGGCATTTGTGAAATTATTAAGTTTTTAAGGAGCAAATGCCCTTCTTTTTTTGGTGAATTTCAGAGCACAAAAAGCGGCAGAAAGGGAGGATATTTTTGTGAACAAACGTTATAAAATTGGTGAGTTTGCCAAAAACCTGGGGGTAAGTGCCGGGTTTTTGAAGCATCACGAGAAATACGGCCTTCTGAAACCTCAGGTGGCGGAGTCGGGATACCGATATTATGAGTTTCATCAGGCCATGCAGGTGGTGCAGTGTATCCGCCTGAAAAGCATGGGATTTACCAGCAAAGAGATATCGGATATACTGAACCATACTGCTTCGGAAGATATGCAGCTGCTGTTTAAAGAAAAGAGGGACAGGGTTGTCCGAAAATGCAATTTGTACAGAGAAATGCTCCGGTATCTGGATTATCTGTCAGACAGAGGCGCACAATGCCCTGCAGGGAAGAATACGGAGGAGTGGAGCATTCTGCAGCCTGAGGCATTTTACTATGTGGAGAATGCATGCCAGGGGGAGTTTATTGGCGGCAAGGAGGAACATGAAGCCGCCTTTAGGTGGAATGACTATATGCCCATGGTGGAAACCTGCGCCAGGTTTCAGTGTCATGATTCCAAGCCCTGCCTGGAATCAGTGGGGCAGTGGCATATGGGGCTGAGGATAACCAGAGACGCAGCGGAAAGGATGGATATATTCCGCAACAGGGCGGTAAAACTGGTGGAACTGCGGAAATGCCTGGTTTATTATGTGCAGGAACTGCGGAAACGAAATCTGGATAACCGGGACAGAGCCTTGAGTCTGATTCTGGACGGCCCTTTGGACGTGTGCCGAAGGCATGGGTTTCAGGTGGCAGGGGATATTTATTCCGTGCAGCTGTTCTGCTCTACGGCACAAGATGAGAATTATATGCAGGAGATGGTAATGGTTCCGATTCTATTTTAATCAATTACGGCATATCCTTTTCTTGTAAAACCTTGTCTTTGACAGGGCCAATGGTTTGGATAAAACTGTGGGAAAGGAAATGACATATGAATCATAATCGTCCGCCGCAATTTTTAAAATTGGTTATTTCTTTGGAATGCGTCCTTCTGGCCGCATTTCTTATATTGCTGACCCCGGTGGGAGATGCCGTGTCGGACAGTGCGGCTGCAAGCGGCCAGGCGGCAGAAAACAGCGGGGAACAGGAGGACAAAAAGGATTTTATTAAATGGGTTGACTTTCAGGTGACGAAGGAAGCCATGCAGCAGGCTTTCCGGTATGATGTGGATACCTGCCAGTCAGACATTCATCTTAACTGGATAGAACTGCTGGCATACCTTGGAGCCCGTTACGGCGGCGATTTTTCCAGATATAAAGCTGCAGATATGAAAGCGCTTGCAGACCGGATCTTAGGCGGGGAAAAAATGGAAGACATTACAGCAGACATGAAGTACTATTCCTATTATCTGGAGGCATACGGGGCGGTGCTGGGCGGCATGGTGGGAGAATTCCAAGTGGAGATTCCGGCAGCTGAGGCCCCGGAATTTGCGCTTAAAGATGACGGCAGGAACAGCCAGGAGCAGAAAGACGCTAAGGAGGGCAGCAAGTCATCAACAGAAGAGAAGACACAAGACGGACAAACAGAAGAAGACAAAACTGACAATGGAAACGTGTGGGTGACGAAATATGGGCTCAAGGCATTTTCACCCATAGCGAAAAATTATCCGTACAATGATTACGACGATTTCGGAGCGGCCAGAAGCTATGGCTTTAAACGGCAGCATCTGGGCCATGATATGATGGGACAGGTAGGAACACCGGTAATTGCGGTGGAATCCGGCTATGTGGAAGCCATAGGCTGGAACCAATACGGCGGCTGGCGGCTGGGGATTCGCAGCTTTGACGGGAAACGATACTATTACTACGCCCATTTGCGGAAAAATTATCCCTATCACAAATCGCTTCAGGAAGGAAGCGTCGTTCAGGCAGGCGATGTTATCGGATATCTTGGGAGGACCGGGTACAGCCGGACGGAGAACACCAATAATATTGATGAACCTCACCTCCATTTTGGAATTCAGCTGATTTTTGACGAGTCGCAAAAAGAGGGAAACAATGAAATATGGATAGACTGTTATGAACTTGTAAAATTTTTAGCTGTAAACCGAGGGGAGACAATAAAGAAGCAGGAGACAAAGGAATATTACCGAATGTACCAGATGATTGACCCGGCAATCCCAGGAGGGCCGGTGGAACAGAGAATTCCGGCCGGTGAGGAAGAATAATCATTTATGTACTGGTGAAGCCCGCCGATTTATGGTACTATAGCGGTAAATGATGTAATGTATGCTCAAGGCCTTTTTGCGCCTGGCTTTGAGCATGCATTGTAAGAAGCAGGAGGAAATGATATTGAGGGACTTAGCGTATCTGAAGCTATTGGCCAGAGAGTATCCCAGCGTCAAAGCGGCTTCCAGTGAAATTATTAATTTGACCGCCATACAGGGGCTTCCAAAGGGAACGGAATATTTTTTTAGTGATCTTCACGGTGAGCATGAGGCATTTATCCATCTCCTGAGGAGCTCATCAGGTATTATTCGTGAAAAAATTAAAGAAACCTTTGGGTATGTGATTCCGGAGGAGGAGCAAGAGGCTTTGGCCAATTTGATCTATTATCCGGAGAATGTTCTGCGTCAGCAGGATAATGCAGGGAAAGCCACAGATGAGTGGAAACGGATTAACATTTATCGTCTGGTGGAAATCTGCAAAGTCGTATCATCCAAATATACCCGCTCTAAAGTCCGTAAGAAACTTCCGGAAGAGTTTGCCTATATTATTGACGAGCTTTTGCATGTGGATTATAAAGGGGAGAATAAGCGGGTATATTACAGCGAGATCATTCGCTCCATCATAGATATTCACATTGCGGACAAGTTTCTTATTGCCCTCTGCCATTTGATCCAGAATCTGACCATAGACAGCCTTCATATTATAGGTGACATTTTTGACAGAGGACCCAGGGCGGACCTGATTATGAATGAACTGATGCAGTTTCATGATGTGGACATACAGTGGGGCAACCACGATATCTCATGGATGGGTGCAGCCACGGGCAATCGGGCATGCATTTGCAATGTGCTGCGCATAGCCATCAGCTATAACAGCTTTGACGTGCTGGAGGACGGCTATGGCATTAACCTGCGGCCGCTGTCCATGTTTGCGGCAAATGTGTATAAACATGACCCATGTACCCGATTTGTGCCTCATATCCTGGATGAAAACATCTATGATGTGGTAGACCCGGGACTGGTGGCTAAAATGCATAAGGCGGTTGCCATTATGCAGTTTAAGATTGAGGGGCAGATTATCCGGCGCCATCCGGAATACCAGATGGATGGCCGAAGGCTTCTGGAACAGGTGGATTTTGAGCACGGAACCGTGAAGGTGGATGGAAAGACGTATGAAATGCTGGACATGTCATTGCCCACGGTGGACCCGAAAGATCCGCTGAGGCTGACTGCGGAGGAGGAGGAACTTCTTCATACTCTGCGCCTTTCCTTTACCCACAGCCAGCTTCTGCACAAACATGTGAAATTCCTTTACTCCCATGGAGCCATGTATAAATCCTGCAATCAGAACCTGCTTTATCATGGGTGTATTCCCATGAAAGAGGACGGAACCTTTGATACCATGGAACTTTTCGGTATTTCCTACAGCGGAAAAGGGCTGATGGACATCATTGATAAACTGGTTCAGAGCGCTTATTTCCTGCCGGAAAGCAATCCGGATAAGACGGTAGCCAGGGATTTTATGTGGTATCTGTGGTGCGGGGAGAAATCACCGGTATATGGCAAGGATAAGATGACTACTTTTGAGCACTATTTTATAGAAGACAAGAATACTCACAGGGAAGTTATGAATCCCTATTATCAGTTAAGCGTTCAGGAGGAGTACTGTGACAAGATTCTGAAAGAGTTTGGGCTTCCCACAAAGAATTCCCATATTGTAAACGGCCATGTTCCGGTGAAGATAAAAGACGGGGAAACCCCTGTAAAGGCAGGAGGAAAGCTTTATATCATAGACGGAGGGCTGTCCAAGGCATATCAGAGCAAAACAGGGATCGCCGGATATACGCTGATCCACAATTCCAGGCACCTGGCGCTGGCGGAACATAAGCCTTTCTGCAGAGGGAAGGAGAACACTCCCAAGGTGACAATCGTGGAGAAGATGAAGAAACGGATCATGGTGGGAGATACCGACTTGGGGGAGGAGCTGATGGAAAAGATCAGCGATTTGAAAGAATTGGTAAATGCTTACCGGGAAGGCGTACTGAAAGAAAAGATATACTGACAGGCACAATTAGGATGTTTTACGATTTTTTTATGCTTATTTAAGAATGTTGGCATTTACCGGAAAGGGGAATCATGGTAAACTAGACCAGATACGGCAGAGAATCTGATAATGGAAATCAGGAGATAACATTGAGGGAGAATTGCATGAGAAAAGAGGAATTCCTTCAGACACTGCGCCGGGCGCTGACAGGAGACGTGCCGCCGGGGGTGGTGGAAGAAAATATACAATATTATGACGGATATATTACGGAAGAGGTCCGCAAGGGACGGACAGAGGAAGAGGTAATCGGGGAGATTGGAGATCCCAGGCTGATAGCCAGGACGATAGAGGATACCACTGACGGGGCCGGAGACAGCATGTATGAGACAGGCGGAGGCTACGAATACGGCAGAAGCGCCGATACCGGACAGGATGACGGGAGATACAGCAGGAATCCGTATGGACAGGAGCGGTCTTTCAGAATATTCAGAATGGATAAGTGGTACGGGAAATTGCTGGCCCTGCTGCTGGTGCTTGCAGTCATGTACCTGGTATTCTCAATTATTGGAGGAATTTTTGCGCTGCTGATGCCGTTTATCGGTCCGCTTTTTATGCTTTGGCTTATTATAACCATTATCCGCGGCAGCGGAAGACGACGGTAAAATGTTACAAAAATTTTAAATCAAATAGGAATCTATCTCGTAAAAAAGGCTTCAAAACTGAATTGTAACAGTTTTGAAGCCTTTTTTGCTTGACAAAGTAATTGAAATGAAATATAATCATTAAAAAGTTAATATTTATGTAACAAATGATAATTAAAATTAAAATATTTGACAAGGAGTTAAAATATGAAAAAAGGAAGAGTAAGATACAGGCTTTGTGCCATGGCGTTATGCGGTACGCTGTCATGGGGAGGAACCATGGAAGCGTGGGCGGCGTATGGGATGTCTAAGGGGCCAGGGAGCCTGGTTCAGGATTACATAGTAACTATTGAGGCAGGTACCCATTTTGTATATACGTCCACTGACTCTGGGGAGACGCTTAAGCAGGCTTCTCAGGGAGAAGTGTATGAGGTCCTTTCCGATGAGGGGGACGGCTGGGTAGAAGTTCAGGTAGGAGACGATGTGGGATACATATTGGCGGAGGAGGAAGGCGTGTCAGTGGAAGGGTTTGACGAGGACAGCCAGGAAGCTGATGCGGCCAGAGAATCTATGGAGGCCCAGAAGCAGGCGGATGCTTCTGAGAGCCGCAGACAGAACCTGGTCGATTATGCGCTTCAGTTTGTGGGAGGCAGATACGTGGCAGGCGGCAGCGACCCGCACACCGGAGCGGACTGCTCCGGGTTCAGCAGCTATGTAATGCTTCATGGCGCTAATGTATCCATTGCCCGCAGTTCCAGGGCTCAGTCACAGCAGGGAACAGACGTAAGCGCTGAACAGATGAGGCCAGGCGATCTGGTTTTTTACGGAAACGGCAGCCGGATCAACCATGTGGCAATGTATATCGGCAATGGACAAGTTGTCCATGCATCTACGGAAAAGACAGGGATAAAGACATCTCCGTGGAATTACAGAACCCCTGTAAAAATCAAGAATATGTTAGGTGATTAATCGAAAATAAAAAAGAGTCCGGCAGGGGGTGCCGGACTTTTTTTGAGGGGAGTATCAATCTCTTCATAAGGATCTTGCGGGTTTAAGGGAAACCCTTACTCCTCTCTCATTATAATATAATTATGAAAAAAATGCAATCACAAGTATAAAACTTAAAGAGAAAGCCATACTAGTCCTGTAATAAAAATTATTTTTCAGGAGGTATTACACTATGGCAAGAAATAATTATAATGATATGGAAGATTCCAGAAACTGCAGAAACAGCAGCCAGAACAACAATCAGAACAGCAGCCAGAACAACAATCAGAACAACAGCCAGAACAACAATCAGAACAACAGCCAGAACAACAATCAGAACAACAGCCAGAACAGCAATCAGAACAACAGCCGCAACAGCAGCCAGAATAACAACCGCTAATCAGCAGGCACAAAAACTCTGATTTATATCAAGCTGCAGGCATGCTTTAAGTGGCACCTGGCACAAGCCGCCCCGAATTTGGGACGGCTTTTTATATTTTACATATAATGGTACTAATAACAAGGACAGGTGATAGCATATGAGGTACCCTACGATCAGTATGAGGGAACTGGACTGCTGGATATCCTGCGGCAGGCCTATGGAGCTGATTGACCTGCGCAGCAGAGGCGCATTCGAATATTCCCATTTAAGAGGGGCCATAAACATTCCTTTTGAAGAACTGGAGGAAATGATAGAAGAGGATAGGCTTTTTGAGTGTCAGGAAGGAATTCCGCTGGTGCTGTACTGTACCAGAGGGAGCCAGAGCATGCTGGCGTGCAACCATTTATCCATGAGAGGGTATCCTGTGATTAATGTAGCCGGCGGAATGGCGGCCTACCGCGGAAAGTGGCTGATCTGCTCATAGAATCAGTTGACAGATGCCATAGGAAAGCTTTAAAATAGTACTATTGATTTAGAGAGATACCAGGAGGAAAATATGAAATATATGTTTGCGTCTGACATTCATGGGTCAGCTTATTACTGCAGGAAGATACTGGAAGTCTACACAAAGTCCGGGGCAGACCGCCTGATTCTTTTAGGCGATCTTCTGTACCATGGCCCCCGCAATGAACTTCCCAGGGATTATGATCCGAAGCAGGTTTTTGCCATGCTCAACGGGTATAAGGATGAGATTTATGCGGTAAGGGGAAACTGTGATTCTGAGGTTGACCAGATGGTGCTGGAATTCCCCATGATGGCGGATTACGGTCTGCTGGCGTTAAATGGGAAGACCATCTATGCCACTCATGGGCATATTTATAATGAAGAGATTCTGCCGCCTATGAAACCAGGAGATGCACTGATTCACGGGCATACCCATCTGCCGGTGGCTAAGGCGATGGGGGACGGCTTCCTGCTGAACCCGGGTTCGGCATCCCTTCCCAAGGACGGCAATCCTAACAGCTATGGCATGCTTGACGGCAGTGTGTTTACTATCTATGACTTTGAAGGAAATAAGATGAAAGAAATCACGTTATAACCAGTAATATTGAGGAGATGCCGGTGAAGAGGATATATGAGCTGATTGCCCCCTGCCATTTTGGACTGGAGGCAGTGCTGAAAAAAGAAATTATAGATCTGGGTTATGAGATCAGCCAGGTGGAGGACGGCAGAGTTACCTTTACAGGTGACGACGAGGCCATATGCAGGGCCAATGTATTTCTGCGGACAGCGGAGAGGGTGCTTTTGAAGGCTGGAAGTTTTCAGGCAGAATCTTTTGAGGAATTGTTTCAGAACACCAAAGCCATTGCCTGGGAGGAGCTTATTCCTAAGGACGGCAAGTTCTGGGTGGCAAAGGCTTCCTCTATCAAGAGCAGGCTGTTCAGCCCTTCGGATATTCAGAGAATCATGAAGAAAGCCATGGTAGAGCGGATGAAGGCAGCCTATGGAACGGAGATATTTCCGGAGACCGGCAGCAGCTATCCTCTGAGGGTGTTCTTGCATAAGGATCAGGTAACTGTGGGGATTGACACGTCAGGCGACTCCCTGCACAAACGGGGATACCGGACTCTGGTCAGCAAAGCGCCTATTACGGAAACTTTGGCAGCGGCTTTGATCCTTCTGTCGCCCTGGAAAAGGGACAGGATTCTGGTAGACCCTTTTTGCGGAAGCGGTACATTTCCCATTGAGGCGGCTATGATGGCAGCCAATATAGCTCCGGGAATGAACCGGTCATTTTTGGCGGAGGACTGGAAAAATCTTATTTCCCGCAAATGCTGGTATGAAGCCATGGATGAGGCTAATGAGATGGTGGATGACAAGGCGGAAACAGATATTCAGGGATATGACATTGACGGCGCGATCGTAAAGGCGGCAAGAGCTAATGCCCAGGCAGCAGGGGTAGACCATATGATTCACTTTCAGGAGAGGCCTGTAAGTGCGCTGAGTCACCCTAAAAAATACGGATTTTTGATTACAAATCCGCCTTATGGAGAGAGAATCGAGGAGAAAGAACGTTTGCCTGAGCTGTACAGACAGCTGGGAGAACGGCTGGCGGCATTGGATTCCTGGTCCGCTTATATTATTACGGCATATGAAGATGCCGAGAAATACATGGGCAGAAGGGCGGATAAAAACAGGAAGATTTATAATGGTATGATGAAAACGTATTTTTACCAGTTTGCAGGGCCAAAACCGCCGGCAAAAAAGCGGGACAGAGGCTGCGGACCATGAGAAAAGGTCTGAGCATAGGAACTGCCCTGGCCTGTACAGCCCTGGCTGGACTTCTGTGGAGTTCGGGCTGCAATCACCAGGCAAGACAGCCTGCGCCAGATTATACCGGCAAAACCCAGGAGGCGTCAGCCGGGACGGACAGCAGCCATGGCGGGAAAGACTATGTTATAAGCGGCAGGGGATACGTGCAGAAAGGCACAAAGACCGATGACGGCCGGACAGAGACAAAATCAGCAGATGCAGGGCTGATAAAGATGCCAGGCGCCGAAAGAGGGCTGCGGGGATTTAGGAAAGCAGGGGAACTGCTGGTAGAGGCGCCTGATGGAGCCTGCCAGGCGGCTTTGTCTGGAAGTGGTTCCTTGGACGTACTGGTTCCAAAGGAGTTTATAACACAGGTTTTGGAAATCAGCGTGCTGGAATACCCTGATTCCCGGATTTTGCTTCAGCAGGGCAGCATAAAAGTGACGCTGAAAAAAGGCAGCAGAGAGATGAGATGCGGGCTTGGGAGACAGATTCTGAAATGCGGGCCTTTCTCGGATGAGGAAAGTCTGTACCTTCCGCTTCAGGCAATATGTGACGGCTTCGGATACAAAACCAGGATGGCAGCAGGAGATTGGAGGATCTGCCTGGAGGATGCCCTGCCTTACAAAAGCCGGAAGCTGCCCAAGACATACGATTACCGGAAAACGGGCCGCAGCACGAAAGTCAGAGATCAGGGAAGCTATGGAACCTGCTGGTCATTTGCATCACTGACCGCATTGGAAACAGCCCTCCGGCCAAAGAATCCGGTGGAATTCTCTGCTGATCATATGTCCCTTCACAACAGCTTTTCTCTGGAACAGAGAGAGGGCGGGGAGTACACCATGTCCATGGCATATCTTCTGGCATGGCAGGGACCGGTTCTGGAGGTTCAGGACCCGTATGGCGACGGGATCTCTCCTGACGGCCTGGAGCCGGCGGTTCATGTTCAGGAGATTCGGATTCTGCCTTCCAGGGATTATGAATCTATTAAGAATGCGGTGTTTTTTTACGGAGGAGTACAAAGCTCCCTCTATACGTCCATTACAGGTTCTGACAGCCATTCTGCCAATTATAATGAGGAAACCAGCTCCTATTGCTATCAGGGAGATCAGGTTCCAAACCATGATGTTGTGATTGTAGGGTGGGATGACGAATATCCAAGGGAGAATTTTCAGACAAAGCCGGAAGGGGACGGCGCCTTTTTGTGCGTAAGCAGCTGGGGTGAAGCTTTTGGGGATAAGGGGCATTTTTATGTATCCTACTATGACAGCAATATCGGGGGAAACAGCCTGGCCTACACAGGGATCGAGCCGGCGGATAATTATGATAAGCTTTATCAAAGCGATCTGTGCGGCTGGGTGGGGCAGGTTGGATATGGCTCAGAGTCGGCTTTCGGCGCTAATGTTTATGAGGCAGAGGAGGAAGAATTTCTGAAAGCGGCGGGGTTCTATGCCACAGGCCAGGGGACTTTTTATGAAATTTCTGTAGTTCACCATGCCTCAGGAGAGGAGAGCCTGGGCAGCAGAAGGACAGTGGCCAGCGGCGTGGCAAGATACAGCGGATTTTATACGGTTCCGTTAGAAAAGCCGGAAAGGCTGCAGCCGGGAGAGCGTTTTGCCCTGGTTCTGGAGCTCAGGACTCCGGGAGCGGTTCATCCCATTGCAGTGGAATATCAGGCGGATGATGCCACATCGGCGGCGGATGTGGCGGACGGGGAAAGCTATATCAGCCTGGACGGAACCAAATGGGAGCCTATGGAGGAGCGGTATCAGTGCAATCTGTGTCTGAAAGGGTATACAGACAGAGCGGCAGAGGAAAAAGGAACTGCAGGGGCGCAGTAGGGATGAGAGGACAGAACTATGAAGCACAGGATTATATTTGCAACTGGAAATGAAGGAAAGATGCGGGAGGTACGGCTGATTCTGGCGGATCTGGGAATGGATATTTTATCCATGAAGGAAGCGGGGATATGCTGCCAGGTGACAGAGAATGGCAGTACTTTCGGGGAAAATGCGGAGATTAAAGCCAGAGCCGTATGGGAGAAGGCCAGAACGATCTGTGAAGTCCCGGACTGTATCGTACTGGCAGATGATTCGGGGCTGGCGGTGGACTGGCTTGGCGGAGAGCCGGGGATTTATTCAGCCAGATATCTGGGCGAGGATACGTCCTATGAGATTAAAAATCAGGTGATCATTGACCGGCTGGCGGATGCAGGAGACAGTGAAAGGACGGCTAGGTTTGTCAGCGCAATTGCGGCTGTGCTTCCGGACGGAAAGGTCCTGCATACAGAGGGAACCGTGGAAGGGCTTATTGCTCATAAGCCGGCAGGGGACGGAGGATTTGGCTATGATCCCATTTTTTATCTGCCGGAGTATAAAATGACATCCGCCCAGATTCCTATTGAGAAGAAAAATGAGATTAGCCACAGAGGGAAAGCTTTGGAGGCTATGAAAAAGAAATTGAAAGTTCTGTTTGGGGAGGAAAACCGATGAAAATCCTGGTTGTCAGCGATACACACCGGAAAGATGATAATCTGCAGTTTGTAATAGAACAGGAGAAGCCCATTGACATGCTGATTCATCTGGGAGATGCGGAAGGCAGTGAGCAATGGATTCCGGAATGGGCCGGAGCCGGATGCAAGATGGCCATGGTTCTGGGAAACAATGATTTCTTTTCCAGGCTTGAGAGGGAACTTGAGATGGAGATAGGATCTCATAAAGCTCTTCTAACCCACGGACATTATTACGGTGTGTCTATGGGACCGGAAGGGCTGGCTGAGGAAGCCAAAAGCCGAGGGTGCGACATTGCCATGTACGGCCATACCCACAGGCCGTTTTTAGACAAGATAAACGGTGTTACCGTGCTGAATCCGGGAAGCCTGTCTTATCCCAGACAGGAAGGAAGGCATCCGTCCTATATGATTATAACTGTGCATGAGGACGGACGGATGGATTATGATCAGAGGTATCTTTAGCAGAAGCGGAAAAAGGCTTTTGGCAGGCTGCCCCCATGCGCCCGGCAGGGGGCGCATCGTCATGGATAAAGTCCGGCGGGCGCGCTTGGCGTTGCGGAATGCATGCCGCCTAATCGGCGGCGGGATTTCTATAGCAATGAGGATAACAGGCAGGGGGATGCAGAGGCTGCGGGCGCGGCAGTTTGGGGAGCTGCCTCACATAGGAATCGTTATGGTGTGCAGCGGAAAAAATATGCGGAAGTGTAAAAAAGTAGTTGACAAGAAAAAGTGATTAGTATATAATAACTCTTGCGTTGCGAAAAAGCACTTTTTGTGTATGCCGGGGTGTGGCTCAGTTTGGCTAGAGCGCCTGGTTTGGGACCAGGAAGTCGCAGGTTCGAATCCTGTCACCCCGATGGCACTGAATCATTGTGCGGGTGTAGTTCAATGGTAGAACACCAGCCTTCCAAGCTGGATACGTGGGTTCGATTCCCATCACCCGCTTACGAGTCTGTAGCTCAGCTGGATAGAGCAACGGCCTTCTAAGCCGTGGGTCGGGGGTTCGAATCCCTTCAGGCTCGTCGTTTAAAGATTATGGTGGGTATGGCGCAGTTGGTTAGCGCGCCAGATTGTGGCTCTGGAGGTCCAGGGTTCGAGTCCCTGTATCCACCCGATAAAAAGCACCTGCTGTTGGGTGCTTTTTATTTCCTCAGAGAATGGATGACAGTGGGGATAACCGGCGGCCTGGTTCGCTGCCATTACGTGCATCCTCCATACCAGACAGCGCTGTGCCTGGCATAGGGAGTGAACGCATTCAGGCTGAAATTTTAAAACATGGTTTTGGCTTGCAAAGCCATAGAAATTATGTTATTATAAAGCGGAACTTAGGGTTAGGCATAAAACATACATGAAGTGCCGGATAACTTTGAGGACGTGGATTTTTGGGCTATCGCCAAGCGGTAAGGCACAGGACTTTGACTCCTGCATTCGTTGGTT
>CAMUJH010000080.1 GCA_947089145.1 uncultured Hungatella sp. | reverse complement strand
AACATCATCATAAGAATAAATTTCATTTCTAAACGCCAATTAATAGCTATACTTCAACCAATCATAAATAAAAGTTTATAAGAAAGCATGGTGTTAAGCATTGACACGAGTACTAAAATGGGGGAAAAGATATTACGCCAAAATCTTTAAAGGGCGTTGTTAACGAGCTTTCCGATCGTGCCACATATACGGAGAATTCCACATATGTTTTAAGTGCGGCGGAAGCAGCGGAGGATTATTTGGAGGAATTGGTAGACAGGAATATGCAGTAAATACAGCCCATAGGAGGCTGCTTGATGTAACGATTGTTAATGTGATTCCACTGTATAAAACAATTCATTTTGTAAAGGACGGCAGGATAATGGCAAGACTGCAGGAGTATAACACGGGGGACGCTCTAAACAACCTAAGTCTTGAAAATAAAATAGGTGATGCGGTTAAAGACTATA
The DNA here is from genome assembly GCA_947089145.1 of uncultured Hungatella sp. Taxonomy (GTDB): domain Bacteria; phylum Bacillota; class Clostridia; order Lachnospirales; family Lachnospiraceae; genus UBA3402. The sequence goes on along the minus strand of CAMUJH010000080.1, from coordinate 16,830 downwards.
CAAGGGAAATCAGAAAACGGATTCAGAGCCAGAAGAAAACAAATAGATAACAGACAGGCAGGAATCCAGCCAAAAAGGATTATGGGAATTTCCAGCCAAGATATAAGTAGCGTCTCTGTATCAAAAATAGGGACGCAGTTTGCTTTGATAAGGTTATGGCATATTTGCCATAACCTTATTATTTTTGCCAAAACCAAGGATTTCAGATAGTTTATGGGGTAAAAAATCAGAAAAAAACGAATACACAAATGGGTTTTGTATCATTTGGGTATAGAATAGGGACATTTTAGAACTTTTAGAAATGGAGGCGAAAAATCCGGAGGGTGAGGATACGTTCTACTTTTTAGACAGCCCATATTTGGAGAACAAGGCAGCATATAAGCATAATATGACAAGCCCGAAAGAACATAAGGCTTACTGCGAAGCGTTGAGGAAGCTGAAAGGGGCAGTCATGACATGTGGTTATGATGAAGAAAGATATAAATTGTATGATGATATTCTGGAACCATTTTTAGGGTCAGGGAGTTTTCATAGAATAAATGAAGTTGAAGCCTTTTTAATATGTAGATCACAGGAAAAGGAGGGGGCTACAAGAGGAACGCAGCAGTAGTCGCAGATATCAATTTTTGACCAATCCTATTGTCACAATCGCATATGTTTTGTCGAATGGTGATTAAATTAATAAATTTATCATTTAGTTGAAGGGCAAAACATAATTTGCAAATAAGATATATGGGGTTACGGAGATTGGTTTATAAAGACTGAAATCTGTAAGAAGGAAACAATTTTATTTTATGGAAGGGAATAGTAGAGAAAATGTTAAGGGATATGAGGCAAAAGGAAAAGTCAACAAAAAAGGAGAGGGATTCTCTGGCAATAACACGATTGAAGAATTTGGGAATGGACGTTATCATTCACAGGCACATGGAAATGATTTTAAAGCGAGATTGCATTTTTCAGAAGAGCAAAACAATATTGATCAGGAAGTTATACAAATCTTAAAAAATTTATACATTAAGAATTATTTAGCAGAAAGGGGAAAAGAAACTTTATGAAAAAAGTAATTTGTTTATACCGGGTTAGCACGAATAAGCAGGTAAATGATGAGGAAGATATACCAGTACAGAGAGAGACTTGCAGAAGGTATATCGAAAGACACAATTTAGAATATGGTGAGGAGTGGGGGTTCTACACAGAAATATTAGAAGGAGGGGTAAGTGCTTACCACAAGAATATTGAACAGAGGGAGATACAGCAAGTAATACATATTGCTTCGCAAAATCCTATGGAAAGATTTGTTCTGCTTGCGTTTTATAGTGACAGAATCAGCAGACAGGATATTAACGGAATAACTTTTATTGATAAATTGTACAAACTTGGGGTTGAAGTTTGGACCGTTCAGGAGGGAATGTTGAAAATGGATTCCGAAACGGATAGACTAATGATGTTTATCAAGTTTTGGGGCAATAATAACGAGAGCAGGAAAACTGCCAATCGTGTGGATGCTGCAAGAAAAGTATTGACAGAAGCCGGAGTATGGACAGGAGGAACCGTCCCTTATGGATATACATTAGAGCCTACGGGACAACTCAATAAAAAGGGGAAAATGATAAATGCTTTGGTAAAGCAATCGGATGAAAAGGCGATTGTTAAAGAGATTTTTGAAAAAATAGTATATGGCAATTATTCCCTTTGCGCTTTAAGAGATGAATTGAATAACAGAGGGATAAAGACAAGAAAAGGATGCTTGTGGAATATATCAACAATTAAGAGTATTATTAATAATCCTATATATAAAGGTTTTATTGGTTATAATAAGACTTCACAGATGGATGGAGGCAGGCAAAAGAGAAACGATAGAAGTAAATGGATTCTGGCAAAAGAAAAGAATGAAGATTATGTTATGGTTTCTGAATGTGACTGGGAAAGCGCCCAGGATATATTGTTAAGAAAATCGAGGGCATATCATGATAATTTAAAGATTACCACAGACAGGACATACAAGAGCCAATTATTATTGTCAGGACTGCTTATATGTGGACATTGTGGAACTACAATCAGCCCTTCCGTATCGAGTCAGTGGACTAGCAAGAAAAAGGAGAAAAGAACTCATATAGAGTTCTATAGATGCAACTTAAAGACCAAAGGTTCTAAATTATGTCAGGGGAAGACATATATCAGCGCGAAAAAGCTTGAAAAAGTTGTTCTGGAACAAATTAATATTTATTTAGATGGGCTGGAACAAATTGATTGCGCCGCAGACGTAGAGCGCATGATAAAGAGTGACACGGCAGATGACGAGGCTATGCTTAAAAGTATGAAAAAAAAATATAGTGAGACATTAAACAGGAAAAAAGCGCTGGAGGAGGAATTGATTCAATCGGTATTAGGAAACAGTGCGTTAAGCAAAGAGAATATTAATATGGCATTGGACAGCCAGAAGGAGGAAATCAATAAATTAGAAACAGGAATACAGGAGTATGAGAAGAAGCTGGAAGAAAAAAAGCTTTCTATGAAAGAAATGAAAACTTTGCAGGCATTCGTTCCTGTATGGAGAGATGTATTTGATACGGCTCCGTTAAATATAAAAAAGGAATTGCTGCGGTTGCTGATAGACAAGATTGTGGTGAAGGATTATAATGTAGATATTCACTTTAAAATAACGGTTGGGCAGTTCGGGGATAGGATATGTTTACATAATAAGGATACTGGACAGAAAAATAATAGTGGCAGAGTGCAAAAGGCTCTGCCGCCGCTGGCTTAGAGGGTGGAGAAAAGTATATGTCTTATTATAAGGATTGGGACTTCTATGGCGACCCCTATAGTAGCCGGGGCTATTGCGCTTTTGCTGGAAAAGTACCCGTGTATGACCAACCGGGACGTGAAACTGCGGCTGCGGGAGAGGGCGGTGGATCTGGGGCTGCCGAGGAATCGGCAGGGATGGGGGCTTCTGGATGTGGAAAGGCTTCTGGCGGATGAGGTATAGAAAATATTTTAGATGTTGCAGATGAACGAAGGGGCTGTCGAGTGATAGCCTCTTTTAGTCAAGAAATACTTTTTCTGTATTGTGCTGCAAAATCTGTCCTTAAATGATTTTATATTGGGTAGATGTGAATATGTGCTCATTAGAAAAAATTGGAAAGTAAAGAAGAGAGAATTGGATTATTGTGGATCAGAGACATCGAATAAAAAAATACATAAAAAACGGAATAAAGTCCTGAAACATGATCAGATTAAAGTCATAAATTATCGAAACAGCTGATTATGAAATTGGAACAAGACTCTGGCAGGTATGCTATGATTGATTCATGGGAAACCAGATAGCCAAGGCGGCTTCCTCCTTCTATTTTCATATTTAACTAACTGACATTGCCAGTTAACTGTAACAAACGGTTTTTTGGAATATCCTGAGCTTTCTGGGAATACAAGATAAAAAAAGACCGGAGCAGCTTATGATTCATCAGATTCATGGAGTGGTGTGGGGACCTTTGCTGATGGGGCTTTTACTGATGGCAGGAACGGTTCTGACCATAGAGTCAAAAGGTTTTCAGTTCAGGGGGATAAAGACATGGTGGTGCGCTACAGCCGGGAGCTTTTTCGGAAGTAAAACTGAAAGAGAAACGATCCATGACACGGATTCCATTAATAAAATCCAGTCAGCCTGTACGGCTTTGGCAGCGACCATTGGAACCGGCAACATTGTAGGCGTGGCATCAGCCCTGACGGCTGGAGGACCGGGGGCTATTTTCTGGATGTGGGTTTCTGCAGCCATAGGCATGATGACTGCCTATGGAGAAACGTGCCTGGGCATTCTTTACCGCTATCGGGACGGCAGAGGGAAATGGGTCTGCGGTCCCATGGTATACCTTTCCAAAGGCCTTAAACGCCCAGGAGTGAGCCTCATATACGGAATTTTGTGTATTTTGGCTTCTCTGGGAATGGGCAGCATGGTTCAGTCCAATGCAGCTGCACAGACCATATGTTATCTGACAGGGGTTCAGCCCATTGCCTGCGGAACGGCCATTACGGGGCTGGCGGTTTTTGTTGCATGGGGCGGAGCCATGCGGGTGGCCAGGGTGGCGGAACGGCTGGTTCCCGTTTCCGCCGGAATTTATATGCTGTTTTCTGCTGCAGTTCTGATAAAGTGCCGTGATCAGGTGCTTCCTGCTTTTCAGGAAATTTTTCGCTATGCCATGTTTCCGGAATCGGTGCTTGGAGGCATAGGCGGATATGGAATCGCCAGAAGTTTTCGGTACGGAATCGCCAGAGGCGTCTTTTCTAATGAAGCCGGACTCGGAAGCCTGGCCGGGCTTCACGGCGCTACAGACAAAACCACGCCGGAGGAGCAGGGAATGTGGGCCATGTTTGAGGTATTCTTTGACACTATGGTTATCTGCACCATGACAGCCTTAGTGATTCTTTGCGTAACAGGAGGAGGCCAGGGGCTTGCAGGGAGAAACTATGACGGTGCGGTATTAACCGCATTCTGTTTTGAATCTGCCCTGGGTGCATCGGGGCGGTATCTGGTATCTGGCTCTATGATCGTATTTGCGTTTGCAACCATGATTGCATGGTATTATCTGGGAAGGCAGACTCTGGGAGGCGTTATTGCCCAGCTGCGGGAATGGATTTTTATATCAGAGAGAACAGAGGAAAAGATTGGAACAGCCTATCTGCTCTTATATGGATATGCAGTGTTTTTAGGGTGTGTCAGCAGCCTGTCGGCAGTATGGGAATTATCGGATATTTGGAACGGCCTTATGGCATTTCCTAATATTTTTGCTCTTCTGATTCTGCGCAGGAAGATCTCGTATCCTGATAAATCTGCAGCGCAGCATGGAAGCAGATTAGAATGGAGATAAAAACAGAGGCATAAAAACAGCTTCCGGACAGCAAAATGCCGATACTATAATATACAGTACCGGCGTTTCTTGCTTTATTAAGGGATAAAAGGGAGGAGAGCTGATAAATCACTTTATCAGCTCGAGTATTATGAAAAAAATCTTATAAGCACTTATGCATTGGCTTTTCAGCAATTGCTTTGCTGATGGTTATAGTATACGTGCCAATCATGAAGAAATCATGATGTGTATGTAAAAGGTTTTTGAATGATTTTTGAACAAAATATGAACGCCCGTCTGCTGCTGCCTACCGGCATTCCAGCACGTTTTTATAGAAAGCATCCATCTGCTTTTCCGTGTCAAACACAGCTACATACATCTGGTTTCCCATGGCCCCGGACAGGACATCAGGAATCCGATCGACCATCCTCATATTCTCGCCATACTGTTTCATGATATCTTCATGGGTCATGACGAAATTCTTTCCGTCCCGGAGTCCTGCAAAAGCGCAGAAAGCATGTTTTCCCACAGGAACGGTGGAATGTCCAAATGCGATCATGTCAGCCCAGATTTTATACACATTGGTGCTGTGGGCAAAGTTGATCATATCCGGAGTGAAACCGCCGCAGGGACGCATATTGACCTCCAGAGCGATGACATCTCCCTTTTTGCCCAAACCCTTGTGATCCTTCAGCAGGCGGAAAAATTCAAAGTGGACAAAGCGGCTCTTTACGCCGAAACTTTTTACGGTGGCTCTTCCTGCCTTTTTAACATCTGGTTTTAACGTCTTTACAATATAGTAGATAGAATTGTCCGCATTGTTGACAATATCCATAATGGAATTTGGGGTTACGTTTCCAGTCTCAAAGACAGGCTCTCCGTTGGCGTCGATAATGGCATCATAGGAGTTGACTTCCGCATCCACAAACTCTTCCATAATGTATTGGATCTGAGACATCTTCTGATCCAGAAACTGCTTCAGCTCCTGCTCATTGGACAGCTTATAGGTATGGGAAGCGCCTACGCCGTTATCCGGTTTGGCAATAACAGGATACCCCACCTCTTTAATAAATTTCAGGCATCCTTCCAGAGTGTCAACCAGATGGTGACGGGCCACGGGAATACCTGCTTTTATATAATACTCTTTCATTTTTGATTTGTACTTGATGCGGGGAATGTCATCTGCCTGGAAGCCGCTTTGGATGTTAAAGTCGGTTCTAAGCTTTGCATCCTTTTCCAGCCAGTATTCATTGTTGGACTCCAGCCAGTCAATACGGCCGTACTTAAAAATGAAAAATGCCACAGCCCGATATACTTCTTCCTCATTCTCAAGGCTGCTGACCTTATAATATTCATTCAAACTTCCTTTTAAATCATCAGTCAGCTGATCATAGGGCTGATCCCCGATGCCCAGTACGTTCATGCCGTTGTTTTTCAGCTCACGGCAGAACTGCCAATAGTTAGTAGGGAAATTGGGGGAGATAAAGATACAGTTTTTCATAATACTTCCTTCCTTTGCATTGTATTCGTAGGCAGCTGAGGCTGCTTATAGGCTTTAAAGAGCCTGCATGTTTAAAATGATTTACATGGTTTTATTCTAACAAATGGGGTACAAAATAAGCTACCTGCTTATACCACCACGGCCAGTCGTGGGCGCAGTCATAGCCCCAGTAATCGATCCACAGATGAATGCCCTTGCTCTGGAGGATGCCGTCAAGCTGTCTTGTGGAATCAGGAATTTCCCATGGCCCCTGCCCCACGCAGATAATAGCCTTTCTCTGGTTGTACAGATCAATATAGGGATGATCAGCAGGCATATTGGGAAGAAAATGCACGGGAGAATTTTCGTATACCAGCTGATTCATAAATCCGTCAAATCCGTAATCAGCCGTGTAGATGCCGCTTAGGGCCAGCAGGCCGTCAAAAAGGTCCGGCCGGCGGAAAAACAAAATGGCAGCGTGGGTAGCGCCCAGGCTGCAGCCAAAAGGAATAATGCCCGGATAGCCGTCCCATCCGTTCCGTTCATTGACCATGGATCGGATAAAAGGAACCATCTCGTCGGTAATGTAGTGGAACCACTGCTCGTGACGCCAGATACGCCAGCCGGGATCGCCGTTTTTGTTGGACCAGGTTTCTTTGTCAATGGTGTCAATGGAAAATACCATTATCCGGCCTGATTCAATCCAGGGCGACCACACATCAGCCATTTTGTAATTTTCAAAATCAAAGAACCGGCCGTCCTGGCAGGGGATAAAAAGAACCGGCCGCCCGGCGTGGCCGTAGACCTTGCATTCCATGTCCCGATTCAGGGCAGGACTGTAATCCTTAAAATATTGTACTTCCATAATGCCTCCTTGCTAAATCTCGGATTTCTCTTGCTTTTTTTCCTGGTGGTGCTCGTACATAAGCGTTTCCATAAAAAACGGTATCTGCCGCTCCCAGCTGGCCTCGCTGTGGTCGCCGCCGGGTACGATTCTGAGATTAAGATAAACTTGCCGCTCCAGGAGAAGGGAAGCTATTTTCCCAAAACTTTGGAGCATATTTTTGTGGTTATAGATTTCTTTTGAACCATAGTCCATATATAAAGTGGTATCAGGCCGAAGCCTGGCGCGGCGTATAAGGCTGGACAGCCTGTCCGGGTCTACCCACAGAGAGGGGGACAAGGCAGCGGCCCTGGAAAAGCAGCGGTTGTATTCCAACAGCGCATACAGACTCATAAGGCCTCCCATGGAGCTTCCTGCAATAAATGTATGTTCCCTGTCAGGAAGGGTGCGGACATTGCTGTCAATTTCAGGCTTAAACTTGTGCACCAGCCATTCCATGGTAATTTTGCCCCAGCCGGGAATCTGTCCGAATCTGGCATCCCGGAATGCAAAGGGCGAATATTCTTTCAGCCGCCCATGGTCAGGGCTGTGATTGCATTCTACGGCGGCAATAATCAGCGGGGCGCGGGTTTCCTCCATAAACTCTGTCATACCCCAGCTTTTTCCGTATGTAGCATCGGAATCAAAAAATACATTGTGACCGTCAAACATATAAAGAACAGGATAGCGTTTTTCCGGGTCGTCATCATAGTAATCCGGAAGGTACAGGTATGCCCTCCGGGTCTGGGTTCCTGTTAGTTCCGGAATGGTAATATCCCATGTTTCTACCATAACTGTCTCCATTCAGTGTCAATAATAAAGAATACTTTGATAAATATAGCACAAGGGATTGGAAATAGCAAGACTTGATCGGGTTAATAATGCATAAGTTTAAAGTGGGAAGGTAAAGGGGCAGGGTATGATGAGCCGCGAGGGCAGGATTCCTTCAGATGAGGCATTGCGGTCATAAGCGGCCTGGCCTGGCCGCTTATGATTCATTAAGACATATGGTAAACCATTTGGCAGTCTTGACGCCCGAAGGCGGGGTTTGTAAAATAGCAGTATCAAACAATGGGAGAGGTCTGTCTATATGAGCATGAACAGAGAAGAAGAAATTTATGAGGTGCGTTTTAAAAGACATATTGATGAGCTGAAATGGCTGTACATGGAGCTTTACGACGCTCCGGATATGTTTGACGAGCTTTGCGGCAATATGAGCAAAGTTTATAAGGAGAGAAAACAATCCTTAAAGCAGCTTGATTTAAAAAGGGAAGCTGACCCGGAATGGTTTAAGGGCAATGACATGCTGGGCATGATGATTTATACGGGCCTGTTTGGGGGAACGCTGAAGGGCGTGGAGAAACATCTGGATTATCTTCAGTCCTGCGGGGTTAACTATGTGCATCTGATGCCTTTGATGGAGTCTCCAAAGGATCGGTCAGACGGCGGGTATGCGGTGGCGGATTTCAGGAAGGTGCAGCCGGAGCTGGGGACAGTGGATGATCTGGAGCATCTGGCAGACAGCTGCCATAAGCAGGATATGAGCCTCTGCCTGGACTTTGTCATGAACCACACGTCAGAAGATCACGAGTGGGCAAAGAGGGCCAGGGCCGGGGAGAAAGAATATCAGGATCGGTACTTTTTCTATGACACTTGGGATATTCCGGCAGAGTATGAGAAGACGGTTCCGCAGGTATTTCCCACCACGGCGCCAGGCAATTTTACGTGGCTGGAGGACTGCCAAAAGCATGTGCTGACTACTTTTTATCCCTACCAGTGGGATTTGGATTACAGGAATCCGGCGGTGTTCAATGAGATGATGTATAATTTCCTGTTTTTTGCCAACCTGGGCGTGGACGTTATTCGGATTGATGCGGTGCCTTATATCTGGAAGGAACTGGGAACCAGCTGCCGGAATCTTCCCAAGGTACATACCATTGTCCGTATGATGCGCATGATTGGAGAGATTGTATGTCCGGGAATTCTGCTTCTGGGCGAGGTGGTGATGGAGCCCGCCAAAGTGGCGCCCTATTTTGGCACCGTGGAAAAGCCGGAATGCCACATGCTTTACAATGTGACCACCATGGCTACCATCTGGCATACGGTTGCAGTGCAGGATATCAGGCTTTTAAGGAAGCAGCTGGACAGCGTGTATGATCTGCCGAAGACTTATACCTTCCTCAATTATCTCCGGTGCCATGATGACATAGGATGGGGGCTGGACTATGACCAGCTGGAGAAGTGGGATATGTTACAGGCTCCTCACAAAAAATATCTCAATGACTTTTATCTTGGGAAAGTGTGGGAGAGCTTCAGCAGAGGGGAACTGTATAATGATGACCCGGTGACTCAGGACGCCCGGTTCTGCGGGACCACTGCGTCTATGTGCGGAGTGGAGACGGCTTTGGAAAGCAAGGACGGTGAGGCGCTTAAGCAGGCGCTGCGCCTGGATTTGATGCTTCACGCATTTATGCTGCAGCAGGCAGGGATTCCAGTGATTTACAGCGGGGACGAGATCGGGCAGCTTAATGATTATTCTTATAAAAATGAACCGGAGAAGGCTGTAGATTCCCGGTATGTCCACCGGTCCCCGTTCCGATGGGATTTAGCGGAGAATGTGAATAAGCCTGACACGGTTCAGGGCAGAATTTTTGAAGGGCTTCGGCAGCTGGAGACGATTCGCAGGGAACATGAGGCGTTTACAGCCAAAGCCCATGCGAAAACCATCGGATGGGACGATGCGTCTGTTCTGGGAATTATGCGGACAGGCATGACAGAACGGATCACCGGGATTTATAATTTCAGCCGAAGCGAGAAAACAGTATCCTGGATCGGCGGAGGCAAAGACCTGCTGACCGGAGAAGACGGGGCAGCTGACGGACATGTAGCGCTGAAGCCATATGGGTTTATTTGGCTCAGGGAAGAACTGTAGGAAGGCTGTAAAATACCAGATAAAGGTATCAGATTCACTGTTCTCACAAGAATATTATTTTTCATGCTATCCACAATAAAACCATATATGAGACAACCATATGTTATGTAAGTAGGGTAAGGTGGCGTGAATGCGGGAGAACAGGAAGTTAAGAAAATGCATGAAAATTCTGGGAGTCACAGCAGCAGTGTATGCGGTGTTTCGCTATCTGCTGCCTTTGGTGGCTCCCTTTGTGTTTGCGTGGCTGACAGCGCTGATGCTTAAGCCTTTGGCATACAGGCTGTCCGGTGCGCTCCGGGTTCAGTGGCGGGGGCGGTCTGTGGGGATTCCCGTGGGGGCGGCAGGGCTTTTGGAGCTGGCGGTTCTTATAGGCGTTGGGGGAACGCTGATTTATGCGGGCGGGCGGCGGCTTTGCCAGCAGGCAGTTATGCTGACGGACAGGTTCCCCTGGTGGGTGGAGCAGCTGGATAGGCATCTGACTGCCGCCTGCCGGCAGGTAGAAGGGGCGCTGTCCCTTAAGCGTGATACCATAGTCTGTGCAGCCAGGGATATGATACGGAGCCTGGCAGGAACGGTGAAGCACGGGGTCATGCCCTATGTCATGGGCAATTCGGTGAACCTTGCCAGAATTTGTGTGTGCTGCTGCGTGATTGCGGTGCTGTATATGATTGGAGTCATGCTGTTTCTCCAGGAGATGGACGGATGGAGGGAGAGGATGGAGGAGTCTGTCTATCAGGAGGAATTTTGCAGGATCAAAAAGCTGCTGTGCGCCGTGTCAAACGCATATCTGCGCACCCAGGGGATCATTATGCTGCTGACAACGGCAGTATGCGTGGCAGGGTTCTTTTTCATGGGGAATTCCTATTATATTCTGGCCGGAGTGGGAATAGGGCTTCTGGACGCCCTGCCAGTGTTTGGAACCGGGACAGTCCTGATCCCATGGGCAATATTGTGTTTTCTGAGAGGGCAGTGGGGAAAAGGCGCTATGGTGTTTGGAATCTACCTGGTATGCTACTTTCTGCGTGAGATACTGGAGGCCAGGCTTATGGGGAGCCAGGTAGGGCTTACGCCTTTGGAGACATTGGTGTCCATGTATGCGGGACTGCAGCTGTTTGGCATCTTCGGATTTCTTCTGGGGCCGCTGGGGCTGCTGATTGTAAAAGAATTTGCCCTGGAGTAGACGAGAAAATGGTTGTATGGGCAGGGAAAAAATTATATAATGAAAGGAAAGGCAACCACATCTGATAAAAGAACGGGGAGAAGTCAAATGTTTACCTACGAGGAAATCATGAGCCTTAATGAACTGGAGATGAATGTGTATCAATACGTGCTGAAAAATAAGGAAAAGGCAGGCTACATGAAGATCCGGGAGCTGGCGGAGGAGGCCCATGTGTCCACTACCACCATTCTGCGGTTCTGCAAGAAGATGGGGTGCAGCGGCTATTCGGAGTTTAAGGTTCAGCTGAAGCTGTATCTTAGCAGCCAGATTGAGCCGGAGACAGATGTGGATATCAGCAACCTGACAGACTACCTGAAGCGGTTTAAGACAGAGGAGTACATGAAGACCATTGACCGGGCAGTGGCGCTGCTGAAGCAGTCTTCCAGCATAATTTTTATCGGGGTAGGCACTTCCGGCATGCTGGCAAAATACGGTTCCAGGTACTTTTCCAATGTAGGATGGCTGGCCCTGTGCATAGACGACCCCTTTACACCGGTTTTCGGGGAGCATGGGGAGGAAACCGTGGTGGTGGCGCTGTCCGTGTCCGGGGAGACGGAACAGGTGCTGAATATGGCCAACGGGCTGAAACTAAAAGGGTGCAGGCTGGTTTCCATCACCAATACGCCTAACTGTACCCTTGCGCGGATGAGCGACTGCAATATTTCCTACTACATGCCGGTTAGGAAGACAGCCAGGTATTTTAATATTACTCTCCAGGCGCCTGTGGTCACGATTCTCGAGATCCTGGGCAATAAGCTGTACTGTGTGGCTCCGCAGCGGCAGGATATGACGAAAGAAGCGGAGAGCCTGTATGGGGAGGGGAAGGAACAAGCGGAGCCTTTGAGAAAAAGATCATAGGAGCAGGATACAATTACTTAAAACAGCGTGGAGATGAAAAACACGCTGTTTTTTTGACGTGACAATTTTTAATCGCTGTGACCTGTTTTATCTGTTGGTCAATGTGCTGACAAACAATAATTTTTTCATTATAATTGGGGCACAAAATAAACAAAATGCCGGAGAAGAGCAATGCCTTTTTGGAGATTCCGCATAGCTGCTGGGAAAGGGGACTTCAGAACGGGCAGTCAAACGGCAGAATAGGAGGGCTCAATATGGGTTTTATGGAAACCATGCAGGCGAAGATGGACGCCACATTAGTCCCTGTCGCCTCAAAACTCAACGGACAGCGGCATGTAGCTGCGGTGCGGGATGCATTTACCCTGGCATTCCCGCTGACCCTGGCTGGCTCCATCATTACGCTGGTTAACTTTGCGGTGCTGTCGCCGGACGGGTTTATCGCCAAAATTCTTCATCTTGGGGATCTGATTCCCAATCTGGCTGATTACCAGAAGATCTTTACGCCTATTTTAAACGGAACTACCAATATTATGTCCGTGCTTATTGTGTTTTTGACAGCATACAAGCTGGCGGAGGCCAATGAGGGGGACAAGGTGCTGGCTTCCCTGTGTGCTATCGGCACATTTTTTATCATTTACCCTGCCTATGTGGCCAGCGATGCAGGAAATGCCCTGCCCATGACATTTATGGGAGCTCAGGGATTGTTTGTGGCTTTGATTGTGGGACTTCTGGTAGGAGAGCTGATTCCCAAAATGGCAAAGAACAAAAGGCTGTGCATCAAGATGCCGGATTCGGTGCCGCCGGCAGTAGCTCAGTCATTTAACCTGGTTATCCCCATTATTATCGTGTTCGTGGGAGCTACTGTCATTAACTACATATTAGGTTTTGTGGCGGAAGGCGGTATCCAGTACGTGATCTACAACAGCATTCAGACACCTTTCAGGTCTTTGGGAGGAAACATTGTGACCATTCTGATTTTTGTTGTGGCGCAGCAGTTCTTGTGGCTTCTGGGCATCCACGGGCCTAATACCTTAAGCGCTATCCGTTCCGTCATGTTTGCGGAGCAGGGGGTTGCCAACCTGGCGTATTTCGGCACCAGCGGGACAACCGTGGGATGTCCCTTCCCTCTTACCTGGGGCAGCATCAATGACGCCTTTGGCAACACGGGCGGTTCCGGCGCGACTCTGGGCCTGCTGATTGCCATTTTCCTGGTGGCCCGCAAAGACAAGCAGCAGATGACCATCGGCAAGCTGGCTCTGGCTCCGGGACTGTTTAACATCAATGAGCCTTTGATGTTCGGCCTTCCCATTGTTATGAACCCGATTTACGTAATTCCCTTTATTTTAGCGCCGGTTTCTGGTAATATAATAGGGTATCTTTGTACGATCGTGTTTAAGATCATTCCGCCGGTAACATTGGATGTGGGCTGGACCACGCCGGGATTTCTGATTCCGTTTTTAGGTTCCGGCGGGACGAATCCGCTGTCTCTGGTCATCGGTATCTTGTGCGTGGTGGTCAGCACCATCATTTACCTGCCGTTTGTCAGCGCGGCGGCGAAAGTAAATATGCGCAACGCAGCAGAGGAGGAGTAGAAAATGGCATTAAAAGAAGGTTTTTTATGGGGCGGCGCCGTGGCGGCCCATCAGCTGGAAGGGGGATACCTGGAAGGCGGCAAAGGCCTTAGCATCATGGATGTGACCACTGCAGGGGACAGGGTTACCCGCAGACGGGTGACGGATACCATTGTTCCCGGTGAGAATTATCCTAACCATGAGGCCATTGATTTTTATCACCACTATAAAGAGGATATTAAGCTGTTTGGAGAGATGGGATTTAAGTGTTTCCGCACCAGCATCGCGTGGACCAGGATCTTCCCCAACGGTGATGAGACAGAGCCCAATGAAGAGGGACTTAAGTTCTATGACGATATGTTTGATGAGTGCCACAAGTATGGCATAGAGCCGGTAATCACTCTCAGCCATTTTGAGATGCCGCTGCATCTTGTGAAAGAGTACGGCGGATTCCGCAGCAGGAAGTGCATTGACTTTTTCGTGCGGTTTGCTGTGGCCTGCTTTAAGCGGTATAAGGACAAAGTGAAATACTGGATGACGTTTAATGAGATTAACAATCAGGCTAATTACCAGGAAGAACTGTGCGTTTACGGCAATTCAGGCGTTCGCTTCCAGGAGGGGGATAACCGGGAGGAGGTTATGTACCAGGCGGCCCACTATGAATTGGTTGCCAGCGCCCTGGCGGTGAAGGCGGGCCATGAGATCAACCCGGATTTCCAGATTGGATGCATGATTGCCATGTGTCCCATTTATCCGGCTACCTGCAAGCCGGAGGATATCCTGATGGCCGAGAAAGCCATGCAGAAGCGGTATTATTACACAGATGTGCATGTTCATGGCGTTTATCCGGCTAATATTACCAGCCACTGGAAGAGGAAAGGCTTCTCCATTGACTGCACAGATGAGGATTTGAAGGCTCTGAAAGAGGGATGCGTGGACTATATCGGGTTCAGCTATTACATGACCTTTGCCATTGAGCGCAAGGAGGCCAATACTTGGTACGAGTATGATGAGGCCCATGACCTGGTGAAGAATCCTTATGTGAAGGCTTCTGACTGGGGATGGCAGATTGACCCTGTGGGCCTTCGGTATGCGCTGAACTGGTTTACGGATCGGTATGCCGTGCCGCTGTTTATTGTGGAGAATGGCCTGGGGGCTTATGACAAGGTGGAAGAGGACGGAAGCATTGACGACAGCTACCGCATTGAGTATTTCAGGAAACATATCGAGCAGATGAAGAAGGCGGTGGAGGAAGACGGCGTAGATTTGATGGGGTATACGCCATGGGGATGCATTGACCTTGTAAGCGCTGGCACCGGCGAGATGGATAAACGGTACGGCTTCATCTATGTGGATAAGCATAATGATGGCACAGGGGATTTAAGCCGCAGGGCTAAGAAGTCATTTTACTGGTATCAGAAGGTGATTCAGACTAACGGAGAAGATTTGTCTTAAAAGAGGAGATTGGGCAGACGGCCCCAGTAGGATTTGGCGGCCGCCCATGGGGTGATTCATGATAAAAACCGGCGTCTGCAAGACTTAGAGACTGAAGCAGGACTTTAGGTTTTGCAGACGCCCATGCATAGATAGGGAGAAAGGACAGGCAATTATGGCGGATATAAAGAAGTGCCTTTGTATTGACGTAGGGGGAACGGCTATAAAGCATGGAGTTATTGATTCCCAGCTGAATTTAAGCTGTAAAGGGGAAGTTACCACACCCTATGAAGGTGTGGAAGCATATCTGGATGCTTTGGAGCAGATTTACAGACAGGCCCAGGATCAGGTTCAGGGCATTGCCATGTCGGTTCCCGGTGTTATAGACAGTGAAAACGGCATCTGCCTCAGCGGAGGAAATCTGAGATTTATTGAAAATTTTAATCTGGCAGAGGAACTGGGAAAAAGAGTGAACGTTCCGGTGTCAGTAATGAACGATGCCAAGAGCGCAGCCATGGCTGAAGCGAGATGGGGGGCTCTGTCTGACTGCCGGGATGGCATCGTTATCGTTCTGGGAACAGGAATCGGCGGAGCGCTGATTAAGGATGGAAAGGTACATTTCGGAAAAAGCTTTGCTGCAGGAGAATTCAGCTTTATTACATTAGGCGAGAACATGGATTCTGCGGATGACACCTGGGCAGGACGGGCAGGAAATCCGCGGCTGCGCAGGCTGGTAGCCAGTGCCAAGGGGATTGAAGATCCGGAGTCTATTACGGGATTTGACGTGTTTGCCTGGGCGGAGGAGGGGGACCCTCTGGTTCTTATGGCACTTGAGCAGTTTACCCGGGGAATTGCTCATATGATTGTTAATCTGCAGGTGATCTATGATCCGGACAGGTTTGCCATTGGAGGAGGCATCAGCAGACAGCCTCTTTTGCTGAAATATATTCAGAAGAATCTGGATTATTTCTACAGCCAGTTTAAATGGCCGGGACAGAGGGCGGACGTAACGACCTGTAAGTTTTTTAATGATGCCAATTTAATTGGGGCTTACAGCTATTTTCTCAGCCGATTTGAGGGATAAGAATCTGGGCTGGTGTATGAAAAAGATAATTGACTATTTTTGGTTTTGAACACTCCTAGGCAGCAGGGGACGGATCGCCATCAGGCAGTCTGTCCCCTGCTTCCATAAGAAGGATTTTCTTCTTGACAATCCTCTGGATTTGGCGTAGAATCACCATACATCAACAGATTTGCTGGCAATGAAAAGGACTATTAAGCTGACCATACTTTACAGAGAGAGAGTCTGAAGCTGAGAGATTCTCATGTCCCTGGAAGCCCAACCTGCCTTGGAGCCCCCTGTGAAAGCAGGGCGTATTTCTGGCGTTAACAGAGAAAAAGAGAACTGCCGGATATCCCTTACAGGAACCGGCAGTTAATGAGGGTGGTACCGCCGGATCTTGCAGTCATCTGGTCCCTTGCCGCATAAATGGCAGGGATCGGATGGCTTTTTTTGTAAAAACCTGTTTTCTGCCTGCAGTGTTTCAAATAAAAGAGAGCAATTTGGTGATATGTCAAGAGGAAAATGAAAAAGTTTTTCAGAGAAAAGCGT
>CAMUJH010000079.1 GCA_947089145.1 uncultured Hungatella sp. | reverse complement strand
GGCATATCTGAACCCGGCCAGGATCATCCTTCCCCTCTCTGACTGGCTCCACGACCAAACTCGCCGATTTACTCACTCAATTAAACAGCACGTTAGTTATTTTGCCATTTTACACGAGAAATACAAAACATCTATAGCTTGCTCACCTTCACGCAGCATTGTTTTCGATAAAATGCAATCCCTATGGAAAGCACCTGTTTATATCCGGATTCCTTTATTGCGGCAGCATATTGCTTATCCGCAATCTGTTTCAAAGCTTTATCACAGGCCAAATCCAGCTTACTTTCAGAATCTGTAACCTTTGTTTCAATGACAATGGCACGGCGCATTTTCCGATCTTTTATCGAAATATCCGATCTTCCAAGCCCGTTTTCCCGGTTAGACTTTACAACATAGCCTTTTCGGGAAAGCTGGCCTGCCAGGAATGCGTGGTAAAAACTTTCCTGATAATCATAAAAACTAATGGTATCAAATAGCGTATCGTTTATATATTCCTGCAGCCGATTGGCATCACCCCTCCACAGCGCGTCAAACAGTGCTGAACGGTCGCTGGCTTCGGTCTTTGCCAGGAACCATTCATTAACACTTTTTCTGAATAAACCCCGGATTTCAGCGTTTGGTATAGTCAGTGCAAAACACCCGTCATCAGGAGTCTCCGGGATATCTTCTGGCCGCATCCTGGTCAGATAACCAGTGAAATACAGCAGCGTCCAGATGTTCCTCTCAGAAGAATGCAGCACATCATAAGTCAGGTTAGGCTCAATCGCTTCAATAATATAGCCTCCGGAAAGCAAGGTTTCAAATTTATCGTTAACATCCGTCTCCGTTGTGCTGATAAATTGATAGATGATATCATTGTGGCTGGTGTGTTCCCAATAGCCAGCCGGCGGCGTGGCAGGATTAAGCAGTAAATTCTTCACATGGTTCATCACGTCCCATGGGCAGTACACGTCATGTTCGCCAAAATGGTAGCCGTTATACCAGTCTTTCATCTCATCCCCATGGCTGGTAAGTTCTGTATCCACAAGAAGCCTGTCCACATCTGCTTGTGTAAACCCAAAATATTCATCCAGCCGGGAGTCCGAGATCGTATCAGATACAAAATTGTTGGCGCCAGTAAAAATACTTTCTTTTACGATCTGCAAACAACCGGTTACAATGGCAAAATTAAGGGCTGAGTTGTCCTTGAGCACAGACATAACGCCCCGAATCGTACTCAGCATTTCTTCGTAGTAGCCTTTTGCACTTGCCTTTGCCAAAGGAACATCGTATTCATCCATAAGAAGAATGACTGGCTTTCCATAGTGCGTGGACATTACACGGGTGAGGATAAGTAAAGCATTTTGCAATTCACCCACAGAAGCAGTTCGTTCTGCAATTCGCGCAATCACTTTTTTGTCAAATTCATGTACTCTGTCACTCTTTAAAAGATAAATATGCTCCATAAAAACATCGGAAAAAGTTTCCTTCAGCATCTCATATGCATGTTCAAAATCCAGCCCATCCACATTCCTGAAAGAGACAAAAACAGCGGGATGCTGATTCATCCAGTCCTTACACAGTTCTTTATTCTCCGAAATTGACAGCCCTTCAAATAATGCTCTGCTGTCTTTTCTGATATCAAAAAACTCAGCCATCATGCTCATACCGAGGGTTTTTCCAAAGCGTCTGGGACGGGTAATCAGGGTAACCTGCGTGGCATCTGTTTTCAACAGTTCCTCAACCAATCCGGTTTTATCAATATAATAAAAGCCATTTTTTCTGATGAATCTAAAATCGGAACGGCCGACAGGAATATTGATATTTTTCATTTCATCCACTCTCCCTTCCTGTACTCTCAGACAATAAAGAGTCATAAGCTGCAAGAGATCCGTTGTGCTTATAGCTTACCATAGGCCGGCAGCGTTAGCAATCAGATCATCTCTCTGAAATACTTTTTGAATAACTTACACATTTAACTTAACAAACCCGCCAGGCTTTCCTATGCGGACTTGCTTAGGATTCGTCCTCCCCCGCATTCCTCCGGTACTCCTTAGGGCTGAACCCCACGTATTTCTTAAACTTCATATAAAAATAATCAATGCTACCATATCCAACCATTTCCGATATCTGATATACCTTTAAATTGGTTTCCTGCAAAAGCCTTTTGGCATTGTCAATCCGGATCTTATCCAGCGCATTATTAAAGGTTTCCCCCATTTCCTTGCGGAACAGCTTTCCCAAATAAGCGCTGTTATAATTAAATATCCTGGCAATGCTCTCCAGCTTCAAATCTTTTCCATAATTTTTCTCCATATAGTAATACACCCGCCGGATAATGTTGCCGCCCCCTGCCGTGCCGATCTTCTGGCTCAGTCCTGTCAGCGCATCACCATAGCATTCCAGAAGGCTCCTCATGTCATCTGCCGCCATAAGCCTTTTCAAAAGCTGCTGCAGCATTTCCTCCGGCAGCGCCATGGAAGCATATTTCTGTCCAAGGCGCATCTGAAGCTGTACCAGGTCCTGAACCAGCAAAAGCTTGATCTCCGACTCCTTTAGAAGATTCCAGGTGCAGTAATCCCGGATCATGCCCATGGCCTTTTTGATCCCTTCCACTTCCCCCACTTCAATAAGCATCTCCATCCAGTCAATGGTGACATTCTCCCGGTTTTCCTCCAGTCCGCATATGAGATCAATGGTCAGAATATCCTCCTGGTCAAAAATAAAGGCCTGTTCCATCAGGTATCTGGCGCTTTCATAGGAGCAGAACAATTCCTGCCACTGCCTCACATTATTGCCTATAGCGATCTTTAACCCTTTGCCAAAATATGCTTCCACTCTCCTGCTGCGCTTCTTAAGCCTTTCTTTCCATCTGCTGTACTCAATGGAACGCCCCACCAGGACCACCTGGTCATCAATAGAAAACGCACCGATGCAGGCATTATCCCCCTCTGTCAGGCATTTAACCTTTTCATACAGGACTCCTGACTCCTTATCCTGCTCCGTGCCGTCCTCCCTGCAGACCGCAACGCAGAAAATGTCTCCATCCAGAGTCAGGTGATACTGGGCAATGTCCTTTTTAAGCTCCTCACGTTTTCCCTCGCCCAGCACCACCCGGCGCAGAAGCTCCTGTCTGGCCTTGTCTTCATTCTGGCTGTGGTACCGCTCCATGGACATCGTTTCTTCCAGTTTCTTTTTGATCTTCCCCGCATACTCCAAAAGCTCGTCCTCATCAATAGGCTTCAGCAAATACCCGTCCACCCCCATGGAGATAGCCGTCCTGGCATACTCAAACTCGGAAAATCCTGTCAGTATCAGAAAATGTCCCGAAAATCCGTGGCTTTTAGCCTCCTTAATTACTTCCAGGCCGTTAAGCCCAGGCATCTTGATATCCACAAGCACCAGATCCGGATTTTCCCTCAGGATATTGTCAAGGCCCTCACGTCCGTCGCACCCGCTGGTTCCCAGGCGATACCCGGCCTTTTCCCAGTCAATCAGCACTTCCAACCCTTCCCTTACGGTTTTTTCATCATCAATAATCATCGCTGTAAATACCATAATTCCCCCAGTCTGTCCTTATGAGCTCTCGGAATATCTCCTTCTCCTGCCGGCAATCCCGGTCTTTTGCCTAGCCGTCTTTTCTCAGGCATGGATCGGATGCCGCAGCCGCCTGCGCCTTTTTATCTCTTCCTGTTTTTATTATATCAACATTTTACCGTCAAGAATACCTTAAAAATCAGAGCATTTTATGCCCTTTCCAGTCTGAATATCCATAATGGCTGGAAATCTCTGCCCGGACACATGTCATATAAAAAGAGTCCGGCAAACCGGCCTCTCGCACCGGAGCGCAGCTGCGGCATCAGCCATCTTCCTTGGCGCAGAGTGTGCATCCGCCTGGAGGGTTTTTGTTCTATAGGCGCACCCTATAGAATAAAACCGCCGCACCCTGACCGGTGCGGCGGTTTTTCATTTCTGCAAAAATCCCGCCGCCGGGCAGACGGCATGGGACACTGTCAGTACCCTTACTCTCCGAATGCGGCCCTGTAATCTTCCCTGAATTTCTCGATCCCCGCCGCAGTCAGCGGATGCATTGTCATCTGTTCGATCACCTTATAGGGAACCGTGGCGATATCCGCCCCTGCCCTTGCGCAGTCAATCACATGGATCGGGTTTCGGACGCTGGCCGCAATGATCTCCGTGGAAATGTCATGCAGCTTAAAGATCTCCGTGATCTCACGGATCAGATCAATGCCCGGCATGGAAATGTCGTCCAGCCGCCCAATAAACGGGGATACGTAATCCGCCCCCGCCCTTGCCGCCAGAAGGGCCTGGGCCGCACTGAAGATCAGGGTCACATTGGTTTTGACTCCTTCCTTTGAAAGTACCTTTACGGCCTTCAGCCCTTCTATGGTCATAGGGATCTTCACCACCATATTTTTATGGATGGCGGCAATCTGCCGCCCTTCCTCTATCATGCCCTCTGCGTCACAAGTGGTAGCCTTTACTTCCCCGCTGACAGGGCCGTCCACTATGGATGTGATCTCCCTGATCACCTGGCTGAAATCCCGCCCCTCCTTGGCGATAAGAGACGGATTGGTGGTTACCCCGCAGATAACCCCCATATCATTAGCTTTTTTTATATCCTCTACATTTGCAGTATCTACAAAAAATCTCATAATTTCCTCCTACTACTATTTTAGATTCTCTCTTCTGTATTTGCTTGGAAGGCATCCATACCGCTTTGCAAATGCCTTTGCAAATGCCCTGCTGTTGGGAAATCCGTTGTTCAAGGCTATCTCGTCAAGGTTGTGATCCGTATTCATCATCTCCCGATACCCATACTCGGTCCGCAGATCTAAAAGATACGTCTTGTAACTGACATCAGCGTACCGCTTAAACATTCTGGACAAATAGGTAGGCGAGAACCCGAACTTATCCGCAACGCTTTCCAGGGTAATATTCTGATCGTAATTTTTTTTCATGTAGGAAGTGATCCGGGAAAGCTTGTCCAGGTTCCGTTTCTGTCGGATGTTTCCCTGATCTTCCTCTGGTTTCATAAATTCCGTAACTAACAGATACAAAAGGTCATAAAACAGTCCCCGGACTTTCAGCTCATACGCCGTCTCCTTTTTCTGATAAGCCCGGTAGATCTGGGTGATCAGCTGTGCCAGCCGCAGATTCTCTGCCTCCCCCTGTTTCGAAAAAACCGCATAATCTCCTTTTCCCAGATATCCGCCGAAAAAAGCCGCAGGAATCTGAACCACTATGGTAGTATTGGGGCTGGGCGATTCGATGGAATGGATCTCGTTGGATTTCCCTTCCATTACCAGAAAGATCTCTACTGACTGATGCCAATGCTTGGCCCGCCGGTAATTGCCGTCCTTGCCTTCAAACAAAAAGAGCTTAAAAGGAATATCTTCATTGGGTATGATAAGTTCATGCTTAAAATCCATACTCATTTTCAGTTTCTCCTCCGTCATCGTCTTCCCATATTTTAACGGTTTCCGGCAGCTTTTTCAATCTCCTCTTCCAATCTGGTGCTTTGCCGGTTTTTCAAAACTTTTTTCTCTGTCAGAAGCTGCCGCCTGGGTTTTGCCCCATCAGATTCCTTACTGCCTGGGCCGCGCATTCTGCCGTGATCCCAAACCGCTTAAATAAGCGGTCTGCAGGAGCCGACGCCCCGAATCCTCTCATGGTTATGTATGCCCCGTCAAGCCCCACGTACCTGCCCCATCCAAAATCCGACAGCGCCTCCACGGCCACCCGCCTTCTCACGCTGGGGGGAAGCACCCTATTCTTGTACTCCTCATCCTGCTCTTCAAACACGTCCATGGAAGGCATGCTGACAACCCGCACGTCAATCCCTTCCTTTGCCAGCATCCTTCTGGCCTCTGCTGCCAGGGACACTTCTGAACCGGATGCCATAATGACGGCATCAGGGATTTCTTTTTCAGAATCCTGCAAAATATAGCCGCCCTTTAAGGATTCCTGGCATGACCCGTCAAGCTGAGGCAGCTTCTGCCTGCTTAAAACCAGAGCCGTAGGGCTGTCCTTTGCCGTTATGGCATAATACCACGCCGCCGCCGTCTCCATAGCGTCAGCCGGACGAAATACATGGAAATTGGGCATGGCCCGCAGCATGGCCAGCTGCTCCACAGGCTCATGGGTAGGCCCGTCCTCCCCCACTCCAATGCTGTCATGGGTAAATACGTAAGTAACCGGCAGCTTCATCAATGCGGAAAGCCTGGCCATTGGCTTGACGTAATCGCTGAAGACAAAAAACGTTGATACAAACGGCTTAAGCCCCATAAGGGCAAGGCCATTGGCAATGCCGGACATGGCCAGCTCCCTTACCCCAAAATGCAGGTTTCTCCCTGCGTAACTGCCCTTTGCAAAATCTCCCTCATCCTTCATATAGGTCTTGGTTGACGGCGCTAAATCTGCCGCTCCTCCGATCATGGACGGAACTATATCCTTCAGCCGGTTAATCATAATGCCGGACAAATTCCTGGTAGCTTCCGGCTCATCCCCAAAAGCCCAGAACGCTTCATCCCCCAAAAGTTTCTTTCTTATATCCGGATCGTGGTATCTCTCCCAAAGACGAACCGTATCCGGGTATGATTTTTTATATTCTTGAAACATGGCGGCCCATTTGGCCTCCTTTTTCTCTCCCTCTGACGCCAGTTTGCGGCAGTTTTCATACACCTCCCGGGGCACATGGAATGGCTCCATACTGTCCCATCCCAGATTAATCTTAAGAGCCGTAACATTGCTCTCCCCCAAAGGTTCCCCGTGGGCGCTGGCCTTTCCCTCCTTTGCCGGACATCCAAATCCGATCCTGGTCTTTACGGTGATAAAGGAAGGCCGCAGTTTATCGGCTTTAGCCGCCTCAATGGCTGATCCCACCGCCTCAATATTGTTTCCGTCCTCCACGGTTAACGTCTGGAATCCAAAAGCATCCATTCTCTTTTCCACGTTTTCTGTAAACGCAATGTCCGTGCTGCCCTCAATGGAGATCCCGTTGGAATCGTAGAGCACGATAAGCTTCCCCAGCCCCAGGGTGCCTGCCAGAGAAAATGCCTCTGATGAAATGCCCTCCATCATGCATCCGTCTCCGCCCAGCACATAAGTATAATGATCCACTACGGGATAATACGGCTTGTTAAACACCGCCGCCAAATGGGCCTCCCCCATGGCCATTCCCACCGCCATGGCCATGCCTGCCCCCAGGGGCCCCGTGGTGGCTTCCACTCCGGCAGTATGTCCATACTCCGGATGGCCCGGGGCCAGAGAATCCTCCTGGCGGAAACCGGCCAGATCCTCCTTGGTCAGGCCGTAGCCAAACAAATGGAGAAGGGAATACAGCAGCATGGAGCCATGGCCCCCTGACAAAATAAACCGATCCCGGTTCTCCCACCCGGGGTCCTGGGGGTTGTGGTTCATGTGGCGGGCCCAAAGCTCATAGGCCATGGCCGCCGCCCCCAGCGGCAGGCCGGGATGGCCGGATTTTGCCTTCTCCACAGCGTCTGCCGACAAGACCCTGATGGCATTGACGCACTTTCTTTCTAGTTCCAGATTCATATTGCCCTCCTTTATCCTGTTGGAGCTGTTTCCTGGAATTTCTGCCTTTTCCTGTCCGAAAACGCTTCCTTTGGTTTGTGGACAGTATATCTTCTTTGCGTTTTTCTTCCTAGTGGCTTGCTTGTCTGATTTATGACACTTTTTTATCTTTTTCTATTGCTTTGGAAGTCCCGCTGCCGATTAGGCGGGTTTTCAGCATAAAAAGTGCGGAGCTTTTTTATTTTTCTCAAACTCCGCACCTTTTCATCAGCTATTTCATTGTCCTTCTGGGTGCTCCTTTATGCAAAGGGGTTCTCCAAAGGGTATCGCATGCCCTTAGGCTGGTTAAATCCGATATCCTCCACTCCAAGATACTTAAACACCTCAAACAGCGCCTTGCCGTAATGCCCGAAAGCCACCGCTCCGTGGTGGGGGAAGTTTTTCTCAATAAGCACGTGGCGGTAAAACCGCCCCATTTCCGGTATCGCAAATATTCCGATGCTTCCAAAGGAGCGGGTAGCCACGGGCAGCACCTCGCCCTGGGCCACATAGGCTTTCAGCCTGCAGTCCGCAGTGCTCTGAAGCCGGAAAAACGTAATGTCTCCAGGCTGGATGTCGCCCTCCAGAGTTCCCTGGGTCACTTCTTCGGGCAAAGACCTGGACATGATCATCTGATACTTCATGGAACAGGATGACAGTTTTTTCGAGCTGGTATTGCCGCAGTGGAACCCCATAAACGTATCGCTTTGGCCATAGGTGTAAGCACCCTCAATGTCCTCTTTATAAATGTCGTCAGGCACTGTGTTGTTAATGTCCAGAAGGGTCACCACGTCCTGGCTTACGCAGCTTCCGATAAATTCGCTTAAAGCTCCGTAAATATCTACTTCGCAGGAAACGGGAATCCCCATGCCTGTAAGGCGGCTGTTAACGTAGCACGGCACGAACCCGAACTGCGTCTGGAATGCGGGCCAGCACTTTCCGGCAATGGCCACGTACTTGCGGTACCCTTTGTGGTCTTTTGCCCAGTCCAGGAGAGTAAGCTCATACTGGGCCAGTTTAGGAAGGATCTCCGGCTTTAAGTTCCCCCTTCCCAGCTCTGTCTCCATGTCCTTCACCACATCCGGGATTCTTGCGTCGCCCTCATGTTTTTTAAATGCCTCAAACAGATCCAGTTCTGAGTTCTCCTCAATCTCCACTCCCAGATTGTACAGCTGCTTAATGGGCGCATTGCAGGCCAGGAAATTAAGGGGCCTGGGGCCAAAGCTGATGATCTTTAACTGGGAAAGGCCTATTAAGGCCCTTGCGATGGGCAGAAACTCCTGGATCATATCTGCGCACTCCTTGGCCGTGCCCACAGGGTTTTCCGGGATATACGCCCTGACATTGCGCAGTTTCAGATTGTAGCTGGCATTCAGCAGCCCACAGTATGCGTCGCCCCGCCCCTGGGTCAGGCTGCCGCCGTTTTCCTCCGCTGCGGCAATAAACATGACAGGGCCGTCAAAATGCTTTGCCAGAAGGGTTTCGGAAATCTCCGGCCCAAAGTTCCCAAGGTAAACTACCAGAGCATTGCAGCCCGCCGCCTTCACATCCTCAAGGGCCTGAACCATGTGCTTCTCGCTTTCCACAATGCACACCGGGCATTCATAGAGGGCTGACTTTCCATACTTCGTTTCATAAGCCTCCACTACTGCCTTCCTTCTGTTTACGGACAGGCTTTCAGGAAAGCAGTCCCTGCTGACAGCCACGATCCCCGCCTTTACAACTGGCATATTGTTCATATTTCCATATCCTCCTGCTTTTTATTTTTATTTCATTTGCCTGCTATTCGTAACGTCCCGCATCCTTTTTATCTGGTCAGGACCTGCTACCGGAGACAGGGGTTTTCCCCTATCAGCCCCAGAAATGCGTTTTCGGGCAGACCGCCTTCTTCATGCCCTATAAGCCATTTGTTCTTTGCAAACAGCAGCCTGTCT
The DNA here is from genome assembly GCA_947089145.1 of uncultured Hungatella sp. Classification (GTDB taxonomy): domain Bacteria; phylum Bacillota; class Clostridia; order Lachnospirales; family Lachnospiraceae; genus UBA3402. The sequence goes on along the minus strand of CAMUJH010000079.1, from coordinate 7,769 downwards.
TCAAAAAACACTTCCTCCACCTGCTCCATTTCCGCATTGGTTCCCCTGGGCAGTATGACTACGCACCGGAATCCCTCCGGCTTCACATGGCATGGCGCATAGTGGAGGGTAGTCCCGTATACTTCGATCATGGTCCCTGCCGGAACCAGGAATGCCTCGGCAAGGGATGTGTCATAACTTCCGTCCTGACCCATATCCTGCTGTTTTCCAAGCATCAGCACCAGATCCGTCACTGCCACGTTGATCTCAGAATTGCGGTGATATTCCAAGGCATTCATTTTTTTGTTGTGTCCATTGCAGTACCCTGCCTGGATAGGCATCTGGCCGTAAAAATTTTTCTCTATTTTATGAACTTCCTCAAGGCTTTCCAGTTCCGGCACTGACGCCGCATAAATTACGTCTTCCGGTATGGGAGTCTTTTCCATAGCCTTCAGAAGCTGGCTGATGTCATAACCTGTCACAATTTTTCCATAAGCTCTAAATGCCAGATCCTTTATGTTCTTAACTTCCATATTTTCCCCTTTCTCCTAAACAGCCTGCCCTACGGTTTCGGCGGCTATAAATGTCTTTGCCCGCTCAGGCTCCCATAGGCTTTTTATGGCATGGCCGCTGTCAGATACCTATTATCCCAAAGATGCCAGGAGCTTATAATCCTCTTTTAATGACTCATACAGCCTTTTATAAAGCTCATGGTATTTCACATAAATCTCCGCCTGATCTTCCTGAGGGCAGCATGCCGTTTCCGGCTGGATCAGAGATTCGCATGCTTTTTCCACGCTCTCGTATAGTTTACATCCCACTCCTGCCAGAATGGCGGCTCCCAGGGCAGGCCCCTCTGACTGCTTCACGGTTTGTACCCGGCATCCGTACAGGCTGGACAGCATCTGGCGCCACGCCAGGCTCTTCCCGCCTCCCCCGCAGGCCATCATCTCATCCGCCTGAATGCCCATTTCCCGCAGGATATCATTACAGTCGCACAGGGAGTAAGCCACCCCTTCCATAACCGCCCGCAGAAGATGGGCCTTGGTATGCATGGCGGACAGCCCGAAGAATACGCCGCGGCAGTCAGAATCCAGATGGGGCGTCCGCTCTCCCATCAGGTACGGCAGGTATATGAGTCTTTTGCTTCCTGCCGGGATCTCTTCCACGGCCTGGTTAATCAGATCATACACATCCATGCCTTCCTCTTCCGCTTTGGAAACATAGTCCTGGCAGAAATTGTCCTTCATCCATTTTAGGGATAAGCCTGCGCTTTGCGTTACCCCCATAACGTGCCACGCCCCAGGCACTGCGCAGCAGCAGGTATGTACCCTCCCTTTTGGATCAATGGCCAGTTGGCTGCTGTGGGCAAATACTACGCCCGACGTGCCAATCGTAGTAAATGCCGTTTTGTCCTTTACCACCCCGGTTCCCACCGCCGCCGCAGCATTATCACCGGCGCCGCCTACTACCGCCGTCTCCGTGGTCATTCCCACGGCCCTGGCCACTTGGGGCAGCAGATATCCGGTTACCTGACAGGACTCATGCATTTTTCCAAGCCACGCCTCCGGAATGTCCAGCGCCTTTAACACCTCTTTTGACCAGCATCTGCCTGGCACGTCCAGAAGCTGCATTCCGCTGGCGTCAGACACTTCCGCGGCAAACACTCCTGTCAGGACATACCGGATATAATCCTTGGGAAGCAGGATATGGCGGCATCTTTTATAATTCTCCGGCTCATGCTTTCTCACCCACAAAATCTTCGCTGCCGTCCACCCTGTAAGAGGCGGATTGGCGGTAATCTCAATCCACCTCTCCCTTGGCATGACGGCCAGCATGTCCTTTACCTCTTCCCCGGTTCTCTGATCGCACCAGATAATGGACGGGCGGATCACTTCCCCGTTTTCATCCAGCATCACCAGGCCATGCATCTGTCCTGAAAGACCTATGGATTTTACATCACAGGCATCTGCGCCTGACACATCCATAACCTTTTTGAGAGTTTCCAGCACCGCATCCCTCCAGTCCTCCGGCCTCTGCTCCGCCCATCCGTTCCGGGGCTGATACAGAGGATATTCCCTGGAGGCCGATGCAATCACTCTGCCTTTTTCATCAAAAAGCACAGTCTTAGTGGCTGACGTTCCCACATCAATCCCGACTAAATAATTCATATGTGTCCCTCCAATGTACATTTTCGCCCTGGTTTTTAAGCCCGGCACTTTACAGATATTATAATCTATTTACCCCGAAAAAGCCTGCTTTTAGTTGTGATTCTAACAGCACTTTCTTGCCCTTTTATGGTAAAATATAAAGTACATGCCAGGCATGAGATAGGATTACTGATTGCAGGAATGTAAATGGCTGGCAGAGAGGCTGGCTTTGCTGTGAATGAAGAATATAAAGCATAGTCAGATAAAGGCTTCTGTTAGGTGAATTATGATCCGCCCGGTTTGTATTGGGATTCTACCCTGACTACTTGAGGATATTACGGTCAATGTGCTCCCGGAACGCAGACATACGAATCAAATTGCTGCTTAAGCCCAAATTGCTTTTATGGAGTCATCAAGAACTTTAATTCTGTAATTATCTTTGGAATATTTTGGGAAAATTGTTTGATAATTTAAGCATATTTTTAATATTGACAAAATACACCGTTTAACATACTATATTACTATACTGTTAGGAGGTGTATTTAATGAGCAATAAAAAAGATAGCGATATATCAGATAGTTTTGTTCCCATAAGTATCCTAAAGCCGGTGGCTAATAAAAAGTTAGGAATTACGCAGGAATATAACAAAGAAAATAGAGATAAACTATGGGATTCTCAAAAGGGTAAAACAGAATATAAAGAAAAAATATTTGAAAATAGGCAAACCTATCACGATCCAATTAGCGGAGAAGTACTTCATAAAAGTCAAAAAGCTGCTCAAAATAAATATCATATGAAAAATAAGCAGGGGGAAAATGTTTCATCAACATGGGCAAACCATTCTGCAGAGACAGATCATATCAACGCTTTAAAGGATGTACATAATATTGCAAAGCATAATCCATTTTTGACAGATGCTGATTTTAAAGAAGTTATGAACTCAGAGGAAAACTACAGAATTCTGCCAAAATCTCTCAACACAGCAAAAGGCGATAAAAGCGATTGGCAGCTTATCGCCGATAAAGACAGTGATATTTCGCTTGAAGGAAAGCTGTACATGGCCAAAGAAAAAGTCATAGCTGATGTAACCCTGCAGAGTAAATTTGCTACAAAAACAGCCCAAAATATCGGCAATGAATTTGTCTCAGGCGCAACAGATACGTTAGTAAATTCAGTTATTCCTTTAACTGCCGAAGCGGTAAGAAAAATGATACATGCAGCTCAAGGAAAACAATCCCTTGAAGAAGCAGCCTCAGATATTGGGAAGGCTGCGGTTAATGTTGCAGTAGCTGGAGGGGTAAACAAACTGCTGGTTGATGTCATATCCGCTCAAACGAATAGCAATCAAAGCAAAATTCTTAATAATATTGTAAATAGTGGAGAATTTTCAAAAATCATAGCTGTTGCTACAATTGTTCAGGAATCTGCGGCTAAGTATATTAATGGTGAGATAACCGGAGAAGAATTCGTTGAAGAAGTGGGTGAAAAGGGTATATCCATGGTAGCCGGAATGATTGGGGGACAGGTGGGACAAGAAATAGGCGGAATCATTGGTGCCATTATTGGTTCCGCAGTTCTTCCAGGTGCGGGAACGGTTTCGGGCTATGTTGCTGGGGAAGCCATCGGCAGAGTGCTCGGCACTATAATCACTACTGTTGCTTGTAGTGCGATTGTATCCTTTTTCCATACTTCGAAGCATCTGGAGGATTATAAGCTAAAAGATTACCAGATTAGGAAATTGGAATCAGAAGCGCTCAAAGAGATTGAAAAACAGAGAAACGAGTTTCATCATATTGTTGAACATCAGTATAAAATTTGGGATGATACAATTATGAACAATTTTAACCAAATTATAACCTGTGCATGTAAAGAAACATTTAATCTTCAAGGTGTAACAAGCGGATTAGCAAATATACTATCTCTTTTTGGAAAGGATGTAGCATTTAAAAACCTGACCGAATATGAAAGTCAGTTAGATATGCCTCTAACATTAAGTTTTTGACTAGGAGAGAATCGATATGATTATTGAAGGACTGGCCATTGGGGCGCTTATAAACACAGTATATAACTTAAATAAGGCTGTGGAGATGGATGAGCGGGCATTAAAAAAATATGCAAAAGCCTTTGAACAGCATGAAGAGGCTGAACTGTTAGTAAAAAGAAAGGCTGAGTATACTGATAAAAGGCTTTCTAATGTGGCTAAAAAAAAGAGAGCAATTATCCAGAATACGGTTCCTAGATTTACTAAAGTTTACGGACAAATCCAAAAAGTTAACGTGCAAAATAAAGCTGAAAAGCGTGAAATCATATTAAAAAACAGCACTGAAAGATTATCTGTTCTAAATGCGATTTCCATATCAGTAAAAAAGGAATTCACTGATAAAGAATTTGTGTGTGGTCTTATTACTAAAGGATTTGCAAGGACAATGGTAATGGATTCTGAAAAGTATTTATCTGCGGCAAACAATCAGATGAGAGCATCTAATGTTGTTTATTCACAGGCTCAATCCATTGGGGAAATTTATGATGCTATTGCAGGAAGAGCTGACAGAATCGCCAAACTATTGATGGCGATGAATGCTCTCTTTGTCAAATCTATAACTGAAACAGAACGAGTGATTACTACAAACGGGCTGGATGTCAGACGATATAGTGAATATGATAAGGGGATTCTAATGACTTGTGTCAATATTGCTGTTGCCATGTCAGACATTATTGATGTTCCCGTAGTAGATGAGGATGGTGTATTGTGTGATTCGGCCTTAAAAATGATAGAAACAGGCGAGCAGTATATAAAACAGATGAATTCATTGATAGAATCTTAATTAAACCCCTAAGCTTATATTCTGTGGAGGAGGAGCACTGTGAAGCAAATCAAAGTAAATCAAAAGTGTAGTGGATGCGGGTTATGCATTATGAATTCTTCTTATCTGGAGGAAGATCTAGAAGGTAATGCAGTTCCAGTCCCGGGATTGGCCATCAAAGAAGGTGATTTAGAAGCTGTAAAAAAGTTAGTCAGCGAGTGTCCAGAAAAAGCATTGCAAATTAAAGAAACGGGTGTTGCTGCAAAGCCAGGGATTGCTGGAATCCAAGATATTATCGCCGACTTAAATAAAAAATGCAATCAGCTGTCAGTAAAGCAAATTACATCTTCAGATGTAAGATTCAATGTAAAGGATTATCCCCTTGCAATTCCACACAGTAATAAAGAGTACTGTAGAGAGTATACTTCCGAAAGTTCAGCCAGATCTGCTGCTAAAGAGGAGTTTAATCGGTTATGTTATTCGGAATCTGCTTACAGACCATTATTAAAAAAGGTATTTGTTGAATATAAAGTCCATGTATTAAAGCCATTTTATATCTGTCAAGATGTACCAGATAGCTTTTATTACGAATACAACGAGAAAATAAGAGCTTATTTAAATGATGCATATGCAGAAATATGCGGGTTAATTGGTAATGACAGGATACCAGAATCATGGAAGAACTTTTCATTGTATTTGTCAGAAAAAGAGTGGAGTATAGAGGCCTTAAGAAATTTTGATGATAGAAGTGATAAATCAGGAATTTTTACCTACCTAAAGAGTCTGCCTCACTCAAGCTTTAACGATTATGTGGAGTATATTCTTTACGATTATGATAAAAGGTATGTTGGGGAAGGGCTTTTTGGCAAATCAAAATATATAAAAATGTGGTATTTTTATGGATTGAACGATAGGATAAATGAGTTCATACAACATCTTACCTGGGCCTTCAATTATAGGGCCGATGAAATAGAAGAAGCTGCTACAAATTTTATTAACTCAGCATTAAAGTCATTTGAAGAGATGTTAAAAAAGGAATTTAATCTCAAGATATTAAAACTGCAAGAGCTTGTAAAATAGCGTAAGTATCAAACTGCTTATTTGGTATTTTCTATAATTATATACCATACCTAATGGGATTCAAGAACTAAATTTTCTTAAGAAAAGTGTCTATGTAAGGGATATAAGCAGAAATGAGAGCCGCCCTACACATTGGAGGCGGATTGTGAACAATGCCAGAGTCGATCGAAAGGGCAAGTCAAAAAGACGACTTGGCCAGTACAGCCTTGCCCACAGTCATTTACAGCAGATCAAAAAAGGCCCACAGTCCTGTCGTCTTCGCAAGGACTCTGGGCCTTTCTTAAATCTGCCGTTTTCTCTACTCTTTCCGTCCGCTTATTTCCAGCAGCTTCAGCCTCAGTTCTTCTTCCATTCCTTTCAGTTCCGCCTCGGCCGCCCTGCGTTTCGCCCTTCCCTCCTCCTGAATCTTCATCACCTCGTCCAGCGTGGATATCAGGTTTTGGTTGGTGGCCTTTAGGGTGTCCATATCCACGATCCCCCGCTCTGACTCCCTGGCCGTGTCCACGGCCGCCATCTTAAGCATCTGGGCATTTTTCTTAAGCAGCTCATTGGTGGCATCTGTAACCTGCCTCTGGGCCTTGGCCGCCTCCGCCGAGTGATTCAGTCCCACGGCCAGCACCATCTGGGTCTTCCAAAGGGGAATGGTATTGACCAGGGTGGACTGTATCTTTTCAGACATCATGGAATCATTGTTCTGAACCAGCCGGATCTGGGGGGCCATCTGCAGGGAAACCATGCGGGTCAGCTCCAAATCGTGAAGCTTCTTCTCAAAACGGCTGCAGCGTCCAGCCAGATCATTGGCCTCCTGGGTATCTTCCGGAAGCCCTGTCCGCCTCGCCTTGTCCACTGCCGCAGGAAGCTCCTGCTCCATGGCGCTTTTCAGTTTCCGCTTTCCAGCCAGGATATACATGGAAAGCTCTTTCAGATAGGAAAGGTTTATTTCATACATCCGATCCATGGTGGCTATATCTTTTAGAAGCTGGATCTGATGCCCTTCCAGCACCTTACAGATCCGGTTCACATTGGCTTCCGCCTTCTCATACTTTGCCTTCATATTGTTGAGACGGCTGCCGCCTTTCTTGAAAATGGAAAAAATGCCTTTTTCCTCTTCCTTGTCCAGGTCCTTCAGTTCCCCCACCACATCTGCCAGCAGCTGTCCTATTTCTCCCAGATCCTTGGTCTTCATATGCTCAAGAGCCGAATCAGAGAAATCAGCTATCTTCTTCTGCGCCCCGGCCCCGTACTGCAGAATCATGCCCCCATTGTTCAGATCAATCTTTGCGGAAAATTCCTCCACCATCTTTTCCTCCTGAGGAGTCAAAACCACCTGAATCGGTTCCGGATCTTCCGTCTGGGCAGAAACTTTTTCATCCTCCCCCTTTACCTCCTCCTGAGAAAACGGTTCCAAAGTAAGCTCAGGTTCCTGCTGTGAAAATGCGTCAATGTTTTTTTCCATGATGTTTCCTTTCTCCTAACCCGGATAAACCGGAACTTTAAGTTGGCCATATTGCTGTTTAATTGAGTGAGCAAAGAGGCGGATTTAGTCGTGGGCCAGGGAGGGAAGGGGAGCATGGTGCCGGCCGGGTTCAGATATGCCAAGCATTCCGATGAGCCCAAAGCGGGAATCAGTCGGGTATCAGCCCTCCCGCTTCCCTGGTCTCATCTCCATGGCATAAATTCACCCGGCCGGCACCATACTCCCCTTCCCTCCCTGGCAAAAGCAGAATTCGCTGGCTGAGATTTGCTCACTTGAAG
>CAMUJH010000078.1 GCA_947089145.1 uncultured Hungatella sp. | reverse complement strand
GGTATCGAGGCGTGGCTCAGTTTGGTAGAGCGCTGCGTTCGGGACGCAGAGGCCGTGGGTTCGAATCCCGTCGCCTCGATTCTTTTTGCAGTATTATATAAGTAAGGCCAATTGGTCAAGCGGTCAAGACGACGCCCTCTCACGGCGTAAACCCGGGTTCGATTCCCGGATTGGTCATGAAAGCCGGATAATATATGTGTTCGGATAGTTGAAAGTAAATTTGCTTCCGTGGCGCAGCTGGTAGCGCGCCGCATTCGTAATGCGTAGGTCGCCGGTTCGAATCCGGCCGGGAGCTTTGAAAATAAAATGTCTTAGCAGACGAAAAAATGCGTAAACTACGACGTTTACGCATTTTTTACGTTTTTCTGCGTAAGTTATACAGGTTGATAATTCCAAGCCGGATCTCGGGATCTCGCTTTGGTCCATCCATGATTTATTCACCGTTAATTGCGCAGTGCTGTAATTATATTCCCTTTGGGCTGCTCCATTCTCCCCAGCCTTCAGGAATGGTGAAACGGTTTCTAAAGGCGGTTATGGAAAAATTAAAAAGGAACCAGATACCAGGGGATATCTTGGTCAATGTTATTTAGTTAAGGGAATTCTGCTTTTGCCCCATGGGCGCAACAGCCTTATCTAAATGACTTGGTATCTTGGTTCATTTTTTAATTAGAATTTTTACATTCTTTTCGAAGTCTCTTTGACAATAAATGCTCCCTGCTGAAGCCTTTCTATCCCGGCTCCGTATGCTGCTGTTTCCGCTTCGTCCCCTACATCTCTGCTGCCAGATTCCTCAGCCACTTCTTCTGCCGATACCGGATATAACCGATCACGGCTTTATAAACTTCCTCCAGCGTCACCATTCCATATACTATATGAATAGGCTGTTTCAGTATAAGCCCGCCGATAAATGCCAAGGGAATCCCGATGCACCACACGCCGCTGGTATCAATAAACAGACACATAGCCGTGTCACCGCCGCTTCTCAGCACTCCCACCACATTAACGTAGTTGAACATTCTGAAAGGCGAAAATATGGCGAACACAAGGATGCATCTGCTGACGGCCTGGGCCACCTGGTCAGAAATCCCCGGCTGGTACAGGGCGATAAATTTCCACCGCAGCGCCACACACACGCAAGCCATAACCACTGTCACAAGAAACTGAAGAATGAAAAAATTCTTTCCATAAATTTCGGCCTTTTTTAACTGGCCCGCTCCCATTTCATTGCCAAGAATCACGGCTGTAGCCGCACTTAGCCCCTGGAACAGAACCACCACCAAATCCTGGATGGTAGTCGCAATGGTAATGGCTGCCACTGCATCATCCCCCATTCTCCCATAGGCCATGGAATAAATGGTGGTTCCCAGCCCCCAGATAAACTCATTGAAAATCACAGGCAGAGCCGTAACAAAGAATTTCTTCAGAAATCCTCTGCTCCACCCAAACAGATCTCTTATGCCGCAGGCAAGAGGCGTCCTCCCCAGATACACCACTCCCAGAATCAGAATCACTTCCACCACCCTTGCGATCAAAGTGGCCAAAGCCGCCCCCGTTACCCCCATGGCCGGAGCCCCAAACTTTCCAAAGATCAGAATATAGTTAAAACAAATATTAGTAACAATGGCAGCGCAGCTGATCATAACAGGTTCCTTTACCCGATTTACAGCCCTCAGCATAGCCACGTAGGTATTGGTCAATGCCGTACATGGATAAGAAAGAGCCGCTACTGTCAGATACGCCGCTCCCATTTGGATACTTGCATCACTGGTGGTAAAGATCCGCATTAAAAGCCGGGGCTTTATGGATGCCGGGATCATAAATGCCACCGCTCCCGTCACTGCAAGCGCCAATGCCAGCCCAAGTACTTTTCGGATATTCTTTACATCCTTACTGCCCCAGTACTGTGCCGCCAGCACTCCTGATCCGCTGTTAATCCCAAACACCAGCAGAGTAAACACAAAAAACACCTTGTTAGCCAGTCCTACCGATGCAATAGCCGTAGAACCCAGGCTTCCGATCATCAGGTTGTCCACCAGATTTACCACCGTATTAAGCATTCCCTGCATAGCCACCGGAAGCGCTATCATCACTGTCTTTTTTAGGAAGTTCTTGTCCCTGAACATTTCGTTTGTGTCTCTTATTAACTGTATCATATCCTGTCCTTTCTAAGCCCGCATGCGTCCGGCGGCCAGGCCTTTATGGTAAAAAATCAAATAAAAATCCGGCAAGCCGGATTTTCACCTTTCCCTCATTCCGTTTTCTCTTCCCCGCTCTCGCCCGTTTCCTCACTGTCAGGGGCTTTCTCCATAACCACGGCCTTTGCCTGCCGAATCATGTTGCTCTCCACACTGATGATTTTAAACAGGTAGCCGCCGTACTCTGCCTCCGGTTTTTCATCCTCTGTCGGAATACGGTCAAGCCTGGAAATCAGAAACCCGTTAATCGTATCATAGGAACTGCGTTCTTCCTCCGTAAACTCAATCCCCAAAACTTTCCCTGCCTCGTCTAAAGGAGTCCGCCCATCCAGCAAAAATCCATCCTCCAAAATTGTGATGAACTCTTCTTCCGCATCATACTCATCCAGAATATTGCCTACAATCTCCTCCAGAATATCCTCCATAGTCACGATGCCTGCAGTCTGTCCGTACTCATCCACCACGATCTCCATGTGAATCTTCTGGGACTGCATCTCCTGAAACAAAGAATCAATATTTCTGGTTTCCGGAATAAAATGAGCTTTCCTCAGAAGTCCCGGAATCTTTCCCACCGGCTGAGTTCTCCACCTGGGGTTTTCCCCATAGATCACTGCGTCCCGCATATGTAATATTCCAATAATATCATCCGCATCCTTTTCGTAAACAGGATAACGGGAATTTTTTCCGTCCTTCAGAATAAAGCGGATAGCGTCCTGCAGTGTCTGTGATGCGTCAATAAACACCACGCTGGTTCTGTGAGTCATAATATCTCTGGCTCCCTTATCATTCAGCTCAAAGATATTGGTGATCATCTCTGCCTCCTGGGCCTCCAAAATCCCCTGCTCATGGCCCTCATTAACCATGGAGACAATCTCTTCCTCTGTCACGCTGTCATCCTTGGCATTCATATCAATGCCAAGCATCCTGAGAACTGCCATGGAGATCCCTCTTACGATCCAGATAAAGGGCATTAATGGCAGAACCACTGCCGTAATAAAGGTAAGAAGACCATAAGCCCATTTCTCCGCCTCTCTGGCAGCGCACCTTCTGGGAATAATGATCCCAAAGCTGACAAGACACGCCATCATAATCGTTCCCACAAGCAGAAAGCTTAAAGCCTTCAAAAGCGACCCTTCCGGCCCTCCGGCCTGCCCCATGACAATCTCCAGCTTTCCGCTCCATCGCTCCAGCATACAGGCTCCCAGCACCATGCCGATGACATTGGTAATAATCTGGGTAGAATTAACAAGTCTGGATGGCTGGCTGGCCAGGCGAAAAAGCCTTTTCGCCTTTTCATTGCCCTGCTCCATTTCTTTTTCCAGGTCACTCTGGTTCAGATTCTGAATCGCAGCCCCGAACCCATAAAATACGGCTTCCAGCAAAATAAACGCCAAAAACAAAAATAAGCTAAACGACCAATACCCATCGTCCATGAAATTTTTATGACTCTCCTTCTTTTGTGAACTTCATCAGGCTTCCTTTTTACCAATACTTAAAAATATAACAGATTCCATGTGTTTCGTCAATGGCAGACTATGTAGGCAGTTCCAGACTGACCATCAGAGCATAGTCCACTCTTCTCTGCAGCTCCTCGTCAATATGGCAGATTTTCTCTCGCAGCCTTTGTTTGTCAATGGTCCTCAGCTGTTCCAGCAGAATCACGGAATCCTTAACCATATCGCATTTTCTGGTATCCAGTTCCACATGGGTTGGCAGCTTGGCCTTATTCATCTTTGATGTTATGGCTGCACAGATAACCGTAGGGCTGTGCTTGTTCCCCACATCATTCTGGATAATCAAAACCGGGCGCACGCCGCCTTGTTCAGAGCCTACCACTGGCCTTAAATCCGCATAATAAATATCTCCTCGTCTGATAATCACATCTTCACACTCCGTCAGTCAAATTCTTACTCCTAGTATTGACCCGTTTGCGGCAGCATATTCATGCCTGCTGTGATTATTATATTCTTTTTCTTCTTACCGCGTGCCTGCCTGCTGTCTTTGTTTTTTGTATTCTTCATCTGCCCCAAAGATTCTGTGCACTGCCCTCATTCAAAACCTGCACAAAATGCATTATGAGCATTCTTGCGGTTTCATTTCTTCCAGAGCCTTCTGAAAATCTTCATATATATCTGTAAAATAATCTTTCTTCCCGACTATCTTTCCGTTCTGCATATAGACTCTGGGAATTCGTTTGCCCAGGCCGCATACGATCTCATAGTGAAATCCATTTCCCAGCCGTGACAGTTCTTCAACTGAAATCTCCTCACTGCCGTCCTGCCCTATAAGCGTCACCAAATCATCTTCTTTTACTCCCGGGATACCTGTAACATCCACCATCATCTGATCCATGCAGATACGTCCAAGTATAGGGGCGCTTTTTCCCCTGACAAGCACCCTGCCTTTTCCTGACAGGCTGCGGGGATAGCCGTCGCCGTATCCTACGGGGATAGTAGCGATCCTCATGACCCGATCCGCCGCAAATGTTCCTCCATAGCTGACTGCCGTACCCGGACCGATCTCCTTTATATAGGAAATAAAACTTTTCAGTTCCATGGCAGGGCGCAGCTTCACCTGATCTTTTCTCACCTGATCCGACGCGTACATGCCGTAAAGCGAAATTCCCGCCCGCACCATATCACAGTCAGCTTCTCTCATGTCCAATATCGCCGCACTGTTGGAAATGTGCCTTAGAGGAATCGCCACGCCTCTCTCTGCCAGCAGATCCATAAATTTTAAGTATTCGTCCATCTGTTTCCCAGCCCAGATCTTGTCCCTTTCATCGGCCCTTGCAAAGTGGGTAAATATACCTTCCACGCAGATTCCCGGCATCCTGCAGATTTCAGCCGCCAAATCAGCAGATTCCTTAGACGGGCTCATGCCGATCCGGCTCATCCCCGTGTCCAGCGCCAGATGGATATAAGCATTTTTTCCCAGCCTGGCAGCGGCCTGTGACAGCCCCTGTGCCTGATTTCTCAAAAAAACCGCAGACCGGATACCCCGCCTTACCGCTTCCTCATAATCCCTTTCATGGATCATCCCAAGAACCAGTACTGGTTTTGTAATGCCGTGTCTCTGAAGGTTCCTGGCTTCCTCAATGGTAGCCGTTCCGTACATCTTCACATAAGGGTCTATGGCTTTTGCCACCGGCACTGCACCATGGCCGTATCCGTCTGCTTTCACCACTCCCATCACGGCTGTTCCCTCTGACAGATTTGCCTTCATGGCTTTTATATTATCCGCTACTGCATCCAGGCGGATAACCGCATATGCTCTTGTATAAGGCATCTTTTCATATTCCTCGTTTCCTTCCATTGACAATGGTTCCTCCCTTTTTTCGCCAAAGGCTTATTTTTCCTGTCTAATCCGTCCGATCTCCTCTGCCAGTTCCCTGGCCAGCATCCCATTTTCCCCGTTTTTCTCCCGGTACCGATCTCCTGCCAGGCCATGGACATATACTCCCAGCACCGCCCCCTCAAAAGGCTCCATTCCCTGAGCTAAAAGCCCTGCAATGGTTCCTGCCAGCACGTCCCCGGAACCTGCTTTGGCCATACAGCTGTTGCCGCTTGTGTTAACATAGCACTGGCCGTCCCGGTTCGCCGCCGCTGTAGCAGCATCTTTCAGAACGCAAACTATCCCATAACGGCCGCTGTATTCCACAGCCGTCTCCACAATGGTTTCCTGTATCTGTGAAACACTTTTTCCGGTCAGTCTGGCCATCTCTCCAAGATGAGGGGTAATCACAATATTCTCCGTATAATACTGTTCCAGCCGGGGCCATGCCGCTATAGCATTAAGCCCGTCCGCATCCAGGACAATAGGCACATAAGCACTTGTCAGCACTGACTTCACCAACAGCCTTACATAAGCCTCCTGCCCAAGGCCAGGTCCCAGCACGATCACGTCTGCCCAGGCACATTCCCGTTCCATCCGCTCTTCCCATGACTGGCTGCAGGAAACTTCCTCTCCCACCCATGGCTCCTCATCCTTAAATCCGCAGCCGTCCTGGCCGCATCCAAAGCCTTTTTCTGCCCCGCCTGAAGATTTTGGACCGCCTTTCTCAAAAGTAATCGGCTTTTTATTGGAATGCAGGATTTCCTTTGGATCATAGCTGCTCACGATTGCCTCCGGAAGCTGCTGCTGCAAAATCTCCCGATTCTTCTCTACAGTCAGAATCTTCACCAGCCCTGCCCCTGCCCGGTAAGCCGCCAGCCCTGCCAGATAGGCCGCTCCGCTCATCCCGCTGCATCCGGCGATCAAAAGCACCCTGCCAAAAGTCCCCTTATTGCTGCGCATCATGCGCTTTGGAAACCTGGCCAGATCTTCCTCTTCATAAGTCCAGGCAAATGGCTCCGCCTTTTTCAAACTTACAGACGGAAATCCGATGTCCTCCACCACAACCCGGCCGCAGTACTCTCTCCCCGGAAACAGCACGCTTCCCAGCTTTTCATATCCAAAAGTCACAGTAACGTCCGCCTTCAATGCAGTTCCCATGATCTGTCCTGTCCCACTGTGGATTCCCGACGGAATATCCACCGCCACCACACATTTGGGGGAAGCCTCCTTCACAGACTCCATGACCTCCCGGTATTCTCCGGTCACTTCCCTGGAAAGTCCTACGCCGAAAATCCCGTCAATGACCAAATCGCACCGTCCAGGCAGAAAGTCCTTCCACTCCACCACTGCCATATCCAGCCTCTCCGCAATCTCCCTCTGTACATGGAACTCCCTGGTCCCTCTCCCAGGTTCCCCGACAATGATCACGGTAACAGAATGCCCCTTCAGCGCCAGCATCCTGGCCGCAGCCACCCCGTCGGCTCCGTTATTGCCCGTTCCGCACAGAGCCCAGACATGATCCCCCTTCCTGATCCTCGCCTCAGCCTCACGGGCTACTGCCATGGCCGCCCGTTCCATCAGAACCAGCGACGGCATTCCAATAGTCTGAATCGTATATTGGTCAACGTTTTTCATCTGCTCCCCTGTCAGCAGATATCTCATACCTGTTCCTCCTGTCCGGATTCGTCCGATTCCGTTTTCTTCTCTGAGCCCTTAAGCTGCTTTCCCTCCGACTCCGCCACTACAAATGCCGCTGCATACTCTCTCGTGTTGGTAATGGAAACATGAACCGCTTTTATTCCCAGTTCCTCTGCTTTTTCTTTGGCTCCTCCCAGAAGCCTTACAAACGGCTTTCCCATATCATCCCTCAGCACCTCAATATCTCCGGGCCAAAAGCTTCGGAATCCCGTTCCCAGAGCCTTTGCCACCGCCTCCTTTACGGCAAAATTGCCGGCAAGCCTGGCGGCGTTCCCTCCAAACCTCCGGCATTCCTCCACGGTATAGATCCGTGATAAAAAAGCCTGTTTCTCACAGGCTTTCCCCACGCGGGCAATGTCGATCAAATCCGTTCCTACTCCTACGATCATGGCTGCTGCCTTCTCTCTCCCTTTCCTCTTGCCGATGCACTGCCTTCCTGCTCCTTTGCCCTGCGCTCTTTCTCGTCCTGTATGCTGCAGACACGGTAAGACAGGCGCATCAGGCTCTCTGACAGATGGACATTCTCCACCACCACATCCTCAGGCACCACCAGATCCGTATGTGCAAAATTCCAGATGGCCTTGATTCCTGCTGCCACCAGCCGATCCGCAATCTCCGGCGCCTTGGTCTTGGGAATCGTCAGGGCTGCAATCTGCACTTCATGATCCACAATAAACTTTTCCAGATTTTCCACTCCCATAATCTCTGCACCTCTTACCACCCGCCCGATAAGCCTGGGATTAATGTCAAACATTCCTTTAATAAGAAACCCCCGGCGTTCAAAATTGGCATAATTGGCAATAGCCTGGCCCAAATTGCCTGCTCCGATAATGATCAGGTTATGCTGCCGGTCAACCCCCATGATCTTGGCTATCTCTGTGTACAGATACTTTACATTATATCCATATCCCTGCTGGCCAAACCCTCCGAAATTATTTAAATCCTGACGGATCTGGGAAGCTGTCACTTTCATCCTGATGCTCAAATCATTGGACGAAATCCGTTCTACCCCCTCCTCCATCAGCTCGCCTAAGTGTCTGTAGTACCTTGGCAGCCTTGCAATCACTGCCTTTGAAATCGGCTTTTGTTCCACGCCTATGATCCTCTTTTCTATCTATGCTAAAGAATATTATACCTATTTAGAAAATTAATGTCAAATATTTCATGTGAAACAACCTATAAAGAACCGTATGTAAACAATATGCAATATACAAAAAACTGGGCAATACATAAATATCCTCCCATATCATTGCATCTTTCAAAAATTTATATTATACTAACCATAATTATTTACGCCGGCATAGGGAGCTGAAAAGCGGTGCATAAAAAGCGCGCCGATAGATATAAAAATACATCCTTTCCTTCATGTCCGGTCTTGCCAAGATTACAGCCAACAGCATATAAGGAGACAACACCATGATATTATCCTGCAGCCACGTCTCCAAATCATTTGGAACTGACGTGGTATTAAATGACATATCCTTTCATATAGAAGACAGCGAGAAAGCTGCTATTGTAGGCATTAACGGAGCCGGCAAATCCACTCTCTTGAAGATCATCGTAGGGGACATCCCTTCCAGCCAGGGAACTGTAACCTTATCCCGGGGCAGAACCCTTGGCTATCTGGCTCAGCACCAGGATCTTACCAGCCACCGGACCATTTATCAGGAGCTTCTGGAAGTAAAGCGTGCCGTTATAGATATGGAGGAGCAAATCCGCAGTCTGGAGATGGAGATGAAACATGCCCAGGGGGCCAGGCTGGAACAGATGTTTGACACCTATACCCGCCTGACTCACCAGTTTGAACTGGAAAACGGTTATAGCTGCCAAAGCGAGATCGTGGGCGTATTAAAAGGCCTGGGTTTCTCGGAAGAGGACTTCAGCCGGGAAATCTCCACTCTGTCCGGAGGCCAGAAAACCCGGGTATCCCTGGGCAAACTGCTTCTGTCCCGACCGGACATCATCCTTCTTGATGAGCCGACGAACCATTTGGATATGGGCTCCATCGCCTGGTTGGAAACTTATCTCCTCAATTATAAAGGGGCTGTGATCATTGTGGCTCATGACCGCTATTTTCTGGACAAGGTTGTAACCAAAATCATAGAGCTGGATCAGGGACAGGGCATGGTATTTCAAGGCAACTACACTTCCTACAGTCAGAAAAAGGCTCAGGTGCGGGAAGCCCGGATGAAGGCCTGGCTAAACCAGCAGCAGGAGATCCGCCACCAGGAGGAAGTCATCGCCAAACTGAAATCCTTTAACCGGGAAAAATCCATTAAGCGGGCCGAAAGCCGGGAAAAAATGCTTGCCAAGATTCAAGTCCTGGACAAACCTGTTGAAGTAAACGACGAAATGGATCTTCGCCTGGAGCCGAATACTGTCAGCGGCAATGACGTTATGGCTATACGGGATCTGTCCAAATCTTTTGGCGATAACCACCTGTTCTCCCACATTGACATTGACATTAAGCGGGGAGAACGGATAGCCGTTATCGGCAATAACGGAACCGGCAAAACCACCCTTTTAAAAATTATCAACCAGATGATACCCGCCGATACCGGTCAGATCACCCTGGGAGCCAAAGTCCATATTGGCTACTATGATCAGGATCACCAGGTTCTCCACATGGAAAAGACTTTGTTTGACGAGCTTCAGGATACCTACCCTGATTTAAACAACACCAGGGTCCGCAGCGTGCTGGCGGCTTTTCTTTTTACAGGTGATGATGTGTTTAAACGCATCGGCGATTTAAGCGGGGGCGAGCGGGGGCGGGTTTCCCTGGCAAAATTGATGCTCTCCAATGCTAATTTCCTCATTCTGGACGAGCCCACCAACCATCTGGACATTACCTCTAAAGAGATCCTGGAACATGCTTTAAACCAGTATACCGGCACCGTGCTTTATGTATCCCATGACCGATATTTTATTAACCGTACCGCTACAAGGATACTGGAACTGACTGGTGAGACATTTATTAATTATATCGGAAATTATGATTATTACCTGGAGAAGCGGGAGCTGATGAATGACCTTTATGGAAAAGACGCTGAATCCGCCTCCGGCACCCGTGCTTTTAGCGGCCTGTCTGCCGCTGCTGTTTCGGCTTCTGCCGCCGGGGCGCCGTCTGTCAGTGCGTCGGCATCCGGCCCTGCCCCCTCTTCTGTTTCCGGCCCTTGTGGCGGTGACAAAACTGCTGCTTCCGTTTTTCAAAACCTTTCCATTGAAAAAGCCGATACAAAACAGGACTGGAAGGCGCAGAAAGAGCAGCAGGCCCGCCAGCGCAAAAAGCAGAATGATTTGAAAAAAACCGAAGACGCCATCGCTGCTTTAGAGGAGCAGGACGCCGCTCTGGATCAGCAGCTGGTTAGTCCTGAAGTTGGCTCTGACGTAGGAAAGCTTATGGAAATCCACAGAGAAAAGGAATCTATAAAAGAACGTTTGGAACAGCTGTACGAAACATGGGAATCCCTGGCTGAAAATATGTGATCCATCCCATCCCTTTTGATTTTGCATGGCAGCGCTTAAATCCCTGCCTTTCAAGAAAGGAATCATTGTCATATGAATAAAAAACGGATAGCCGCCATAATCGGCCTGATCCTGATTGGTCTGTTATATCTGGCAACTCTGGCTCTGGCCTTCCTTGACAGCCCCTTTGCCAGAAACTGCCTTATGGCTTCCCTCTTTTGCACCATTGTTGTACCGGCAGTTCTTTACGGATACATCACATTTCTTGGCTCAGGTTCCAGCAAACGTCAAGAGGAAAGCAAGGGGAAGACCGGCTTGACAAACGAATCTCCTGAGGAATAGGCGGGCTTTCTGTCATGGTTTGTACAGTCCTTGCAAAATTGACCACCCAACCGAAGATTCCGGCAGATCGGCCTTTTGCACCTGCCTGTTTGGATTCCGGTTTAATACGTTAGGAGAGAATATGAAACGTAAAATTAAGCTTTCTCAGTGCATGATTGTAAAAAACGAAGAAAAAAATCTCAGGCGCGCGCTGTCCTGGGGAAAAGACATAATGTGGGAACAGATTATTGTAGATACCGGAAGTACGGATGAAACCGTAGCGATTGCTGAGGAGATGGGAGCGAAAGTCTTTCATTTCCAGTGGATTGATGACTTCGCCGCTGCCAAAAATTATGCCATTGATCAGGCTCAGGGAGACTGGATCATTTTTCTGGATGCCGATGAATACTTTTCTCCTGCCGATGCGGCCAAGCTTCTTCCTCTTCTTAAGGAGCTTGACTCTTCTTCCTATGATGCCGTCGCTGCCAGCTGGATACAGGTAAGCAGCCAGGGAGACATGGTGCAAAGCCAGGGAGACAATAAAATGAACTGGCTCTCAACTGTCAGGGAAGACGGAAGCAAGACATTTGCCCTGGCCGGAACTCAAATCCGCATCTTCCGCAGCCATCCCGATGTTCGCTATCAGGGGCGGATACATGAAAAGCTTTATAGGAAAAATGCCCTTCCCCGCTGTGCCGACGCCACCAGAGAGCTTGCAATCCTCCATACCGGATATTCTCCGGAGGAATTAAGAGAAAAAAACAAAGTGGAACGCAATATTGCTCTTGTTAAAAAGGAACTGGGAGCAAATCCCAATAATTATCAGATGCTTACCTATCTTGGGGATTCCTATTTCCAGCAAAAAAATTATGAAGAAGCTGCCTATTGGTATCATCAGGCAGTCCTCTATATGCCTAAAGACCTAAATGAAGATAATATCCAGGGCTGCATGATATTTAAGCATCTCTTACTTATCTATTTTAAACAAGGCAATGAACAGGCTGCTCTGGAAACCTATCATCAAGGTATCAGCCGTTTTCCCAAAGACGCTGACTATGACTATCTTATGGGGCATCATCAAACGGACATAGGCGATTATCAAGATGGAGCCCGGTATCTGCAGAAAGCCTTAGGCCTGCTGGATCAATACAACAGTTCTTCTTCCCTGCTGTTAAGCCGCAGTCTTCTGACAGCCTGGGATCTTCTTATTATGTGCCACTACGAAAACGGCGATCTTCAGCAATGCGCAAACTGCGCCATCACTATGCTGAGAGCTGATTCCCGCCGGCCGGAAACCTTGAAATACCTGCTTTTGGCCTTCCGCAGAGATGAAGAGCGGGAGCTGGCTCAACTGGCGGAACAAAATAAATCAGCCCTTGCCGCCCCTGCTCCCCAAAAATCCGCCTCACCCTCTCAGGTTATGGCTTTTTTAAGCAACCTTTATGATTTTGGGAATAAGGAGCAGCGTAGTTTTGTCCAAAAAGCCGCACAGGAAGCGGAATATGACGGTTTACTCAGGGAGATGGGCTGACTCATCTCCCTTGTGGCATTCTCATACCATACCCCCATTATAACCGCTTTTACATACATTGCCTCTATATTCAATACCGTCCGCATCCTGGCAGTTTATGGAATCTCCTTGTAAAATGCCTTAAAAACCTTCTCACTGTCATACTCTGGACCAAAGGGCTTTGCCAGCTCACAAATACCCTGAACCTTTTTTAAATCCTCCTCCAATTCCTCCGCTATGGTTTCCGCATTCTTTCCTTTCCTCAGCTTTTTACACACTAATTCCACCAACTTGCTTTCTTTCCCTGCTGCTCTTCCTTCTTCCATCCCTTTTTCTCTCGCCTGCTTTTCCACGTACTTTTTCCAGGCTCTTTCATCCCTTGCTCTTTTCACATAAGCTTCATACCATAACCGCAGAGGATTTCTAAGGCTCATCCGCCTTAATTCCCATATTGCCTCCATGATTCCCGGGTTATTCGACTTAATCATATCCAAATCCTCCTCTGTCTTTGAATTAAAAAACGTATCCAGTCCTCCACGCCATTCTGTTCTGACAGCTTTTTGTTCAGTTCCAGAACGTGAATCTCCAGTGCATCAGAAAATTCGTTTCCCTCTTTATCTCTTAATCGATATACGCTGTGATATTCCGGCCTGCTGCTTAGATTAAAATCCAGAATGCTGATCCCCACACACCTTTTCAAAAGATCGTAATCTTCCCCTGATGCCAAGTCCTCGCTGTACAGCCTGGCAAGATAAAAGATCTGACGTTTATCCCACCTTTCAAAATTTTTCACCTGCAGTTCTATGTTTATCTTTGTGTCATTATTTAATTCTACCACCACATCCAGTATCCCATATTTCTGCCATCGGCGGCGTCTTCTTAAAAAGGTATCTCTAAGCTGTATCGAGTGAATATCCGCCTGATCAATTTCCAGAACATCGCTTAAGAAGTACCGAAGAATTGTTTTATTCCGGAACAGTTCCTTCATAGCTACATCAGATTTAGGTAAGATAATCATTTCTTCTGCTCCTTTCTTAATTATACCGACATTCCCCCCATATCTCAACCACAATTTCTCCCGCCGGCGATAAATGGCAAAGACATCTTACTTTTTTTAATTTTAAAATGTGGATAAAGCAGGATTTCAGAAGAAAGATAAGAACTTTCATAGACACAGCCCAAAGCTGCCTGTAACAGGGGCTGCTGCAAAGCCAAGGCAACAGCCCCTATAGAAATCATTGCTTTCATTTATTCTATCATGATCATATAAATAATTCAATACATTTTCAGCCGCTTCCACTGCCCTTTTCTCTAATAATCTCAAGAATCCACTGCGCACACTTATCCCATGTCAGCTTCCCTGCCACTTTTTCATACCCGTTTTCAATAATTGTCTCCGCAAGTTGCTGATCCTCAAGTAGCTTTCCGGCAATATCAGGCAGCTGTTCCAGATGCTTCAGATCGTATAACGCAATATCCTTGCCATCCGTAAAATTTTCATCAATCCAGGCGCTGGAATCCGTCAGCGGCACGGAATGCTGCAGAAGCGTATTAAAGATTCGGTCATGGGTTCCCTTTTTAAACCCTGGCATAATATTAAGGTTTATCCTGGCATCAGCCATATAATCCAAAGTCTCTCTGTACGGTATCCTGTCAGCAATCCGATGGACATTTGGCATATTGGCTGTCGGATGATTTTCCCATCCCCGCCCCAAAAGGTGAATCTCCATTCCTGACTCCGCCAAAGCCGATATCACCCTTCCTCTGTCATACATGCGGATAGCCCAGTCCATAGGCTCCGCCCCCCACAGCATGGATTTCAGCACGCGGTCAGGAATGTCCCACCCAAGCTGATCTCTTGTAGCCAGCATTCCTTTCCATACGGATAAGCTGCTGTCCTGCTTAAGATTATGGAAAGTCTTTTCATAAAGCTGGTATGCCGCACTGTCCTTTGGAAATGTTTTCCCCATTTCGCCAAACTTATCCTCAGGCCTGTAATAAGTTCCGCAGAACAAAATATCATAGCTTCTGTCCCTGTAAGGAATTTTTTTCATTCCCTCTTCCGGCATAACTCCTACATGGGGCATAAAATCAACGTAAGGCACTTCTTTTCCAAAATATGTTTTTACGTACTCCACATGTTCCCTGTCGCAGCAGAGCAGATGGTAATTCCCGGGATGCTTCTCCAGCACGGGATGAAACCGCAAAGGCGGGTCCATAAAAATATCCACGACCGCAGCCTGGTGCTCATCCCATATCCTGATCAGCTCATCTTCCCGAGTGCCAAGCCCATCGAAACAGACAACTCCGTCCACCTTTTCCGACACGAAATTCTCAAATCTTTTGACATGTTCAAGGACTCCTTCGGTTCCGGCACTAAGCCTGGGCAGATCAAGGATAAACACTTGGCATCCCTTCTCCTGCAGCTTATCCCGCAGATGGTTGGTGAAAAAATTGAAAGATTCTACCTCGGAGTAAAACAAAACCACACGTATTTTTTCCTTAGTCTCCCCGCTGTCCTCTCCAGATGCTTCTGGACTTTCCTTTTTCTGTCCGTTTCGGCCCCCCCTTAGGGCCCTGTCAACAGCCGCCATTTCTTCCGGGCTGAACTTTTTGCGCATAACTTTAACCAATTCCTGATAATCTGCTCCCATGGCCGCCCGCAGCACAAACATCCGATCCTTTAATGTCCTGAAATCATAAAAAGCCCTGCTTAAAAAATCCGACACTTCCTGCGCCCCCGCTTCCCCTCTTCCAGATGCTGCCATATCCCGCCTATACGCAGATATCATAACCACCAGGCTGCTCATCAGGTATGGATTCTGTTTCAGAAGTGCCGTTAACAATTTAACGCATTCCGCCAGTTTCCCGT
Organism: uncultured Hungatella sp.; assembly: GCA_947089145.1. GTDB lineage: Bacteria > Bacillota > Clostridia > Lachnospirales > Lachnospiraceae > UBA3402. The sequence continues at coordinate 2,706 of CAMUJH010000078.1, read as the reverse complement.
TATTATAACAGCATATGGCCAGCAGCTCATATGTCTCCATAATCTTTCCAGAGAGCAGCTGTGACCGCAAAGTAGTCCCATATTGTTCCAATCGGTCAAGGGCTTTCACAAGATGCGCTTCCGCTGTCCCATAATTGCCCCTGGCCGAGTAATATTTCCCCATGATATAATCAAAATCCCCGTCCTCCGGCCATCCGGCCACAGCCTGCTCATACAGATCCGTCAGCTTTTTCTCAGACGTATCGGGGAGAGCTGCCAAAAGCTCCAGGTACCGCAAGTAAAAGCCGGAAGTAGACATGTCATACTGCCCTTTAAGTTCCTCAGGCATCAGCGCAACGGCTTTCTCATAACACTGTCTCGCCTCCTCCCACCTACACATAGCCTCATACTCATTTCCCAGATATCCATGCAGTTCATAATCATCCGGATTATCTGCCAGTTCGGCTTGAATCAATTTGAAGTTTCTGCCTTCTCCCGTCTTTTTCTGGCTGGCTGCCTCCTGGTATCCTGTGTGATAGATAGAGACATCCTTCGTAATGTCTGCAACCTGGATCTTACGGCCCGGAATCTGCAGATATTCATGGATTCTCCTTTTATACCGCAGTGTCGGCATATTCCGAAATACCCGAATCTGAGAACTATTAGATATGATCCCACCTTTGCCGTCTAAGTGAATCCAGCCTGTGATAAAACTCTCGCAGTCTGTCCGGTGCAGTTCTTTTACATACCTTAACAGCCTTTTGGCATGCTCCAAAGTCATATATTCATCCGCATCCAAAAGGGCGATCCACTCATATTTTGCTTTACTGATAGCAAAATTTTTTGCCGCTGCAAAGTCATCAATCCACTGGAAATGGTAAACCTGCGCCCCCATCTCCAGGGCGATTTCCACGGTTCTGTCTGTACTTCCCGTATCTACCACGATCTGCTCCGACACAATGTCCTTTCCCCAGGAAAGTGCCTGCCGGATATTTTTCTCCTCATTTTTCACAATCATGCACTGTGAAATCCTTGGCCCCTTGTACTGCTTCAACTGCACTCCTCCTTTTTATAAATCCAGCCTCAGGCTCATTTGCTCTTCCTTCGTAAACAGGCAGGACGTCCCATAAGCCGCAAACCCACAGCAGTCTGACCGTTCGGCAGCCTTCACAAGAAACAATCGGTCCTTTAAGCTTTTAAAATCATACAGCTTAGAAAAAAAATCCAGCACTGCTCTGTCATCCGTCTCATTTGCCCCGCCGTCCGGAAGCAGCGCCCTCATGACTCTGGACAAAACTCCCATTTCATACTTGTTAAACTTCAGGTAGGCCACTCCGTAAGCAACACATTTTTCTGATTCTCCAGATTCATAGCAGCATCTCGTCAGCATATCATAAATTTCTGACACATGGGCGCCTGTAAGCAGTGCCTTATTGTAGCACCCGTATGTGTCCAGTTTTTTCAGAGCCTCCTCCAGATGAAAAGCTGCCTTCTCAGCCTGTCCCTGCTGTACAAACCAGCAGCCTGCCACATAGTCGAAATCCGGTTCCTGGGGAAGCAGGCTTACAGCCTTCTGATACACCGGCTCTGCCGCCAGCCACCCCTTTTCCGTCTCTGCTGTCAAAAGGGACAAAAGCCTGGTAAAAGTCACGGCGCTCCGCTGGTCATAGGATTCCAGCTGAGAAGGCATGGCATCCACCGCACGGCTGTACCACTGCTTTGCCTCCTCTCTCTCCCCGTCACCCAGACACTCGTCACCCATGTATCCCATCATCTCATAATTGCCCGGATCATCCTCCAGTTCCTTCTGAATCAGCCGACGGTTTCTAAGGTTTTTCTTTTTCTCCTGCAATTCTCTCTTTTGATATCCTGTATGGAATACAGAAAGTTCCCCAGACACATCGCCGATGCGGAGCTGACGCCCTGTTACAGACTCCAGCTGCTCGTGGATTCTTCTCCGATACCGGATGTCCGGCTTGTTTCGGAAAAAACGGATCTGAGTCCCCGAGGAGGATATCCTTCCCCCATCGTCAATCTGCTGCCATCCTGTGGACACGCCGTCAAAACTGTCACAGGTAATCCGCTCCAAAACCTGGCTTATCTTTTGGGCATCCTCCCCATCCATGTATTCATCCGCATCCAAAAAAGCGATCCATTCTCCCTCTGCCTGATCTATTGCATAATTTTTAGCCGCAGCAAAATCATCACTCCACGGAAAATGAAAGACTTTTGCCCCCAATCTCCGGGCCAGCTCCGCCGTGCCGTCAGTGGAGCCAGTATCCACCACAATCTGCTCCCACATAACAGCCTTTCCCCATGACAGCGCCCTCTCAATATTCTTCTCCTCATTTTTCACGATCATGCATTGTGAAATCCTTGCCCGGTTCTTCTTGCCCACTGTTAAGTCTCCTTATTTTAGACTCTCGCTCTTTTTCCCAGCAACGACAAAAAGCCATCTCTAAGCTTTTTGCTGTGGAAATGGCTTTCTAATACGTGGCCCTATGTATGGACCCAGCCAAGGCCGGGCCCAAAATAATGCTTAACCTAAACCTGCTAATTAGCCTAACAGGCTCAAGATGCTCTGCGGTACAGAGTTGGACTGTGCCAACATGGACTGAGAAGCCTGCAGAAGAATGTTATTCTTCGTGAATGCAGTAATCTCGTCAGCCATATCAGTATCACGGATACGGCTCTCAGCAGCAGTGATGTTCTCAGATGTAACCTTCA
>CAMUJH010000077.1 GCA_947089145.1 uncultured Hungatella sp. | reverse complement strand
CGATATTTCAGAAAGCTACAAATCGGCATTTCTAAAATATCGGCATATGGGATATTATGCCGATATCCGCATAATATCCCACCTCAGGCCATACCAGGCCAATGGCAGATAAAAGATATTTTCCGCTCCATAACAACACGTTGTTTTGTCAGCGCTGTTCTCCCAGTCAAAGGAAATGGTTCTTGGATCAGCTGTGCATAAGAACAGACGGCGGCTCCCTTTTCCGTTTTTGGGTGCGGTAACGAAGGCATATACCACTTTATCTTTCCAGAGGTTGGTAATAACCGGCATCATGCCAATCTGCCAGTCACCACTTTCCGGGTCGCCAAGGACAATCTCATCCAGCTGAATCCGGTCCCCGCGCTTTCTGGGTCGGCCCTTTTTCCCGGTTTTAGCGGGCGGAAGCCCGTAAAGAGCGGTATCCACCCTGGCATTACAGACCACTTCCAGGTTTTCAAACTGTTCCACAAGAGCGACTACTTCTGCTTTTAGATACCAACTGTCACACAACAGGATCACCTGACGCTCAGAATCCATGACTTTCATGGCCTGAGCTACCAGATCGGCAGCCAAAGCGAGTTTGCTCGTTTCCTTATCCCAGAGCCGGTACCCCACCGGAACAGAAAGATAGAGAATTTTCCCATCTTGGTATACCGGGAAGGAGAGCAGGAGACTGACCATGCAGTGTCCATTAAGGTAGTTGGAGCCATTATGGGCGGCATGGTCATAGAGTCTGGAACAAAGTTCAAAATGCTTACCGGATTTTTCGATCATGGTATCATCAATAGAAAGAAAAATTGGCTGATGTGCCAAAGTGCCGGGAACAGTCTGGACAGCTTTCGATACCGTAACATCATTCCAGACAGAGTGGTCATAGGCATCTGTTTTGAGTGTATAGTAAAATGCGTTAAGCGAGGTATCGGACAGTCTGGAAATCATATGGCCGTGGGCAAAGCGAACGGAGCGGAAATCGTCCAAAGTCAAAATGGAGAGGACTAACAGGAACAGATTCCTGGCGGTAGGTCCGGAGGCAGCGGAAAAATAATCCTGAAAATATAAAAACAGTCTATTAAAAATGGAATCTTTAAGGTATAATAAGCGGTAGATACAAACTCATCTCTTTTCGTGTGGATTTTGGTTTAGTCGCTTAAATTATACCGCAAAGAGATTGAGTTTGTATTTTTATTTTTCAAAAATCAAAAAGTTGTAAACTGGTGAAGGAAATATACAGATGAGGAAATAAAATATTTCGTTTCCAATGCCCCGGGAGGGCTGGCTGTCCAGGAACTGGGCAGAGCAACAGCCTTGAGATGGCCCATTGAACACCGCTTTGAAGAATGTAAAAGCAACCTAGGAATGGGACATTATGAATGCCAGAGTTACCAGGGCTGGAACCATCATATGCTCTTTGTGATGATAGCGCATCTGTTTACGATTTATATACGGGAAATCTTTAAAAAAAGAAATTCCATTGACTATGCCGATAGTAGTTAAGCTGATGCATGGAATTATAACCTATGCAGTTACGAATATGAAAGCGATTGTATGTTACCACATACGCAGGAACCATTGTGCCTATCTGACTCATAGAAAGACCACGCTTTCAAAAAGTTCGCTGTAGTACTAGAGCGTGTTTGAAAAATCGAAGTCTTTGTTCATTTTAACCAAATAAGTATGGATGCAATACAGATAAAGCCAAGATATGTAAATGGAAGTTTATCATACCGTGTAGCAATTCTCCGATATGATTTCAGACCGAGAAACAATTTTTCAACCAGATACCTTTCCTTATAAAGCCACCAGTCACAAAGCCGCTGGAATTTACCGCCTTTCCTGGACGGTATGGTTGGTTCGCCGCCATGGTCATATATATAATCGATAAGCTGGGAACTGTCGTATCTGCGGTCAGCAAGGACACTGCTCCCTTCTATATTTATATGTTCCAGGACTGGGATTGCAAACTTAATATCGTTGCGCTGGCCCTCGCTGATCATTATGTAAACTGGACATCCATAAGCATCCACAGCGGCATGTATTTTTGTGCTTGGCCCGCCGCAGCTATGGCCTATTTCATTGGGAGGGCCGTCTTTTCTGGTGCCCGCACTGTGTTGGTGAGCCTGAACAATGGATGCGTCCAGAAAAATTTCGCTTAGTTCAGTATCCAGACTTAAAACTCGGAAGATATTATCAAGGAAACCGTTATCAATCCATTTTCGGAAACGGCTGTAAACGGTTTCCCACGGGCCAAAACGTTCCGGCAGGTCACGCCAAGGGGCGCCGCTGCGGGCAATCCAGGCCATGGCGGTTAGCATAAGGCGGTTATCTGTTAAGGTCCTTCCCCGTTTGCCAGTATTTTCAGGAGGAAAAAGAGAAGCTATCTGTTCCCATTGCTGATCCGTTAATTTATAACGTCTTAACATAAGATCACTCCCTTTTTATTTAATAGACTCTCGGAATCTCAAAGCCTTATTTTATGCGGCTTCCAAGACCCCGTTTTTATAAATTCCCCCACTTTTTTTAAAAAATCACTTGACATGTAGGGCAAAATGTGCGGCGCACCTTGAAGATCCCTATGCGCCAGCTCTTCAAGGTGCGCCCTTCAATTAAGAACTAATTTCACTCTTGATTGGAGGTGCACACTTTGAAACCTGTTAACATCGGCGGACACGCCGCCTACCAGAAACATGTTTTGGAACAACTTTGTAAATACTATCCAAATGCCCCGACTTCCTTTGATCCCGCTACATGGGATATCATGAAACAATTCTGGTCCATGGATCTGTCTCCCGTGGATGATCTGATGCGGGATCGCTATTCTGTATTTGAATCCGAACCAAGACCGCCTTCCAGCATGCTGCGTTCCTACCTGCTTTCCATTAAATGCAAGATCACTTCCACTACCGCATGGGCTTCCGATCTTAAGCAGAACTATCTCCATGCCATCCTGTCAGGGTTCTCGGTTGGGGATACGCCCGGCACGGGTACTTTTTATGATTTTTTCGACCGTCCGTGGCTTTCGGACAGCGATAACATCTCTAATCCAGTCCACCCGCCCAAGCAAAACCCAAAAAATCCTGACAAAAAAGGGGAAAAGGCTCCGCCGGTAGAGAAAGCCACCGTCTATGACCTCCTGGCCAGATTCGAAATCGAACCTCCCAAAGAGTTCGATCCAGCCGCACGCCTGTTTGAGATTTTCAAATCCCGGTTCCTGGATGCTTCCGTCAATCAAGGGCTTATTGACCTGGATAGCCTGGCTGTTTCCGGTGATGGAACGCCTGTCTATACTGGTGCAGGAGAGCGTAAGACCCGCACCTGCGACTGCCTGGAAAAGGGCGTCCGGGACTGCAAGTGCAACAGAATCTATCACCAGCCCGACTGCAGCATCGGCTGGGATTCCCACAGGGAACGGCATTACTTTGGTTACGACCTTTACATGCTCACTGCCTCTGCCTCCGAAAATGACCTACCGATATTCCCTCTGCTTGATCCTGCTTCCAGACATGATTCACATGGTTTTTGGTATAACTTCTTCTCCATGAAACAGTTCCTTCCACAGGCCAATGTCACAAAGCTTCTTCTGGATTCCGCCCACGATGCCATGACCTATTATCCGTATTGCTCTGAACAGTATTGCTCTGAACATGGCATAAAACCTTTTATCGATCTCAATGGCAAGGGTGGCAGACCTCCTGTTTATAAAGACGATTTTACCGTTGGAGATGACGGCGTACCTGTTTGCAAAGAAGGCTTCCGCATGCGTCTGGATGGTGCCGAACCCTCCAAAGGAAGGACGAAGTTCAAATGTCCCAAGATCAGTTTTGCAGGTGGCAACCCCAACCGCACCTGCCCTCACCCCTGCTCAGATGCAAAGTATGGGCGCACTGTCCACCTTATTTTGAAGGATAACCTGCGGCCCTTTAAGGCCCCGCCAAGATGTAGCAAAGAATGGGATTCGGAATATGATGCAAGAACTTCCTCGGAACGGTGCAATAAAAGACAGAAGATAGACTATAAATTAGAAGACGGCAGGCACCGTTCATCTAAGATGTGGTACTGCCGCCTCTTTGCCATCATGATGTGCCAACATCTTGATGCCTGGACTTTGCCAAAGTCATCCCGCCTAAAAGATCTCTTTGACAGAGCCGCTTAATTGAATAAGCAATACAATTATAACCTATCATTGACGCATAGTCTATTAAAGTGCGCCATTTTTCTATCACTGATCACACGTCTGATCCATTCTGGATAATATCTACTTGTCAAGGTTCATCCGACCGATGAATCTTGGTCGGCAGGCTCAAGATTCCGAGAGCCTATTTTACCACAAAAAGGGAAAGAAAAACATATGTTTTGTACAATTTTTATTTTTCAAACACGCTCTAATATAAAATACTCTCTTATGGAAAATATAATGTCATATAATTTGTTTTATAAAGATTTCTCATGTTCAAAGAGCATAAAACTATGCCGACATTTTTTCATAAATGCCCCATGAATACGGGCTTTTCAAAAAATAGCGGCATAATTTTTTGTCGGTATAAGTCGTGTACATGATCTTTCTGATCTCTTCCGAAAACTGAAAGGAGGAACTCACATCTTCCCAATTGTTCTCCCAGTTACTGATGGCGTACGGATACTTTTTCCCCCATTTTTCTTTCAGGCCTTCCAGTTCTGAATACGCCGCCGCTTCATTCGGGGCGTTATATACTGCTTTGAAATCATTGGAAAATTTCTTTAAGTCACTGTAGTTGACATACTTGAAGGAGTTGCGCAGCATATGGATCACGCATCTCTGGATCTGGGCCTGGGGATAGACAGCGCTGATTGCTTCCTTAAAACCGGACAGCCCGTCGACACAAAAGAACAGGACATCCTTTAATCCGCGGTTTTTCAGGTCATTTAACATCCCCAGCCAGAACTTGCTGGTCTCATTGGCTCCCACCGTGATACTGAGGATCACTTTATGCCCTTCTGTTGTGACACCCAAAACCACGTAAGCCGCCCGGCTCAAAATCCTCCCGTCTTCCCTTGCTTTATAATGGATGCAATCCATAAAGATAAAAGGATAAATAGGGGATAGGGGGCGGGACTGCCACTTTTTGACCTGGGGCAGGATCTTATCCGTAATCTTGCTGACCATCTCTGCGGACAGCTCGATCCCATAAAGATCCTTTAACTGGTCATGGATATCCCTGGTACTCATCCCTCTCGCATAGCGGGAGATGACTTTCTCCTCAATCCCGGAAATGTCACGCTGGTATTTTGGGATAAGCTTAGGCTCGAATTCCCCATTCCGATCCCTGGGCACATCCACCTGAAATTCGCCATACTGGCTTTTGAGGGTTTTGGGGGAATGACCATTGCGCTTATTGTCTGTGGCCAGATCCCCTTTCTGGTTTTTTTCATATCCAAGTGTGGCATCCAGTTCCGCCTCCATAAGTTCCTGGAGAATGTCCTTAAAACTTTCTTTGAGAAGGGAATAGACATCCGCAACGCTGGAAATGTTGTTTTGTGAAATAATCTGTCGAATTTGCTCCTTAGCTACTGCCATAAAAATGCTCCTTTTCGATAAAAATTGTCATATCTGAATTCTTACCAAAAAGAAGCCATTTTCTTCCAAAGACACAAACTATTTTACACTACCTTTTTACTGTTTATTATCATCCATAGGTTTGCTCTCCGCCGTTTCCCCCTGTTCTGGCATCTCTTTTAAGAGCTTATCCACGCTGACCAGCTTCACACAAAGGGCAAACAGTTCCATGGCGATCCGCAGATCGTCCAGAGGCGGATATGACGGCGCGATCCTTATGTTGCTGTCATGAGGGTCTTTCCCGTATGGGAAGGTGGCTCCGGCCTTCGTCATAATGAGCCCCGCCTTTTTACATCTGGATACAATGGATTTGGCACACCCGTCCAGAGAGTCAAATGCCATAAAATATCCTCCTCTGGGCGTTGTCCATGTGCCGATTCCAAGACCTTCCAGTTCCCGCTTCAAAATATCGTTCACTGCCTCAAACTTAGGCCTTAAAATATCTGCGTGGTACTTCATATGCACCATCATTCCGTGAATATCCCTGAAAAACCGCACATGCCTTAGCTGGTTCACCTTGTCATGCCCTATAGTCTGAATCCTCAGCTGCTTTTTAATATCCACCAGATTATTCTGGGACGCCGCAATGGCAGCAATGCCGGAACCTGGGAAACTGATTTTTGAAGTAGATGCAAATTTATAGGCCAAATCAGGATTTCCGGCCCTTTTACAGGCCGCTAAAATCTCAAGTATATGATCCTGCTCCCAATCATACAGATGATGAATCGTATAGGCATTATCCCAGTAAATCCTGAAGTCCTTAGCTGCCGGTTTCAGGCGGGCGAACCGGCGGACCGTATCATCCGAATAGGAAATCCCCTGGGGATTGGAATATTTCGGTACGCACCATACTCCTTTAATGGATTCATCCTCTGCTACCAATTCATCTATCATATCCATATCCGGCCCTGTAGGCAGCATGGGCACATTAATCATCTCAATGCCGAAATATTCCGTAATTGCAAAATGTCGGTCATATCCAGGTACGGGACAGAGGAATTTTACTTTGTCCAGCTGACACCATGGAGTATTTCCCATGACTCCATGAGTCATGGAACGTGAAATCGTATCATACATCACGTTGAGACTGGAATTTCCATAGATTATAATCTGATCTGAATGAACTTCCATCATATCCGCCAGCAACTCTTTCGCTTCGCTGATGCCATCCAGGACACCATAGTTACGGCAGTCTGTCCCGTCATCGCAAGTCAGGTCATCATCGCTGCTCAGAACATCCATCATGCCCATAGACAGATCCAGCTGATCTACGCTGGGCTTTCCTCTGGACATATCCAGTTTCAAATCGCGGCCCTGGAATTCCCTGTATTTTCCTGCCAGTTCTTTCCTTAAAGCCTGCAGTTCTTCCTTCGTCATCTCTGCATATGGTTTCATATTTTTCCTCCTCGTCTTTTTTGTCTTGCCGGCCTGCGTACCCATCGCCCCGCCTTCGGCTGCGCCTGCTTTTGGTTAAACTGCCTGAACGTCCAGACCAAATTGGAATCATGCCGATTCTAGTACTTTACCTTATTAAATCATTTTCGTCAAGAGTTCTTTTACAATCTTATTAACCATAGCCGGGTCCGCCTTCCCCTTCATGGCCCGCATGGTCTGCCCTACGAGGAAGCCCATGGCCTTCTCTTTCCCGCTCCGATAGTCTGCCACGGACTGAGGATTCGCCTCCAGAATCTGCGTAACGGTTTTTCTCAAAGACTCTTCATCATTTACCATCTTCAGTCCTTTTTCTTCCACATAGGCTTCCGGATCTGTATCTCTGGCAAATATTTCCTCAAACACGGTCTTGGCTACTGTCCGGTTAATGGTTCCCTTGTCCACAAGGCCAATCAGTTTTGCCAGATTTTTCGGGCTGAAAACCATATCCTCCGGGTCCTGCTCATGCTCTTTTAAAAGGCGCATGGCTTCCACCATCAGCCAGTTGGATACCTCCTTAGGCTTTTTGCATATGGCAATCGTCTCCTCGAACATATCTGCCATGTGCTTTGAAGATGTCAGTATCTTTGCATCATACTCCGGCAGATTAAATTCCTCCTGATACCGTTTCAGCTTCTCCGGCTGAAGTTCCGGCTGCCTGTCTCGGATTTCTTCCAGCCACTCGTCGCTGATTACCACCGGCGTCAAATCCGGATCGGGAAAATACCGATAGTCCTGGGCATCCTCTTTTGAACGCATGGCATAGGAATATTCTTTATTGTCATCCCAGCGTCTTGTCTCCTGAATAACTTTTTTTCCGTCCTCAATCAGCTCGATCTGTCTCTTCCTCTCCCCTTCTATGGCTCTGGCAATAGCCTTAAAAGAGTTTAGGTTCTTCATCTCCGTCCTGGTGCCAAACTGAGGGCTTCCCGCTTCGCGGACGGAAAGGTTCACGTCAGCCCTCATGGAGCCTTCCTGCAGTTTACAGTCTGAAGCTCCCAGATACTGAATCATCATCCGCAGTTTTTCCAAATATGCAATCACCTCGTCCGCGCTTCTCATGTCCGGTTCAGACACAATCTCAATCAGAGGCACCCCGCTTCGGTTAAAGTCCACCAGAGAGCAGTCCTCCCATTCATCATGGATCAGCTTCCCCGCATCTTCCTCCATATGGATCTCGTGAATGCCGATTTTTTTCTTCCCCCCGGCTGTTTCAATCTCCACCCACCCGTCATGGCAGATGGGCAGGTACAGCTGAGAAATCTGATAGTTTTGGGGGTTGTCAGGGTAGAAATAATTTTTCCTGTCAAATTTGCAGTACTGGTTAATCCGGCAGTTAGCTGCCAGCCCCACAGCCAGGGCATATTCCACCACCTGTCTGTTCAAAACAGGCAGAGAACCGGGCATTCCGGTACACACCGGACAGGTATGGGTGTTTGGCGCTCCCCCGAACTCTGTGGAGCACCCGCAGAAAATCTTTGTCTTGGTGGCCAACTCCACATGAACCTCAAGTCCAATCACGGTTTCATACTGTCTGCTCATTTATTTTCCCTCCCTGGTCTGTTCAAATGTATAAGCGGCACGGATGATCTTCTTTTCCTGGAAGCAGTCGCCTATAAGCTGCAGTCCAATAGGAAGGCCCTTTTTGTCTGTCCCGCAGGGTACGGTCATAGCCGGAAGTCCGGCCAGGTTCACGGAAATCGTGTAGATGTCTCCCAGGTACATCTTCAGCGGATCTTTCAGGGATTCTCCAAGCCTGGGAGCAGTAGTAGGCGCCGCAGGCCCCAGAATCACATCATACTCTGCAAATGCTTTGTCAAACGCCTGTTTTATCAGCGCTTTTGTCCTTAAGGCTTTCAGATAATAAGCGTCATAATAGCCGGAGCTGAGCACAAAAGCCCCCAGCATGATCCGCCGTTTCACCTCCGGCCCGAAACCTTCTGATCGGCTCCTTTTGTACATCTGGTGAAGTCCTTCATACTCCTTTGCCCGAAGGCCGTATTTTACGCCGTCAAATCTGGAAAGATTGGAACTGGCCTCTGCCGATGCAATCACATAGTATGCAGGAATCGCATATTCCACCAGGCTTAAATCAAATTCTTCCACCACGGCTCCCCGCTCTTTCAGCGTCCGGGCGCCATCCAGAACTGACTGTCTCACCTCATCATCCAGGCCCTCCCCCAGATAGTCCCTGGGAATTCCGATTCTTAATCCTTTTACGTCATTTACCAGCCCGCTGCTAAAATCCAGATCCTTTCTTGGAACGGAAGTGCTGTCCTTTTTATCATAGGAAGAGATGGCCTCCAAAACAGCTGCACAGTCAGACACGTTCTTGCCTATAGGACCTACCTGATCCAAAGAAGAGCCGTAAGCTATGAGTCCATACCGGGATACTGTGCCATACGTAGGCTTGATCCCTGTGACGCCGCAGAAGGAACTGGGCTGGCGGATGGAACCTCCCGTGTCAGAGCCCAATGCATAGAAACATTCCTTGGCCGCTACTGCCGCACAGGAGCCGCCTGAAGAGCCGCCCGGCACATGGTCCGGATTCCAGGGATTTCTGGTAACTCCAAAGGCTGATGTTTCTGTTGTGCTTCCCATGGCAAATTCGTCCATGTTGGTTTTCCCTAAAATCACGGCCCCTGCTTTTTCCAGGTTGGAAACCGCCTCCGCAGTATAGCCAGGAACAAAATTATATAAAATATTGGAACTGCAGGTAGTCAGCAAATCTTTCGTGCACAGATTATCTTTTACAGCCACAGGCACTCCTGCCAAAGGCCCTGTAAACGTTTTGTTCTCAATCATCTCCTGAACCTTTTCGGCTCTCTCTACAGCCCTCTGCTCGTCCACGGTCACATAGGCATGGATGGAAGGTTCCTTCTGTCGTATTTGCTCCAGGGACGCTTTTACAGCTTCCAAGACCGTCACTTCCCCGGATTTTATTTTTTTGCCCAATTCCAGGGCTGTCAACTCTAATATGCTCATTTTTGCTGCTCCTTCCCGGCGTCATGGCGCTTTTTACGTTCTCTGATTGTCCGCCTGTCTGGCGCCGCCGTTTTGTCTTATTCCACAGTTTTGGGAACCTTGAAAGCCCCCTCTTTTTGTTCCGGCGCATTTTTCAGGATGTCATCCCTGTCATCCCCATTGGTAACCACGTCCTCACGAAATACGTTATTCATGGAAAATATATGGGACATAGGTTCTGTGCCGCTGGTATCCAATTCATTGAGCTTATCAATGTAATCCAGCATCCGCCCCATATCTTTCTTGGCCTCCTCTTTTTCCTCCTGGGAAAGTTCCAGTTTAGCCAGAATGCCTACATAGTCTATGGTTTCATCACTAATCACGTTTGCCATGAGCCTTCTCCTCCTAATTTACATCCTTTATGGTTTCTATGGTTCTAATCGGTTTACATCTCTTGGAAACAGGGATGTCTCCCGCACGTTCTGCTCGTCCAGAAGCCTCATGGTCAGCCGTTCCAGGCCGATTCCCAGGCCTCCGTGAGGCGGCATTCCGTACTTGAATATCATCAGATAGGAAGCAATGTCTTTGGGTTCCATATGCCGTTTCTCCATTTTTGCCAGTATCTCCTGATAATCATGGATTCTCTGTCCCCCGGTAGTCACTTCAAGCCCTTTAAACAGCAGGTCAAAGCTTAAGGTAAATCTTTCGTCCATCGGATCGTCCATGGCGTAAAAAGGACGTTTTCTGCTGGGGTAGTGGGTCACAAACACAAAGTCGCTTCCATATTCCTCTTTAAAGTATCTTCCAATAAGCAGTTCCTCTTCCGGTTCCAGATCATAAGGGTTCTTAATCTTCCGGTTATATTTTTCCGCCACCAGTTCTTTTGCCCTGTCAAAGCGCACCGCGGGAATTCTGCCTACATCCGGAAGGGCCGCCTCCAGCATATCCAGTTCCTTTTTATATTCACTTCCCAAAAGTTCCATGGTATACTGCAGAAATCCCGTTTCCATGGCCATAATGTCCTCAAATCCGTCAATATAGCCCATCTCAAAATCCAGCCCGATGTACTCGTTGAGATGTCTGGTAGTGTTGTGTTTTTCGGCCCTGAAAACCGGAGCCACTTCGAATACCCTGTCAAACACACCTACCATGGTCTGTTTGTAAAACTGGGGGCTCTGCCCTAATTCCGCCCGTTTGTTAAAGTAATCCAGCCGAAACACATTGGAACCGCCCTCCGCTCCCCGGGCTACGATTTTCGGCGTATGAATCTCCGTAAATCCCTGGCTGTGAAGGAAATCCCGAAAGCCGCGGACAATTCCTTCCTGAATCCTGAATTTCGCCCGCTCCCGCACATTGCGCAGGGATACCGGCCGCATCCCCAGCCGTGCTTCCAGGGAAGCGTGCATTTTAAATTTATTGACAGCAATCGGAAGAATCTCGTCCGGCTGCGATAAAATCCTGACCGTATCCATACGGATCTCAAACCCATGGGGGGCGCGTTCCTCCCGGGCCACTGTTCCGCTAATCTCCACCGCTGACTCTTCCTTTAAATCTTTTAAATTAAACCTGGTCTTTCCTTCTTCATATACGCACTGCACCAGTCCGTCAGCTTTCCGCAAAATCACGAAAGCCACCTCTCCCATATCCCGGATATTGTGTATGACTCCGTTTATTTTCACGGTTTTGCCCTCATAGTCCCCTCCAGCAATCTGACGGATATCCAAAGTTTCCTTCTCCTTTACTCCTGTTAAAAATTCCATAGTTTACTCTCCTTACCTGAATGTAATCTGTTTCTATTCCGGCCCGGATACAGCCATACATGGCCGCCTGCAGCTTTCGGCATGTACGGCAGAAAAAAATCCCGTCCCGGAATACTGTTACATACTCCGGGACGGGACATCATATTCTACAGGAAAAAACCTGGTAGTGCATCATGCTCCGCGGTACCACCCGCATTGAGATCGGCTCCATGCAAAAGCCGAAACTCCACTCTTGACATGTAACGAATGTCAAACGGGCATCCCTACTGACGGCGTCAGGGTCTTGTCTGCTTATGACAGGCCTGCAGATCCTGCTTACAGCCGATGATTCAGAATGCCGGCTCCAGAGCGTTCCCTTATTGCCCGGCCCGACATGACAGCGCTCTCAGTCGGTGACGCCGTCTTCCTGTTGAAGTTCCTGGGGCAAGAGTCTCCTTCTTTGCCTTTTCCATGCTTTGCCGCATTAAATTTGTATTATATTAACATAACCGATTTGTAAATGCAATATCTATTTTTCACAAATGCAAAAACATTTTATACGTCAATCTTGCAACTTCTTTCTATAATTGATATAATTATTAGAACTATCAAAGAAAGGATCTCCACATGAACATTATCAATCAACCCTTCCAGGGGCAGTTAGGCAGTATTCTTATAGACGAGCTTACGCAAGGTTATGATCAGTTTGTCTTTTTTTCAGCATTTGCCAAAAACAGCGGCGTCCTTCGAATGAAACCGGCTCTCCGGCAATTTCGGGCAGGTGGCGGAAAAATTACAGCCTTTATTGGCATTGATTTGAATGGCACATCATATGAAGCCCTCTTAAACCTCTTTTATCTATGCGATCATCTCTATGTTATCCACTCCGAAGATCCCGCCACAACTTACCATAGTAAAGTATACCTGCTTACTAATGATAGATATGCTTGGTGTGCTGTCGGATCAAACAACTTTACAGGCGGCGGTCTATGGACTAATTTCGAAAGCTGCTCCATATGTAAATATGAACAGCAGAAAAATTCCAATGAATTACTTAGTCTGCAGGAGATTATCCAAAAATATATGGATGATAATTACCAGTGTTCGGCAAAAATTGCCTCTGCCGCTGCCATTGAGGCTTTACTAGGCAGTAATTACATTTCAAAGGAAGCTTCCCAAAAGATCGCCTCCGCCACCCGCCGTATAAACCAGCAGCGTTCTCTTAAAAAGCTTCCTCTTTTTGGCTGTGAAAAGGTGAACCTGCCTGCGATAATTCACATTGAAAAACAACAAGGAAAAAGGTCTGCACTACATGTGAATGTTCCCATGGGACAAACGCTTGAATCTCAATCTTCCACCGGGCCTGCCTTTACTCATGAACAGTTTTGGTTTGAAATGCGGGAATCAACCGGCGGTTCAAGAAATATCCTTGATCTGTCAAAGCTTGGCAAAATCGAATCAGGGTCTGTCTCTGGTACTCCATACCAGTACACTGACAACATACATATGTATGGCGGCATCAAATTTTTTGAAATTGATCCTGACAATGTTGATATGACGAAAAATATTACCATCAATTATCAAGGCAAGGATTACTTCCCGTCAACAATAAAATTCGCACCGAATAATGGCAGTTGGCGCATTCAGCTAAAAGGCAGCCCTGATGACGGCACAGAAGAACTGTCAAAATATGGTAATCGGGGAGACTTTGTCCATAAAATACTTATTTTTGAAAAAATTTCAAGCGACTATTATGTCTTATCTCTTCTGGACGAATCCAGCCTAGACCATGTGAAACAAATAAGCCGTGTTTGGGCAAGAAATGGAAACAGCCGCTCCGCTAAAGCCTATGGCATGTTATAAGTGTTGCTGCTCTAAAGAGGCTGCGGCCTAAAAAACCTCTCAGCCTCTTTTTTTGAATAGAATCTAGCAAAATGTTTTATAATATCTTGAAATTCTGCGTCTTCAATTCCATAGGCTTTTGCCATCAATATATCAATTTCAGCCATCAATGCCTTATGCGCCTTTTTATCAACATGATATGTGTAAATATTTGAGAAAAAGTTCTGCACCATACTATCATTTTGATACAGTGCTTTAATTCTGGAGGCAATATGGCTGCCTATAGATGCTGTTACATTCTTATATAAAATCATCTCTTCGTATCGATCCTCAGACGGCACCGGCATTTGTTTTATAATCGTCTGGGTCAGATCCAGCCCTGCCAATTTCATTCTCACAATATAATCAAATATAATCGAATTGAAAAGCGCTAATATGTGTATCATTTTATTCTTATCCGAAGTCTGCAGAAGCTGTATAGACTGACAAGTCGGTATTTTGGGAAGTAAAGTAGCTATCATTGTTCGCCTGTTGGAAGCTGCTGTCAAGCTTCTCCATACAACGCTATATTCCTCCGTAAAATTGCCTGACAGTTTATTCCAGTAGTCTTTGTCAATAAAATACCGACTTTCTGGATATTCCTCATCGCCTATAATCAGTTTCGCCTTTGATTTGCCTTTATAGCGCTCGCTGTCTTCCACCTCTCTATATGTTGCATATCGGTTATTGTACTGCTCTATAAATTTACCCTCATAAATAGGCAGATATCCCTTATCTGCACTCCTCTCTATATACCTGCTATGGTTTGTAAGATGAACAATCCGGCCAAACTTACATTCTGGATATACGTCTTGAAACATTTTTCTTGTGGAGCATAATTTTATAAGAAACCTTAATTCATGTTCTGTCTTTATTCCTGGTATCATTCTGCTTATTGGATTAATGCTCTCTAAAATATCTTCTGATATCTCCAGCAGGTGACTGCGCCCAAATCCTTTTACCTCGCTTAAGTCCACGGCTATCTTAGCGTATCCTGTATTTTCACAGTTTAGATATATTACAGAAAATTCTTCCCTTGAGTCAATTTGAAAAATCTTCTTTTTATTTGAAAACATATATGCTTCATTTAATATATGTTCTTGTAGAAGGCAGGAAAAGAATTCTCTATATACCGGCGCCTTCAGCAGTGAGCTTTTAACGATCAATCCTATGACGCCCTTTCGGCTTACATGGCAAACTCCCCATTCAGTAAACAGCGCATATGTATTCAGTTCACCCACTGCGCTTCTTTTTAAAAACCCTTTATCTTTTAGCTCTGTTTTAAACAAATCATATTCTTCTCTAAGGCAATTATAGTAACCTCTGTTCTGGGCAGATATGTGACTATTCACATACTGATCTCTCTCTGACTTTTTATCAATTATCCTTTTATCCGCTATGAAATGATATAAAAATTTTTTTTCTTCAAATCTTATTTTCTCCCATGGCGGATTCCCTACAATAACCGTATATTCCTGATCAAAAACAGGAATTCCCATTTCCAGATTATAAAATCTGCCTTCTGCAACCAAACTATATTTATATGATACCTTTTTTCCTGATCTCGGTATAATCGGATTTCCTAACTGTATATTCAGCAAGCCTTGCTCTGTGCCAAGTTCTTTCTTAATTCTTATCCGTGTTATCAGTACTGCTATAGGATCAATATCATAGCCGTAAATGTTTTTGGCTAAAATATCAATTTCACTTTCCTCAAGCACAAAGTTATTTTTTATATACCGTGCTGCCGCAATCAGGAATTCTCCGGCTCCGCATGAACTGTCAACATATTTTGCATTTATCAGCAGTTCTTTAATCTCTCTGCCGTCATCTCTAATTGAGCCTGATCTTATATTTTTTTCAACGAACTTCCTCATTAAGTTCTCTACTATCTCATACGCAAAATCTTTTTCTGTATAATATGCGCCTAAAATATCTCTTGAAGTTTTTCCCTTTTCATATCCAAATGCTCCATCCTCACTGACAAAAAACTCCATAGATATATATTCCTGATATAGCTGATTAATGTCGCACTCTGCGTCAAATTCTGTTTTCATATCCAAAGCTATTTCATAAGAGTCTTTTAATCCCTTAATGTGCCAAAGCGCCTCTTGGTCAATAATTTGTTTTTGCGCTAATTTCTCATAATCTCCCATTTTGCTGCCGCTTTCTGACAGGTAGATATTTAAAAAGACTAAATAACTATACCAGAAATAATTCTTTCTAACACTCCTCCATTCATTCATATCGGCGTTTTGACTAACATATTTAGAAACTATCTTTTTTAATATCTCCAGCATTATAGTTCCTCTCTCAGCACATAGCCCTGTCTGCACTTTAATATCGGTGCATTTTTAAAATTATTTTTATGGGTTCTATCAAAATCTTTATCAATCCATGCTGAAATATTGAATTCGTCTCCATATTTACTGCATATTTGTCTGTATATATCTTCATAACTGACAGAAGCCTCCTTCACCCCTGTCTTAGGGTTATATTGCATCAAATTCAGGATCTCATTATGCAGAAGTAAATTTTTATATTTCCCCTTAACCTGTTTAAAATACTGCAAATTATTTTCTATTTCATATACCAAAAATCTCGGATTTACTTTCAGATCTTTTGCCATATATTCTAATATGCCGTCACATCCCATCTCATTTTTTCCCGTTTTGCTCCTTTTTAAATTGCATCCGTCATCTAAAAGCTTTGCAATATATAAATCCAGTTTGGCCATATCCAGCTTCTTTTCCTCTGTTATCATATCTGCACAAACGCCGACACTCTCTGAAATGACCTGCTCTTCCTTTTCTCTCAGTTGCAGACTTGACAAAATATATCTGTCCATTTGTCCCTCAATCTCCAATTTCAAAAGTTCATCTTTTAAATCGCTTTTGAACCATGTTAAGCTGCATTCATCAAGAGAATCTGTAACTGCATCCAGGAAAGAGGCGTCATATTCATAGTTTGCCGGCCTGTTGCGCAATATTTTCTGTTTCAATACAATACACTGTCTCGCCTTTTCTTCAAGAACTACAGAATTATATATTTCCGAACAAATCGGCAATTTACCAATGTATCCGGCAGCAATTGTCAGCTTGGGAGACATCTTCCTAATATAGTAGGTTGCTATTCTGGAATTCAGGTATGCCAGCAAAGCGTAAGGATTGCCTCTATTCACACGTATTCCCGGCCCTGATGCGATAAAAATCTGTTCTGGAAGCATTATCCTCACATTAAGGCCTGACGTACCTGTATCGCTGAACACCATAAAAGTATGCCCGAAATATTTTGCATTCCTTAATGCAGAGCCCTTCTGTTCTTGAATATATTCCCCATTAATTCCCCATTTAACTACATTGCTGTTTAAGCCCTGCCATCTGCAATACCCTCCTCCTTTGCTAGCCAGTCTCCACCTGGAATCCCCAAAGTGCTGCCAAAAATAGCCCACCAGTTCGGAAACATTTCCAGTTGATGTACCCTGCATCGGAACAGCCACATCTGAAAATTTCTCCATCCGAGTCATTAAGTCTTTGATTTTACTATTAATGGTAAAATCAAATCCATTAGATGTACTTTTTAACTCTGATTGGCTATAGAGCTGGAAACTCAGCTTGTCCTCTAAAATCATTTTCTTCTTTAGATCATAGTTTTCTCTGGATAAGTCTGTATATTGAAAGAAATTATTATTATCTCCTTCCCTTTTAATAATAGCCAGTGATATATTAGTCTTTTCCCCGCTTAAGTCAGCAAATGCTCCAGATCCCAGATTAACCATATACCGTATACTGTATTTCCTTAAAAAATCCATCCGAAAATCTGTAAATGAATCTAAATGCATCCATGAATTCTGCGTAACAATTCCGCATGTCCCCTTATGCTTTAACATCTTTGCAATAACCTGGAAAAAGGCAGCACAGGTATCACAATTAGCTAAGTCGTAGTTTTTTTTCAAAAAAACTTTTAGCAGATCATCCATGCCTTTTACCGTTTGAAACGGAGGGTTTGTCATTATAAAGTCAGCGTTCCCTAATGCCTCCTCTATTGTCTTTCTCTGTCCGTCTGCTAAGTTGACTACATAATGGCTTTCTGTAAAATGCAGGGCTCCTCCAATATGAGGAGATGCGGATACAAATAAATTAGGTTTAATCTTGTCCCAAATGGAAATATCAAACTTCTTGCCCCAATTATATAAAATTGACATAACCTTTATTTTCAGATTTACAAATGCTATTCTGACTATGTCTTCATCTATGTCATATGCGTACAGCTTTCTGACTTTTTCCAAAACCGCCTTCTCATCACCTTCATTTTTATGGCATACAAACTCCAAACATTCCAGAAGGAAGTTCCCTCCCCCGCAGCATGGATCTACGATTTTATCAGCCTTCTCCAGTCCTTCCATATGTGTATTTAAAAAACGGATCATATACTGATCTGTAAAAAACTGGGTTGCCGCATATTGGTCAAATCCCAGAATCTTATTGGAATACTGATAAGACCATGATACAATATTATCCAGTTCTGTATGGTTTTTATATTTAGCAACAAATGCGCATGCACAATTTAAAAGTTCTGGGATCTCTTTTCCATCACCTTGCATTCCTTCCTGTACGATCTCATAGATCTTATCCCCATTTTTATTTGTATAATGCATGATTAGAGCACTTGCAATAGACGCTAATACTGCATTTCTCTGGCTTTCTTTTGATGGATACTGTTCAAAACAAATGCTGTACATCTCTTTTAGCAGGCTTTTTAACCCATTTTTTATATTATCAGCACCGGCACAAGATTTATATATGGGATTTTTCCTTCTTGCGTCATTCGGTTTATCTAATTTCTCTGGAAGCACCCACATATTCCCTGCCATTTTTGCGCCTTTAATCCGGCCTTCCTTACATAATACCTGTATTCTTCTCTTGCTCATATTCCATCTTACAGCCATTTCCTGTATTGAAATATAGTTCTCATCCATATATGTACTCCTTCCTCCCATATTATACCTTTGGTTGCGAATATTATCAACATTTTTCTCATCATCATTCTGTTTTCATTCTTTGGCTCCTGCATTCTTTCTCAAAAGTTAGTCTTGACCAACCCATCCTGCAACGTCTAAA
>CAMUJH010000076.1 GCA_947089145.1 uncultured Hungatella sp. | reverse complement strand
CACCCAAATCATCAAACTGTAAATGGGTATATGTATTGAGCGTTACACCGATATCCGAATGCCCCATAATGTACTGCAACTTTTTAGGATTGACACCTGACTTTGCCATATTGCTACAAAATGTATGCCTTGCTACATGTGGTGTAATCACCGGAAGCTCTTTCTTGTAAATCTTATTGTATTTCTCACGGATGTGCTGAAAATATTTTTCCCAATGTAACGCAACCATTGGCATATTATTTTTATCCAAATACAGAAATCCGCACTTGCCATCAATCATAGGTTCAATCTTTGGTTTCTTGCGATTTTGCAAAATACGTTTAAAACATTCCCTCACTTCATTGGACATAGGCACATATCTCACACCCTTTTCTGTCTTAGGCGTTTCTATGACATATTCCATATCCCTTTTTCTCTGTAGCTGATGATCAACCTTGATTCTATTATTCGCAAAGTCAATATCTTCTCTTGTCAATCCACAAAATTCAGAGATACGAAGTCCTGTTTTGAATAGGATAAAGATGCCCTCATAGTATTTTGAAAAATGCTTGTCAGCTTTAACAAAGTTCAAAAATGCCCTTTCCTGTTCTCTGGTGATTGCTTCTCTCGTAACAGAATCATTTACTACTACTGTAGCAAGTTGAAACTCAAACGGGTTCTTGCGGATCAAAT
Organism: uncultured Hungatella sp.; assembly: GCA_947089145.1. Classification (GTDB taxonomy): domain Bacteria; phylum Bacillota; class Clostridia; order Lachnospirales; family Lachnospiraceae; genus UBA3402. Next base: position 18,139 of record CAMUJH010000076.1, on the reverse strand, counting down.
CATCCTCTACCGCCATTTGGAAGGCTGGTCTGACTACTCCTCTTATGGAATGGATAGAACTATACCCTCTTCCATCCTGCTGTAATTTGATAAGCCATCCTTTCGCATCTGATATTCTGACGGTATCAATCCTTTTCTTACCGAAATTCTCTTTCTTTATGATGTTAATTACAAAATTATAATTGGCTTTGGTATTATGCTTTACACCATGTTGCTGTGAAACATACTTCTCTACTAATTCAAGTACGGTAATGTTCCCACCATTCGGCATAATATAATCATCTAAAGCCTTTTGAATCTGTTTTTCCTTTTCTCTCAAAGAAATATCTTTACGTTTACCTTTAGGCACTGCATCCGATTCAGTCAGTCTCCAACTATATACAGACTTCCTTTCACCAAAAGCATCAATATATCTGTATTTATATCTCCCATCTTTTTCCTGGCTCTCTCCTGTCCATAGTTTTCGACCCTTGCTATCCCGTCTAATAACATCTGACAATATTCCCTCGCTCCTTTCGTATATCAAGAGCCATCTGTATGATACTTCCCATAATACCATACGTCCGGCTCAAAGTCCATTACTCATTCTGTTATTTTATTTAATTGTAAATATTAAATAGCATTCATATGCTCATTAACATATTGTTCAAACATGACACGTTTAATCTGTGCTCTTGTTCCATTCCATAAAATAAACTTCTCATCCTTGTGTTCATCTACAAATTTTGCTAACTTCTTATATCCAATTCCGAAATATTCTGCTGATTCAGTAAGACTAAGCGTATATTTCTGCCACCAAGGGAGTTGTAATTTATTTTCTGTACTTATAACTAATTCCTCCATATCGTCTTAAATTTTTATATTGTGATACGATACTTATATTTTTTAGTACCATATTATTCAATATTCACCTTCAAAACTAATCACTCAATAATTAAGAAAGGATAGAAAGGGCACGATTAATCAACCATGCCCTTACCTTGAACAGGTTAACGGCCTACTCTATTACTTTCATCACATTATCCAATCTATTATCCTATCATGTTCCTTCATCACCTAACATCCAAAAGCCAATACTTATCACCTATACTTAAACTCCCTATCAAACTTATCCAGCGTCTTATTAACAACCTTCTGTGATACACCTTCAATCTGCCGTAAGAAATGGTTCGTATCATTAACATCCCCATTGACAGTAATCAGACTGTCATAATGCATGGAGACATTAGGTCTGTCATTTCTTACTAATTCAATTGTATTCTGTTCCCGTTGTGTATTAGCGAGTCTTTCAAGTCTTTCCTGGTTGCTCATATGCATCGGATGTTCCACCAGATGGTCAGCGATTTTAAGCAATTCCTGTAAACGGGCACTGTCTACACGAGTAAGAACTTGTTCACCTTCTTGCAGAGCGCCGATTGTATCCTCACCAACTGCTTCCGCAACCTTATTTAACGGATTATCAGGGTCTTTCTTAACAATACCACCTTTAGCGTAAGCCTGGATTTCATATCTAGGCCCATACTTCTTTAACAGAGAATCGGCCTGGTTCTTTGACAATCCATATTTAACTACGTTTCCTGTGCTTGACCTGACAATACGGTATGTACCTTCCATACCTCCACCATCGGATGGCAGACCTGGGAGCAGTTTATTTGATGTCACACCAGGGCCACTGTTGTAATCTCCGCTGGAATCATTGCCGTAACCACCTCTGTTTCCACTTGAACCACCACTATACCCACCTCCGCTACTACCTGCACTATTCATATTGCTTATTGCATTTGCAGCCTTATTAGCGGCACTGACAGCCTCATTTGCTCCTGATACGATACTGTCAAAAGCACTCGTAATACTGCTGATGTTATAGCCACGCTCCAAAGTATTGATAAGGCTGTTTTGGAGTATCTGTGTCATGTTATTAAGGTTTTCCTCACTCTGATAAGAAGCAGTAAGTTCTTCTACCAAAGTATCGGCCCTTGTAGCAAACATATAGGATAAGGTATCAGCGGTACTGTTGGCCTGTGTCTGCAAGTCATATACTTTATCTTCCACACCCATAAGATTACCGATAAACGCACTTGACCCGGCAGACAATACATCACCATAGCTGGCAATGGCATTTTCCCCTTTTTCCCAAGAGGTAATGATGGCATTGGAGATAGTGACACCATGTTCCGCTGCAATGGCCGCTATTTCCTGGCCTACGATATTTGCATTGGCTTTTACCGTTTCAAAGGATTGGGAAATTAAGGATTCACGGTCTTCAAGAGTAGCTTTGAGGGCTTCGATTTCTTGATCTCTGGCATCCTTAAATTGGTCATATTGTTTATTTAAGGCATCTTTCTGGGCCTCAATAGAGTGATCATATTCCGCTTCTTCAAGTTCTTTTTTGGCTTTTGCCCTCTGATCTTCAAGTAATTTTAATTTTGCAACACCTGTGGCAGAAGTATCATTTTGGACTGCTATAATCTTACGGTCTATATCATTTAGATTTTTCGTCTTTTCTTCTATAGACTTTCTATAATCGTGTAAATCTTTTTCGGCTTCTAAGGCCGCAACTTGTGAATCCACTAATTCCTTATATTTTTTTATGGATTCCTCAATAGTTTCAATTTCTTCGTCTACTCTGGTTTTATTCAATGAAATTATCGCATCTTCCATTGCATGGACACTATCTACGGCATCATACTGACTCTTTTTCAAAGCAGCAAGCTTGTCCATATATTCAGTTGCGGAAACTCTTCCAGCCGCATAATCCTGTTTCAGCTTATCAATAGCATCCGCATACTGTTCAATCTGATACTTTGCAATTTCATACTGTTGGGCATACAATCCAAGAGTGGCAATGGCTTCCTTTGTCCATGTCCCTTTACCATCGGATACCTTGATATCATTAAACTCATCAAACAATCCGGCAAGATTGCTTAATTCGGAAGAAAGATTTCCAAATTCCGTCTGGATGCGTTCAAATATTTGGTAGTTGAGATTTAGCAGTTCATTGTCAAATGACTCAATAGCCTTTTTACACTCCAAAATATTCCCTTCAACATCTGAAAGAGTATTTGCCATGGACAACCATTCATCGGTTCCTTTTTCTATCCTTCCGGAATCAATAGCATCCGTCATCTGGTCAACCAATTGAGCCTTTTCAGCTTCTAACAATTCCAACTGCTTCTGTGACTGGTCTATCTGCGCCGTAAAGAATGATTCTCCAATTAACTCACCTGCTTCCTTAAGCAAGTCAATCTGTTTGGAAACTAAGTCTTTACCATCTTTGTGAAAGTTAAATGCGTTTGTAAAATCCTCTGCAATATTATTGAATTTATCCAGTTCAAGTTGACGAATGGCTGTCTTTAATTCTTCAAGTTCCTGCTTACAGTCGGCAACCTTATCTGCCCATTGTTCATAGTCCTTGATAGCTTCAACAACTTCCTCATTGCCCTCACCAATAAACGTAGTAAGGTCAACGGCGCCATCTTTAACTTTTTGTGCGATATCGGACGGGAGCTTTGACAATGCTTCATTGGCCTTCTGGGTATACATTGCCAGTGCATCCGTATAATTATTGAATTTCTCTTCCGTGACATTTAATTGGGCATCCAACAGGCTATTTTTTGCAAACGATCCAACTACGTTATCCATTCCCGTTTTGAGATAGGATAGTATGTCATTAAGGACTTTTGCCCTGCGCTCAAAGAAATCAAATAGTTCTTCATATTCATCTTTTGCATCACTGGCAGAACCGCCGCTTCCCCCGCTTCCCGATTTAGCATCATCCAAAGCCTTATTGATTTTGTCTTTCTCTTTTTCAAGGTCTTTGATCTTGTCAGCGTAATTATGACCGCCAATGCCGCCATTAGGAGAATTAGCCGTATTCTTGAATGTTGCCTGTAAGCCCCTCAATATCTCAATTTGGGCGTCAATATTTGATATGGCATCCGTATATCCCTTAATATCAATTTCAAGCTGTGATTTAAAGTCATCCAGTTCAAGTTGTACTTTTCTGCGTTCAACAAGCGTCCTCTTAAACTTTCCGGGGCTGTTGTCCATAACGATGCCGCCTCTGGAACTGGAACCCGCACCGCCATAAATGCCCGTATTGCCAACAGCCTCGCCCTTAACCATGCCCGCAATGGTTTTTGCCACGTCAATGGCTTTCTTTTGGAAGTTGCTTAAAGATTTCTGCATAAGGGTACTGTTATCACTTACGGTCTGTGCTGCAGAAGAGGCGGCGACATCCATATTGATGGAGTACTTTTGTGCAACATCAGCGACTACACGTCCAAATTCCTGGGTATTATTAGCCATGGCTTCAGCAACGGCGGCGTAAGCTTCATCTTCCTGTACGCCTGCTTCAATTAAAGCATTAAGCAATCTATTGGCAGTGTCGATACGGTATTGTGCGGTTTCTTGTGTGATTTTACCCTCACCTTCACCTACCTGCTTCAATATATTAAGCTGTGCTTCGGCGCAAGATCTCTTTCCTTCCAATACGGCTTTGTCAGCCTCTAATTTTGCTATCTGTGCATCAACAATGGAAGAGTCCCCTTCAAGGATGCTCTTTACAACATCTTCATTCAGTGTAATTTGTCCATTAGCCGCAATCTCACAATTAGTCAGTATCTCCGGATACATTTTAGCCAGTTCAGCCGCAGCAGTGGCGGACATGGTTAACCCGTTGGACACTGCTTCCTGTACCTTTGCAAGGTTTTCAAACTGGTTTGTCACGCCTTCAATTACGTTAGCCGTATCACTCCAAGTGTTACCGATTGAAGCGGCATAAGCTTCCATGCCCGTATCGCCATAGGAACTAAGCTCCTGTAATGAATTAATCAAGGCATCTATTTGTGTACGTTCTTCCTCGGTATTTAGGGAATTTTTCAACCGTTCCAATTCCTGAATCAATGCGTCAGGCTGTTGCGCAATCAGCTTGCTTAATCCCTCCGACAAGTTTCCAAACCCGTCAGCGGCAACGTCTATATAGGGGATAAGCGAAGGAAATTCCTGCATTAAGTCCAGCACGGCCTCTTTGCCAAGTTCCCCTTTATTGAGAGAATCCAAAGCGCTGCGAAGTTTAGAGATGGAAGACTGGACAGTATCAATAGTCTCATTAAATTGTGACACATCGGCAGAGGAGGAGAGATCTTCAAATGCATCCGCAGCATCAGAGGCCCCCTCAGCCAGCCCTTTGATATGTTTAAGGAGGGCCTGGATGTTTGTAACGCCATCTTCCACAACCAAGTCCGCATTATTGATTGCATTTGCCAACTCAGGCCATAACTTTAAAGCTTCCTCGTCCAATTTTCCCGCTTTGGCAAGCTGAATCAGTTCTTCTTTGGTCTTCTCAATACCTTTCGTATCAAAAATAGAATCCAATTGAGTGGTATTCCACTTGCCTGGATCTAACACTTTCCAAAGGAAGGCATAATCGGAATTAAGCCTGTCCAGCATATCTTTCTGACCTGCGTCCAATTCGTCATATGGAAGGGCCATTAACTGCTGTCTTTGATATGTAATGGTTTCTAACTGCTCATACAGGTTATCCTTTATGCTTTGCGTCTTATCAGCAATATCCTGATAGCCCTCGCTTTGGCTTTCAAGGGCCTTCGCTTGCTGTTCCGAAAGAAGCTTATAAGCCGCTATCTGCAGATTCAAGTCGCCTTTGTTCCCTAAGATGCTTTCATTGATGCCTGTTTTCCCTAGCGAGTTATACGTTGCGTCAATAAGGTTATCATTAATGGAGGCGTTATGCTCCGCATTATAAGCTTTGACAACGTTATCGGCTACCTCCCTGGCATTCCGTTTTGCTTCCTCGTCTTTAAGTGCTTTCTGGAGTTCCAATTCCTTGGTGATTTGTTGCAGATTCTTTAATTCATCCTCTTCCGCATAGGTAAGGTTGTCTTTCGCAAGGAGTTCATCCAGACGGCTGGATTGAGTCTCCAATTCGAAATTGATGGACTCTAATTCTGATTTTGTGGACTTATAAGCGGATACGGAAGAGGAGAGCGCCTCTTTGGCGTTTTCTATGCGGTGGATGTAATCATTTACGGCCTTTATACCCACTGCCAATGCGACGGAAGCAGCGGTAATACCTGGGTGCGCCGCGATAAATTTACCAAGTGCGGTAACACAGTCTAATATCCCCTTCTTATTCTTCGCCAAACCACCTGTCATTCCGTCAATAGCTTCCGTTGTGCCAATCACAGCCTGTCCGGCAATATCCTGAACCGTACCATATCCTCTTACAATGTTTAGAAGCCATTTAAACATATTGGCCGCATCTTTGGCACCCGTAGCCATTGACACAATCTCGGTTCCCATTTTGGCTGTCTGCAATGCGATAAATGCCTGTGCAAATGTAGCGATAAACTTATTTTCCGACAGATTTTCCAGTGTTCCGGATAAGTCCTTTATAAATCCTATAACCTCACCTATGGATTCCCTTACAACGGAATCCGTACTAATGATGTTAGTAAGCATCCGCAACAGCGACGTCCCAGCTTGAATAAAGTCGGAGATCCATTCGTCATCTACCGCTTCCTTCGCAAATTCGTCCATAGCGTTTTGATATGCGTTCTTGGCACCCGCAATAGAATTCATGTAAATTTCATTTTCTTTTGCGGCGCTGCCTAAACTATTGTTCGCCTGATCAATTGCTTTATTTACATCTTGGATACCAGCTACAATAGAATTCCATACGGGTATTTGATGTTTTCCAGATGCAAGTTCTCCAAAATATTGCCTTTGCTTACTGGTTAATTCAGGAAATACTTTGGCGTAATCATTGATAATATCGTAAGTACTCCTTAACTCCCCGTTTGCGTCTTCAATGTCAACGCCGATCGTTTCAAACTCTTCTTTTAATTTTGCACCTAACCCGTCAATGGACTCTCCATCCTCGCCTATACCCCGCAATCTTTGAGAGATGGTATTAAGCCCCGTGGAAACCTTTTCCATATTTCTCAGGCGGGCAAATCCAGCCGTTAGCAAGCCAATATTTTCCGCTAAAGAAGTCCCAGTCTGTCCAATAACGCCAGCGGTACGCTCTAATCCTTCGGCGAGATTATCAAATCCAACTGGACTGTTATTGGATACTTCGTTTAGCATATCGACAACGGACATGATATCCGAATCGGCAATGTTATATCCACGGAGTATTGCGATCAGGCTGCTGGCCGCATCGGAAACGTTGTCAATCCCGTCAGCGACATTCACCATGATGTTGGCGGCTTCTGACATGCCAAGGAGGCTGTCAATGTCATATCCCGCCCTCCTGAACTCGGACATGCCGTCCATAATGCTTTTCCCCGTCCTGGATATTCTGTTACCCGTTTCATATGCATCGGCGGTAAATTCATCCAGTTTTTCGGATGTAAGCCCGGCCACCTTGTTAAACTCAATCATGGCGTCCTGGAGGCTTTCAACATCGGATATCATCTGCGCTATGGACTGTTTGGCCTGATTAATGATACCGATAGAAGCACCGTATTTAATCGTGTCGGTCAATGCCCCCGCCATCTGTTTCCTGATATTCCCTAAAAAACTGTCTGTTGACGCTTCGGCGGCTTTGGCCTGCGCTTTTACGGCAGAAAATTCTTTGTTCAGAACCGAAAGGTCGGAGCTGCTGCTTATGCCCTGTAAATCATTTATAATCTTTATTAACTGGGCATCAAACTGCTGTGAAATTTCCCTGTTCTCGACCATCCAGCGGACAATATCCGAACCAAGCTTTTGCTTACCGGATAAAAGTTTTTGACTATCCGTATAATTTTTTTGCTGTTTAGAAAGAAGATTATATGTATCTCCCAACTCTTTTAATTGTTGTTGAAGCTGATTATACGCATCTATCTTTTTCCTGGGATCATCAATACTATTTATTGAAGAAAGCCCGTCCCTCATTTTTTGTATGGTATTTGCAATGCTTTCCGGTATTTGGAAATTAGCGCCGTTAAATTTAGCTTCGGCCATATCAATCTGGCTTTCCATCCTGGCCAGGTTTTGAATCATTTTTTCAGCGCCGCTGGAAGAAAACTGCTTATATAATGCGGAATTTAACGCCCTTGCCTGGGATTCAGCCTGTTTTAACAGCCAGACCATCTGTTCCAGGCTTCTGTTATCCGTAACCGTATTAAAATCAATGCTGTCAACTAACCTTTTAAAGGAATTTGTTTCCGAAGTACCGGACAAGAAACCGGAATATGTCGATTTTAAAGACTCCAGGCGGTTCTGAAACTCCTTGGCCTTGATCGCCGCCTGGGCAAATTCCTTACCTGAAATGTCAGTTACTTTGCCCCCAGAATAAGAGAATTTCCCCAGATTGTCTAACGTAAACTTATAATTTTCAAGTATCCCCTGCCCTTTGTCCAGCGTCACGTTGAAATCAGTGATATCCTCATTGGCATCCTTAAAGAATTTAATTTTAATATCTTTTTCGGAAATGCCTGATAGGGATGAAAAGTAAGACTTAACTTCATCGGTCAGCTGTCTTATATTATCGTTCCCGAACGAGATGTCAGTATTTATCAGCGGCCTTTTAATGTCCTGCACAGCTTGAACGACATCATCCGATACATATGAAAGCTGTTCTCTTATCCGGACACGCATATTCCCAATCCTGGCTAACATATCATCCCATACAGACTCGGAAAATCCGATGGCTTTGCTTAAATCGACAGGCTCCAATTTGTCAATATCGGCCCTGTACGCCTTTACCGCATTAACGATTTCACGGAATTGTTGCACCTGATCCGCCGTGCCGCTGAACATATCCCTATACTTATCCCACATCTCCTGATAAATGGAATCCAGCCCGATACCGTCCTTAGACGTGACAAACTTTCCGGCTGACACCATCCTCATGGAATTCCAGTCCCCGCCCAGCTCCTTTTTGACGGATTCGGGTATTTTTATTTTGGACAGCCCTTGAAAATACTGATAGAAATCATCATAGATCCCCATCCGGTTTTTAATTACGTTGGCATTTCTTTCTATAACGCTTCCAAGCTGGTTAATTGTGTCGATAAAGGCGGGATTGTCCCTGCCCGTTTGCATCTCCTGAACGCTGATGTCATAAAGGGATTTTGATAATTCTCTAATCTGCTTTTGAATACCTTTTCCCTTGATATTAAAAGCGCTAATCAGATTTGTCGCAAGCTGATTGCCAATGTCCTGCCCGGAAGAGGATATATTATTACTTTTTGAAATTTCCCGGATGGATCTAAGCAATGCTTCGTCTATTTCGGCCTTAAGTTTTATTTTCCCATCGTTTATTGAAGCCAGCCTTTTCTGAATGGAATTGATATCCGAAATTATTTGTTTTATGCTTTCACTTTCGTCCAGCCCTGCTTTTAACTGCACTTTAAATTCATTATTCAATATGGTATCATCTCTCCTTTACATGCTAAATTTATATTTTGACTTTTTATAGGAAATTTGAGCGGACATGCCCTTTATATGAATTTGATTAACTATTGAGGATATATGCTTCTAATTTCTTAAACAAATGCGGATACAAATCAATCTTCGCATTCTTGAACCTGCTCAACACACTTCCGTTAATTCCTGTCGCTTCCGCTATATATTGCTGCTTCTCCCTTTTCAGGCGTTCCCGGTACAGCCCCCTTAATTCCTCCTGCCCCATAATAATTCATCATCCCCTTTTTTATATATTTAAAAATCTTTTTATATCCAAATATTTTGACATAAAAAATAAATTTTATATTATATCGCAAAATACAAAATATTTGTAAGCACCCTACAGTATGTATCCGGAAGAAGTGTGGAGCCTCCCTCCGGATCACCTATATGCATTGTGGATATGCATATGGGCTTTTACATTGTTATTTGTTCCGTATCCATAGTGGAGTTATGGGATACGTAATGACCAATAAGGCTATGACCCCTCATTGGCCTTGTCCAAAAAGCAAAAAGCTAATTGGATTATTTATATTTAACCGCATAAGCAGTAGTTATTTGCGTGACACAAAAGGTTTTATGCCAGGTGAATCTTCCACAATCTTCCCAGCCCTTTTGTGCCTTAATAGTATGATATTCAAACCTTTCTTAAAAATGATTTGAACATTTCAAGAGAAGCCCTACTCAGCCTACGTTCTTTTCTCGCCCCTCCTCATAGGTAAACTTTGAAAAGCCTGTAAAATCAATACTTCCGGAACTTTTTTGTGGACTTTCTTCAGTTTTTTTAAAGAAACCTAAAAACATCTTTTTGTCTTTGCTTTTATCCTTATCATATAACGCCACCAATATACTGTCTCTTACTTTTTCATTTCCTGGGCTGAATGCATAGTCAATCAAAGCGTACATTGTATCCTTTTTAATAGAAATATTTTTTAACCTCTCCATGCGGATTTCAAATTCGTTTGCACAGTCGTTACAGTAAGAATCTTTTGTATTATCAAGTTCTTTGACTGCCATGTCACACTCTTCAATAATGCCTATAATCTTTTTATACTGCTTTCGGTCAATTTTTGATTTATCCCCTTTATATTCAAATATGGGTTTTACACCGTATTCACACTCTCCGTATGTTTTAGTGTTTAGTTCTTTATGCTTTCTAAGGTCTACAATGCCTTTTTCAACTATCTGATAAATCAAATCCATAGGGCAATTAAAAAATCCAACTTCACTATCTTTTATCTCCAGTCTATTACCCTTTTTATTCTTGTTATTGTACTTCTGTACATCCGCATAAAATTGAGGATATCTTGGATTATGGTTCATGCATTGTAACCTGCCAATTCTCACAAGTTCCCTTCCAACCTCTATCTCAAAATTCCGTTTACTCGAATCAATAGCCACCTGCGCCAACACACTGCATATGATAAAAACGTCTTCCAGTTCCTTGTCCTTACATCCTCCATCAAACCAGTAACTTAATGCCAATTGTGCCATATTACTTGCCGAACCAATATTATATTGGGAAGCGGATATATCCTGATCCATCTCTGAATATGATTTCATACTTTTGTCGTATTCATTTGTGGCATATTGGATACCATTAATGATAGTTGGCCATTCGGTATATGCTTTTTTTGCTAGTGCGACAATATCCTCCTGGTTCGTTGTATAAATACTGTCCGTATCAAGATCCTGCCCGTTTAAACGACTCTGTACATCAGTTCCAATCCCATTAATTATAATAACGTTATCGCCTAAATCCGGAAAATATCTCCTGGCTTTATCCGGATATACATTTTCTAAATGCACAATATTATTAAAGCTGTTATGTGGACTCCTAAACCCTGCAAGCATTTCTCCTTCCTTAAACCTGCTTGTACAACACTGGATTCTGTCATCAAACGGTTTAAAGCAGCCTTCATTAAGATAACTTTGCCCTGTAACTGCCATCAACATTGCAACCGGATTTCCACAAATAACCAGATTGTCTCCATACTGGAACAGCTTCCCAAGTTTAAGCCTCCGATCTTTCAGTTCATTAACCTTTGCTTTCTTTTTATTTTTAAACCATTCCATATGCCTAAATTCGTTATTCCATTTATACAACTCAATCAAAACATTATTTATACTGTATCTTCCGGAACCCGTTATCTCCAAATATTTCAGAAATGCTTTGTCATCCAATTTCAACTTATTACAATATTTAATACTTGGTGCAGTAATTTTTTCCAAAATATCGGTATTCGTAGTGAGTAATGTATTATTTATCTGAAAAGAGCTTCTTTGCAGTTCGTCATATTTGCTACGGTGTGCGGTCTTTACAATCGCAAACATCTCTCCATCCTTTTTCACTATCTTACCGTAATATTTGAATCCGTCTTGTATTGTTCCGCTTTTGCTCATTAAGTCAAGAAACTTTATCCATTTTAAGGAATTTTCAGTGACGATTACTTTTATATCGGTCACCTTCATCCTTCTCCCTGTCATATCCGTCTCATATGCATTTTCATAATCATCACCATAATAATCCTTAAAATATTCCTGGATGTTTCCCCTAAATAAACACGATTTAAAGAAATGGCTCCTACAATATATGAATCCCTCCATATTATCAGGGAAAAAAGAATTATCAATTATGCCCATGCCGTCCCATAAAACATTGGTAATCTTAGATTCCTCCTGTTCCCTGTCACAATAACATTCTCTTTTGTTATATACAATATCCTTCTTAGGGCATAAATCCGCATCTATTCCATAATCCGCCAAAGCCTTTTTGCTTCTCTCCACATACTTTAATTCCATATTTTCATATGCTGTTTTCTTATAAAATGTCAATCCATGCCGATTAATATATTCCTCAAAAGCCGGATAGTCTTTTACTTTCCTGGTGTGCTCTACCTCTTTGCTTTTTACGGTAATTGCTTTTTTATAGCATGAGCTTTCCCGATCCTTTAAAACAAAAATATTCTCCATAGGAATATGAATGAAATCTATTGCATTTGCGGTAATAAGGGGCGCATATGCGGACATTTCTACGATCTTAGCGCCTTTTACATTTGGCATCCTCTCCCAAAGGCCCATCGTAAGGTAATTAAAAATCCTTTTATGTAATTCTGCCCTGATAAAAAGGCAATGCCCTTCTTTTGCTTTACCAGGAGAACGCAAAAGCATTCTATAGGCTATCGTTTTTTCTCTTCCTTCTATTTCCTTACCAGTATTAGGATTAAATGCTTTCCATGTAACTGTTGCGCCATTCTCGTAATAGTAATCCCTTAATTGCCGTGTTGTCATTGCTGGCTTTATATCTTTTTTATTTGAATCGTCTTCATCAACTCCCCAGTCAAATTTCATCATCAGGAAATCGAGACTTTTCCCATTTTTATTTACGGTCACACCATGTTTATTGTATACATATTCAGTAAACAAGCTCTTATTGATAACTGCATTTCCAAAATCAAGGAACGGTTCTTTATACTCCTTCAACCCATTATAGCTTCCATCTTCGTTCTTAATTTTCAGCACAAATTTATAGTTATTATTGACTCTATATAGGCTTGCCGCCTGAATGCTTCTAATTTTAATTGCACCGTTTACCTGTTCATTATCTTTCATATTAATTTTATTCAATATAATGATTACCTCCACAATTTAAAATCTACAATAACAATGCTCCACAATATTATTCTCCATCCATCACTTAATTTTTTACATAACATGATGGCTATCAGTCTCCGGTTTTCCACATTAATTCCGAAACCTTAAGTGTAATTACACAACACATTACATGAGCTAAATTCGCCTTTATATTCCTTACCCTTACAATCCTTTACCCTTGTACTTAAAAGTCCGTACAAGCGAAATAAACGCATATACAGCTTATGATTAGATAGTGCTATGCCGTATTATCCAAAATTCTAATATTCAACGATTGAAAAGACACATTCATTTTTATCTGATTGTCCAAAATGTACAGGAATCTTCATTGTTACTCTTACATTGTCTACTCTCATAAAAACCTCCAATCAAATATTCATATATTTACTACATTCTGCTTTTGTGGTATAATTTTCCTATCATATTTAAGGGGATGATACTAATGAATAAAAAGTTACAAGTTTTTGTTTCATCTACATATACTGATCTCATTGAAGAACGTCAAGCTGCTGTTGAAGCTATTCTTGATGCTGGTCATATTCCTGCGGGTATGGAATTATTTAAAGCTGGCAAATCTCAAATGAAAACTATTCGCAAATGGATAGATGAATCTGATGTTTATATGCTTATTCTGGGAGGACGATATGGTTCTATTGATGAAGAATCGGGCCTAAGTTATACAGAACTAGAATATCAGTATGCACTTTCTAAAAATATGCCCGTATTCGCTATTGTTTTAGAAGATAGTTTTCTTTTAGCAAAGGCGGCATCTAAGGGGAAAGATATGATTTTTGAAAAGGACAATACTGAGAAATATGATGCTTTTAAAAATTATGTTATGAACAAGATTGTTAAAAAAGCTCAAAATGTCAGCCAAATCGCATCAGCGATATACGCACAATTAAACTCTATAAATAACGATTCAGATTATAGTTTAACTGGTTGGGTTAAATCTGATAGTATTATAAATAATTATGACACTATGGATAAGCAATTGCTTCTTCAAAATAATGCCAATATTATAAAAACAATTTTAAAATCAAAATGCCCTATCAACCTTGATTACCAAATATCTGATTTTGCTGTTTCTTTTTCAGATGAACTAGATATAATTCTCAATAATTCAGATTGTATTCTCAATTCATCCGAAAGGCAAATAAGGTTGGAACTCGTTCCTAATACTAAAAATACACTCAAAGTAACTATAACTAAAATATTAGATTATCTTTATTTAAATAACAAAGAACATGCATTTGACATAAAATTTAATGCGACAGAACAACAGGCAAATACATATACTATTCATTCTTTATTTATTAATAATGATGATTATACATCTAACTTAAATATAAGCATAAGCAAAAATGCTAACCGAGGTCAATTTATATACAATGTTGAAAGTAACAAAGTCGCTGTACCAACAGATAATTGCAAAATAATTTATGCCGCCTCATATGAATGCCCAGCACTCGATTTCTTTCAAAGTCATAGAATTAATTGTCTATGTAAACAATTCAAAGCAACAATATTATTAGATGAATCGTTAAAGCAGAAATATACTTTGGTTTGCTCTACCTTCTCTCCTTTTAGTAAAGTGTTCTATGATGATTATAAAGCTGGAGAAATGATAAAACCATACGACGAGCAAATAATTTTGCCCAATTGGTCTCTTCCCGGTTCAGGTTATATTGCTACATTAAAACTTAAGTCAATAAATAACCACATATGATTTCTCTTTTATTATCTTTTTATGAGGACTTGAAAGTTCTAATTTATCCATAGAAACCATACTCTTGTGCCTTTGACATCACATCTTCAAAGGCACTATTTTTATCTAATCCCCTCTATACTTCCCCACCCACTCCACAAAATCAATCACGCCCCCATTCCTATTACCATTAATTAGCTTGATCCAGAACTCTCTAAAATCTTCTACAGGAAATAATTCATTTTCAGGAACATCATCAACAGATAAATTTGTTTTGACTGCTTCTATAGTCAGATTGCAAAAATATATTGATGTTACTTTAAAGATCCTATCTGCTACCAATAGGTATTGAATTTTTGTATCGTTAATTGCTTAAATCCTCCTTCAATCTCTTTCATCCGATACCTCCAATTGGAGGCTAACCGCTTTGTTCAAACCAACCACTCCTGAAATCCTAATGGCAGAGATAAGTCACCCCCCTCATAATCCTCTTTATCCATCCGACTGACAGACCATATAGTTCTTCATTTTGTAAATAATTTTACTTTACAAATCCCTAAATTCCCCATGTCTCCTTTAATTTGTTTAAAAACTGCATAGGCTCATTATCGCCTATAATATCAGGATGGAATTTAGTAGCAAGCGTTCTATAAAACTTCTTATAATACAATTTCTCTTTTTCACTGCTAAGTCCGCTATTAAATGAACCTGTCCCATAACTGCCGGAATAATTATTGTAGTTACTTTTATAATCTCTTTGGTAACTATTTTTTCTTTCCTCATACTCTTTTCTGCATTTATATTCCTTCTTTATCTTTTCAAAATAATCTTTATTTCTTAATACACCATAAATATCATAGCAGCGATCATATTCATTTTCCTGCACCTCATACTTTTCAGCAAAGCTACTCCTTTTAAACTGGTATTCCTTTAAAATAGCATCGTATTTTTCTTTTGCCTTATATTCCTCTGTCAACGCAAATTCATTGCATATCTTATCCTGCAAAGCATCCAATTTATCCTCAATTTCTGTCCACACAAGCTCAGGTTCTATGCCCATCTCTCCCGCAATCTCATTAATCTTTTCGCTTATAATGCAGTCATACCATCCGAAATCAACCAGGTCATAATATTTTATCGTTGTCACATGATACTGCTTCTTCCGTACGCTCCCTTTTTCATCACGAAAACTTTTGCCATGAAGCGTTACCTTATATGCTGTTTTAATCGGACGATCAAACCTTTCATCTGAATATGTATATCCATAGCTTGTATATGATATCCCATTCACTGTCCAATTAGATGTTGTGACGCATAATTCCTTCCCACATCCAATAGAATTTGAACTTTTCATTTGTATTTCCTGAATATAACAATGCATTTAAAAATCCTTCCTATGTAGTTACTTTTTATAATCAGATTGTAACTACAATTTATATTTCCATACTATCTTTACCTTTTACATTGATTCACGCTTTGTGTCAAAATGAACGCAGACCACTTTGTTTGAATCAACCACTACATCACCAGCTTGTTATTGTCTGAAACGATAACTTTCAACGTGTGGATGAAAGCCACACATTTTTACATCGCATATATAACCTTTCAACGTGCTTGTCTCATAAGCACAACATAGGTATTTCCATTCCAGCAACACACTTTCAACTGGTAAACTGATTACTAATTGATGGTAACAGTCTTATGCTCTAATATAATAATTCTGTCTATGGATGTTTCATCTATCCTCGTACTTGCGGATGCATTACTAATCCTTAGTTCCTTTCCATACGGCAATTCATCTATGGAAAGGTATTTCTTGCTGCCATTAAATACCATCAAACATATAGCGTAGAAATGCATCAGAGTTTTTTCACTTAATTTTTATCTGTTTACCACAGCTTTCATTTTCTCGATAAATCCAGCCCTATCAGTAACCAAAAATTCATTTGCATCCTTATATTTGCCATATAAACTACTATCCACAAAATAACTTTGCTCCAATTCGGCATCCGCAAGTTCTTCAATAAATTTACCTGTTGCACGTCTGCCAGCTTTATCATTATCTAACGCCAAAACGAGTATTTTATTACTCGGTTTCTCCTTCAACTGCTTTATCAGCCTAGATACTTCATTCACGCCACCAAGACCTATTGCATCTAACCCTATTTCCACAAAAGACATTGCATCAACCTGTCCTTCACAAACAAATACATAATCTTTACAATTAAAAAGCGACGAATTTATATTTGGTACATAAAGGCAATCTGTATTAAATATCTCATTTCCAAATTTACAGTATTTGTTATCACTCTTCCATAAAATTCTATGCACATACCCCTTACAGTTAGGATTATAGGGAATGGTTACAACTTTCTTTTCTTCATCATATCCCAAATTGAACCTATTAATAATTTCTTTGCTTAACCCACGTTTTACAAAATAATCTGTCCCTCCTACATTCTTATTACATTTATGCAGATAATCTGTATAATCCACTGGCGCAGTGATTTCAGGAATGGATGCGGATGCATGATTACTTTTCTTAGGCTTAGTGCCATCCAGATAGGGACGCATGATTTTTAGCGTACGGTTATAATGTTTCTTCCAGTCAGGCGTCAAATTTTCCATATACGCTACAAGATCATAGATATCTCCATGTTCAGTGCAAGCAAAACAATTAAATCTTGTCCCATCTATATGAAAAGCCGCTGTATAGTTCTTTTTGTCTCCTGAATTGCAGAAAGGACAGACATAATATCCTTCGCCTCTGTTTTCTATTTTTCCCTGTTCTTCTAACAATCCCATATATTCTGGTAATAACTCTTTCAATTCATCTTTGTATTCAAAACTCATTGTTCAATAATCTCCCTATTATATTTATATATGTGCTGCGCACACTGCCTGACGGTATGTTCGCTGTCGCTCACATACCTTGCCTTGAAATAAAAAAATGATATATGTTTGTGTGAAGTGCTTATAATTGGAGAATTATGTATTGAAAATTACTAATCGTCAAAATATAGCATTAAATTCTTTAACAACCATAACCACATATACATTTTTTATTTCAAGGCAGACAACGGCGTTAGCCGTTGGATGGGCAACGCCGTAGGCCTATAATCAGCTTATTTACTGGCTTTTTCAAAAGTTGGACATTTATATCTACTATAGAGGTTTTTATATATAGTAGTTGTAATTGTCCGATTTTTAATTTTCTACAAAAAGGAACCATTTAAACAGTCTAACAATAGGGTATGTATATATATTGTCACTTTAAATGGTTCCCTTTTTGTAGTGGTATTTCATCCTTTCAAAATTTGACTAATTATATCTACTATAGAGGTTTTTATATATAGTAGATGA
>CAMUJH010000075.1 GCA_947089145.1 uncultured Hungatella sp. | reverse complement strand
GAGTACTATTGCTTAGGAATTAATGCAATGATGTACTAGAGCGTGTTTGAAAATTGCTTTCCGGTAGCTGTGCGTTCCACTTTGTGGGAGATTTGGCCCAAATGAACGCGGCGTAGTGGGCTACGTTAAGTGAATTTGGGCCAAATATACCGCGAAGTGGGGCGTGCAGATGCCGGGAATGAATTTTCAAACACGCTCTAGGTTCAAATCTTTCACAAAGCCCAATGCATAGCTGACAGAAAGCAGCTATAAGACATGTCTTTAACCCCATCTTATCGAATCTTATAAGCCATAAGTAAGCAGTAAAGCATTCATCCCATTTTGATAAGCGGATTTATGCTTTTGCCCGAGAGAAGCCATGTGCTGTCAGGGTGAATTTTGCCATGGAGAAGAAACCCGTTTTTCAGGGGCTCTTCGGAATGTCCGGCAAACCTGAACCCTGACAGCACATGGCTTCTCTCGGGCCCGCGACATCCCTGGCCTACAAACCCGCACAAAATCCATTCATGCCTGCGACATCCCTGGCTTAACAAACCCGCTCCCGCCTTAACATAACCGCATAGTCAGCATCCAGCAATCCCTATAACCAACCGTTATAATAGTTATGAGTATTATATATTGTCATTATAGCAATGTCCGTGCTATAATACAATCATTACTTACCAATTTTTTAAAAATCGGAGGATCATCATGTCTGTCGGTAAAATTTTTAAATTTCACAACGATCTGGATACTGACCAGATCATCGCTTCCCAGTATCTGCTGCTTCCCACCATTGACGAGATGAAAGAGCATGCATTTGAATCCCTGGAACCGGAATTTCCGGCAAAAGTAAAGCCCGGGGATTTTGTTGTGGGCGGGGAAAATTTCGGGTGCGGCTCTTCCAGGGAACAGGCGCCGGGGGTGCTGAAGGCGTTGGGAGTCCAGGCGGTGGTGGCCAAATCATTTGCCCGGATTTTTTACCGCAATGCCATTAACATAGGTCTGCCGGTAATCGTGTGCAGGGAACTGCCTGACGCCGTAAAAACAGGCGATGAGATGGAAGTTTCGCTGACAGACGGGATTGCCGTGGCAAATGGAAAGTCTTACTCCTGCACCAGGCTCCCTGCTTATATGCAGCAGATTTTAAGCCAGGGCGGCCTGATCGCATCACTGAATAAGGAGGCGCGCTGATGCGCATGCAGCCATGAACCTGTGGCGAATGACAAACGGAAAGAAAGAGGAGACATAATTATGGGAATGACCATTGCTGAGAAAATAATTGCGTTGGCAGCAGGGGTGCCTGAGGTTAAGGCGGGGGACATCCACACAGTAAACCTTGACAGGATGATGAGCAATGACGGAACCACTCACCTGACTGTTGACATGTATCACAACCGATTAAAAGATCCCAAGATTGCAGATCCGAAAAAAATGGTGTTTATTGTGGATCACAATGTTCCCTCAGACAGCCCCAAGACAGCGGCTGCCCAGAAGAAGATGAGGGATTTTGCAAAGGAGCATGGCATTGACTTCTGGGAAGGGAAAGGCGTATGCCATCAGATTATGATGGAACATTATGTGTGTCCGGGAGAGCTGATTTTCGGGGCTGACAGCCACACCTGCACTTACGGGGCCCTGGGGGCGTTCGGGACAGGAGTGGGCTGCACGGATCTTCTCTACGGCATGGTAACAGGAACTTCCTGGGTGCTGGTGCCGGAAACCATAAAGTTTAACCTGACAGGGAAGCTGCCAGAAGGCGTGTATCCCCGGGATCTGATGCTGACGATTATCGGAGAGATCAGCGCCAGCGGCGCCAGCTACCAGGTTATGGAATTCTGCGGGGACGGCGCCAAAACCTTGACCGTGGATGACCGCATGGTGCTGTGCAACCTGGCAGTGGAGGCAGGCGCCAAGACTGCTGTTTTTGAGGCGGACGAGATTGCCCTTGACTGGCTGAAGGAGCGGGGACGGAAGCCAAAGGCCGTGTTTAAAAGCGATGAAGACGCAGTGTATGTAAAGGAATATACCTTTGATCTGTCAAAGATTGAACCTGTGGCCGCACGGCCTGATTTTGTGGATGATGTAGTTCCCGCAAAAGAGGTGTGCGGCGTGCGGATTGACCAGGCGTTTCTCGGCTCCTGCAACAACGGGCGGATCGGGGATCTGCGGGTGGGAGCTTCCATAGTAAAAGGGCGTAAAATCTCTGATCATGTACGGTTTCTGGTAGTTCCGGCAAGCCGCCAGGTGTACCTTCAGGCGCTGAAAGAAGGACTTATTGATATTTTTATGGAAAGCGGCGCCATTGTCATGAATCCCAACTGCAGCGTGTGCTGGGGCAGCTGCCAGGGAGTGATTGGAGAAAATGAAGTGTTGATCAGCACAGGCACCAGGAACTTTAAAGGGCGGGCAGGCCATCCCTCATCCAAGGTATATTTAGGATCAGCAGCCACGGTGGCAGCGTCAGCGGTAAAGGGAGAAATCTGCACTGCGGATATGCTTAAGGACTGATATGACAGAGGGCAGAGGCTGCATGACGATTTGTGCCGCCGGCAAAAGGCGGCGGAACGGAGAATAGGATTATGGAGAAATTTACCGGAAAAGTCTGGGTTCTGGGAGACGACATTGACACAGACATTATTATCCCCACAGAATACCTGGCATTAAAGACGATTGAAGACATGAAGCAGTATGGTTTTAGCCCTTTAAGGCCAGAACTTGCAGGACAGATAGAAAAGGGCGATATCATTGTGGCAGGAAAGAATTTTGGCTGCGGTTCATCCAGAGAGCAGGCGCCGGAGGTGCTGAAAGCCCTGGGTATCCGGTGCATTATAGCCAAATCATTTGCCCGCATCTTTTTCCGCAATTCCATAAATAACGGGCTGCTGCTGATGGAACAGCAGGATCTTAGCGGCCATGTGAGGGAAGGGGAGGAGATTACGGTTGTGGTAAACAGCCATGTCTCTTATAATGGAAAGAACTATCCCCTGGCATCCCTTCCGGAGAACCTGGTGGAAATTATAAACGCAGGGGGCCTGGTGAAAGCCATGCGGGTCAGAAACGGTCTAGAGCGTGTTTGAAAATTTATTTCCGCCATCTGCACGTCTGCGAAGCTAGACGTAGGCACCGCTACGCCGTCGCTTCGCAGACGCACAGATGACACCGATATCAAGCAATTTATTCATCGAAATTTAAGCAATGCTGTACTGGCAGTATAAACGTCCGCGGCATTGGAGAGCGCTTCGGCGGACAGACGGGCGCAAAAGCACGGATAGAAGCGATCCAGAGACTGGGAGAGTACACTTAGAAAGAACGGGAGGACAACATGGGACAGACCATAATAGAAAAAATTATTGCCCGCAACATTGGCGCCGAAAGCGTGAAGCCGGGAGATATTGTGACAACTTCTGTTGACAGGGTTATGCTGGATGATATTATGATTCCATTTATTGCGGATAAATTCCATGAGATGGGGTTTTCAAAGATCTGGGCTCCCCATAAGGCAGTGCTGATATATGACCATCTGGTGCCTTCCAGCCAGATAGACGATATCCGGCACTATAAGGCAGGAGAAGCGTTTGCGCTGAAATATGGGATTGAACACGTTCATCGAAGTGACGGCATTTGCCATCAGCTGATGACAGAGGCCGGATATGTAAAGCCTGGCGACGTGGTGTTTGGCACTGACAGCCATACGACTACTTATGGCTGCGTGGGGGCTTTTTCCACAGGAATCGGATACACGGAAATGGCGGCTATTTTGGGCACGGGAAATCTCTGGGTCAAAGTGCCGGAAACCATAAAGATTGTTATTGACGGCACGCTGCCGGACAATGTCATGTCAAAAGACGTGATTTTAAGAATTATCGGAGACTTAGGGGCTGACGGAGCCACCTACCGTGCGCTGGAATTTGCAGGGGCCGCAGTAGAGCGCATGAGCGTCAGCAGCCGTATGACTATGGCAAACATGGCAATTGAGGCAGGGGCAAAATGCGCCGTATTCACTCCTGATGAAAAGACGGCTGAGTACTGCGGCATTACGCTAAACGATTTCCAGAGAAACCTTATAGGGGACAGGGATGCGGCCTACTGCAGAGTCCTTACGTATCACGGGGAGGATTTTGTGCCGGTAATGGCCTGTCCCTCCCAGGTAGATAAGATCCGAAGCGTCAGCCAGCTGGAGGGGCTGCCGATTGACCAGGTATTTATCGGCTCCTGCACCAACGGAAGGCTGGAGGATCTTAAGATGGCGGCAAAGGTTCTGGACGGAAAAAGCGTGGCGCCTTTTGTAAAATTGATCGTAACTCCGGCAAGCCGGAAGGTATATCAAGAGGCAGCCGCCTGCGGAGCCATAAAAACCCTGGTGGAGGCGGGGGCCATGGTAACGCATCCGGGCTGCGGGCTTTGCTGCGGCCGCGCAGGCGGAATCCTGTGCGACGGGGAACGGGTGGTGGCTACCAACAACCGGAATTTTCTGGGACGAATGGGAACCTCCAAGGTGGAAATTTACCTGGCGTCCCCGGCAGTGGCGGCAGCATGCGCAGCGGCGGGAAAGATCGTTTCTCCAACAATATAATCATATCAAGTTGACATAAAAAGGAGCCGAAAGAAACGGCTCCTTTTTTAATGTTTTGATATTTAATATATTTGTAATATTTATGTAACTAAATATATGATAATATATATAAAAACGAAACATATTTCCTCTTAAATTTTCGTATATATTTAATATATAATAACAAAATGTAAAATTTACCGGCCAAAAAAGTGCTGAATCTGGTCTTGTGTCATTGACTTTTGATAAGGCGTTCCCATATAATAACCAGGATTACCCGATACTTTTGGCTTAAAGTGGGGGAAAAAACCAATTTTTGCCGTAAATTTTATGTAAAAGTGAGAAAGAAGGGATAATGTGTTCCGTTTTATAAAATCATTGGAGAAAGAGGTTTATACAGCCGCCATGTCGGTGCTGGTCATAATAGGGCTGACTACGGAGGGATTCGGAGGAGCCGGAAAGGGCGCCATGGCTGCTATGGCTGAGACGCCTGCAGCGGTGCAGGAGGAAGAAAAGGCTCTGAATGCAGGCAAAGATCCTTACAAGACAGTGGGAGAAGGTTTAGAAACATCATTACAGACAGATTACCGGGAAACAGATAATGAAATTTCCCAGACAGTGAATACGGACAATATTGAGTATGGGCAGCAGGTAGTCGGATACTTTTTAGAAAAAGAAATAAAGACACAGCAGGAAGAGGAAAAAAGGCGGGCCGCTGCCAGAGAGTCAGAGGAGACAGCCCAAGGGGAGAACTCCCTAAACCAGCAGGATTACCAGGTTCTTTTAAAGATCGTGGAGGCTGAGGCAGGGGTCTGTGACGACAAGGGAAAGATCCTGGTGGCCAATGTGATTCTGAACCGGGTAAAAAGCGACGAGTTTCCGGACTCGGTTACCGAGGTAGTGTATCAGCCCTCTCAGTTTTCACCGGTGTCCAATGGAAGCATTAATACATGCCGGGTAACCAGCGAGACGGTAGAAAGCGTCAACAGGGCTTTAAAGGGGGAGGACTATTCGCAGGGTGCCCTGTTTTTTATGAACCGGGCAGCTTCCCGCAGCGGTTCGGTTCGGTGGTTTGACGGGCGGCTCACCTACCTGTTCGGATATCAGGGCCACGAATTTTTTAAATAGGGGATTGTGGAAGCCATGGCTTTTGGTGTATACTAAAAGATGAAAATCACATGGATCGCAAAGGAGGAAAAACAATGATATTCGATTTAGCGGCAAACCTGGATTTTTACAGGAATTTAGGTGTTGAGGGAAGATACGCCAAGGCAGTGGATTTTTTAAAGAGCCATGATTTAAAAAGCCTGGAAAACGGCAAATACGAGATTGATGGCAAGAATGTATATGCCAACGTAATGGACTATGACACAGTGCCATGGGAGGAAGCGTCCTATGAGGCCCATGAAAACTATACGGATATTCAGTATATTATTGAGGGCTGCGAAGTCATGACCTATGCCCCGGTAGGCCAGCTGAAAGTTTCTGTTCCCTACAATGCAGAGAAAGACGTTGCCAAATATGATGACTCTGTAGCAGGGCTGCGGGTTGCGGTGCATGCCGGGGAGTACATGATCTTTAACCCCTGGGACGGACATAAGCCAAAGGCAGCAGACGGACAGCCTGCCCATGTGAAAAAAATCGTTGTAAAGATCAAAGAAAATTAAGAAAAGCCCTTCTGCCCCGGATACGGGACAGAGGGGCTTTTTCAGCACCCTCCTTTAAAAGGAATGGTTCAATTGTGCTCATGCTTAAGCAGTTCAAAATACTTATCATGGGCTTCTTTGTACACAAGGTTGAATTCTTCGTCCCGCCCGGAATGGAGCATGGAAATATAATTATGTATCTGATGGTTGATCACCGGCATTGCCCTTGCCACGGTTGCCACGCCCATATTGGAACAGACATCAGAGATGCGCTCTGCTTCCGAAAGCAGATTGAAAAACTCCGAACCGTTGAAGACGCCGCAGTCTCCTCTGCGGAGCCGCTCCAGGTGATGCTCCTTTAACACATTTACCATATCATCCACAACCTGCTCCAAGGGCTCAATGCTGCGGGCCTCTGTCAGGTTCTGTTTCCGGAACGCTTCACTGGTGTGATTCAGTATGGTATCTAAAAGCTGCCAGAGCACATCTAACTCCGATAATGCGTCTTTGGAAAATGCATTGTCTTTTTCATGAAGTTCCGACGCAATCCTGGCTATATTCTCCGCATGATCCCCAAGACGCTCAAACTCCGTAATGGCGGAAAAATAGTAGTTCATGATCTCCACATGGTAATGGGAGGTAATGGTAGCGGAAATCTGAATCAGGTAATTGCTTACCCGATCCGCCATGGTATCAATATAATCCTCGTCTTCCTCAATAAGCCTCATGATCTTCGGGTCATACTGGGTAAACATGGAAGAGGCGCGGCTGATATTGGTTTTTGCCAGCTGGAACATTACCAGAAGGATATCATAACAGCGCCCAAAGGCCATAGCCGGCGTGCTGATAAAGACAGGGTTTAAAGCATCCAGCATCTCGTCATACTTTCCTGCAGCCTCTGGCTCGTCTTTTATCAGCCTGTGACTGGCCTTCTCATAGATCCCCACAAAGGGAAGCAGAACAAATGCGCAGGCCAGGTTAAAGACCGTATTGGCATTGGCAATGCCTCCGGAATAGATGGCATGATCCCATATGCCGTCCAGCAGCCCGGCCCTGTGAATGATCACCACCACGGCAAGAGTAAGGACGGACTTGCACAGATTAAACAGAATGTTTACCACGCCTACCCGCTTGGCTTCCGGCTTTGCGCCTATGTTGCACACAATGGCAGTGGTTACGCAGTCTCCAAGATAAACGCCTACCAAAACAGCATAGATCTCGCCGAAGGTCAGCTGGCCGGAAGTGGAGAATGCCTGCAGGATGCCAATGGTGGCGGAGGAACTCTGCAGAACAAAGGCGACGCCGGCCCCTGATAAGTAGCCAAGCAAAGGATTCTCCCCCAGACGGGAGAACAGCCGTTCCACGATCCCGCTGTCAGAAAGGACTTCCACCGCGTCTGTCATATTCAGCAGCCCGGAAAACAGAATGCCAAAGCCAATGATAATATGCCCCACCTTATCCAGGTCATGGGACTTTACCCCCATAAGAATAATAATTCCGATGATTAATGCCAAAGGCGCCAGAGTTGACGGCTTCAAAAACTGAAGGAACCAGGTTCCCGACGCATTAAGATCCAGCAGGCGGATAATCTGTCCGGTGACAGTAGTGCCCACGTTTGCACCGACAATGATTCCCAGGGACTGATGAAGGGAAATAATGCCTGCGCCTACAAGGCCGGAGGTCAGGACGATGGTAGCGGTTGAGGACTGGATCACAGCAGTGACAACAAGCCCCAGAAGAAACGCTTTCAGAGGGGTGCCGGTAATTCGCTCCATGGCCTTTTTCAGCGGGCCGGAGGAACTGGCTTTTAAACCGTCCCCCATCATGCGCATACCGTAGAGGAACATGGCCAGTCCGCCAAAAAGTGTGATTACGTTAAAGATATTCATAATTAGTCCACCTGTAAAATTCTATAGAGAAAATCTGCCTTATAAAAAGCCTTACTTGAGATTTTACTAGAAATTTACATAAATTGCTATAGTTTTTTTGTTTTTGTCAAAATTCAGCATATTTTTTTTAGATTCAGATAGTTTCTGGTACAATTTTTCTTAACGCAATATTAATGCCATCCCTGTTACGTTAATACACTTTTCACGCCTTCCATGCCATAATAGAATTATAAAATCCAGACAGAGGTATGGGATATGGGAAGGATTGAAAGGAAATTATCATCATCTCAGATTATTATTCTTGGCTTTGGCGCAGCAATACTTTTGGGGGCTTTGCTTCTCATGCTGCCCATATCCACCCGGGATGGCAGAGGGGCGGTTTTTGCAGATGCCCTGTTTACCTCCGTGTCGGCAGTGTGCGTAACGGGGCTGGTGGTACAGGACACGGCATCTTACTGGAGCGGATTCGGCCAGGCGGTTATCCTCATGCTGATACAGATCGGCGGCATGGGGGTAGTGACCGTGGCTGTGGCCATCTTTACGGTATCCGGCAGAAGGATCAGCTTAAAGCAGCGAAGCACCATGCAGGAAGCCATTTCCGCCCATAAGGTCGGGGGAATCGTGAGCCTGACAGGATTCATTATCAGGATGACAGTGATGTTTGAACTGGCGGGCGCCGCCGCCTTGGCGCTGCCTTTTGGCAGGGAGTATGGAGCGGCGGGGGGCATATGGAGGGCAGTGTTCCATTCCATATCCGCATTCTGCAATGCGGGGTTTGACCTTATGGGAGAAGGGAAGCCCTATTCATCCCTTACATATTTTGCAGAGAATCCGGTGGTGAATGTGACCATAATGGCTCTGATTATTTCAGGGGGATTAGGATTTATAACATGGGACGACATTAAGACCCACAGGCACCATATTCGGAAATACCGGATGCAGAGCAAAGTGATCCTTGCGGTTTCCGGCATTCTGACAGCAGTTCCCGCGCTGTATTTTTTCCTGTTTGAGTTTTCCGGCGATCCTCTGGGAAGGCGGATTCTTCTCTCAGCT
The DNA here is from genome assembly GCA_947089145.1 of uncultured Hungatella sp. Lineage (GTDB taxonomy): Bacteria > Bacillota > Clostridia > Lachnospirales > Lachnospiraceae > UBA3402. The sequence continues at coordinate 10,665 of CAMUJH010000075.1, read as the reverse complement.
TTTCAGTCGGTAACTCCCAGGACGGCAGGGTTTAATACGGCGGATCTGGGGCTTCTAAGCGAGACAGGGCTTGCAGTCATGATTCTTCTGATGCTTGCAGGCGGCTCTCCCGGCTCCACGGCGGGAGGCATGAAGACCACCACCCTGGCCGTTTTGTTTTCCACGGCGGTATCCGTGTTTTGCCACAGGGAAGACGCCCACTTTTTCGGGCGCAGGATTGATCAGGAAACAGTGCGCAGCGGGGTTACGATCTTAATCATGTATCTGTCGCTGTCCATAGGCGGAGGGCTTATAATCAGCCGCATGGAAGGGCTGCCTCTTTTATCCTGCCTGTTTGAAACCGCCTCCGCAGTGGCTACAGTGGGCCTGACCCTGGGGCTTACTCCCGATCTGGGGATAATATCCAGAGGCATTTTGATCCTATTAATGTATATCGGCAGAGTTGGAGGCCTGACTCTGATCTTTGCGGCTTTGGACGACACAAAGAAAAGCGGCGGGGCAAGGTTACCCCAGGAGAAACTGATGGTTGGGTAGGAGGAAAGCTGATTATGAAAAGTATATTGCTTATTGGCCTTGGAAGGTTTGGAAAGCATATTGCCATGAAGCTGTATGAGATGAATCACCAGATTATGGCTGTGGATTACAATGAGGAGCGGGTAAACGGCGTGCTGTCTTTTGTCACCAGCGCTCAGATTGGGGACAGCACCAATGAGGAGTTCCTCTCTTCCCTTGGCATAAGGAATTTTGACGCATGCATTGTGGCTATAGGAGATGATTTCCAGAGCTCTCTGGAAACGGCCTCCCTTCTTAAAGAACTGGGGGCAAAGAAGGTCATCGCCAGGGCTTCCAGAGGCGTGCAGGAGAAGTTTCTGCTGAGAAACGGTGCGGACGAGGTGGTATATCCGGAGAAACAGCTGGCGTCGTGGACAGCCATACGGTGCACTTCGGAGCACATTTTAGACTATATTGAACTGGATAAAGACTATTCCATTTTTGAACTGTCGGTTCCTGACATGTGGAACGGGCGGACCATTCTTCAGCTTGACATCCGCAAGAAATACGGAATCAATATTCTGGGGATACGAAAGGACGGACGGCTGAACATGAACGTTGCTGCGGATACGGTCCTCAGCAGGGAAAAATCCATATTGGTTTTGGGGAAGCAGAAAGCGGTTCAGAAATGTTTTCACATTTGAACACTCTGGAAATTCCCGGAGTCCATGAAAAAGGGGGCGCTTTAAATGAAAGAGATTATGCTTATATGCTGTGCAGCCGGGGTTTTCGCATTTCTGTTCTTTGTTATGGGCAGGGTGGACTGCTGGCTGGAAGAGCAGGAAGAAAGGGAAATGAACGGTGAGGGAAGTCTGGCTTTGGCAGATAAGCTATGGATGCTGTGAAAAAGGGAAACTGCCGCAGGCCCCAAGGGCTCCATCTCCTGTCAGGATTCAGAATTGCCAAAGGTTCCGAAGAGCCTGAAAGACAGGTCCATCTCCACGGCATTAAGTCACCCTGACAGGAGACGGAGCCCTCGGGGCAAAAGCAGTATTCGGCCAGTGGATAAAAAGCTTGCTTTGTGGTAAAATTTAGTATCCGGACAGCCTTAAAAGCCGGGGCTGTCTGAAAGACAGGAGGAGGCAAGCCGGATGGAAAAAGAACGAAAAGGCCAGCTGAAAATATTTTTCAGCTATGCGGAGAGCATAGGAAAGACAGCGGCCATGCTGAAGGCAGCCCAGGGGCAGCAGGCCCAGGGACTGAATGTGGCGGTGGGGTGCATCGGGGCCAGGGCATCCGAAGACGTGGTTCTTCTTTTAAGGGAATTTGACAGGATTGGCCAGGCGGACAGAGACGGATTGGATCTGGATCAGGCGCTTAAGAAGAGGCCGGACTTGATCCTGATAGATGAGCTGGCCTGCAGCAACCGGCAGGGAAGCCGCCACCGAAAGCGGTATCAGGACATTGACGAGCTGCTGAAATCAGGAATTGACGTGTATACTACGGTGAATGTAGGAAATATTGAAAGCCTTCACGACACGGTTGCAGACATTACGGGAGTCAGGACGTGGGAAAGGATTCCGGATTTCGTTTTTGACCAGGCAGACCAGGTGGAGCTGATTGACATGGAGCCTGGGGAATTGATCGAAAGGCTGAAGGGATCTGAGGAGGAGGATTCCCTTTTTACGATGGAGCAGCTGACCGCCCTGCGTGAAATCGCCCTGCGGCGGTGCGCGGACCGGGTAAAGCGCCTGGCCCGCAGGCAGCAGAAAAGAGGTTTTCACACAGACGAGCATATTTTAGTATGTCTTTCTTCTGCGCCTTCCAATGCTAAGATCATCCGGACGGCAGCCAGAATGGCCAGGGCGTTTAACAGCCAGTTTACGGCGCTCTTTGTGGAAACGCCGGATTTTAAGGCGGCTGCGGCCCAGGACAGGGAGAGGCTGCGGGCAAATGAGAACCTGGCGGAGCAGCTGGGAGCTCATATTGAGACGGTTTACGGGGAGGACGTGCCTTATCAGATTGCAGAGTTCGCCAGGCTTTTCGGCATTACGAAAATCGTGCTGGGGCGCAGCGTCGCTGCCAGGAAATACTTTTTGGGGAAAATGCCTCTGACGGAACAGCTGATTTCCTATGTGCCGGAAATGGACATCCACATTATTCCGGATCAAAGCACGGACAAGGGCTACAGGCCCCAGAAGGCAAAGAGCCGGCGAGGGTTAAACGTTGTGGAAAACACGGCTAAAAGCGGCTGCATTCTCACAGGGGCTACGGCCTTAAGCCTGGGGTTCTACCGTCTGGGATTTACAGAGGCCAACATTATCATGGTGTATATTCTGGGGGTGCTGCTGACTTCCATTGTCACTTCTCATCAGATCTACAGCCTTGTATCTTCCATTGCCAGCGTGTTTATTTTTAACTTTTTGTTTACGCATCCGCGGTTTTCTCTGGTAGCCTATGAAACCGGGTACCCTGTCACATTCGTGGTTTTGTTTCTGACAGCCTACATTACAGGGACGCTGGCCATCCGGTACAAAGAGCAGGCAGGGCAGTCGGCAAAGATTGCCTACAGGACAAAAATATTGTTTGACACCAATCAGCTTTTGTCTAAAGCGGGAAGCCGGGCGGAGATTATTCAGGCTGCTGCAAAGCAGATCAGAAAGCTGCTGGACAGGAAACTGGTTATTTTTGAAAATGTGGACGGGCAGCTGTCACGGCCCTGCTTTTTTGGAGAGAGATCTGCTGCAGAGCCATCTTTCCATATGGAAAAGGAATTGGAAACAGCAAAGTGGGTGATGAAAAATAACCATATGGCAGGGGCCGGTACAGATACTCTTTCCGATGCCTGCTATACGTATCTGGCTCTCAGAGTCAGTGACAGGGTATACGGCGTTGTGGGCATAGAAGCGGCCAACGGCCCCTTAGACGCTGCGGAGCACGGCATTTTGCTGTCGATTTTAGGAGAGTGCGCCCTGGCTCTGGAAAACGAGAAAAACGTGCGTGAGAAGGAGGCTGCGGCAGTTCTTGCGGAAAGCGAGCAGCTGCGGGCCAATTTGCTGCGGACGATTTCCCATGACCTGCGGACGCCGCTGACCACCATTTTGGGAAATGCCAGCAGCCTCATAAGCAACGGGGACAGTTTTGACAGGGAAACCAAGAGACGGATTTATTCGGATATTTATGATGACTCCATGTGGCTTATTAACCTGGTGGAGAATCTGCTGTATGCCACCCGCATTGAAGGAGGGCGGATGTCCCTTCACACTTCCACGGAACTTTTAAGCGACATCATAGAGGAAGCCATAAAGCATATGGGACGTCAGGCGGCCAGCCGGCGGATAAAGGTTATCCATGAAGATGATATGCTGCTTGTCAGGGCGGATGCGAAACTGATCGTACAGGTTATTGCCAATATGGTGGATAATGGGGTAAAATATACGGAAGACGGCATGACGGTTACTGTTACGGCCAGGAAAAAGGGGAGCATGGCGGAGATCCTGGTTGCGGATAACGGAAACGGAATCCCGGACAGGGAGAAGAAGCATGTTTTTGAAAAGTTTTACTGCGGAAGCAGCAAAATTGCAGATAACCGCAGAAGTTTAGGACTTGGGCTGTTTCTGTGCAAAGCCATAGTGGAGGCCCACGGCGGGACCATTGCCGTAGGGGATCATGAACCGAAGGGCGCTGTTTTCAGCTTTACCCTTCCCCTTGAGGAGGTTACCTTATATGAATAAAGTTCAGATACTGGTGGTGGAGGATGATGCGCCGGTGCGCAGCCTGATCACCACCACATTGAAAGCCCATGACTACCGTTTTGCTACGGCGGTTAACGGAAACGGCGCGATTATGGAGGCTGCGTCCCGCAATCCGGATATTATTCTCCTGGATCTGGGGCTGCCGGATATGGATGGGGTGGAGGTTATAGAACGGATTCGCAACTGGTCTAATGTGCCCATTATTGTTATCAGCGCCAGAAGCGAGGACAGCGATAAAATAGATGCGCTGGATGCAGGAGCGGACGACTATCTGACCAAGCCTTTTTCCGTGGACGAGCTGCTGGCCAGGCTGCGGGTTACCAGAAGGCGCATGGCCCTGATGCAAAACAGCGGACAGGAGGCGGTGTTTGTCAACGGACAGCTGCGCATTGACTTTGCCTCCGGGTGCGCTTACCTGGGAGAGGAGGAGATGCATCTGACGCCTATGGAATACAAGCTTTTATGCCTGCTTGCCCGGAATACGGGGAAAGTGCTGACCCACAAGTTTATTACCCGAAGCGTGTGGGGAAGCAGCTGGAAAAATGATGTAGGCTCCCTGCGGGTGTTTATGGCTACTCTGCGGAAAAAGCTGGAAAAGGGAGAGGGATCGCCTCAGTATATCCAGACCCATATCGGAATCGGATACCGGATGGTGCGGGTGGAGTGACAAAGGAAGGGGCAAAGAGGCCGGCTCTGCCCTAAACTTGGCAAAGCCGGCCTCTTTCAAAAAAGCCTATACTCCAAATTCCTTATGAACATGGCAATTCATCCAGATTTTCCCCGTTGCTCTCAATGACTTTCTTGTACCAGAAGAAAGAGTCCTTTCTGCTTCTGGAGAAGTCGCCGGTTCCGTCGTCATGGCGGTCAACATAGATGAAACCGTAGCGTTTTGCGTACTGGCCGGTTCCTGCAGATACCAGATCAATGGGCCCCCATGTGGTATAACCGATTAACGGAACTCCGTCGTCAATGGCATCGCCCATGCAGCGGATATGCTCGCGGAAGTAGTCGATGCGGTAGCTGTCATGGATGGAGCCGTCTTCTTCAACCTTGTCAAATGCGCCGAAGCCGTTTTCCACTACCATCAGCGGCGTGTGAGGATAGCGGTCATGGAGAATGTTCAGGGTGTAGCGAAGCCCAAGAGGATCGATCTGCCATCCCCAGTCAGATGCCTTCAGATATGGATTCCTTGCGCCTACCGACATATTCCCTGCTGTTTTCTCCGCATTTTCATCTGTGGTAACGCAGTTGGACATGTAGTAAGAGAAGGTATAGAAATCTACGGCGCCTTTCTTAATAATATCCTTGTCCTCCTGAGTAATAAAGGACGCATCAATGCCGTGATCTTTAAAATATTTGAAAGCAAAAGTAGGATATTCGCCGCGGATCTGCACGTCGCCGCAGATGTTGTTTTTAAAGTTATCTTCCAGATAGCAGGTGAAAATATCTTTCGGATTGGGAGTCAGCGGATAAAGCGTCACATGGGCGATCATATTGCCGATCATAAAGTCCGGATTGATCTCATGGCCTTTTTGCACTGCCAGGGCGCTGGCAACAAACTCATTGTGAAGAGCCTCGAACGTGGACTGGGGGTCTGACTTTAAGTCGCTTAATTTAATGGGTTCTGTGGCATTAATATCCTCGTCAGCCATAAGTCCCAGACCGTAAAGATTGCCGATGCCGCCTTCGCCCATGCAGGGGATGTTGATCTCGTTGAAGGTCAGCCAGTATTTTACCTTGTCTTTGTAGCGCTCAAAGCAGGTGACGGCATATTTTACAAACATGTCAATGACTTTTCTGTTTGAAAAACCATGGTATTTCGTTACGATGTTCCATGGAATCTCATAGTGGCACAAAGTAACCAGCGGTTCAATGCCGTGCTTTTTGCACTCGTCAAAAACATCATCATAAAATTTAAGTCCGGCTTCGTTGGGCGTCTCCTCGTCGCCGTTGGGGAAGATACGGCCCCAGTTAATGGACAGGCGGAAGCATGTGAATCCCATCTCGCCCAGGAGAGCAATATCTTCTTTATAGTGGTGGTAAAAGTCTATTGCCTGATGGCTGGGATAAAATGCGTTGGGGTCAGACACGGGAAGGAACGTTCTTGGCGTGTTGACATCGCCGCCTAAAAGCATATCAGGTACAGATAATTTTTTGCCATCCTCTAAATAGGCTCCCTCGCACTGATTGGCAGCTACTGCGCCGCCCCATAAGAAATTTTTTGGAAATGACATAATAAACCCCCCTCTGTTTTTGATATGTAAATTTTACCATGGAAGGCATAGGTTGTCAATTATCCCTATTGCGTTAAAAGCTGGTCTGCCGGACATTTTATGACAGATCCCATTCCCCAATAAACGGCTATGGCGCTTTCAAAATCCCTGGAAGGCGCACATGATTTCATGGTTCCTCTGTCCTGCCAGGCGAAAGATCCTGCTGGAAAAATGCAGGAAGGTATTTCATTCTTGCCTTAAATCTTCTATAATATGGTTACCAGACCAGAAATGCCTCTGTTAGAAACAGATGTGCTTTCAATTAAGAAAAAGGAGCAGCGAATAAATGGAAAAGAAGAAAATGATAAAAGTGACGGAACCGATTATCAGGCTGCCTGGAATCCATTCTATGGGTGTTATCGGCGATCCGGGGTGCGAGGGGCTGGGAACTTACAATATGAAGGTCTATGCAGGCGCACTGGAGGAAAGCAGCCGGGATGGCATTACCCTGGTGGCAGGGGATCTGGTGCCGGAAGGAACCAGGCATTACTATGAGGTGATTCAGGAGATGACCGAGGCCCTGGCAGGCAATGACGTGTACTGCCTGAGAGGAAATCATGACACAGGGGCTTATGGGGAATACTTTGGGGAAAAGAATTATGCGCTTCTGACGGGCAGCTTCACAGTGGTGGTGCTGGACAATGCCCGGCGGTCTTTTGAAGAGCAGGGACTTTCGCTGCTGTCCAGAGTGCTTGCCATGGAGGAGGTAAGGCAGGTGATTGTGGCGTTCCACATTCCGGTGCCTAACCATTTTATTCTGAACAGCGTTTCAGAAGATGAATTTCTGCGCCTGAAGAAGGCTTATGGCCCGTGGAAAGAAAAGGTTAAATATCTTCTGTGCGGCCATGTACATTCCCGATTTGAGGATGAAGTGGACGGCATACCTCTTATTTGTACCGGAGGAGGCGGAGCCATGATCGAAGACGTGTCAGAAGAGATACGGGCATGGGATGTTGAACATCATATTGTTCATTTTTATGAGGACGACGGCGTGCTGAAATACAGGATTTCCAACCTGCCGGAGGACTGTTATGGCAGAGAAGGCCAGGACGGGATTTTGCAAAGGAAGCTTAAGGAGACGGTTCAGGGGGAGCTGATGGCACATTTTAAATACCTGATGTTCGCAGATCGGGCCAGACGCAGGGGGCTTGTCCGGATTGCCGGCCTTTTTGAAGCGCTGGCGGCGTCTGAGTACTATCACGCCCGGAATTTTTATTCGGTTCTTGACCGTCCCATGGCATTTAAGGAATCAGCAGGCAATTTTGTCCCTGGAGAAGAATTTGAGTACCAGCATCTGTACCCAATGATGGCCCAATATGCCGGTTCCCATGAAAGCCCTTTGGCAGAACAGGCATACACAGGCGCTTTGGCAGCGGAGAAGGTTCATGCCGCCCTTTTGAAGGAGGCCGCAGATGTGGAGCATTTCCCGGAAGACGGGGTCTATGTGTGTCCTATCTGCGGGTATGTGATGCGGGGAGACTCGGCGCCGGAGCGGTGCCCGGTATGCGGAGGGCCAAAGAGGCAGTATGAGGCATTTGGCGGAAGCGGCGATGGCAGCGGCAGAAATTAATGACAGAAAAGACCGATCTGCTGGCAAAATGGCTGGCTGGTAAATGGTCAGCCACGCTCAAGCCTGGCAAGCTCCACAATATCATCAACCGGTACAGCCAGGCCGCTGTCCATAATCAGCATGCGGCTGCGGGGATCGATCTTTTTTACGGCACCAACGGCAGTTACATAGGACCCTCCGGATTTTTTGACATCAGCCTGGAAATATGTTATGGAAATTTCCATTGGGATGCCCATGTTATCCTGAATCATCTGTAGCTTTCCGTCCAATACCGCTTTGCTGTTTTCGTCCAGTTCTCTTTTTTCATCAGTAAACCTGGCCGTTTCTTCTACGGCGTCGTGGTAGCCGGTGAGGGCGGCAAAGGGAGAGAACTGGGCTGCCCTGTCAGACAGGGACATATGGGGGTGGACGGCGGAAACGTGGTGGGGCAGGTTTATAATGTCATCATAGCGGTGCTGCTCTTTATATTGGTCATGGATAGCCATATGATTTTCCTTTCATTGAGTGCTTCTTTTATGGTCAGGCTTTGTGACCGCCGATTTGGCGGTTCCTCTCTCTGGCGGTTGCTCCGTCTTCAAAACTCAGCCCTTTTAACACGGCGTTTTTTCCGTATTTCTTTTTTACAGACAGCAGGGCCTGCTGAAGCTGCTTTTCCTTTTGGAGGAAAGCATCCTCCTTCTTGCGCTGCTTTTCAAGCAGATCTTCATCGGTGAACATGCTTAACTGCTGAAATTCTTCCTGCCCAGAGGCAGTGCCTTCCGGTACAACGCGGTTTGCCCCAAGGCTGATGCGCCTGATCAGCAGCCCTCTGTCGGTGATCTGGTCAAACAATTCCAGGGCGGCATCTGTCAGCCATTTTGCGGAGGAATTTCTGCGGGGGAGGTTTGCGGTGCCGTGGGCGTGCTTTGGGACATTGCGCCCGTAATGGTCTGTGGTAACCGGACCATGGTATGCCTGACGTATCACGGGGTCTGCAAGATTTTCCCTATCATAGCCTATGGTAAGGACCAGCTGATCCGTCACCATCCCCTTATCCACCAGATCCAGGGCCAGCTGATCCGCCATTTCCTTTATGACCAGCCTGGCTTTGTCAAAGGAATAAGCACAGTGAAGAACCTGTCCGGAACTGATGCTGTTTGTTTCAGGCCTGTAGGCTTTAATATCAGCAATGGTGCAGGGCTCCCATCCCCAGGCGTGATCGATGAGCAGTTCTGCGTTTACGCCGAAAAGGCGGTAGAGAAGCTCCTCGCTGTGAAAATCGCCGGGGCTTCCCAAAGAACACCGGGCAATATCTCCCATGGTATACAGGCCGTGTTCCTCCAGCTTTTTGGCATATCCGCGCCCCACCCGCCAGAAATCGGTCAGGGGACGGTGGGACCAGAGAAGGCGGCGGTAAGACATTTCATCCAGAACGGCAATTCTTACACCATGCTTGTCCTGAGGAACGTGTTTTGCCACAATGTCCATGGCGGCTTTGCAAAGAAAAAGGTTGGTGCCGATTCCGGCAGTGGCAGTGATGCCGGTCTTTTCCAGAACATCAAGTATGATTTTCGTGGCAAGCTCCCGGGCTGAAAGACGGTATACGGACAGATATCCGGTGGCATCGATAAAGACCTCGTCAATGGAGTATGGGTGGATGTCCTCAGGAGCCACATAATTCAGATAGATATCATATATTTTTGTGCTGTATTTCATATATAAAGCCATCTGGGGCGGGGCGGCAATATAGTCCAGAGACAGATCCGAAGATTCGGCAAGCTCCTGGTTATTCCATGAAGAGCCGGAAAAGCAGCGGCCGGGAGCCTGAAGCAGCCGCCGGGAATTGATCTCCTGAACCTTTTGGATAACCTGAAACAGCCTGGGGCGGCCTGGAATGCCATAAGATTTCAGGGAAGGGGAGACGGCAAGGCAGATGGTTTTGGCCGTGCGGCTTACATCGGCTACCACCAGGTTGGTGGTAAGGGGATCAAGGCGGCGCTCTATGCATTCTACAGAAGCGTAGAAGGATTTAAGATCAAGCGCAATATAAGTGCGGTTTTCAGATGCCATGTTTTAACCTCCTGTAATTAACCGTACATAAGTTTGGTTTTTATTATATCTTATTAACAGCCAGGTGCGCAAGGGCCGGCAAGGCATTTTTGTCATTTCGGGGCGTAAAAAGAAACAATCAATGGCAAGAAATAACAAAAAAGATAAAAAATGATAAAAAGATTAAAAAGGGGTTGAAAAATAAAAAGAAGCGTGGTATACTATGAAAGCGTTAAGGAAAGGCCAATTGGTCAAGCGGTCAAGACGACGCCCTCTCACGGCGTAAACCCGGGTTCGATTCCCGGATTGGTCATTTGTATATGCATGTGTAGTTCATCGGTAGAACGCCAGCTTCCCAAGCTGGAGAGGTGGGTTCGATTCCCATCACGTGCTTTTAAAAATCCCGGTAAATACGGGATTTTTTTGTGTTCTGGAATTAAAAGGTAATCAAAAAGGTAATCAAACAAAAGTTCGATAAAAATATCTACGAAATGCAAGAAAGCAATTTGGTATTATGGCAACAACTAATATAACAATGAGAATGGAT
>CAMUJH010000074.1 GCA_947089145.1 uncultured Hungatella sp. | reverse complement strand
GCTTATTTATGATACCACACTGTTTTCGGATTGTCAACAACTTTTTTCATTTTTTTGGATTTTTTCAATCCGTTTTGCTTTTGTGACCCCTGTTCTCACGGGGCGAATCTTATAATAACAAATCTATTTACAAAAGTCAACACCTTTTGAGGAATTTTTTGGAATTTTTTTAACCGTTGTTACAGCTCATTGTCAATGTCATTTAGATAAGCGAATTCTGCTTTTGCCCCAAGGGCTCCATCTCCTGTCAGGGTGAATGAATGCCGTGGAGAAGAAACTGGGGTTTCGGGTTCTTCGGAACGTTTGGCAATTCTGAACCCTGGCAGGAGATGGAGCCCTTGGGGCCTGCGGCAACCTTAACTAAATGACATTGGTTCACTGGCTAACTGTAACACAGACCGCCATTTAAATTCGCCTACGGCGATGGGCGGCTTGGTTCGCTGCCATTACGTACATCCGCAAGGCAGCACTAGAGCGGACAGTAACTAACCGTTCAGATAACCCTTAAATTGATGCTGCATCCGGCCAAACTGTTACGTTTTTCAGCTTTGGGAATCCACGGTAAACCAAAACTCCACCCCATCCTTTACGTTCTGCACGCCGCACTCTTTATGATGAGAATCCATAATAGCCTTTACAATAGAAAGGCCAATTCCGCTGCCTCCATAAGCCCTGGTTCTGGCTTTGTCTACTTTATAAAATTTGGTCCATACGTTGGGCAGCGCTTCCTCGGGAATCGCCATTCCCGTATTTCTCACAACCACTTTTGCAGTTTCGCCTGCCTCTTCTATTATAATGTGTATCATCCGCTCTCCGTCTAAATGATTTAATGCATTGCTGACATAATTTGTCACCACCTCTTCTATTTTAAATTCGTCAGCCCATACATATACCGGATGGTCAGCATGAAACACGATATTTGCCTGCTTTTGCTCAATCAGTATTTTTGCAGCCCCCAGGACTCCTTTAATCAGCTCCACCAAGTCAAACCGCTCCATAGTCACCGTATCATTTCCAGACTCCAGAGCATTCAGGGTTAAAAGCTGCCTTACCATAGTATTCATCTTATTTGCCTCATCCATAATGACTTCGCAATAATAGTCCCGGCTTTCCTTATCCTCCGCCATGCCTTCTGTCAGCCCTTCTGCATATCCCTGAATCAGAGCTATGGGGGTTTTTAATTCATGCGATACATTGCCGATAAACTCCTGCCTCATTTCATCTATCTGTTTTTTCTCTTCTATGTCCTTCAGCAGCTGATTGTTCGCTGATTTCAATTCCCCAATCGTTTCTTTCAGCTTATCGGACAACGTGTTCACGCTTGTTCCTAGAACTCCGATCTCATCCTGAGCATTCCCCTGATATTTTGCTTCAAAATCCAGATGCGTCATCCGCTCTGAAATTCCTGCCAGCTGCAAAATAGGAGAGGTAACCTTTTGGGTAGTAAAATATACTACAATACTGCCCAGAATCAAGGCTGCGATTCCTGCATAAGCTAAAAATCGGTTTGACAGCTGCACGCTCTCCCGTATGCTGGCCAAAGGTATAGACATAATAAATATCGTCCGGTTGTCAGAATAATATCCCCAGCTTTCCAGATAAAATGATTGGGAGCGCACATCAAATGTTTTCTGAATCGTATAATTTTCCTGCTCCAAAATAAGTTCTGTTTTGGGATTGTTTCTTCCTATCATATATTGAAACACGCGGTCCATCATAAACTTCACATCTCGTGTCGAGGCCACAATCGGGGTATTGCTGAAGCTGTCAATAATCAGTATGGTAATATTATACTGATCACTGAGCTTTCTCAGAAGTTCGATAGCAGGTGTCTGCACTTCCTCTCCCAGGCTGTCTGTATCAAATTCATCGTTAATGCTTTCGCCTGCCTCCCATTTCTCCATCACCAGCTCATCCATTTCTGCATATCCCAGCTGAAGTGCGTCTACCTTCTGATTAATATAAAATCCCTCCAGCATCCAGGTATTCACACACCATATTCCTACCAGAATCGCTGCTATAAGACCTATAAAAATCATGGTAAAACGAACTCTTATGGATTGTTTCATACTGCACCTCTGCTATTCTGCAACTTCAAACTTGTATCCCATGCCCCAGATAGTTTTTATATATTCTCCCTTGCTGCCCAGTTTGCTGCGCAGCTTTTTTACATGGGTATCAATGGTTCTTGCATCTCCAAAATAGTCATAGTTCCATACATTGTTTAAAATCTTCTCCCTGGACAAGGCGATACCCTGGTTATCTGCAAAATAAGACAACAGCTCAAATTCTTTAAAACTTAGCTCTACTGGTTTTCCGTCAATGGTTACCTGGTGAGCGGCCTTATTAATATCAATTCCTCCCACCTGAATGCCGCCGCTGGCCGCAGCATTGCTTCTTCGAAGAATAGCTTCCACCCTGGCTACCAGAATTTTAGGGCTGAATGGCTTGGAAATGTATTCGTCCACTCCTAATTCGAAACCCTGAAGCTCATCTCTCTCCTCCCCACGGGCCGTCAGCATGATAATAGGCACCTGAGAATACTGCCGAATAGCCTTGCATACTTCCCATCCATCCATTTTAGGCATCATCACATCCAGAATCACAAGCGAAATATCTTTCTGTTTAAAGAAAACATCCACTGCCTCTTCTCCGTCTCCTGCTTCTATAACCTGAAACCCTCTTATCGTCAGGAAATCTTTTACCAGTTTTCTCATTCTGTCCTCGTCATCAACAACCAGAATCTTTAAATTTTCCATGGTAAAGCCTCCTTATTTTCTGTATTAATGCCATTTTATCAGATTTTAATACATATTTCCACGTTTTCACAGAGATTTCACAGTTGACCCAAAAGCGCTTATTACTATGAAGGAAGGTTCATAGTAACCCCCTCTTTCATTTATGGTGATGCCGAAAAGCGGCATGCATTCTGGGATGCCAAATGCGCCCGCCTGACTCTCTTGCGTGGTAGGGTGTTCACTGTTAGGCATATGGGGCTTACTGCAAAAACGGGACAGCAGCGATGGCAGCGACATTACAGAATATCCTGTAATGCCCCTGTCATCGCTGCTGTCCCATTACTATGAAACAGCATCGAATCCCTGCTTTTGGCATTTTGTGTGCATCCCCCGGAGGGTTCATAATAAACCCTTCATTTATGGTGGTGCATCCACTGCCGGGCGCATTGAGGCTTACTTTCTATATCATTGTTCCTGAGTATCTGAAATCTCAATCCCCAGCTCCTCAAGCTGTTTTCCGTCCACCGGCGCCGGCGCCTCTGTCATAAGACAGGAGGCGTCTTTTACCTTGGGGAATGCGATAACATCCCGGATGCTGTCTGCTCCCACCATCAGCATAGCCAGACGATCCATGCCATAGGCCAGACCTGCATGAGGCGGCACGCCAAATTTAAACGCCTCCAGGAGGAAGCCGAACTGCTCCTGAGCCTTCTCGGCTGTAAATCCGAGAACCTCAAACATTTTTGCCTGTATTTCCGCCTGATGAATACGGACGGAACCGCCTCCCAGTTCTGTTCCGTTAAGCACAATATCATATGCCTTGGCCCTCACTGCACCTGGGTCTTTATCAATCTTTGGCCAATCCTCCTCCATGGGCATGGTAAACGGGTGATGCATGGCCACATACCGCCCCTGTTCCTCAGAATACTCCAAAAGCGGGAACTCTGTCACCCAGAGGAATTTAAAATCATCCTTTTTCAAGAGATTCTGCTGTCTTGCCAGTTCAAGACGTAGATTGCCCAACACATCCCACACAATTTTGTTCTTATCTGCTGCAAACAAAAGCAAGTCTCCTGCCTTGCCGTCCATGGCCTCTGTCAGATGGCGAAGCTGTTCATCAGTCATAAATTTGGCAAAGGACGATTTGTAAGATCCATCTTCCTGTACTGCCAGATATGCCAGCCCCTTGGCTCCAAAGCCCTTGGCAAACTCCACCAGGGCATCAATCTTTTTGCGGGGCATGCCCCCCTGGCCCTGGGCATTGATCCCCCGGACGCTTCCGCCCTGTTCCAAAGCATTTTTAAACACTGCAAAGCCGCAGTCCTTTACGATCTCAGACACGTCCTTCAGTTCCATGCCAAAACGCAGATCCGGCTTGTCGGAGCCGAAACGGTCCATGGCTTCCTGCCATGTCATTCTGGGTATGGGCATAGGGATCTCAACATTTAAAAGTTCCTTAAACAGCTTGTGCAGCAGACGCTCATTGACGTCAATCACATCATCCACATCCACAAAGGAAAGCTCCATATCGATCTGGGTAAATTCCGGCTGCCTGTCTGCACGGAGGTCCTCGTCCCGATAACATCTTGCCAGCTGGAAATAGCGGTCATAGCCAGAACACATCAGCAGCTGCTTAAACAGCTGAGGCGACTGGGGAAGCGCATAGAATGCACCGGGATGCACCCGGCTGGGCACCAAATAGTCTCTGGCTCCTTCCGGTGTGCTCTTAATTAACGTAGGTGTTTCAATCTCCAAAAACCCTTCCTCCGCCAAAAACTTTCTGGTGAGAATGGCAATGCTGCTCCGAAACATCATGCTTTTCTGCAAATCCGGCCTTCTTAAATCCAGGAAGCGGTATTTCAGCCTAAGTTCTTCCTTTGTCTTTGAGTTCTCCTCAATGGGAAAAGGCGGAGTTTCGGACTCGGAAAGAATCCGCAGGCTGTCTGCACGCACCTCAATAGCGCCGGTGGCCAGATTCTCATTAACGCCGCCCAAGCGGGCCTCCACCTTTCCGGTAACCGCAATGACAAACTCACTTCTCAGTTTTTCTGCTTTTGCAAAACTTTCTTCCCCGCAGTCGCCCTCTTCAAAAATAATCTGAAGAATTCCGCTCCTGTCCCTTAAATCCACGAAAATGATTCCGCCTTTGTTCCTGCTTTTCTGTACCCAGCCCATGACGGTTACCCTTTCGCCGACATTGGCTTTGCCAAGTTCTGTGCATCTGTGGGACCGTTTCAGCCCCATCATTGACTCTGCCATGATTTCCTCCATTCTATGCATGTGTTATATGCGGGCATTCTAAGTCCCGCATGGCAGCTTGTACCTGCTTTTGCCATATTTATTTTAATCCTTCTTTATAAAATTCCTTAAACTGGATGTATCCATCCTTTTGCAGCTGCTCTTTTTGGAATTTCTTGTTCTTATTCATCTGCGCCACTAAAACCTGAGTACCATTGGCCCGCTCTTTCATGGCTTCATGAATAACTTCCCCAAGCCGTACGCTGTCCAGCCCTTTCTCAAAAAGATACGCAATCTTGCTTCCCTGGACAGGAACCTGGAAATTCTGATCCAGCAAAATCGTTACAATCCGCTCAAAGCCAATGGAAAAACCGCAGGCCGGAGTCTCCATGCCGGTAAATTTTCCGATCATTTTATCATACCGCCCGCCGCCGGCAACAGAACCGCCGAAGCCTTCCATAGCCACTTCAAAAATCGTTCCCGTGTAATAAGACATTCCTCTTACCAATGTAGGATCAAATTCAATCTTAAACTCTGCCACTGCCACATCTTTTACAGTATCCATTATGTGTGCCAGCCCTTCTGAAACGCTTGGCGCCATGGAATCCTTTAAAAGCTCCCCTAATTTACGGACCCCTTGGGCATCCCGGGTCACGGCGGTAAATAAATTCAGATACTTATCCGTCTGATCCGCTCCGTAGCCTGCTTCCAAAAGTTCTGACCTGACTCCTTCCATGCCAATCTTGTCCATTTTATCCAGCGTAATAAATACCTGGTCATAGGATTCTTCCGGAAATCCGCTGTAAGCAGCCATGCCCTTTAAAATTCCTCTGTCATTGATCCTTACTGTAAAGGAATTATTGGGGCAGATCTTTCCCAAAGCCGTGGTAGTTGCCAGGATCAATTCTATCTCGGCCAGAGAGGTGGCGTCTCCCAGAATATCAATATCACACTGTACAAATTGACGGAAACGGCCTTTCTGAGGACGGTCAGCCCTCCATACACTTCCCATCTGCAATGCCTTAAACGGCGAGGGAAGCCCTGCCGCATTATTGGAATAGTATCTGGCCAAAGGCACTGTCAAATCATAGCGGAGCCCTCCGTCAATCAGATCCGCCTCTGTCCGGGCATGTTCCAGACTCAGTTTCTCTCCCCTTTTCAGAATCTTAAAAATCAGTTTCTCATTGTCCCCGCCCTGCTTGCTGGTCAGGTTTTCAATGTGCTCCACACATGGTGTCTCAATCTGAGAGAAGCCAAATGCCCGGTATGTCTCCTGGATCTGGTTCATCACATAGTTGCGGATCTGCATCTCCGCAGGCAGAATATCTTTCATGCCGGTTACCGGCTTTTTTTTCAATGCCATAGGTTTTCCCCGCTTTCTTCCTTTTAGTCCTTTTTGTGTAAACGATTATACTATTCCTGCCTGTAAATGGCAATAATTTTATAGCAGCTTTCGCTTCCTCTCAATCATCTCATCAATTCGGCTGATATATTGTTCCACATCTTTTACGTTCTCCGCCCGCTCGATTCGGTTCTCTCCCCGGTACAAAACCTTCGTGGTGCTCCCGGCTCCGCATGCAGCGATAGTCTGCTGTTCCTCCATAATCAGAATATTATACAGGCATGCCTTTCCCGGCTTTGCATATCCTACATTTTCAAAATTCCCTGCCATGTTTTTCTGCCGGTAAAGATAATAAGGTTCCATGCCCATATCCGCCGCATAACGGGCTGTCATATCAATCATTTCCTGGGTGCCGGTAATCCTTAAATCCTTATACACCTCTTTCATGGTGTTAAGCCTGGCCGCCCGCTTAATTGCCAGAGAGTGGACCGTGACGCTGTCAGGGCCAAGCCTGCGTATCTCTTCCATAGTATTATGCACATCCTCCAGCCTCTCTTCTGGAAGGCCCACAATCAAATCCATATTAATATTGTCAAATCCTTCTTCCCTGGCCATGGCAAAGCACTCTTTCACCATGTCCACGGTATGACGTCTGCCAATAAGGTCCAGAGTTCCCTGATTCATGGTCTGCGGGTTCACGGAAATCCTGGTAACCCCGTGTTTTTTCAGTACAGACAGTTTCTCCCTGGTAATGCTGTCCGGCCGTCCGGCTTCCACAGTCAGTTCCTTTATGCCGCTTAAATCAAAGGTGCTCTCCAGTTTTTCCAGAAGCCAGTCCAACTCCCGGGCTTCCAGTGATGTAGGCGTCCCGCCGCCGAAATACACGCTGTCCAGATTCTTTCCTTTCATGCTCTGCGCCACTGATCTCATCTCATGATACAGTGCTTCCAGATAAAGCCCGGTACGTCCTTTCCACTGGCTTATGGGGAAGGACGTAAAAGAGCAGTACAGACAGGTAGTAGGGCAAAAAGGGATTCCTATGTATAAACTGTAGCCGTTCTCATAATCCAGCTGTTTTAAAAGCTCCTTTTCATGAACTGCCGTCTTTACAGCCAATGCGATCTTGGCCCGGCTGGTATAATATGTCTCTTTCATATAAGCGGCAATCTCTTCCTCTGTCATTCCCTCTTCCAGCTTTGTCATAACTATTTTCACAGGGCGGATTCCGGTCAGGGTCCCCCAAGGAAGAAGCCGCCCTGTGCGAAGTACCAGAAGGGCATAAAGCCGCTTTTTAATACGGCTTTTGGTTTCCGTCCGGTTCTCATAATGTACCTCAACAGGCTCGTCTGCCTGCTCCATCTCAGATTCTATCTCTTCTCCCAAGTCTGCCGGAAGGGCAGGAAAGTCTACACGTTTATGGCTGATTATTTTCAGATTAAAATGTGTCCTGGCGCTGTCCACCATGCCTTCCACTGAAAAATCCGACCCGGATACAGGCTCATAGGAAAATGTCTCGCCGGGATAGAAAGCCATAAGAAGTTCCCTGATATCCTGCTCATACGCTTTGTCATTCAGCAAAATCTCAATCATGGCCTTCTCCGTCCTCTGTAGCGGGCAATAATATTATACTTCTGCTCGTGGCCAATGGTACTTCTGCCGCCATGGCCCGGATACACTTTAGTCTCCTCCGGAAGCACAAACAGTTTTCTCATAACTGAGTCTATTATTTCTCCCGGGCTGGCTGTAGGCAGATCGGTCCGCCCCACCGACTCCTGAAACAGGGTATCCCCGGAGAACAGCACTCCTTCCTCTTCAATATAAAAGCAGAGACATCCTGCGGTATGGCCCGGCGTATGGATCACATTCCATTTTTTCCCTATAAGCTCAAGAGTTTCCCCGTCCGTCAGCCACCTGTCGGCTGCCACGGACATAGGCTCCTCATAGTTTGCACTAAGGTTCATATCAGGCTCTTCCAAAAGCTCCATCTCTTTTTCGCCGGCCAGTACAGGAATATGGAAAGTTCTGCGGATATCCTCCACTGCCATGATATGGTCAAAATGTCCATGAGTCAGCAGAATCGCTTCCGGTTCCACTGCCAGTTCCCGGCATTTATTAAGGATAAACGGAGCATTGTCCCCCGGGTCAATAATCACCCCCGGCTTTAGGTCCTGGTGTTTTCCTTGTTCTATACTCTCTTTCCTGTATACAATATAGCAGTTGGTGCTGACCATCCCCAGCACGCAACACTCGATCGTTAAGTCTTTCATGAATTCCCTCCTGCTGCACATGTTTCTATCCCTATCTTTTAATGAAGAAGAGAGAAAGCAGGCTATCCCGCTGTTCTCTCTATGTCTAAAATTCCTTCGATCTGTCTTAATTTGTCTGTCAGACGGGTCAGTTCTTCCTTGCCATGAATGTCAAAGGTCATGACAATCGTTGCCTTTCCCTGTTTGCTGGTACGCACATTCATAGAGGTTATATCGATCTGGCGTTCCGTAAATACTTTGGAAATGTCCACAAACATCCCGATACGGTTATTGGCATAAATCTGAATCTCCGTGGAATACCGCTCTTTATTCTCCCCGCTTTCCGAATCCTGCCACTCCGCATCAATCAGCCGTATTCTTTCGCTTTCCGGCAGGTTGATAATGTTAATGCAGTCTGTGCGGTGAATCGACACGCCCCGCCCCCTGGTAACAAATCCCACAATCTCGTCCCCTGGAACCGGGCTGCAGCATCTGGAAAAACGTACTGCCACGTCATGGATTCCTCTGACCACAATCCCGCTTTTTGATTTCCTTGCAACGGGAACTTTATTGGTCATCTCTTCAATGCCGTCCAGAATATTGGCGTCCGTTACTTCCTTCTTCAGCTTTTTATCCCGGGCCTCCAGCATCTTGTTAATAACCTGGCCTTCCTTCAGTCCGCCATGGCCTATAGATGCCAAAACCGAATCCCAGTCTTTAAAAGCATAGCGCTTCATAACCTTTTCCATAAATTCCGGCTTATTCAAATCCAGGTAGTTTATGCCCTTGGCCCTGCAGTATTTCTCAATCATATCCTTGCCGCGGATAATATTATCTTCCTTTAACTCTGTCTTAAACCACTGGTTAATCTTATTCTTTGCCTGGGTGCTTTTCACCAGCTTAAGCCAGTCTCTGCTTGGCCCTTTGGAATTCTGGGAGGTAATGATTTCAATTCTGTCACCATTCTCAATAACGTAATCAATGTTCACCAGTTTCCCATTGACTCTGGCCCCCACCATCTTATTGCCTACGGCACTGTGAATGGCATAGGCAAAGTCTATGGGCGTGGAACCGCTGGGAAGGGCTTTCACATCGCCGGTAGGAGTGAAGCAGTATACATTGTCAGAAAACAAATCCAGATCGCTTTTAATCAGGCTGAGAAATTCCTTGTTGTCCGACATATCCCGCTGCCATTCCAAAATCTGACGCAGCCAGCTTAACTTTGCCTCCTCGTCCCCGGCTGCTACCTGGCCGCTGCCGCTCTCCTTGTACTTCCAGTGGGCAGCAATTCCGTACTCTGCAGTGCGGTGCATCTCATAAGTACGGATCTGAATCTCAAAAGGCTGGCCGTTGCTGCCGATAAGCGTCGTGTGAAGGGACTGGTACATATTGGGCTTTGGCATGGCAATATAGTCTTTAAACCTGCCAGGAATCGGTTTATACAGCTCATGGATCACCCCCAGCGCCCCGTAACAGTCTTTTACGGAATCCACTATAATCCGTACGGCAAACATGTCATAAATCTGATCCAGGGTCTTATCCTGTTTCACCATCTTCTTGTAGATGCTGAAGAAGTGCTTCACACGGCCATCTACTGTGGACTCAATCTCCGCATCTGCCATGTGCTGTTTTACTTCTTCCACAATATCATTGACAAATGCTTTTCTGGCCTGTTTATTTAAAGAAATTTTTTCCGCCAGATCCTTATACACTTCCGGCTTTAAATATTTTAAAGACAAGTCGTCCAATTCTACTTTTATCTTGGAAATACCCAGGCGGTGAGCGATGGGGGCATAAATGTCCATTGTCTCCCTGGCTTTCTCTTTCTGCTTCTCCGGCTTCATAAATTCCAGAGTACGCATATTGTGGAGGCGGTCTGCCAATTTTATAAGGATTACCCGAATGTCCTTTGCCATGGCAAGAAACATCTTCCGCAGGTTTTCTGCCTGGATCTCCACCTTGTCCATGGACCAGGACAGCTGGGTCAGCTTAGTAACGCCGTCCACCAAAAGAGCCACCTCCGGCCCGAATACCTCCGTGATCTCTTCCAGAGTCATCACTGTATCTTCCACCACGTCATGAAGGATTCCGGCTACAATACTTTCTTTATCCAATTCCAAATCCGCCAGTATGATGGCCACACAAAGAGGATGAATAATGTAAGGCTCTCCTGATTTCCTTTTCTGATCTTTGTGGGCGTCTCTGGCAATCTGGTATGCCTTCTCCACCAGGGTAATGTCATCAGAGGGATGATATTTATAGATGCTGCGGATTAAATCTTCATACAAAATCTCCGGACTGGTAAAAGAAGCCGGCGCTTCCAGTTCTCGTTCCAACCGTTCCTCAGAATGGTTATTGGTCATACATTCACCTTCTTAAGCGTATACAATTTGAGTTTGCAGTAACGGTTCAGCCAAGTCTGCGCATTATCTGAAAGGCGCTTTTACATGCTGCGCTGGCCGTGCGCTCCGATATTTTTACTATTATAAGTTTTCTTATTGGAAATTGCAAGAGGAAACAAGCGGAATACTCTCCCCCTTTTCCTCCAAATGTGCTATACTAACTGCAGAAATCTACAGAACAAGGAGCAAACCCCTATGCATTTTCTCAATCGAAACAATCCCTGCTGGTGCGGCAGCGGACTAAAGTACAAAAAATGCCATTATGATTTTGACCAGAAAATTGCACTGTACCGCCGCCAGGGACACATGGTTCCCTCCCAGGACATGATTAAAACCCCGTCCCAGATTCATGCCATCCGGGAGAGCGCCAAAGTGAATGTGGCCGTCCTGGATTATGTGGCCCAGCGCATCAAGGAAGGCGTCACCACCCAGGAGATTGATAACTGGGTCTATGAACAGACCACCAAATACCACGCCACACCGGCCCCTCTGAATTTTGAAGGCTACCCCAAAAGCGTCTGCACCTCTATCAATGAAGTGGTATGCCACGGCATCCCCTCCCCGGATGTGGTATTAAAAGATGGGGACATTGTCAATGTTGACTGCTCTACGAATTTAAACGGATACTATTCCGATTCCTCACGCATGTTCTGTATCGGCAATGTATCTCCAGAGAAAAGGAAATTGGTAGATGTTACGAAAGAATGCATGGAACTGGGATTAAAAGAGGTAAAGCCCTGGGGCTTTTTAGGCGATATGGCACAGGCTGTCAATGATCACGCCAGAGCCAACGGGTTCCGGGTTGTAGTTGACATCGGCGGCCACGGGGTAGGCATTGAATTCCACGAAGATCCATGGGTCAGCTATGTGGCCAGAAGGGGGACCGAGATGCTTATGGTTCCCGGCATGATGTTTACCATTGAACCCATGATCAATATAGGGACAGAGGAAGTTTATGTGGACGAAGAAGATGACTGGACCGTATACACCGCAGACGGAAAGCCCTCTGCCCAGTGGGAGATTCAGGTACTGGTGACAGAAGACGGACACGAGGTGATCTCCTGGTAGTTTTCAAGTTTGAAGGAAATCGTATCCCCGCTGCATGAATGCTGTTTATGCGGCGGGGATGCGGGTATATTGTTGCAGTCAGAAGTTTGGCTTGCATTTTCTGTCAATTGCTGTCGGTGGGAGCCAGGGAGTTAAATTAATTTTTTAAAAATATGTGCAGACAGTTCTTTCAAGGTACTATTTTTCATAAGCACCAATACTGCAAAATAAACTACTATGGATACCAAAATCGATCCACTGATTCTGGCAGCATAATTACCCACTGTCTGAATTGGCAGGCAAACCAAAATAATCCCCACACATCCAATCAATACAGAAATAAAATTTTTCTTTACATCAATCAGCCTAATATATTTTCTTGCCTCTTTATAAGAAACAGCAAAAGCAATGGCCTCCGCTGTCATTGTTGTAAACGCTGCTGCATTTATCCCCCAAAACGGAATCAAAATAAAATTAAGCCCCAGATTAACAACCGCACTTATTACTGTCGCCTTAAAAACAATTCCTTCCTTTTTAATAGGAATAAGTATGCACTGCGTATACATATATGCATAGAGAGAAAATAAGACAGCAATACTCAAGATCCGTAATGGCTCTGCTGCGCCAATAAACGTTTTGTCGGAAATCAACACCACAACATCCTCACTTAAAATAAAAAGCCCTACAGTCATCGGAAGCATAAGCAAAGTTAAAATATTAAATACTTTTGAAAAAAGTACGTTTGATTTTTCCATCTCTCGCTTTACAAACATTCGTGAAAAGCGGGGTATCAGCACCATTAGCAGCGCAGCAAGCACGTTTTTCAGTATAGAATAAATCTTAACTGCTGTACTATATAGGCCGACATCATAATCTGAGGTCATAAATCCAAGCATAGTAGTGTCAGAACTGACATATACAGTAATAGCAACTGAAGTTGAAAATATAATCAGAATCGGACGCAGATGCCTCTTCCAGTCAATATCCAAAGTTAATCGGAATTTACAATACTTTCTTCTGATATAAAATAAATTAAGCAGGTTTGAGCCAGAGTTTGCAAATGCTACAATTCCAATATACTTATAAAGATCCCTGGGTGACTTCACAAGTGTCAGCGTTAGAATCAGAGAAATAGCCTGAATAACCAATGTCCTAACAGCAATAAAAAGATAATCCTCATAGATATTGCATACCCATGCTGTTCCTAATGTTGTACAAACAATCTCACTACTTAGGATCAGAATCGCAATACTGTAACTTTGTAAATGTGGTATTATCAACAGACTGAGTATAAGTAAAACATAGGAAACAAATGTCGAAAGCATGTTAATTGAAAATATCTCACTAACAAACTTTTTTATCTTTTGCTCGTTATCCCTATATTGGCTTCCTTCCCTAATTCCATAAGTTGATATCCCCAATGCGGCTATAAGCGTAAAATACGATACAATTGATGCACTTAAGTTATATACACCCAGCATCTCCACTCCCAACACTCTGGAAACATATGGAAAAGTAATAATTGGAAAGATAATACCCACAACTGT
This sequence comes from uncultured Hungatella sp., assembly GCA_947089145.1. Lineage (GTDB taxonomy): Bacteria > Bacillota > Clostridia > Lachnospirales > Lachnospiraceae > UBA3402. The sequence continues at coordinate 7,281 of CAMUJH010000074.1, read as the reverse complement.
CTTTATTGTATTCAGGACGGCATTTTGTTTTAAAGACCTTTTTTGCATTAATTTGGAATCAACATCGTCGTATAACGATTTTTACCTTTCGTTTAATATAATAAACATATAGGAAATAGAGAAGCAGCACTTTAAACAGTCCATTTAAAGATACCTCATAAGTCAAAACCGTCTCTTCCAGGCATAATTGAAATAATTCTTTACAGAAGTAAATATACAAAAGCAAATTAAAATCTATCTCTCCATATTTACTTTTCCTCTTTATCTTCTCATATGTCGCTGTAAACCAATATCCAAGTATTGATGGTATAATAATAATACCAGGAAGGCCGAAATCTGAATAGTACCGCCTAAATGCAGTATAAATATTGCTAATTTTAAGCGAACCTATATATCTAAATTCCAATTCCGGCTTTGCTATATTATAGCCAAGATGCAGCCGATTGTTTAGAGTCCTGCATAAAGAGGCAAAAGTTTCAGACCCGAATCGTATTTGTTCAGGTGGTTTTTTTATAAATAGGTCAAAATTTCTTATGCCCGAACTCATATACACTGTCATATAATCCACTAAATTCATATCGGAAAGACTTTTATATCGTCCTAAAAGAACGGCTAAAGCAATAAATCCAATAATCAAGGCAAGAAATAACCTTATTCCAATCTGAAGGATCTTTTCACTTACAGACGGACGCCATCCATAATACATATTCAGGAAAAAGAACAACAGATATATTCCCTCTGCAAGAGCAGTTAGCAGATATGAACGATGTGAATTTAGCAGCATAGTAGTTAGCCACAGAACACTTACAATGAGCAAAAATATATCTTTCTTTTTAAATACTCTAAATATTATATTATGTATGAAAACAAATAATGTAAACATTCCGATACTTGTTATAGACCAATATAATATCTTAACAATTGTAGGAAGCGAATACATATCATCAAAGTAAGCTGCCGAGGAAATATTTCTAAAATGGTTTATAATAGCTGAGAGACTATCTGTATTAAAGCCAAGACTTCTTACAATTCTACGTATTGCTATATAATATGAGGCATTTGCACAAACACCGATAACAAGAAATAGAAAGAGACTGAGTCCTGTAATGTCAATCCTATTCCTTTTGATAAAACCAGAAGATGTATGAACCGAACCGCCTCCATAAATTTCAAGGGCATAGCCGGAACTCAATACAAAGCTTAAAATTCCAGTCAAAAGAAGAAGAACTGACTCTGGGGAATAATTATATAGTTCCCAGTCCAGCCATCGAATCAACCCTATAATACCAGTAAATACAAACATTAGTAACACAATTACCGGCGGAGCCAATATCTCTCTGTTATAAATAACCAGACAAAAAGACAGCAAGAAAAATAAAATTAATAGCAACACTATGTACATATTGATATGGCCTACCTTTTATTTTAAATTCAATAGTGAATCAATTAAATAATCTACATTTTCTTTGGTAACTGGTGTATATAGTAATTCCTCACTCTTCCATAGTCTTTCCTGTGGTAAAAGATTATAGTCAATGCCCTTAAGCTTATCTCGGATCTCTTCTGTAAATCTGTATTTCACTATCCTGGCAGGAGCTCCAGCAACTACTGCATAGAATGGTACATCCTTAGTTACTATACTTCCTGCAGCAATAACTGCACCTTGCTTAATATGAACACCTGATAAAATAACTGCTCCATAGCCTATCCAAACATCATCATCTATAATAATATCTCCCTTTGATATAGCTTCACTGATCCTATCAAAACATTTTGCTTTAAAAGGGAAAGTCGAAACAGTGTCTATTCTGTGATCTGATTCAGCAATAAAGGCAACATTAGGAGCAATGGAACAATAACTTCCAATTTTTACGTTTCTATTTTTATTATGCATTAAAATATATAGATCGCCATAAGTCCCTTTACCAACAGTAACACGAGAGATGTCGAAATAATTCCTCACATTTGTAGAATTATGTCTATTGCGTCTTCTCCAGCGTATATTCGATACCTTAATCCTAACTTTTCTTAAAAAGCCCATCTTTAACTATTCTCCCACTCACCAGTAGAAACTAATGCGGATCGCAGAGCTCTCAGATATCTATAACCATATTTCTCATCTGCTTCTAAATGTGCTCCCTCGGCCCATTCATTCCAGGCATTAATAAATAGATAGTCCTTATGAAATTCTTCTTTTGCTTTCTTAATAAGCTTTGTCATATATTCTTCAAATTTATCTGGTGTGCTTCCTACAACAATTCGTGCATCTGCACCTCGCCTTGCAGAATTGTCCCAAGCAGTAAAGGCCCCTGGATAATAGCTTGAATAAACTTTATTTTTCAATATTGCATTCCATAAAATATCATAATCACACAGATCCCATGGACTTTGACCAGATTTTCCAAATTCTCTCTTTAACATTGAAATAATTTTCCTGGGAAAATAGTGTCTAAATAGCTGATTATATCTCAGGATATTGCGAATCAAACTCTTTTTGTCTTTTAGAGCTAATGCGCAATACGTATATCCTGGCTCATACATTAAATATGAATCTATGCTACGGTTTTTATCTCTGGTGCTCATATAACGGCAGTATGTTGATCCTTGTGCCATAATTTCAAGTCCTGGAAGTCCATTAGATAAAGCCAAATCTCTCCACACACGGATCATTTTATCAAGGCAAGGTATAATTTCTGGCTTATATAACAGCAGAAGAGGCTTTCCATTAATTCTAATATACCTTTTGTCAAGAAAAAGAGGCAGAATGTAATAGAAATGGTTGATCCATTCTTTCTCTTCTCCATATTCCTGGGGCATCAAAACCTTTTTTGATCCGCCGTCCCATCTTCTTGTCCAAGGCTCATTTGCCCATGATATGCAGAAGTGAAGATTTAAAGTTTTTTCTTTATAAAAATGCTCCACAGGTTTTTCCATAAGCATTTTTCCATCTTTGAACCAATAATGATAAAAGCAAAATCCATAAACGCCATATTTATTAGCATCATTCACTTGTCTTACCATTACTGAGTGGTCAGTCAAATCATAGTAATCATTATGATATGGAATATGCGGCTGATAATGTCCTTCAAACAAAGGCTTTGCTTTCTTTGTATTGGTCCATTCTGTAAATCCCTTCCCCCACCATTCATCATTCTCCGGAAATGTATGAAACTGCGGCAGATAAAAGCTAATTATTTTCATTTCTGGTTCTCCTAAACGCAATGATATATTTTCTGCAGTCTCATATCATTGATCAATTCTGTAAAGGCGTCCTCTAATCCTAATTCGGCATGCCACCCAAGCCCTTGAAGCTTACTTGTATCAAGATTCATTCTGAGAGTTGGAGCATAACCAAATTGGGCACCTGACCCTTGATCATCAATGATGACTGATACATCTCCTTCGCTACACTCCGCCGCAACAATGTTTGCCATTTCTAATATACTGCAATATGTAGCCTCGTTTGCCGCATTATATGCCTCCCCAGGTTTTCCATCCATTAATACTGTAATAATTGCTTCTATTGCATCTCTTATATATAAATATGATCTTCTCGTTTCCCCCGCCGTATGAAGGATTATATTTCTTTTTTCAATGGCACATCTGGCAAATTCGGCAAATACCCGTTGATCATTATACTGCACACCGGGGCCAATAGTCTGCGTAAGTCTAATAACGTTCACAGGTACTCCATATTGTTGCATATAAGACATACACAGACATTCGCAAAGTCGTTTGCTTTCCGGATAACTTGATCTTACAGACATAGTATCAAGGTTGCTTGAGTGGCTTTCATTAATCTTTTCATCTGTTGTAGGATTGCCGTATATTTCCATAGTAGATAAGTAAACAAACTTATCTATATTATTTATTTTTGCCATCTCCAATGCATTTACAGTACCCAAAATATTTGTTTTAATGATATCAATTGGTTGGTTGACAAATGCCTTGCTGGAAGTATTAGCTGCTGCATGAATAATATAGTCCAGACCTAAATCCGTTACAGGCATTTCTGTCACATCAGATACAATAAATTCAATTCCATAAATATCTTTAAATTGTTTTCTTGCCTTTTCTATGTTACGAACCGCCGCATATACTGTCGCATTTAAATCAGTAAATTTCTTTACTAATGCCTGCCCTATTAATCCCGTCGCTCCTGTAACAAGCACACGCTTTTTTTCCAGATTTCGATACGCCACCTACTCACCTCTCATTTTTCTACTATTTTTAGATATCCCATAGTCTTCTCTATTGATCCATAACATAAATGATAATTCACCAAGTCTGCAATATCATCTGCCGCATGTCCGGTTTCTTTTAATCCAGCTTCCTCTTTAAATACATTCCATCTATTTATATAATAGGATAAATCAAACTTTTCAATATTCTGCAATAGCTTAGCATTATTATCCGCAGACAAAAACGGCAATTCACTCATTTTATAGTAAGTGCCTCTGTCTTTTGCATAATCAACATAATCCACTGCATAAATAAAGCACGGAACCCCAGCTAGAGCGGCATCAAAGATACAGCTTGAGTAATCGCTTATAAAAGCGCTGCATGAAAGTATCAGCTCCTGCATATCAGCATATTCGGTTGCATCAATCACTTCATATTTCTGTTTTTCTAAATAAGCTTTTCCCTGTGCTGCCATATTTGGATGCCATCTCACTAAGATTACCCAGTCTGTCTTCCACTTCTTTTCTAATGCTTTTTTCAATTTTGTAAAATTAATATCGTATGGTCCAAAATCTGCCTTTTCACCGTTTTCAATTTCTTTTCTGAATGTAGGCGCATAAAGTAATATTTTATCTGTACTTTTCAGCTTGTAATATTTATAAACATTGTCTCTATATTTACGATCTCCCTGTACAATCATGTCATTTTTAGGATAACCGCATTTCCATATGAGTCCTTTATAGTTAAAGGCCCTCCTATATATTTGAGATAAATGATCTGAATTTGAAATAAAAATATCCGCTTTATTACTTGTAGCTGCTATCTTTTTGTTCTGAAAATAGTTTAAGCGGAATTTCTCCACATCTCCTTCTATCCGTTTAATCCCCAGTCCCCCATGCCATGTCTCTATAAATAACTGATCTCTGCGCTTAATCAAATATCGGTCAATTAAATGGGTATCCAGCCACGCCCTTGCCGTGCAGTATTCATAAGCCGTCCTGATTCTTCCAATGCCATTTGATGTCTCTACTATTCTTACATATGGGGCCACAGAATAGTTATACCCTTTGTCCTTTATCCATACAATGTCCACGGTTGGATCTGACTCATGTATTTTTTCAATAATGTATCTTGTATTATCTCCATACTTTTTTCCATTAAAACATGTGGCCACCACCTTTCGCTTCAGCGGAAAAGGCCGGAAGCATAAATACACCACGAGACATTGCAGATATGCTGCTAAATCATAGATAATGTGTAAAGCCTTGTAAGGCAGATTTATTTTGCAGTCTCTTGTAAACATGTTTCTTCCAATGTTAACCATATAAATTATCCTGTCAAAAATCATCCGAATATCTGCGAGTTTTCTCTTGCATCAATAATCGCTCTGAAAATGTAAAAATCTGACGGCGTCGTTATTTTAATATTTTCAGGGTTCCCTATTACGGCATGTATGGTGTGCCCCTGGCTCTGCATAAGGAAAGCGCAGTCAATAACATCAATAAGTCCATCCTTTAATGCCTTCTTATGGGCCATATACAGATCTCCTAAGTAGAAGCATTGGGGAGCCTTGGCAAGCTGGCACTTGTTCCGATCAAGAATCTCTCCTACATCTCCCTCCGTCGTCTGAATGGCAATGGTCTCTGTAGACGGAGACACTGTAACTGCCGATCCGAATTTCTTTACGGAATCTATGTCCTTCAAAATTGTCTCTTTATCTATAAGCGGGCGTACGCCGTCGTGCATTAGAATAACCGTGTTATCCGGATAGCTTTCTTTTGCCCTTTTCAATCCCTTATATCTTGACTCAAATCCGGTATCTCCGCCAGATATAATGTCAACAACTTTCTTAATTGAAAACTTCCTTATAAGATCCCAGCAATAGTCGATCCAGTCTTCCAGGCAAACTATAATGATTCCGTCAATTTCTTTGCAGCTGTCAAACTGCTCTATGGTATAAATAATTACAGGCTTTCCGTGCAGCTCTAAAAACTGTTTTGGCCTTGTTTTTGTTTTCATCCTCTGACCAGTTCCCCCAGCGAATATGACTGCTATATTCATCTCTCGTTACGCCCCTTTAAATAGTATTTCCCTTTGTATTGGAGATATGGCTCATTTAGATTTGCATAGACAAGCCGGGTTTTTGGTTTTCTCTTGCTCTTTGGGGGAAGTTTCATATAGTCACCAAATACGGATTTTAAATAGGCATCATACCCTTTCATTATGGGCATTTTATACCCCTCAAAATCAACCTCGACCGTAGTAAGAAAGTCCTCCAGCGGGTGCTCTGCCACCATGCCATACAACTCTCCAATAAGTTCCGTAATATTCTTATTACTATAATAGCCATACTTGGTCATCTTTTTCTCTGCCTGAATCCAAATGGAATCACGAAGCTTCTTTGACTTAATGACAGCCAAAAAAATTTTCGTTCCTATATAAATTCCTCTATTCTTATTTTCCGGCAGGCGCTGAGGATTAAACAGGGCAAACTTCAATGCGTTATACAGTTGAAAGAAACGCGCTATTTTTGAATCTGGACAGCCGTCCAGAGGAATCACATCCATCATCACCCCCTGGGGAATATCAGAATTTACGCTCCGCTCCTCAATAAGAGTACTGTTATTATCTACGATGCTTGCTGCATGATGGTGATAGTTTGTCTCCCTTGTACTGCGGCAAAACGCATACCTGGATGTATCTGCTACTTTATCCCAGATACGGGTTAGTTTCTCATAATCCGGGCGGGGCATGAATACATCAATGTCATCATCCCAGGGGATAAAGCCTTTATGCCTAAGAGCTCCAATTGCTGTCCCGCCTGCAAGATAGAATGTCAGCTTATTCTTCTCACAAATATCTTTAAAGTAAACAAGAATACTGAGACACTTCAGCTGTAATTCCCTTAAATCATCCGGGTTCATCTCATCCATTGAAAAAAATTCACTCATGAATAAATGATCTCCATTCCACTTCTGTTATTAACGGCTGCATATCATTGTGCATGTTAACAGTTCAAATCCATTGAGTATAAATATGTCTATCCTTCCGTCCTTCTAATGCTCTCTTTAAAATCAACAACGCAGTATCCATAATCCC
>CAMUJH010000073.1 GCA_947089145.1 uncultured Hungatella sp. | reverse complement strand
GGAGTATCGCCTTGCCAAGGCGAGGGTCGCGGGTTCGAATCCCGTCTCGCGCTTAAGAGAAAGACCGGAAAACTCTGAAAAGGAAGGGTTTTCCGGTCTTTCTATGCAAATGTACAGGGGAGAAATCTGGGAAAGAGCGGGAGAGGATAATGAAAGAAACCAAGTTAATAAAGAAAAAATGGATTTGGACATTAATAGTAATACTATATGTAGGATTTATCTTTCACAATTCTTTGACGCCAGCCAATGAATCTTCCAGACAAAGCGGCAGAGTATTGGAAATGATCTTGGGATTCCTTGAATGGACAGGACTGGAGGGAGGCTGGGTAACAGAACACTTGGTTCGGAAAACAGCACACTTTGCAGAATATACCCTCTTAGGAATTCTGCTCGGCATAACGTTAAGAGAATATCAGACTAATGCAACATTAAGAAGAGTTCTGCAGTGGTGGATGGCAGGCATGATACCGCTGGTGGATGAAACCTTGCAGCTGTTTACAGAGGGACGCTCAGGTCAGATCAGTGACGTATGGTTAGATATGGCCGGTGCGTGTACAGGACTCTTTCTTATAGGCCTAACGCTCCAGATGAGATCAGTGTGGAGGAGAAAAGAATGATGAAAAATATCGGCTTGCTGGTAGAGTACGACGGAAGCCGCTATGACGGCTGGCAGAGACAGACAAGCACTGACAACACTATCCAGGGGAAATTGGAAAAAATTCTGGAAAAGATGACAGGAGTTTTTCAGGAAGTTAACGGCTCAGGCAGAACGGATGCAGGAGTTCATGCCAGAGGCCAGGTGGCCAATGTCCGCTTGGAAACAGCAATGACAGAGACAGAGATATTGGGCTATCTGAATGAGTATTTGCCGGAAGATATCCGTGTACTGGAAACCGCGCTTTTGCCGGACAGATTTCACAGCCGTCTTTGGGCAAGAGAAAAGACATACACTTACTGGATAGATATGAAAGAGAAATGTTCAGTTTTTCAGAGAAAGTATATTTATACTCTGGGTGAGGAATTGAATGAGAAAACCATGAAACAGGCGGCAGAGTTTCTCTGCGGAACTCATGATTTTGGAAGCTTTTGCACAGGTAAAAGCAAGAAGAAATCAACAGTTAGAACAGTGAAGTCCGTAGAAATCAATAGAAATGGAACTTTGCTGGAGATCCGCATTACCGGCAATGGTTTTCTGCACAATATGGTGCGGATTATTACGGGAACTTTAATTGAGGTGGGACAGGGAAAACGCAGGGCGGATTCCATAAAACAGCTTTTGGAAGAATGCGACAGAAGAAAAGCCGGATTTACGGCACCGGCCAAGGGGCTTTGTCTGACTGAGGTAGTGTATGATAAGAAAATATTTGCCAGCAGGGCTGAGCCGGATTTTCTTTGGCAGGACTTTTAGGTTTTCGAAGGCCTCGTTTTAGGGAGATGAAGAAAGGGGAGGGCCGCAAATGACAGGATTTTTGGTAAAAAGATTTGTAAGAGATCATGAAAATACAGAAAATGCTGACGTAAGGACGGCATATGGAGTGCTTGCCAGCATAGTGGGAATCTGCTGCAACCTGTTGCTGTTTTCTGCCAAAATTCTTCTTGGAATGATGGTTCATAGCATTTCGGTTATGGCTGATGCATTTAATAACCTGTCCGATGCAGCATCTTCGATTATTAGCTTTGTGGGTGTAAAGATGGCTCAAAAGCCGGCAGACAGAGATCATCCCTTTGGCCATGGAAGAATTGAATATATTTCAGCATTTATTGTAGCGTTTTTTGTTATACAGGTAGGTTTTTCCCTGTTTAAAAATTCTATCGGAAAAATACAAAAGCCTGAGGAAATGGTATTCAGCCACATATCAATTACGATTCTGCTGCTCTCCATAGGCATAAAGCTGTGGCTGGGTATATTTAACCGGACACTGGGAAAGAGGATTCATTCCACCGTGATGATGGCAACAGCGGCAGACTCCCTGGGAGATGTGGCAGCAACATCAGCCACGATGGTGTCCCTGATTGTGTTCGGCATTTGGGGCATCAATATTGACGGAATCATAGGATTGGCGGTTTCGGCTGTTGTTATGATTGCCGGCGTTAACATAGCCAGGGATACGCTGGCTCCTCTTATTGGAGAACCTATAGACCCGAAAATATACAGGGAGATCAAAGAATTTGTGGAACAATATGAGGGGATCGTGGGAACCCATGATCTGATTGTCCACAATTACGGACCTTCCAAAAGCATGGCGTCGATTCATGCCGAGGTGCCCAGTGATGAAAATATTCAGGTGAGCCATGAAATCGTGGATACGATTGAGCGGGAGTGCCTGAGGAAGCTGGGGATTTTCCTGGTAATCCATATGGACCCGGTTGAGACTCATAATGAGCAGGTAAGGGCCGCTAAAGATCAGCTTGGAAAAGTGCTGGAGGGGCTTGATTCCAGGCTGGAATTCCATGACCTTAGAGTGGTAGACGGCACGCTTCGTATCAATTTGATTTTTGATCTTGTGGTTCCAAGGGATTATAATGAGGCTATGCGGGATACACTAAGAACCAGGATTTCGGAGGAGATGCACCGCCAGGATGAAAGGTTTTCTTGTATCATAACCATGGAAAACAGTTTTTGTGCGGAGAATCCGGAATCAATCTGATGATTGGTGAGGGATGGCATGAAAAGAGCAGCAGAAAATAATGCGCTTGAGAAAAGCCGGTCAGAGGAAGACCGGCTTTTATTATTGATGAAAACAGGGGACATGGATGGATTTCGAAGGCTGTATGAACTGACAGCAAAGGGAATATACAGCTATGCGTTGTCTATTGTGCGTCATCCTCAGGATGCAGAGGAAGTAATGCAGGACACATATCTGACGGCATGGAAATACGCAGACAGGTATGAAAGTGAAGGAAAGCCTATGGCATGGCTATTGACCATAGCGAAAAACCACTGCTATATGAGATTAAGAAGACAGAAGGATCATCCCCATATTAGTTATGAGGAACTGGAACAGGAGGAACCTGGACAACTGTGCTCACAGATTGAACTGGCGCCGGAAAAACAGATGCTTTTAGACGCTCTAAACATCCTGGGTGAGGATGAGAGGAAGATAGTGCTGCTTCATGATGCAGGTGATATGAAACACCGGGAGATTGCAGAGTATTTAGGCTGTCCTCTGTCAACGGTGCTCTCCAGGTACCGGCGGGCATTAAAGCGGCTGCAGAAAATTTTAGACGGAAAAGAATAAGCAAAAATATAATCCGCTCTTGACATTTTTCAACTCTGTAGTATGATGATAACTAGATGTCTAGTTAATTGCAGGGATGCCAGGATATCTCCCATAATGGGATAATAGGACAAAGCAAGGAGCTGATTTAGTCGTCATGGAGAAAAGCATTATGGATAAACTGGAAAAGCTGAATCATAAAATGAAGCGGCAGCTGGCCAGGAAGTTTCAGAACGGTTCCCCGTTGTCCTGCGTGCAGGCTGTAACGCTGCATTATATTATGACAGAGTCCCAAAGCAGGGATGTGTTTACAAAAGATTTGGAAGAGTTTTTGGATATTAAGAGTTCTTCAGCTACCAGCCTGGTGAATTATTTGGAGAAGTTCGGATATATCCGCAGAGAGCCTTTGGCGGAAGACGGCAGATACCGGAAACTGGTTTTAACGGATAAGGCATGGGAAATTCAGACAGAACTTAATAAAACGATTGACAACTATATTTACAGCAAATTTGTGGGTTTTACCAGAGAAGAACTGATAACGCTGGAGTTTCTGATTGATAAGATGCTGGCCAATACCAGCGGGTAGACGTTTCATGGCACAGGTGCTCCGGCAGGCTGCAGGGGCCTTAACCCATTGGCGGGAATTTTTATTTAAAAGGGGGTTTATTTGCCCAATTAACTAGAATTCTAGTTAATTTACATGTGTCTTACAACCTTTTATTAGTGGTTGAAGGCTCATGATAAAGATATAAAACTATTTCCGGCAATTAAAAGCCGGGGGACAGAAAATGCATAAGAAAGGAAGGGAAATGAAAGGTGAGTGGAAAAGTATCACGGCGTGATTTTTTGAAGGCCAGCGGAGCCGGTCTGGCGGGGGCAGCTTTTTCTGCCCTTGGGATCGGTACGGTTCTGGGCAGTGAGACAACGGCGGATTCCGGCGACGGGAAAGCTTTGGAGGAACTGACATACGTGTGCCCGGTGTGCGGGGAGAGGGCAGCTGATTTTGAGTCTCTCCAGAAGCATTTTAAAGAGAAGCATTCCCAGACAGAGGTGCCAGCCAGCATGATGCTCCATATTAATGGGACTGATGTGGAGGTATTTGTGGAGGATCATTGGACTCTGCGGGAAACCCTTCAGAGAGCTGTGGGCCTTACGGGCAATGCCAAGGAAATGTGTGACAGAGGAGGATGCGGCTCCTGTACGGTGCTTATTGACGGGAAGCCGGCCCTGGCCTGCACTACGCTGGCAGTAGAGTGCAGGGGGAAAGAGATCGAGACGTCAGAAGGCATTGCCGCTGATCCCAAATACCGTCCTCTGGTGGAGGCTTATGTAAAATACGATGCCAGCCAATGCGGATACTGCACGCCGGGACAGTTTACAGTGGCAAAGTACATATTGACCAAGTATCCTGACCCTACAGAGGAGCAGATTCGGACGGAACTGTCTGGGAATATCTGCCGCTGCGGCACCTATTCCCGCCATGTACAGGCCATACAGGAGGCGGCAAAAGCCATTAAGGGAGGTAAAAGCTGATGGGAGAAACCAGCAAATGGGTATTAGAAGGAACAAATGATGACCGTCAGGATTTTAAGGTCGTAGGCACATGGAACCATCCGGGCCGGCAGTCATGGGATATGGTCAGCGGCGCAGCAAAATATCCGACGGATTTATATAAGGAAGGAACCCTGACTGCCATGGCGCTTCGCTGTCCTTACGGCCATGCCAAGATCAAAAGCCTGGATATTACTGAGGCGGAGAAACTGCCGGGGGTGAAGCTTTTATTGACCTACGAAGATGAGGAACTGGCTTCCATGCCGGTAAACGTGCCGTCCTACTATGAGCTGGGCAGAAGCCCGCTTCTGGGAGACGAGGCGGAATTTGAGGGAGATGAGTGCGGAGCCGTGGTGGTGGCGGTAAGCGAGGAGATATGCCGCCAGGCCCTTGATCTTATAAAAGTGACATGGGAGGTTCTGCCCTTTGTGCTGGACTGCCGGGAAGCGGGCAAGCCGGGAGCTCCCATTCTCCGGCCGGAGATGAATCCGGACAGCAATATGACAGGAAACACCTTTGGAGCTCCCATAAAGTGGGAGATAGGAAATGTGGAGAAAGGGTTTAAAGAGGCGGATCACATTGAGATAATTGAGTACGGACGCCCTATGTGGAATCAGTTCCGCCCCATGCCGCCAGCATACTTTTCCTACTGGGACAATGATCCCTGGGGCAATCCGGACGGGGAAAAGATGTGCTACGTGACAAATCACGCCCATTTCCCGGCCAACGGGCCTATAATATCGGCTTCTATGGGCATGGGAGTCCATGAGGACAAAGTGCGGGCTCTGAGCCCGTACATGGCGGCAAGATATTGTGATTTTGTGGAGAAAAGGGGGGCCCAGCTGGCACCGGTGCTGTCAAGGCGCTTAGGCGGCGTTCCTGTGCGGTGCGTCAGCACCCGCCGCCAGTCCTTTGACGCCAACGTGCCCCAAAGCTTTTTTACAGTCCGCATCGGCTTTAAGAATGACGGGACATTGGTGGCTGTTCAGTGCAAGAATGTCCATCAGACAGGCGCACGGGGCGGGTATGGGGATAAAACCCACGGCCATCTGGTGCTTCCAGCCAATGCCCAGGGCTTTAAATCAACATCTTGCCCCAACATCTATTCGGAGATGGAATACTATGTGACCAATGGGGCCTGTACCACGGCCGACCCGGGCAAGGACGCATGGGAGCCGGTAAACCTGGCATTTGCCAAGATTGCAGATACTCTTAACATGGATATCTCTGAAGTTATCATGAAAAATGTGAAAGTGACAAAGCCGTCTCTGGAGACTTGCATGGAGACTGGGAAGAAGGCCTTTCATTGGGACGAAAAATGGCATCTTCCCGGGACAAAGACCATGGAAGACGGCCGCCTTCACGGCATTGCCTGCAGAAGCGGCTGGTCCATGACCTGGGGGATGATCTCCTACAATATTAATCTGAGAATGAACACAGACGGCAAAATCTATATGCCCTACTCAGAAGCGCTTATCGGAACGTACTGGCCGGATGCGGTGCAGCTGGTAATTGCGGAGGAGATGGGCATGAAGCCGGAGGATGTGATCGTGTATTATGCGGCCAATTATCCAAACTGGCAGAAGGGCGATGCAGCAGACAGAGGCTCCACCTGCACCTGGGCTGCCAAGGAGGCTGCCGTCCAGCTGAAAAAGCAGATACTGGAGACAGGGGCGTCTCTGTTTGGAGTGACGCCAGAGGAAGTGGATCTGGTTGATTCCATGATTACCTTGAAGGCTGACCCTACAAAGCAGCTGTCTCTGGTGGGAATCGGGCAGCTGGCGGTGGGATACTGCGGCAAGCCAAAGGTTCCTTTCCAGAATGACGTCATACGCACCATGAACGTGGACTTCTGCGAGGTGGCCGTGGACCCGGAAACCGGACTGGTGGAGATTCTTGATTACTGCACGGCTCACGATTTCGGGAAACTGATCCGCCCTTCCTCAGGCCTGGGACAGCTGGAGATGGCCCTGACCATGGCTTCTGGAAGGGCTCTTCGGGAGGAAATTATCTGGGACCCTAACACAGGCGTTCTGTTAAACGGAAATATGTACGACTACAAGGTGCCAACCTCCTTAGATCAGCCGGCAATTGACACTGTTCCCGTGGAAACCAGATGCGGAGGCGGCGCTTACGGCGCCACAGGCGTGGCTCATGCCCACTGCGATGCAGGGCTGGTGGGCCTGGCTGTCCAGAATGCCATCGGAAAGTTTATCCCCATGGCCCCCTATACGCCAGATAAGATTCTTGCGGCTTTGGGAAAGATTTCGTAGAGGAGGAGCATAAAAATGAGAAAGTTTACACATTTGCAGGCATCCACAATTAAAGAAGCGTCCCAGAACGGGGCCCGGGGAAACGCCATGGTAATTGCCGGAGGAACAGATCTTCTGGGGACTCTTAAAGATGAGATACTGCCAGTATACCCGTCAGTTATCATTGATCTAAAGACCATTGAAGGCCTGGATAAAATTGAAGAGGAAGGTGACAGCCTGCTTATAGGAGCTGTGGCAAAACTGGCCGACATTGCGTCTGATGAAACGGTAAAGAAGCACTGCCAGGCTCTGGCAGAGGCGTCCGGGAAGGTGGCGTCGCCTACTATCCGCAACATGGCTACCCTTGGAGGGAACATCTGCCAGATGCACAGATGCTGGTATTTCAGAACTCCTGATGACAGGTTCCACTGCAGCCGAAAAGGAGGGAGTACATGTCCGGCTTATTTGGGAGATAACCGCTATCACTCCATCTTCGGGATTCAAAACGGCTGCATTGCGGCCAGCTCTCACGATACGGCACCGGCCCTTATTGCCCTGGGAGCCACGGTCATTACATCAAAACGGGAGATTTTGGCGGAAGGTTTTTTTGCTGCCAACGGGTTTAAGTCCTGCATCCTTGAGGACGGGGAGATCGTGACTCATGTGCGGGTTCCGAAAAGCAAAAAAAGCGTGTTTGAGAAGTTTGCCCTCCGCAAATCCATTGATTTTCCCATTGTAAACTGTGGGGCAGCTTATGATGACGGGGGGAAGGTGCGGGTGGTAATGGGCGGCGTATACCCGGCACCGCTTCGGCTTACAGCGGCGGAAAAGGCCGTGGAGAAGGGGATCACAGAGGAGACGGCCGCAAAGGCTGCAGATGCCGCCATGGCAGATGCCGTGCCTCTGTCCGGAAATGCATACAAGATAGAGATTGCCCGCACCATGGTCAAAAGGACTCTTTTAAGGCTGGAGGGCTGAGAAACATGAGGGAAGAGGACAGGGCGGCGGGAAGGGGGAATGGATGTTGAAAAATCCAGATCAAGGCTGGCAGGCATGTTTTTTCCGGCTGAGACAGTTTGCAGAAGCGTCTGAAGCCATAAAGGTGACCAGACAGAGCCTGTTTGTGCCGGAAGAAAGCAAAGCGGAATTTTACCGCCTGGCGGAGGAGACTCAAAAGGCCCTTGGAATACAGGTCCTGGGGAAATATGAAGAGTTGGGGAAAACACTGGTACAGAAGTTTAAGCATACAAGACAGCAGATGGCTGCGGGAAGTAATTTAAAGGAGTTTTGCCTGGCAAACGCCGTTGAAAACCTGGTGGAGGACCCGGAGCTTGCCATGGCAAAGCCGGCCTTTGGCATTGTTCTGGACGGACTGCAGCAGGGGCTGTCCAAGGAGGATATGGAGGAGAAGGCAAGAAGGCAGGTGATTCCTTTTTGTAAAGATTTGCTGCGCAATCTGTATGAAGCCTGGCTGTATTACGGCATTGTGGCAGCCCTAAAGCCTGCACGGTTTTACGGCGTCTATTCTCCCGACACGATTGATATGCAGGCAGTGGAAACTGATAAAATCGTGGCAGGATTTCAGGCTGCTTCTCCAGAGAGGAGAATGCCGGAAGCCATTTTTGTCACAGAGGACGGCCGTGTATTTGCCATGAAGAGCGAAGTGGCGGAAGAACTGGATTTCTACGGGGAAAGACCCGGACGCTGCCGGGATCTTTCTGCTGGCGGCAACACAGTGGATCAGATTGCCCACAGGGTGCTGCTGCTGTACAGGATGGAATCCGTGGAGAAAGTTCCCCTTCTGGCCAATCGGGAAAAGCGATACATTCTTCCCAATGATATGATGTGCGAATTCCTTTTGCCGGAGGAAATGGAGCGTCCGCTGCCTGCGGCCATGTTTGAGAAGCGCATAAGGACTGTGCGCTCCCGCCGTCCGGTGCAGGTGCTGACCTGGAATGAAAAAGGGACATTTCCAGCCGGATTTTTGCAGGATTCTTCCATGGTTCCCCAGGTTTTAGTAAAACGGACAATTGTGGGAATGGATGAGGGGAAGCTGAGGGATATTTGCGGGATTTTACAGGATGCCTGAAACGGCGGCAAACCTCATAAGCCCGGCAGGGGAGGCGCCATCGCACATGAAAGCCAGGCGGGGCAGATGGCGGGAATGAATTTTCAGACACGCTCTAATCGGCGGCGGACTTTTTTCGGAAAAGCCGGGAAGCATTTGTCAGACAATGTAATTTTTAGGTAAAGTAGAAGGAGGATCGGTTTATGGCTGGTTTAAGGAGAGAGAGGCTTAGAGGAAGCTTAACGGTTATAGCCATAATGACGGCCATGGCAGTATGCGCATCCTGCGGGCCTGAGGGCGGCGGAGCGAAAGAGGGGTCGCAGCAGGCAGCAGAGGCTGGCGCCCAGGCCGCCAATGAGACAGACAAGGCCGTGGAGACAAAAGAAAGCGGAGACGGTACACAGGCCGCAATGACAGGGCAGGAGACAGGCACGCCCATAAGCGTTAATAACGATACAGTAGAACTGGGTACATTGGCAGTATTTGAGCCTTCCGGCAGCCTGGAGGCAAACAGCGGCAGAGCCATCGCAGGATCGGATGAGGAACAGCTGCAGCAAGAGCGCATCGCGGGCGGGGCAGTTGGAGAAGTGGTTTCAGAAAATCTGGAACCCCTTAATGGAATTACGGACTATTCAGAAGGGGAGTTTGTGATCATGTACGGGGTTACAGCGGAATAAGGGAAAGGCATTGTGAGGCGCGCTTTTTGGCGGGCCTCATGTTTCTTTCAGAAAATTCTGACGATTGACAGAATATAAAAAACATGATACAGTAAACACACCACTTATGGAGCGGCGATACATAAAAAAGAAGGGAAGGAGTGCAAAAATGAAAAAAATTGCAGCTATTCTGTTGTCCATGACACTTGTCCTAGGCGGGTGCGGCGGAAATGGACAGGCGACTACTACAGCGCCGGAAACCACCGAAAGCGCAACAACGACAGCAGCTGAAACCACCGCGGAGGAGACTGCCGGTGAGGGCACTTACAAACCGGGGACCTATACAGCCAGCGCCCAAGGCAATAACGGCCCGGTGGAACTGTCTGTAACGTTCAGCCAGGAGGAGATTACTGAAATTGCCATCGGGAAGCACGGGGAAACTGCAGGCATCAGCGATGCGGCATTTGAAAAGATCCCAGCAGCCATTATCGAGAACCAGAGTCTGGGCGTGGATACCGTATCCGGGGCTACTTACACCTCCCAGGCGATTCTGGATGCCGTGGCTGACTGCGTTACCCAGGCAGGCGGCGATGCCCAGGCGCTGCGCGCGGTGGCAGTTGAGGGCGGCGCAGAGACGGAAAGCGCCGTTTTAGCAGATTCAGAAGTTGACGTGCTGGTTATCGGCGGCGGCGGCGCAGGCCTGTCAGCAGCTCTGTCAGCATCTCAGAGCGGAGCCAGCGTTATTTTGGTGGAGAAACTGTCAGCTTTAGGCGGCAATACATTCCGCTGCGGCGGCGCTTTTAATACCTGTGATCCTGAGAGGCAGAAAGACATTCCCATGACGGAGGCGCTTTCTTCCGCAGTAGAGAAGGTTCTGGCCCATGAGGATGTCAGCGAGGAGCACGCCAAGCTGAAAGCCGAGGTTCAGAAGCAGTGGGATGAGTACAAGGCTTCCGGTGATACCATGCTGTTTGACACGCCGGAGTGGCATGCTCTTCAGAGCATTGATGCCGGTGATTACGAAGGCAATGTAGAGCTGGTGCGTACCTTTACCTCTAATACTTTGGACACGCTTAACTGGCTGTCTGACAATGGGGTTGGGTGGACCGATCAGGTCAGCACCGTAGTCGGAGCCCTTTGGAACCGCTCCCATCAGACGCCAAACAACAGCGGCGCCGATATCATAGCAGCTTTGGAAACAAATGCCACGGAAAGCGGCGTGGACATCTATCTGGATACCAAGGCCGAGGAACTTATTGTGGAGGACGGACGGGTGGCCGGTGCCGTGCTTACTAATTCAGCCGGTGACAAAGTGACTGTCAAAGCCAAAAAGGGCGTTATCATGGCAACAGGCGGCTTCAGTGCCAACGTGGACATGCGCGTGAAATATAATAAGCAGTGGGAAGACATCGGAGAGTCTCTGACGACCAACAATACTCCGGGCGCTACCGGCGACGGCATTGTAATGGGCGAGGCTGTTGGGGCAAACTTAGTGGGTATGGGCTGGATACAGCTGATGCCTCTGAACTCCGTATCCGGCGGCGGCATCTCCGGTTATGTAAACAGCTCTCTGTACTGCAACAAAGAGGGAAAGCGCTTCGTGGCTGAGGATCAGCGCCGTGACGTGCTGGCGGCGGCAGTTCTTGCCCAGACAGATAAACTGTTCTATATTGTGTGCGACCAGAAGGAAGCGGAACTGCGGGGCATGACTCCTGAGGTCCTGGGTTACATGGTGGAGAATGGCCTGGTATACAGCGGTGATACCATTGCTGAACTGGCGGAAAATATGGGAGTTCCGGCTGATGCCCTGGAAGAGACAGTAAACGAATTTAATGAACTGGTGAAAGCCGGAAAGCCAGATGAGTTCGGCCGCACGACCTGGGAGAATACCATTGAGACTGGTCCGTTCTATGCGCCGTCATTCTCACCGGCAGTCCATCACACCATGGGCGGCCTGGAGATCAACAGCAAGGCAGAAGTGATTGATACTGACGGTAATGTTATTCCTGGATTCTATGCAGCCGGAGAGGTAACTGGCGGAATCCATGGTACAAACCGTGTTGGCGGCAATGCCGTTCCGGATGCCCTGTGCTTTGGAAAGATTGCCGGAGCCAACGCAGCGGGAAATTAATGGAAAACAGATAATAAAAAAGCCGTATCGGCCTGCTGTTTACGCTGCAGGCCGATATGGCTTTTCGGCCTTCTGGAAACAGAGGTTTCATGATGAAAATATTGTAAATTCAATGGCGGTAGAATATAATAAAGAAAATCAGGCAGCAGAGGCGGGACAGGAGAAAGACAATGCAAAGGGAGCCAGGTTTAGCTATGGGGGATACAGGAAGAGATTTAGGGACAGAGCTGGTGGAGGAAGCCATTAGGCAGCTTAGGAAAAAAGGTATGGAGGGCTTTTCGGCCAGGGCGGTGGCAGAGGCCTGCCATGTGTCCTGTGCCGCGCCGTTTAAGCATTTTAATGGCCGCAGAGGCATGTTCCTTGCCATATCAGAATGCCTGGACAACACGCTTTACAAGATCATGGAGGACATTAAGGCCAGGAGGGGGACGGACTATAAGAGGGGCCATCTTGAGATGAACGAGGCTTACATTCGTTTTCTGTGCGAGAACCCTTTTCTGATAAATGAATCGTTTTGGAACACCATTGACGAAAAACAGGCAGGCATACGGAAATGGAAAAGTTTCAGAAACATGACGGAACAGTTTTTTTTGTATTGCCAGGCCCGCCATATTTCAGAGGAGATCTATAAAAGCTATTATTTTAATTTTCAGACTCTGGCTTACGGGGCAGCCTTTGTTATAGTCAACGGGCTATTGCTGGAGGGAGGCGATCCGGGGCGTGATATCCTGGATCTGCAGGAGCGCATTTACAGGAATCTGGAACAGAATATTGAGGATTGATAATCGGCGGCGTTTTTAAGGAGGAAAAGATGAAGCGGACTTACAGAAATCTGACAGCATGGGGGCTGTGCGCAGTTATGGCTGTCATGAGCGGATGCAAAGATCAAAAGACTTGGGAAGGCAGGGACGGACAGACTGCGCAGGCAGCAAAAACAGAGACAACAGCGCCGGCGGCTCAGGAGGAAACGGCGGGCCGGGCTGAACAGGCTATGGCAGCAGGAGATGTCATCTTTGGATTCACAGTGGATTCCATTTCTGACAGTGAGGTACTGCAGTCAGAGGTCATCGGTTTTACCCACGAAAAAAGCGGGGCAAAGCTGGTCTGGGTAAAAAACAGCGATCCGGAACTGGCATTTTCTATCAGTTATCACACGCCGTATATTGATGAAACTGATACGAACCATGTTTTTGAACATGGAATTCTTGCTTCGTCGGAAAAATACCCCAGCAAAAATTTATTTTTTGACATTGCAGGAAAGAGCTACAATACCTTTGTCAATGCATATACTTACAACACATTTACATCTTATCCCATAAGTTCAGAAAGCGAAGAGCAGTTTATCAAACTTATGGATGCCTATTTAAGCTGTATGGCAGCACCGGATATTCTTGAGAATGAGAATTTCTTCAAACGAGAGGCGATTCGCTATGAATTAGACGATCCGGAGGGTGAGATCCAGATGGTAGGCACGGTCTATTCGGAGGATTTTGGCTTTCTGACTGATATGGCTTGGGAAGCGCTCAACAATCTGGAGGATGCTTTATATCCGGGACAGTATGCGGCTAATGCCATTGGACGCGCTCACAGAAACTATCAAAATCTTACCTACGAGGCTGTACGGGATACCTACCAGCGCTATTACCATTTTGACAATAGCCTGATTTTTCTGTATGGCGACATGGATCATGAAAAAGTTTTAAGCTTTATTGACAAAGAATACCTGTCAAAAGCCGAAAGACAAAAAACTGATCTTTCGGCTTTTGAAGACCTGGATTCCCAGGACGGCTATGAGGAAAAAACAGTATTCGTCCCAGCGTTTGAAGGGGATCAGACAGAAGAGGCAACTGAGATTGATTATGCTTTCAGCCTGGAAGATAAAAGCTGGGAGGATCTGCTGGCATGGGATATGTTGACTGAGGCGCTGAACCATGAAAATTCTTCCTTCCATACAAACCTGAAAGCCCGGGGGATTCAGAATCAGGCCCAGGTGTATGTAAATCTTTATAATGCGAAGCCGTATGTTCAGTTTAGCCTGTTGTATGGGGAGCCGGAGCAGAGTCAGATGTTTAAGGCTGCTGTAGATGAGACTTTGGATCAGATTGCAGAAGAAGGTGTAGACAAGGAGGTTTTGCGTTTCATTTTGAAGCATATAAAGACATCCAACTATCTGTTCAGGGATCAGACCAATGCAGGCGTAAATATTTCCCCGGACATTGTCAATTACTGGACCCATACAGGAAGGTATGATTTTTACAATGTGCTCGAACGGGTCTTGAAGGATTTGGAGGCGGACAGCGGACAGAAGATCTTTAGCCGTCTGGCAGGAGAAATACGATATGCCAGGCGCAGCGCATTGGTTACTAATGTGCCCCAGCCGGGGCTTGCCGAAGCCATCATCGGGGAGCGGGATGCCTACCTGGCGGATATGAAAAGCGCTATGACTGAGGAAGAGATTCAAAAGCTGATCCAAGATACGAAAGCATTCAGGGAGTGGAACGAATCGGAAGGCTCCAACAGTGATTTCATCATTGACCCGGCTGACATTCCCGATGAAGAACCTTATACGGATTATGAAAGGGCAGAAGGAGACGGCGTTACTTACTATATGGCTCCTGCGGATGTGGAATGCGTGGGAGAGTATGGGCTGTATCTGGACGTCAGTGATTTTTCAGACGAGGAACAAATGGATCTGGGGCTTTTTACCATGCTGGCAGGAAATATGGGGACCAGGGAACATACTTTGGAGGAGATTCTGAATTTAAAAAGCAAATATTTATATTACTGCGAAACAGAACGGCTGTATCCCGATGGAGAGGAAGCCTACCCCATGATGAAGCTGGAATGGATCACATTGACCGAAGATTACGAGGCAGGGCTTTCCCTTTTGCTGGAGATGATGTCCAGCACAGATTTTACCGATACAGAGCGGCTGCGGGAACTGCTTGCGAGAGAGAATGCTTTTTATGACGTTTCCCGCACAGATGATAAGCTGACAGCAGCCCGTGATCTGGCTGCATCCTATATTTACCAGGACTATGCTTACCGGGAAGCATACGGCGGACAGGAATTTTATTATTATCTTGAGGACATAAAAGAAAGACTCGCAAAAGACAGCTCCTATGGAGCGGCTTTGGCGGATCGTCTTCAGTCCGTTTCCCATAAACTGATGAAAAAGGGACGGCTGATATTGGCCTGCGCAGCGCCGGAGCCTGACCTTGAAAAGATACAGAGAGTCAGCGCCGGCCTTTTGGAGGCGCTGCCCTCCAAGGAGGCGAGGGAGGGTTCCATAGCATTGCCGCCAAGGGTGCAGAAGCGGGCCGTAATTGTGGAAAGCTCTGACCAATATGCGGTTACCGTGGGAAACTGCTATGAGGAAGATGGATTTGCCGGAAAATATGTTCCATTTCTTATGGCGGCATCTGACCGGTATGTGATTCCAAAACTTCGGTTCCAGATGGGGGCGTACAGCAGCGGCATCAGTTTTTCGGCTTATAGCGGCGCAATGCTTATGTACAGCTATAGCGATCCCAACGCAGCGGAGACGGTGAACGTTTTTGAGGGGGCTGCAGATGCCATTGCAGAGATGGAAATGACCCAGGAGGATCTGAACGGATATATCCTTACGGCGGTTGCCGCCGCCGATATGGCCAGAGGCGTACTTGAAGTACCGATGGCGGCTATGGAAAATGAGATTGCCGGCATTGATACCGGGAAAGCCTGCCAGACAGTCAATGACATGAAATGCGCTGCTGCAGAAGATCAGAAAGCGGCGGCGGAATGCTTTGGCCGGATTTTAAAACAGTCCGGTACTGCTACTGTGGGCAGCGAGGCGCAGCTAAAGGAGGATCAGGATGCTTACGACCAGCTTTTATCCTACAAGGCAGGTGAAAGGGAGCAGTGAGCCAGGCGCACTTGGCATCCCTGAATATATGCCGCCTATTCGGCGGCAGAATTTTTAGAGTAAATATATACTGAAATTTGTAAAAAAGTACTTGCGCAAACCTATAAATAGTGATAAAATTTTGTCAAGGTTAACAGTGTTAACCTAAGATCATGCAAAAAAAGAAAAGGGAGAGATGAAAGCATGAAAAAAAGTTATAAGCATTTGGCAGCCCTTATGACGGCAGCCGTTCTGGCCGGTTCTATGACAGCATGCCAGAGCCAGCCGGCTGAGACTTCCGCACCTGAGACTACGACGGCGGCAGAAACCACTACGGCGGCAGAGACAGAGGCCCAGACCGAAGCAGCGGGAACGTACACCCCAGGCACATACAGTGCCACGGTAACCGGCATGAAGGAGATGACAGTTACCGTAACCTTTGATGCGGACGCCATTACGGCCATTGAACTGGAACACGAGGAGACTCCCGGCATCGGCGAGCCGGTATGTCAGTCTATGCCGGATCAGATTATTGAACTTCAGGGCCTTGGCATTGACGCAGTAGCCGGAGCTACCCTGACCAGCACTGCTATTTTAGACGGCGTTGCCCAGTGCGTGGAGCAGGCAGGCGGCGACGTGGATGCGCTTAAGGCCGTGAAGCCGGAGATCACGGTGGCAGAGGACGAGGAGCTGACTGCTGACGTGGTTGTTATCGGTGCAGGCGGCGCAGGCATGGCGGCGGCAGTGACAGCCAGCCAGGAAGGAAAAAGTGTTATCGTTATTGAGAAGACCGGCAACATGGGCGGCAACACCGCGCTGGCCGGAGGCGCTCTGAATGCAGTTGACGACGGCAGTGAGACAGCTCTTGCAAGAAACGACAGTGTTGATTTTCACTATGAGCAGACCTTCAACGGCGGCGACAAGCAGGGCGACCCGGAACTGGTCCGCACCCTGGTTGAGAATGCATGGGACGGCGTTGAGTGGCTGAAAGAGCTGGGCATGGAATTCCAGCCAGGCGTATTTACCGTAACAGGCGGCATGTATGAGAGGGCTCATAAGCCTGTTGAACCGGAAGGGTCCGGCTTCTTCAAAACGTATCAGGCATATATGGATTCCCATGACGGCATTACCATGAAATATAACACCAAGGCGGACAGCTTCATTGTGGAAGACGGGGCCGTAGTAGGCGTGGAGTGTACCGGGGAAACCGGCAATAAAGTAACCGTAAAGGCCAACAACGGCGTGGTGCTGGCTACTGGCGGTTTCGGACGGAATGTGGAGATGCGTGAGAAGTACAATGCAGAAACCAAGTTATGGCCGACTCTGGATGACACGATCCCCTCTACCAACACACCTGGCATTACTGGCGACGGCATTCTCATGGCGGAGGCCATTGGCGCAGATCTGGTTCAGATGGGCAACATCCAGCTGCTTCCTCTGGGCGATCCCAAAACAGGAAGCCTTTCCGGCAACATCGAGCATGCGGTGGAGAGCCGTATCTTTGTAAATAAAGAGGGCAATCGGTTTGTTAACGAAGGCGGACGCCGGGACGAGATGACCCTGGGGCTGTTTGACCAGACCGATACTACTATGTATATCGTTATGGACAGCGATACATATCCAACCGGAGATGAAGTGAACAACTTCAATGAGAAGATGAGCGATCTGGTTGCCGCAGGCCGCGCTTACAAGGCAGATACCCTTGAGGAGCTGGCGGAGCAGATCAATGTTCCGGCGGAGAACCTGGTAAAAGCTGTCGAGGAGTATAACCGCCACTGTCTGGGCGGCGACCTGGAGGGCCAGGAGGATGAGTTCGGACGGGTACTGTTTACGGATACAGACAAGGTTAACAACGGCATTAACAACCCGCCGTACTACGCAGGAGAGCGTGTTCCCACGGTTCATCACACCATGGGCGGCGTAAAGATTAATGTAAATACACAGGTTATTGACAAAGAAGGCAACCCAATTCCAGGTCTTTTCGCAGCAGGCGAGGTAACTGGAGGAATCCACGGAAGCAACCGACTGGGCGGCAATGCCTTGACTGATACGGTGGTATTCGGACGTATTGCAGGCAAGAGCGCATCAGAGTATACAAGATAAACTATAATAAGGCAGAGGGCATTCCCGGCATAGGGGCGTCCTCTGCTTTTAATTTTTGCCTGTACCGGCTGAATACTGAGACGGCCTTACCCCTGTGACGCTGTAAAAGGCATTGGAAAAATGGTTGGGGTTTGCAAACCCCAGTTCCCTTGAAATCTGGGTTATGGTCATATTCTGCTCTTTCAAAAGAGTCCTGGCATATTCCATCTTACAGCTTACGATATAGGCTTTCGGCGACATGCCCAGGCCGGAAGAAAAAATCCGGTACAGGTAGCTTTCGCTGACCCCGCAGGCGCTGCTGACCTGGCTGATGCGCAGGGGGGTATTCAGGCGGGCAGTAATGTAGCTGACAGCTTTATTTAACAGCAGGTCTGCGTGGGAAGCGGCTGCAGGTGATGCCGGGGCGGCTTTGACAAAATCCTTTCGCCTTAAAAGCTCCATAACAATAAGCATCAGATAACTGTGGATCTTCTGATAATAACCTGGGCGCATTTTTTCGTACTCTTCCATAATCGTGCGGAAATAAAATTCCACAGGAGAGCATAGTGCATGAAAAACACGGATTTTTCTGGAGGTTTCCATCATACGGATAAAGGCCTGCTCCCTGTGGTGAGGCAGGACTTTAAAATAGAGAAAAAGAAATTCCGGCAGCAAGACAGGATCTTCGCCGCTGGCGCTGTAGATGGTGTTGGGAGGCGTATACAGTACATCCCCTTGTTTTAATGTCATGTCTGCCCCGTGTATGGTGTACTTAATAGGACTTCCGGTGATGTAACAGATGCGATGGCAGGGCAGGGAAGTGTTGGTAACGGATGTAAGCTTGTGGGCTGTGAAATGGCCAAGGGAGGTAAGGGTGAGCTGATATTCTTTAAGCTGCCGTGACAGGGCGTCCTCCGTAAGAGGGGCAAGACGGCTGAAGTTGGTGTTGGCCGGCATGGCATTCCTTCCTTTCTTTATGGCAGTGGCAGGCAAAAGCAGGGCTGCTGACCCACATGGGCCCGGCCGGGGAGGCGCCGCTACCCATGGAAAGTCAGGCGGGCGCACTTGGCATCCCCGGATGGATGCCGCCTAATGGGCGGCGGGACTTTTACAGCAGAGAAATAAGCCTGTAGAATATTATGCATGATTTTAGCAGAAACAGTATCGAAATATGTATGACTTTATAATACAGGAAAGTTATAATAAAAGCAACCTGATATGGAAAAATCAACGGTACAGCGCGAAGGAGGATTTGTTTTATGAAGAAACGGGCCATGGCATTATTTTTGGCAATGTCTGTAATTCTGGCGGGATGTTCCTCAGGGAACACAGATCAGGAGACAACACGGGCAGCAAAAGCCGAAACTCAGGAGACAACACAGGAGACAGAGACAGCCGAAGCCGCTGGGGAGGAGACGGCCGAGGAGACTCAGGCAGAGGAAATAAAAGAGGGCCAGTCCTTTGATCAGGTGAGGGAAGCGGACGTGGTGATCGTGGGCGCAGGCGGAGCGGGCCTGGCGGCGGCCATTGCGGCGGCGGACCAGGGGGCCGGAAGCATTATTATCGTGGAGAAGCTGGCAAAAACAGGCGGTTCTTTAAACTTTACCAGCGGTTCCATGTCCGGAGCCGAGACGGTTATCCAGGAACTGGACGGCATTGAGGATACCAAAGAGTCCTATATCGAGGATATTTTATCCAACGGGGCCGGGCTGGGGGACAGGGAACTGATTGAGATTTTTGCCGATGAGGATGTGGATGCCATTCAGTGGCTGTGGGATCACGGGCTGAGCCAGTATACATTTTCCGAGCAGAACGGGTTAAAGAGCGTTTTTGCCCCGGAGCATCAGCTGTATTCTGTTCAGAGGACCTATAAGCCCAAAGCCATGGACCCGGGCAAATACAAGTCAGCGGTTCATGAAATCCTGGATAAAGAGCTGGCGGGGTACGACAACATTTCGATTGATTATTATACGGAGGTTACGGAGCTTCTGGGCAATGACAAGGGCCAGGTGCTGACGGCTGTCGGCTACAACAGCGACACCAAGGAAACTGTGTGCTACAATGCCAGGAAGGGGATTATTATGGCTACCGGCGGGTATTCCGGCAACCCGAAGATGATGGGTGAGTACGCCAAGCATGGGGATAAATATCTGGTTGGCGGCGCAGACAGCGCCGACGGCAAAGGAATCCGCATTATGCAGAACGTGGGGGCGCAGGTGGATGAGGAGAAGCTGTCCTATATTCCAACATTCCCTATGGGCCTGGAGTACAGCGAGGGAAAAGGAGCCATTGGCGATGTGTACATGTGGAAAGCCGGCGGAATCTATGTGAACCAGGAAGGCAGACGTTTTATTAATGAGACGCTGGATGAGGTGGTTCCCAGGGAGACAGCCCTGGAGGAGCAGACTGACGCCGTTCAGTACAATATTTTCACGGACAAAATTATTGAGGACTTAAAGGCAGGCAATGGGGCATTTATGTGGGAGTATTACTATGAGCCGGAGGACGGCATAGGCCACAAGCTGATTCAGTCCGCTGATTCCCTGGAGGAATTGGCGGATGTGATCGGCGTGCCGAAAGACGCCCTGGCGGAGACGGTGAATACATACAACGCTGCCGTAGAAGCAGGCAAAACCGATGAGTTTGGCCGTGATTTCAGCGGGACTCCTACAGCCTACAGCCTGGCAGTGAACAAGATTGAAGGGGACAAATATTATGCGGTTCCCATTAAGGCGCTGGTGGTTATGACCCTGGGCGGGGTTTCGGTAAACAGGGATATGCAGGTGGTGGATGAAAGCGGAAATGCCATTCCGGGCCTGTATGCAGCCGGTGAAGTGGTCGGCGGCATTTGGGGCAAATTTGTGTCCGGCGGTACCGGAGTCATGGGTCCGGTGGCATTTGGACGGATCGCCGGGCGCAACGTGGTCAATATGGATCTGGCGGAGGGCCAGCCAGTGAAGGCGGCGTCTTTTGTGCTGAAAGAGGAATTGTTTGAGAAGAAGGCAGCCGGCAGCCAGGGATATGATATGGCCGGCATCAGGGACGGCTTCTATGAGGCGACCGTTGACGGACAGAACGGCGACATGGTGATCCAGGTGGCCGTGGAGGACGGCAGGATTGCCCAGGTAACAGTGATCAGCAGCCAAGAGACAGAAAACATCGCAGGCCCGGCTCTGGAGAAGATTCCGACAGCCATTGTGGAAGCCGGCAGCCCGGATGTGGATGGGGTTACCGGGGCGACTTTGACCAGCGAGAGGATCAAAGAGGCAGTGAGACTGTGCCTGGATCAGGCAAAGCAGTGATAGAGCGTGATTGACATTCAGTCCCTTCAGACGCAGGCCGCTCTGCCGTGATTACCGGGACTAAAAAACCGATGTTCTGCTTGAGAGACGGCAGGGCATCGGTTTTACAGCGGAGGTTCACCGTGTCCGGCCTGCAGTTACGGGGCTTGAAATTTAATAAAAAAAATGCTTCGTTGTAAAATGAAATGCGACAAGAGTTAATAAACTCTATCGCATTTCTTTTTTTAT
>CAMUJH010000072.1 GCA_947089145.1 uncultured Hungatella sp. | reverse complement strand
TAGAGCAGAGGACTGAAAATCCTCGTGTCACTGGTTCGATTCCGGTCCAAGGCATGAAAACAGTAACATGATATGTGAGACTGCATATAGTATATTATAACTTATTATTTGCGGGTGTAGTTCAATGGTAGAACACCAGCCTTCCAAGCTGGATACGTGGGTTCGATTCCCATCACCCGCTGTCAGAAATCCCTGATTTTCAGGGTTTTTTTATTTTTGTATGTGTACGTGTGTGTACGCACTACTCATACTGCTTGAAGGATAAGTTTAGCAAGGCTTATATCATCTAAAGTTCTGTATTGTGTTAATAGTTTAGCAATCACCTGTATTTTGTCTGATTCTTCATCATGCTTAAAGTTTATGGCATTTCTTACCTTTTCATTTCGTTCAGCTTCACTACTTCTGTCAAAATAATAATATTTTTGTGTAGTGGCACAGTCCTTATGCCCTGCAAATCTCTGGGCAGTCTTGATGTTTATGCTATCACAGAGAAGGGAGAGAGTGGTTTTTCTAAGTTTCCTGTCAGCGGAATTGTAAGATAATCAAGGAAAAATAAACCAGGCGATTTCTCTGAGGAGCTTTGATATAGAAAAAACAGGATACGTCTGAGCATCCTGTTTTACCATAAGATCCCGCCGCCGGGCGGCATGCGGGCTTTATATAATTCCTCAGGAATGAACGCCGGCCTGATTCTGCCTTTCCAGTTCATCCATTCCCAGCTTTAACGCCCCCATAATTCCCTGATTATCATCAAGCGATGGAAGTACGATATAACTGTCCAAATCCTGCAATTCTTTTGTCACAAGATAACCGGCAATCATGTCTTTCACATAGCTGCGGATCTTCCCAAGCAGCTGAGTCTGATGCATCACGCCTCCTCCCAGGATTATTTTTTGCGGAGACAGTATCATAATATAGTTGGTTATGGCATGGGCCAGATAATAGGCTTCCAAATCCCAGACTTCAGGGCGGCCTGCCAGTTCTTTGGCAGGAGCGCCCCAGCGCGCCTCAAGGGCAGGCCCCGAAGCCAGGCCCTCCAGACATGTTTTGTGATATGGGCATTTTCCGCTGTAAGGGTCATCAGAGCGGACAGGCATGAGAATGTGTCCTCCTTCTGGATGGAGCATGCCGTGAAGAAGCTTTCCGTCAGCCAGAATCCCCACTCCTATCCCGGTGCCCACGGTAATGTAGACAGCAGACTCCAGCCCCTTGGCACAGCCCCAGGTGGCTTCTCCCAGCATGGAACCGTTAACATCTGTATCAAACCCTACAGGAATTTCAAGACGCTCTCTGAAAAACCGGCAGATATCATAATTTTTCCAGGCCAGTTTCGGCGTGGTGGTAATATGACCATATGTCTGTGAACTGCGGTTCAAATCAATAGGGCCGAAACAGCCGATGCCAAGGGCGGCGATTCCTTTGCCGGAGAAAAACTCCGCCAGCTTCGGCATGGTAACAGCCGGCGTTTCCGTGGGGATAGAACTCCGCTTAAGAATCTCTCCCTGTTCATTTCCGATGGCACAGACCATTTTTGTGCCTCCGG
The DNA here is from genome assembly GCA_947089145.1 of uncultured Hungatella sp. Lineage (GTDB taxonomy): Bacteria > Bacillota > Clostridia > Lachnospirales > Lachnospiraceae > UBA3402. The sequence continues at coordinate 19,846 of CAMUJH010000072.1, read as the reverse complement.
CTTCCAATGCTCCAAATAGCATAGTAAACTCCTCCTTTATTTATTCCTTAAATGTGCGTGGCGATCAGTTCCATGGCGCCCTGGCAGCGAAGCGTGCCATATCCTGCCGGAACCAAAATATGATCCCCTGCCTTAACCTGACAGTTATCCAGGGTGCCGCTGCCGGCAGTGACATCAATTAACATAAACGGGTAATTTTGGCTAATGGAAACATGAGTTTTCACATCCCATTTAATTACGGTAAAGTAAGGCCCATCTGCCAAAGTGCATACCTCATAACCTTCGTGATGCTCAACAGCCCTTTTCGTGTCCCTGTCTGTATGAGGGCAGAGGATCACATCCATGCTTTCTTTCAAATGAAGCTGTCTTGGCCTGCCGTCCTGCAGGCGTCCATAGTCATACAGACGGTAGGTGGTATCGCTGTTCTGCTGGACTTCCAGAAGCAAAGTGCCCTTTCTTATGGCGTGGACGGTTCCGGAAGGAATGTAGAAGAAGTCGCCTTTATGAATGGGAAGCTTTCTCAGCAGCGTATCCCACTGTCCGGCAGCAACCATTTGTTCCAACTCTTCCCGGCTTTTGGCATGATGCCCGATAATAATATCCGCACCTTCATCGCAGTCCAGGATATACCAGCATTCCGTTTTTCCCTGGCTGCCGTTTTCATGATGAAAAGCATACGTGTCATCAGGATGAACCTGGATGCTTAAATGGTCGTTGGCATCAATGATCTTTACCAACAGAGGGAATTCCTTTCCCTCCAGATTGCCAAAAAGCTCTCTGTGGCCATTCCACAGATCTTCCAGGCTTTGCCCGTCATAGGTTCCTTTGCACACAGTGCTTGTTCCATGGGGATTGGCGCTGATGACCCAGGCTTCCCCGGTATCATCCCCCGGTATGGAATACCCGTAGACATCCCGCATTTTGCTGCCTCCCCAAATCACCTGCTTAAAAAAAGGCTTAAAGAATATCAGCTCGCCCATAATATCCTCCTAAATGTAATATAAGAATAGCATAAACATCTGCAAAATAAAAGCGTTTAAAATCCCCTGTGCAGGAGGAGGGTTCATCTTCCGGCACAGGGGGACAAAAAAGAGAAAAATTATCAGTTTTTTCCGGAAGAAACCTGGTCCATCAGCTTATCATTAATTTTTACAAACGGAAGGTACAGCAGCACGCCGATTGCAATGATAAGAATCTGAACAATAACAGCCCGAAAGTCGCCGCTGGTAGCCAGATAGCCGCTTAACAGAGGAGGAGTCGTCCAGGGGATATACACTACGCATTCATTAATAAAGTTCAGCGCAGTGGCCGCATAGCCAATGATGATGCCAATAGCGGGAAGCAGCACAAAAGGAATAATCATGGTTATATTGTAAACAATGGAGTAACCGAAAATAATCGGTTCATTAATGTTAAAACATCCCGGCGCCACAGACAGCTTGCAGATGGCCTTGGTAGCCTTGTTGCGGCCAAACAGCAGCGTGGCGATAATCAGGGCGATGGTAGAACCGGAACCGCCCATCATGCCGAACGTAGGAACAAACGCAGCGTTAATAATGTTGGGAATAGGCTGGCCGGCTGCATAGGCTGCCATGCACTGGGTCATGTTGATCATCAGAAGAGGCTCTAACAGAGAACCGTTAAGGACGGTCTGGTGAATGCCAAACAGCCATAAAAGGTTGCCTAGAGAGTAGATGAGAACACAGCCAAACAGCCCGGTAGTGACGCCGCGAAGCGGTTCCTGGATAATAACTGTAATAATGGAAATCAAATCCGTGTGGAATACGTTGTACAGGACTGCGGAAATGACTGCAAAGAGGGCCATGACGATAATAAACGGTATTAACACGGAGAAAGACTTTCCTACGGCTGGAGGAATGCTGTCGCCCATATTAATCTGCAGTTTCTTGATGCTGGATATGTAGATAAATAGTTCCGTCGCTGTCAGGCCGATGATAATGCCTGCAAACATGGCCTGTGTGCCGATATTGCTGAAGGACAGCACGCCGGAGACGGCTACGCCGTCAGCAGCGCCGTCGGGGATTACCGTAACGGAGCCGGGCATCATGATGATCAGAGTTGCCAGGGACACCAGGGCTGCGGCAATGGGATTGTCATATCCCCTGTTTCTGGACAGGCAATAGCCGATCACAGTGGCAATCAGCAGAGAACTGATGTTTAAGGTTGCGTTGACAAGAAGATTTCCCCAGTACTGGGCGCTGGCAAGGGATGAACCGCTTAAAAACCATTGGAATATGGTGTTGTTAAACAGAACGGCCACGCCTGCCAGAATGTAAAGCGGCATAATAGTGGCAAAGGAATCCCGCAGGGAACTTAAGTGAATCTGGCTGCCCAGTTTTGCGGCAAACTCTGTAAATTTATCTACAAACTTGGACTCCTGTAAAGAAACGCCTTTCATATTAATCCTCCCCGTTATCTCTCTGCTCAATCAGATCCTTGATCCAGCGGGCAGATTTTTTTAGTCTTCTCTCATAGTTATTCATCAAATCTACTTCAATAAAGCCGTATCTGTTTTTGAATGCGTTGCTCCATGACCAGTTATCGATCACGCCCCAGTAATGATAGCCTACGCACTGGGCCCCCTCCTCAATGGCTTTGAAAACCCACTCCAGATGATCCCGCACAAATTCAATCCGGTAATCGTCTTGAATCTCGCCGTCCTCATTGCGGAAGCGGTCTTCATGCTCCACGCCCATGCCGTTTTCCGAAATAAAGAACTTCATCTCGGGATACTCCCGCTTCATCTTCATGCCGAAATCATAGATTCCCTTTGGATAGATCTCCCATCCGCGGTAAACATTCATCCTTCTTTCCGGCCAGATATAGGGGTCTGCGAATCTGGGATAACCGGATTCATCCAGCTTTTCCTTAGGTGCCTGAACCCTGGTAGGCTGATAATAATTGAATCCCAGCCAATCCACACGGCCGCACTTTAAAATTTCTTCATCTCCGGGCCGCACCTCGGGGGCTGCATGGTATTCTTTTAATGTGTCGAATACATCTTTGGGAAGCGTTCCCGAGGTGCACAGATCAAGCCACCACCGGTTGTGGATGCCGTCTGTCATGCGGAGCGCTTCCAGATCTTCAGGAGTCGGATTCTCTTTGGTATAAGGAGGAGCGAATGCATTGATCAATCCAATCTGGGCATCATCAAGGAGATAACCTTCCTCCTTGGCTTTGTGGAACTCGCGGACAGCCAGGCTGTGAGCCAGGGCTATGTGATACTGGACCTGAAGCCCCCGTCTTTCGTCCTTGATGAAAGGATACCAGTTTCCGGAACGGTATTCCTGATCCGGCTCCACAATCGGTTCATTAAAGGTAAACCAGTAGCGGATCTCTTTGCCGAATTCCCGGAAAGCAGTCCTGGCATAGGTAGCATATGCTTCCACCACTTCGCGGTTTTCCCACCCGCCTCTGGCATACAGGTATGCGGGCATATCAAAGTGGTACAGGTTCATGAACAGTTCAATGCCGTTGTCTTTGGCGCAGGCACACACTTTGTGGTAAAATGCGGCGCCCTCCGGGTTCAGCTTCTGGTTCTGATCCATAAGCCTGGTCCACTGAATAGAGGTGCGGAAGGAGTCAAGATGGAGACTTTTAAAGAGCTTAATATCCTCCTCATATTTTTCGTAAAAGTTGTTGCCCACATAGCTGCCTACTTTGTTGTAAAAATCGGAGATAGAGAGATCGGACCATGTGTCCCAGAAGCTCTCCAGACGGTGGTCCTTCTTATAAGCCCCCTCAGTCTGAGGACCGGACATGGCGGCACCCATAAAGAAACCTTTTGGAATTGACAGTTGCATACGCTTCTCCTTTCAGATAACAATTATTTATTATGACTTTTTAAAAATAAGTTATAACATAATTATATAATATCATAATTTATAAAAAGATCAAGAGTTTTTTATCTTTTTTTATTTTTTACATTTTTTTGCGTTGTATAATGACGGGATTATGGAAGAAATGAAAAAAGACAAGGCTGAAAACAAAAATGCTGCAGATACCAGCAGCAATAGGCTGGCCTGCAGCATGAAGAAGAATTATTTAATTAGGAAGGTTATGTCTGGACGCTGACAGTACGCAGTTCAAAACAGTCGGCCCGATGCCTGGATTTGGAATACTCGAAAATGCGTCCGTCACTGAGATAGGCCACCTGCTCCACTTCCAGAATGGGCAGGGGGGCATCTTGGATGTCCAGCCATATGCGTTCCTGGTCTGTGGGCATGGATGCGCGGGCAATGCGGTGCCCGCTTTGGATCTTTAGCTTCAATGTATTTTCAATATAAGAATAGATAGAACCCTGGATTACCTCGTCCGTGATTCCGGTGATAATGTCCGTAGGCATGTAGGTGTACTCTGTCACATAAGGCTTCCCGTCTACTTTTCTGGTACGGCATACATAGCAGACAAAAGAGCCATTTGGAATCTGAAGCTTGTCGGCTATTTCCGGGGAAGCCTTTAAAGGCTGAAATTCGTGTATGACTGAGGTGATCCGGTGCCCCGGCTTATCTTTTGCGAAACCTCCGAACTGCTGGGAGCGGGCAAAGCCTTCATGATTGACGCTTCCCCCGGACATGGCTTTGACAAAGGTTCCGGCGCCCCGCCGCTTTGTAATCAGCCCGTTATGTACCAGATGCTCCATGGCTTCCCGAATGGTAATGCGGCTGGCATTGTACTGCTTGCACAGCTCAAGTTCCTGGGGAAGCTTTTCGTCCGGCTTGTAGAAACCGGAGAGGATTTTGGATTGAATGTCTTGGGCAATTACTTCATATTTATACATATTGTTCCTGCTCCTGAATCATTAATGGGAATGTCTGCACTAAAATAACCGGGAAACCGCAAAACTGCGGCTCACCGGCAAAAAAATAAGAGCGCGAGACGGGATTCGAACCCGCGACCCTCGCCTTGGCAAGGCGATACTCCACCACTGAGCCACTCGCGCATAGAAAGATATGAAACCGTTATCATCTGCTGATAACGGAATTATTTTATCACATCTTTTCCCGAAGATCAATACCAAAATCATATATTTTTAGTGTCAAAATATGGCGGCAGTCACTTGCCTCCGATCACCGCTCTAAGCCAAAGCTGCCGGAAATGCTAATGACGCTGTTCCTTATTGCTGAACACCTCGCAGAATCTGGCGGCAAAAGAGGCAGGTTCCTGTCCGGCATACAGATGGGAGATATCTCCCACGCGCAGAGCTCGGAAAGAAGCGATACCCTGCTGGCGCTCTTCGGACACGATCTCAGTTACAGATGACGGGGCCAGAGCAATGCCATGCCACAGGACGAAAGGAGATACATTCCACAGATGGGATAAAAGGGCGCAGATAATGCCGAAGTGGCAGTAGCAGGCAATCGTTTTGGTGCTTTCCTGGACAACCCGGTAACAATATTGTTCCCTCACATATCCGTAGCCCTCTAAAAGACTGTCAAACTCCCGGCACACCCGCTCATAAACCTGGACGGCATCGCCGCTTCTGGCTATGGCGGACTGTTTCCATTGATTTAAATCCATATACTCTGTATGCTCTGCCCAGTAGGAAGGAACCATGTCCCAGACAATGTTGCGGACTTCAAAGCGGCTGTCTTTTACGGAAACGTCAGGAAATGCCTGGGACAATTCTTCGGACAGGTTTAAATCCGCCACAGCAGGAAATTCCTGAAGCCAGTCCAGGATTCGGGCCTCTTTTCCAAGAGCTTTCAGGGAATAGGACGCAGTGTCTCTTGCCCTCCCAAGAGGGGAGACATAGCAGTGGTCGATGCCCATGGAAGGGGCGGCCTGACCCAGCAGAGCAGCTTCCCGGCAGCCCTTTTCGGTCAGGGTATCATGGTCATAGTCAGGATCTCCGTGTCGGATAAACAAGATTTTCATAATTCTTTCTCCATAATCAATTGAATATCAGCAATCAGCGGTATCATTTGCCATCTTATCAGAAGGCGGGGAGAGTGTCAATAAAGAAATACAGGCGGGCTTATAAGCCGGACTCATAAGGCTAAAAACAAAAGTATGGAGAAAAACTTACGAAAAATTGACAAAACATGGACAAATCGAGAAAGATTGGTTATAATGTAAAATACATATGTAAAGACGGGAGATGAGATAAGGTATGGGATACAAAAAAAACGTGTTCCAGAGTCTGGCCATGGTGACTCAGCTGGGGTTATGCGTGGTGACGCCCATCTTGTTTTGCGTCTTTGCGGGTACTTACATCGATTCCAGGTATGGGACGAAAACGCTGGTATTTCTGCTGATCCTGGGTACACTGGGAGGAGGGCGCGGCGCATATGTCATGGCCAAACGCCTTATTGACCGGCAGGCCAGGGAAGAGGAGCTTGAGAAGGCGCAGATGATTGAGTCGGCCCTTCAGCAGCAGGACGGGTCTGTCAGCAGGCCTAAGACGCCGGGCAGAATTCGTTCCGTAAGGGAAGACGGATGACAGGAGAGGCAGGGAGGAGCTGCATGAGTAATCACTTGAAACACCTTGTTCTGGAGATGTCAGTCGGGATGTCAGCCTATGTACTAATACTGGGAGCTTTGGCGGTTTTCTTTCGAAATGGCCTGGCAGGTGCGGGATTCTCATTAGGGCCGGTGCTGGTGGGTCTTTTTCTTGGCTTTGCGGCGGATGTGGTGATGCTTGTCCATATGGCGGTTATCACGGAGCGGGCCGCAGACAGCCGGGACGAAGGATATGCCAATAGGACGACAGTGATTCAGTCCGCCATACGTAGGGTGGTCTTTATCATTGCTTTAGTCATCCTGGGAAGCCGCCCGCAGATTGATGCGGTGGCTATGATTATCGGGGCTTTGGGCCTCAAGGCGGGGGCGCTGCTTCAGCCGACGGTTCACAGGACTTTTTTCGGGGAACAGGAACAAAACCCTGAGGAGAGTACCATTGAGGAAAGGAGGACGGTGTATGGGAATGATGAAAATTCCGATGGTAGTTCACGAGCCTGACTTCATGATTCATGGCGTATTAAAATATGAGGCATTCGGGCAGGAACTGTGGATTACGGACACTACTGTAGGGGCATGGATTATTACAGCCGTACTGCTTCTTATTGGATTCATTGCCAACAGGAAGATTAAGGCTGCTGCTGACAACGGCATCCCCGGAGCGTTTCAGAATGCTTTGGAGATGGGCATGGAAGCGTTGGAAAACATGGCCCAGGGAATTTTGGGCGGCAATGCCAGAAGGTTTGTCAACTACATCGGGACCATTTTTTTGTTCATTCTGTTTTGCAACCTGAGCGGCCTGTTTGGCCTTAGGGCTCCGACAGCAGACTTTGGCGTTACCTTTTTACTGGGTATGTTCACATTCTTTATCGTAAACTATCAGGGACTGAAAAACCGGGGAGTCGGGCATTTTACCAGCCTGTTCCAGCCGATTCCGATCTTGTTTCCCATTAACTTGATCGGTGAAGTTGCCAACCCCATATCAATTTCCCTGCGTTTGTTTGCAAATCTGCTTTCAGGCGTAATTATCATGGGACTTTGGTACGGCATGATGCCCTGGTTTGTCAAGATTGGCATTCCGGCGGCGCTTCATGTGTATTGCGATCTATTCTCCGGATGCATACAGACCTATGTGTTCTGCATGCTGACCATGGTTTATATTAATGATAAGATGGAATAGGCATACATTTGTAATTTCCCGCCAAAACAGGCGGAAAGAATAAAATATGATTTTATTTAGGAGGAAAAAACTATGAATATTTCTGGACAGGACTTTATCTATGGATGTTCCGCTATTGGCGCCGGCTTGGCTATGATCGCCGGTATCGGACCTGGTGTAGGCCAGGGTATTGCAGCCGGCCAGGGCGCTGCTGCCGTAGGACGCAATCCGGGAGCAAAATCCGACATTACTTCCACCATGCTTTTAGGCCAGGCCGTTGCAGAGACGACAGGTTTGTACGGCCTTGTTGTTGCTATCATTCTGATGTTCGTTAAGCCTTTCGGTTGATTACGGGAAAAGGGCGTATAACAGCATAGGGGGGTCTGGCCGTTTTCAGGCCCAGGCAGGAGAACCCCCGGAATAATGATAGGAACAGGAAGGAGGCTTAAGACCTTGGGATTAGATCGTTTGATAGGATTTGACGCACAGCTGCTTTCCGAAGCATTCTGGACAGCGATCAATATCTTTATTCTGTTCGCTGGGCTTTCTTACCTGCTCTTCAATCCGGTGCGCCAGGTGCTGGAGAAGAGAAGGCAGAAGATTGCCGGGGAACTGGCGGAGGCCGCAGATGACAAAAAGAGTGCTGCGGCTATGAAAGCCGAGTATGAAGCGAAGCTTAAAGATGTTTCCAAAGAGGCTGACGCCATCCTGGAGGAGGCAAGAAGAAAAGCCAAAGCCAGGGAGACGGAGATCGTGGAGGAGGCCAGGGCAGAGGCTGCCAGGATCATTGAAAGAGCGGGCCGCGAGGTGGAATTGGAGAAGAAAAAGGCTCTTGATGATATGAAACAGGAGATCATTTCCATTGCTTCCCTCATGGCAGGAAAGGTAGTGGCGGCTTCCATTGATACAACAATTCAGAATACGCTGATTGACGAGACGTTGAAAGAGATGGGTGAGAGCACATGGCAAAGCTAGTATCAAAGGTATACGGCGATGCGCTGATGCAGGCAGCCCGGGAAAAGAATAAGCTGGATGAGGTCTTTGAGGAGGCCCTGGGACTTTACGGTATTTTTAAAGAGCAGCAGGATCTGATTCATCTTCTGGACCACCCTCAGGTGGTTAAGGAGGAGAAGATCCGCATTATCGGCAATGTCTTTCAGGGAAAGGTTTCCGATGAGATGATGGGATTTCTGACGGCGATTGTTGACAAGGGAAGACAGAATGAGATCCTTTCCATTCTGGGTTATTTCATCGGTCAGGTGAAGGAAGCCAAGGGAATCGGAACCGCTCAGGTAACTTCTGCGGTGGAGATGACCGAGGCCCAGAAGGCCCAGGTAAAGAGCAAATTACTGGCAACAACCCGGTATGTGGAATTTGAGATGAACTATTCGGTAGACCCGTCTCTTATCGGAGGCATGGTTATCCGCATCGGCGACAGAGTCGTTGACAGCAGCATTAAGACCCGGCTGTATGAATTGAAGAAGCAGCTTCTTAATGTGCAGCTGGCTTAGAAAATATCTCTCTTAGGGGTTTAGCCCCCAGGGAGGTATTCGTTATGGAAAGAGTAAGCGGCTTTCCATAATCAGATTCGGGGCCTTGGCCCCCAGCTATAAATTAGGAAAGAGGTGCGAACCTTCATGAATTTGAGGCCGGAAGAAATTAGTTCTGTGATTAAAGAACAGATAGAAAAGTATTCTACCAAACTTGAGGTGTCCAATGTCGGCACCGTTATTCAGGTTGCTGACGGTATCGCCCGAATCCACGGTCTTGAAAGCGCCATGCAGGGAGAACTTCTGGAGTTCCCGGGAGAAATCTACGGCATGGTCCTGAACCTGGAAGAGGACAACGTTGGTGCGGTTCTGCTTGGTGATACCAGCAGGATCAGTGAAGGCGATACGGTAAAAACCACAGGCCGAGTGGTAGAGGTTCCTGTGGGCGATGCCATGACAGGACGTGTAGTAAATGCTTTGGGGCAGCCCCTTGACGGCAAAGGCCCTGTTGAAACAGATAAATTCCGCCGTGTTGAGCGCGTGGCCCACGGCGTAATTGAGAGAAAATCCGTAGATACCCCCCTTCAGACCGGTATTAAGGCTATTGACGCCATGATTCCAATTGGACGGGGACAGCGTGAGCTTATTATCGGCGACCGTCAGACCGGTAAGACAGCCATTGCCATTGATACCATTATTAACCAGAAAGGCCAAGGCGTTCACTGCATTTATGTAGCCATTGGCCAAAAGGCATCTACGGTAGCGAACATTGTTAAGACGCTGGAGGAGTTCGGAGCCATGGATTACACTACCATTGTAGTTTCCACAGCTTCCGACCTGGCTCCTTTGCAGTACATCGCTCCTTATGCCGGATGCGCCATTGGTGAAGAGTGGATGGAGAACGGCGAGGACGTACTGGTTATTTATGATGACCTGAGCAAACATGCGGCGGCATACCGTACGCTGTCCCTGCTCCTTAAGAGGGCTCCTGGGCGCGAGGCTTATCCTGGCGATGTCTTCTATCTGCACTCCAGGCTGCTGGAGAGGGCTTCCCGTCTTTCTGACGACTTAGGCGGCGGTTCCCTGACGGCTCTGCCTATCATCGAGACTCAGGCAGGCGACGTGTCCGCATATATTCCGACCAATGTAATCTCCATTACAGACGGCCAGATTTACCTTGAGACAGAGATGTTTAACTCCGGATTCCGTCCTGCCATTAATGCGGGCCTTTCCGTGTCCCGAGTTGGCGGCGCTGCCCAGATCAAGGCTATGAAGAAGATTGCTTCCCCCATCCGCGTGGAGCTGGCACAGTACCGTGAGCTGGCGTCTTTCGCACAGTTTGGCTCCGATTTGGATGCGGCTACCAAAGAGCAGCTGGCACAGGGCGAGAGGATCAGAGAGGTGCTTAAGCAGCCTCAGTATAAACCTATGGCAGTGGAATACCAGGTTATGATTATCTATGCGGCTACCAGGAAACATCTGCTGGATATTCCTACTTCTGACGTGCTTAAGTTTGAGAGCGACCTGTTCAAGTTTGTTGATACCAAATATCCGGAACTTCCTGCCATGATTCGGGAGAAGAAGGAGATTACTCCGGAGATTGATGAGATGTTGAGCAAGGCCATTGCAGAGTGTAAGGCACAGCGCTAAGGAAAGCAGGTGAACGATCATGGCATCCATGAGAGATATAAAACGGAGAAGGGACAGTATCCAAAGCACTGAGCAGATCACAAAAGCCATGAAACTGGTATCCACGGTAAAACTGCAGAAATCCAAAAGCAAGGCGGAGGCATCAAAACCCTATTTTAATCTGATGTATCAGACCATCAGTTCCATTTTAGGAAAGTCGGAGAATCTGGATCACAAGTACCTGCGGCCCGGGACCTCCACAAAAAAGGCGGTGGTGGCCATTACCTCCAACAGAGGCCTGGCCGGAGGATACAACAACAATATTGTTAAGCTGATAAATTCGGAGCTTCCTGCCGGGGATACCATGGTGTATGCCATCGGAAGAAAGGGGCGGGACGGGCTTCAGAGAAAAGGGTATGAGATTAAGGCGGATTATTCCGAGGTTATTAATGAGCCGTTATACCGGGATGCCGCAGATCTGACTCTGGAGCTGCTGGACGGCTTTGCCAGAGGTGAGATCGGCGAGATATATCTTGCCTACACCTCTTTTAAGAACACGGTAACCCATATTCCCAAGCTTATTAAGCTGCTTCCGGTGGAAATAGAAGCCGGCGGGCAGGCTGAGGGGAAAGCCCATGCGCTTATGACTTATGAGCCTGAGGAGGAAGAAGTTTTGGACTCTATCGTGCCGAAGTATATGAGCAGCTTGATTTACGGGGCCCTTCTGGAGGCAGTAGCCAGTGAGAACGGAGCCCGTATGACGGCTATGGATAGTGCCACCAGCAATGCGGAGGAAATGATTGAAGCTCTGAGCCTGCAGTACAACCGCGCCAGACAGGGTGCCATTACTCAGGAGCTTACGGAGATTGTGGCAGGCGCCAATGCCATTTCTTAAGGGCAGCAAAAGGCGGCAGGCAATTTTGCGGAACCGCTTTCTGCCTGGAAGGGCAAAAGTGTGCTGCCGGCGTGCAGCCGGGCCCGGGTATGATGACTGTCATAAGCGGGCAGGCTGGAAGCGGCAGTAAGATAGAATAAGAATAAGGAGAAACAAGATGGCAGAGCAAAACGTTGGTAAGATCACACAGATCATCAGTGCTGTTCTGGATATCAAGTTCAGTCAGGGGAAGTTGCCGGAGATAAACGAGGCAATCCGAATCGCGACCAGCGACGGCGGCACCCTTACGGCGGAGGTATCCCAGCATTTGGGCGATGATACGGTGAGATGTATTGCCATGGGAAGCACGGACGGCCTTGTCCGCGGCATGGATGCCGTGGCTACAGGCGCGCCGATTACGGTTCCTGTCGGCGAGAACACTCTGGGGCGTATCTTTAATGTTCTGGGTGAGGCGATTGATAATAAAGAACAGCCAAAGGTGGAGGAGTATCTTCCGATTCACAGGAAGGCGCCTACTTTTGAGGAGCAGTCCACCGAGACGGAGATTCTGGAGACAGGCATCAAGGTAGTAGACCTGCTTTGCCCCTATCAGAAGGGCGGCAAGATTGGTCTGTTCGGCGGCGCAGGCGTAGGCAAGACCGTACTGATTCAGGAGCTGATTCGTAACATTGCAACAGAGCACGGCGGCTATTCTGTATTTACCGGTGTTGGCGAACGTACCCGTGAAGGCAATGACCTGTACCATGAGATGACGGATTCCGGGGTTATCAACAAAACCACCATGGTATTCGGGCAGATGAACGAGCCGCCGGGAGCGCGTATGCGCGTGGGCCTGACAGGACTTACTATGGCTGAGTATTTCCGTGATCAGGGCGGTAAGGATGTGCTGCTGTTCATTGACAACATTTTCCGTTTTACCCAGGCAGGTTCTGAGGTGTCTGCGCTTTTGGGACGTATGCCTTCAGCCGTAGGCTACCAGCCAACCCTTCAGACGGAGATGGGCGCCCTTCAGGAGAGAATTACTTCTACAAAGAACGGTTCCATTACTTCTGTACAGGCGGTTTACGTGCCTGCAGACGACCTGACAGACCCGGCTCCGGCCAATACCTTTGCCCACTTGGATGCAACTACGGTTCTTAGCCGTTCCATCGTGGAGCTGGGTATTTATCCGGCTGTGGACCCGCTGGAGTCTACTTCCAGAATCCTTGATCCCCGTATTGTAGGCGAGGAGCATTACAATGTGGCCCAGAGAGTAATCCAGGTGCTTCAGAAATATAAGGAGCTTCAGGACATTATTGCCATGCTGGGTATGGATGAGCTTTCTGAAGATGATAAGCTGACCGTTTCCCGCGCAAGAAAGGTACAGAGATTCCTTTCACAGCCGTTCTTCGTGGCAGGACAGTTTACAGGCCTGGAGGGACGGTATGTTCCTCTCAGCGAGACGATTCAGGGCTTTAAAGAGATCCTGGACGGTAAGCATGATGACGTGCCGGAAGGCTATTTCCTCAATGCAGGTAATATTGATGATGTTCTTGCCCGCATGAAATAGGAGGGTGGAACATGGCTGAAATGTTTAAATTGCAGATCGTCACTCCGGAGAGAGTTTTCTATGAGGGAGATGCGTCCATGGTGGAGCTGTCTACCACGGAAGGGGATATCGGCGTATATGCCAATCACATTCCCATGACAGCGATTGTGGCACCTGGCATTTTAAAGATCCATGAGGGGGCCGAGGTGAAAAAGGCGGCCCTTCATGCTGGCTTTATAGAAGTACTGCCTCAGGAAGTGACCATCATGGCCGAGGTTATTGAGTGGCCCGATGAGATTGACATAAAACGTGCCGATGAGGCAAGAATACGGGCGGAGCGGCGCTTAAAGGACAACAGCGCAGAGAACGATGTGCTGCGGGCCAAGCTGGCGCTTAGAAGGGCTTTGACCCGTCTGTCGGCCAGACAATAATATATATAGTAGAAATGCCGTATTGACATATGGATGGTCAGTGCGGCATTTTTGCAGTTTGCCTTTTCCATGTGGATATGGTATACTCAAAAGAGCACTACAAAAGCACACGATACTGTTGGAGGATGGGAGACAGGCATTATGAAACATACCACATTGGTGATTATGGCGGCTGGAATCGGAAGCCGCTTCGGCGGAGGCATCAAGCAGCTGGAACCTGTAGGGCCAGGCGGTGAGATTATTATGGACTACTCCATTTATGATGCGCTTCAGGCCGGATTTGATAAAGTTGTGTTTATTATACGCAAAGATCTGGAGAAAGATTTTAAAGATGTGATTGGGGATCGGATTGAGAAGACTGTCCCTGTAGAGTATGCGTTCCAGGAGCTGGATGACCTTCCGGAGGGCTTTTTGAAGCCGGAGAGCAGGAAGAAACCTTGGGGGACAGGACAGGCGGTCTTAAGCATCAGGGGACTGGTAGATGGACCGTTTCTGGTGATTAACGCAGATGACTACTATGGAAAAGAAGGATTCAGGAAGATCCACGACTATATGGTCAATGAAATGGATGAGGATGCCGCAGTGTATGACCTGTGCATGGGCGGTTTTATGCTGGTGAATACCCTCAGCGAAAACGGCGGGGTAACGAGAGGCGTCTGCCAGTTAGGCGAAAATGGATACCTGAAGAATGTGACAGAGACTTACGATATCAAACGGACAGGTGACAGCCTGACGGCTGCGGACGAGAAGGGAAATCCTGTCCATGTAGATCTGAGCTGTCACGTATCCATGAACATGTGGGGACTTCCCGTTTCTTTCCTGAATGAACTGGAAAAGGGATTTCCGGAGTTTCTAAAAGGGATTCAGGAGGGAGATATTAAGTCTGAATACCTGCTTCCGAAGATCATAGATAAATTGGTTGAAGAAGGAAGAGCGTCAGTCAAAGTGCTGGAGACGCCGGACAGATGGTTTGGAGTTACTTATAAAGAAGACAAGCAGGCAGTAGTGGATTCGCTGAGGGCTTTGATTGAACAGGGATTTTACCCTGAGAAATTATATTAAGAAGCAGGGCGTTTTAGAGGAGCTTTGGCCGCAGAGAGGGCAGTTTCAGCCGGTACCCTTGGCGGCTAAGGCTTTTATTTTTTTCGCAGGGCTTTTTGATTGGGTGCCCTGAGCTTACAATTTGGGAATGCCAGGTTTCATTGCCGGAAATACAGCATATGATGGAGTAAAGAGAAACAGGAGTGGTTTATGACAGAATATTCCCCCCAGTGGAAAGAAAAAACTCAGCCGGGAATTCACGCAGTTCGGGATATGGAGTATTTTCAGGGGATGTATCCGAAGAGAATAAGAGAACTTCAGAAATATGTTGTATACCAATGTGACGTGATGGATTACAGCGGAAGCCCTATTTATGACGAGTATCCGGAAGCCTTGATGATTGAGGATGCCTGTCAGGCTGTATGCGGGATGATTCCCAAAAGCTGGTTTACGGCGGAAATGGCGGAGGAAGACCAGGAAGCAGATGAAAATGAAGAGGCGCCCGTAGCTCAGGACGTAGAAGTAATGCAGAATCGTCAGGGAGGTCGTCCGCCGGGAGGCCCGCCGCCGTGGGGTCCGCCGCCAGGAGGTCGTCCGCCGGGAGGCCCGCCGCCGTGGGGTCCGCCGCCAGGAGGCCGTCCGCCGGGAGGCCCGCCGCCATGGGGTCCGCCGCCGGGAGGCCCGCCGCCATGGGGCCGTCCGCCGGGAGGCCCGCCGCCGTGGGGTCCGCCGCCAGGAGGCCCGCCGCCGTGGGGGCCTCCTCCAGGGAATAATTGGCTCTCAGATATTGTTAAGGTGCTGTTTATGAATGAAATCCAGAGAAGAAGATGCCATATGGGAAGATGCTGAAAAGGTGGCATTCAGGGAGCCCGCGGCGCGGACTCAAAATCAGGGCAGGCAATTTTATAAAAGATTAAGTTGTAGTTTTTTTGGTTAGCATTTACAATAGAGAAAATGCAGATAAAGGAAGATTTCGTAGAATGAGTAAGATAGTAAAAAGAACATTGATCCTGGCGGGTATATTTATTGCGGCCCTGGGGATTTATTTTATAACTGCGCAAAGTACAATGAATAAGTCTGAGGCAGTGTACACGGTTATGGAGAACCCTGCTCTCCCGGTAGCTTATGCTGAAATGCTTCAGGGAGAGGAAAGCCGTCTGACCCCGTATCGGCAGGAGATGGGTCAGACGGTTCTTCGGGAGTCTCTGGTGGTTCTGCCGGAAGATCGCCGCTTAAATGTGCGGATTGCCTACAGTGATTCGGAGATTGCCGCTGCGCAGTATGAGATACGGAGCATGGATTTAAAGAGGCTGGTAGAGCGCACGCCGGTGGAAGAACTTATGAGCAGCCAGGGAGAGAGCCGGATGGTTCTGCCTATTCAGAACCTTCTGAGCCGTGAAACCGAGTATTTGCTGCACTTGATGATAGAAACAAAAGATCAAGGCATTCTGCATTATTATACCAGGATCTTATGGACCGAGAATGATTATGGGGCGCAGATGATGGCTCTGGCCCGGGAGTTTTCTGTTAAAAGCCTGTCACCGGCCCAGGCGGGCGACCTGGTGACATATCTGGAAACTTCGGATACGGCGGACAACTCTTCCCTGGGACATGTTACCATCAAGTCCAGCTTCTCCCAGCTGACCTGGGCAGGCCTGGATATGCGTCTGGAAGGGGATATGCGGGTGCTGCTGAAAGACCTTGACGGCATTATGGGGCAGATTCAGGTTCAGTATCAGGTGAGCAGGCAGTCAGAATCAGGAGAGACAGAGTACTATGAGGTTAATGATTACTATACGATGCGGTGGAACACAAAGAGAATCTATATGATGGATTTTGACCGTGTGACCAATCAGATATTTTCCGGTGAAAGGGATCTGTATTCCGGGCGGAGGCTGATGCTGGGCATAGGCAATGACGAGGCCATCCAGCTGGTGAAAAGCCCCAACAGCCGGTACATGGGGTTTGTATTTAACAGGGACTTGTGGTGCTATGATCAGGACAAGGATGAATCCAAGGCAGTAAAACTGTTTTCCTTCAGAAGCAGTTCTGATGAAAGCGGGCGGAGCAATTATGACCAGCATGATATTCGGATCGTATCTGTAAGTGATGAGGGTGACGTGGAATTTCTGGTATACGGATATATGAACCGGGGACAGCATGAAGGCATGCAGGGAATCAGCCTGTGCAGGTATGACAGCTCGGGAGCCATTGAGGAGCGGTTTTTTATCCCGGCCGCAGAGTCCTTTGACGAGATACGGCTGGATATCGAAAAGCTGTCCTGCTACAGCGAAACCGGAATGCTGTATCTTTTTCGGGGGCAGACCATTTTTGGCATAGACTTGTCCAGCAATGAGCACATCGTGGTGGCAGACGGCCTGAAAGAGGACGCCTATGCCATCAGCAAGGACTGCAGGAAGGTGGCATGGCAGGAAGGGACGGACGGCAATGGCTCCACGGTTATCCATTTGTTTGATCTGGCTACAGGAGACAACAGGGAGATACGGGCCCCGGAGGGAGACTGCATACAGTGTCTGGGTTTTGTTCAGGATGATTTTGTATACGGTTTGTCCAGACAGGACAGTGCCTGGATTCTAAACGGACGGCAGGAAAGCCAGCCCATGTATGCGCTGGAAATTGTAGACAGCAATTTGGAACTACAGACCCGGTATGAGAGGGAGGGGTGCTATATTGCCGATGTAGAGGTGGAAAATGCCCGAATCCATGTAAAACGTTACGAAAGATACGGGGAACACGACTATGCATACCTGGATGACGATACGATTGTGTGCAATACGGCGGTGGAAGAACCGTATATGGAAGGAGTCGGCTGGTTTGCTTCCGAAATCCGGAGGAAGCTGTATTTTATCCAGCTGGATTCGGAAGTCAGATCCGGCAGGAATGTAAAGGTGGCAGCCGCCAGGCGGATCACATATGACCAGTCAGACACTATAGATCTTCAGTCAGGCCTGCCGGTGTCAGGCATGCGGTTCTACGCCTACGGGCAGGGACAGCTTCTGGGAATTTATGAAAAATTTGCAGACGCAGTAAATGCATCTTATGAGAAGATGGGGCTGGTAACAGACAAAAATCAGCGGATTGTGTGGAACCGGGTGAACCGGAACAGCACGGCTTCGATCCGTGATCCCCAGAAGGAAGCCTATGATATTATCCGCAGCCTAGGAGAACTAACAGAAAGTATGGAGACAGACAACCAGGTTGTGATTCTTGACGCAAGAGGGTGCTCCGTGAATCAGGTTTTATATTTCATTGGCCAGGGATATCCGGTGCTGGCCTATACAGAAAACGGAAACTATGTTTTTCTCAATGGATTTGACCAGTACAATGTATCAATCTTTGACCCGTCTACAGGAGAGAGTATAAAAATGGGACTCAATGACAGTGCAGAATACTTCCAGAACCGAAAAAATGATTTTATCTGTGCGGCAAAGCCAGGAGACTGATTGAATTTTCGTGCATTTTGCATGTTATGTCAATCTTCTGCCCTTGCTCTGGGAGGGAAAAAGACCAAACATTGAGGCGGACTTGACGTCCATCCCTGTATAGGGTATAATTTACGTATGCGAAAGAAAAAAGTAAAATGATTGTAAGAGAATAGATTGATAACATAGAGGTGCGGAATGGAACAGTATATTATGAAAGGCGGCAATCCGTTGGCAGGGGAAGTGACGATCAGCGGAGCAAAGAATGCTGCTCTCGGCATTTTGGCGGCTGCGATTATGACAGACGAGGACGTGGTAATTGACAACCTTCCGGATGTCAGGGATATCAATGTCCTTTTGGAGGCCATTGAGGAAATTGGAGCCAGGGTCGAGAGGATCGACAGACATACTGTAAGAATTAACGCAAAAGATATCCATGAGGTAGAGGTAGATGACGAGTATATACGCAGGATTCGGGCGTCCTATTATTTTATAGGGGCTCTTCTAGGAAAATACAAAAGTGCGCAGGTGCCCCTTCCCGGCGGCTGCAATATCGGAAGCAGGCCCATTGACCTTCATCTGAAAGGGTTCAGGGCTCTTGGGGCGAAGATTGAGATTGAGCGGGGGGCGGTGGTAGCCCATGCCATTGACTTGGTAGGAAGCCACATCTATTTGGACAAGGTATCTGTAGGGGCGACGATCAATATCATGATGGCAGCTTCCCTGGCAGAGGGCCTGACCATCATCGAAAATGTGGCAAAGGAACCTCACGTAGTGGATGTTGCCAGCTTTCTTAACAGCATGGGTGCCAATATTAAAGGGGCTGGAACAGATATTATCCGCATCAGAGGCGTGAGAAGGCTTCACGGAACCGAGTATTCCATTATTCCGGATCAGATTGAGGCCGGAACATTTATGTGCGCAGCAGCGGTAACCCGGGGTGACGTTACGGTGAAAAACGTTATTCCCAAGCATCTGGAGGCCATTTCAGCCAAGCTTCTGGAGATTGGATGCGAGGTGGTGGAACTGGACGACGCCGTCAGGGTAGTGGGAAAGCCCTACCAGAGACACACGAATATCAATACGCTGCCATACCCGGGATTCCCGACGGATATGCAGCCCCAGATGTCAGTGACTCTTGCCCTTGCCCATGGAACCAGCATTGTGACAGAGAGTATTTTTGAAAACCGGTTTAAATACGTAGATGAACTGGCTCGTATGGGCAGCAACATTAAAGTGGAAGGCAATGTAGCGGTTATTGACGGAGTTGGATGCTTTACGGGAGCTTCCGTGAATGCCCCGGATCTTCGGGCAGGCGCGGCATTGGTTCTGGCCGGCCTTGCAGCTGACGGTTATACGGTGGTAGACGAGATCGGATATATCCAGCGCGGCTACGAGCACTTTGAGGAAAAGCTAAAAAGCCTGGGAGCCATGATTGAGAAGGTAGACGGTGATAAAGATCTGCAGAAATTTCGTCTCAAAATCGGATGATGCAGTCCAGGCGGAACCCAACATCTAGCTTCGCAGACGTGCTCCTGGCGCAGAGAGCGAGTGCTATTGCTTAGGAATTAATGCAATGATGTACTAGTACTAGGCAGCAGGGACAGTGTGAGAATTTACATCGGAACACTTGACAGCCTAGCCATAATCCGCTATAATTTTTAGTGTTACATAACAATTGAAAAGTACGTATATCCCTTATTCAGAGTGATGGAGATACAAAGGATCTGTGAAGTCACGGCAACCCCGG
>CAMUJH010000071.1 GCA_947089145.1 uncultured Hungatella sp. | reverse complement strand
CCCAGATAAATTTCATCGTAGCTGTCAAGACTGTCCGGTACGGAAACCAGCTTTGGCCTTGCCTTTGTCTGCAGGTCATTTTTCGCCTGCTTAATACAGGTGTTGTAATCTTTGGCATAGAGAACCTTCTGTTCAATCTGAAACAGATCAGCTCCAGAGACAGCCGCAATCATCTTTGCCGCCTTCTCTGTATTTCCCTCCGCGATATAACGGTAGCTTCCGCCGAAATAATTTTCACCGGCCCTTGAATAAAACGCCACTAACTTTGCCATGGTCAGACTCCTTCCGGTTTCTTTTCAAATTCTTTTGCCACATCCTCCAAAAACCTTCGGATGGGAATATGCTGCGGACATGCCTTCTCACATTTCCCGCATTTGATACACTGGGAAGCCCTTGCTTTCCCTCCGCCGGTATGTATCACATTGTAATAATAATCGGCATTCCAATCATGATAGAGCTGCTTCGTATTCATGACGGCAAACAGCTCAGGAATCGCTATCCCTTTCGGGCACCCGGCCTGGCAGCAGCGGCATGAGATACATGGAATCAGGCCCATGGAACGGAAAATCTCCCTCACCTTGCGGACAGCCTCCATCTCCCTGTCCGACAGCGGCCGGTACTCCCTCATGAAACTGACGTTGTCATTCATCTGTTCTATATCGCTCATGCCGGAGAGAACCATCATAATCCCTTCAAATCCTGCGGCAAACCGGATGGCGTAACTGGCAGGACTCCCTCCATGGAGTTCTTCCAGAACCGCCCCGGCGTTCTTTAGAAGGTTCACAAGATTCCCGCCCTTGACCGGCTCCATGACAATCACCGGCTTGCCAAATTTCCGGCAGACCTCATAGCACTTGCGGCTCTCTACCGCCGGATTCTCATAATCTACATAATTAAACTGAATCTGCACCATTTCAATCTGAGGATACTCCGTTAAAATCTGTTCCAAAACCTCTGCCCGGTCATGGAAGGATATACCGAAATGCCGGAATTTCCCTTCTGCCATCAGCTCCAGAGCTGTCTCATATGCCCGGCACTTCTTAAAATACGCGAAATTATCCGCGCCCTGGGCATGCATCAGATAAATGTCAAAGTAATCCACCCCGCATGCCTCAAGCTGGCTCTCAAAAAGCGGTCGGATGTCCTCCTGTTTCTGAAAGAAAAAGTTTGTCAGCTTATCCGTCAAAAACTTCGCCGTCCTTCATGGGCAGACGCATGCACCCAAACCCAAAATTCTTTTTTATGTGTTCCACGTTCATATCCCCTTTCCTTATTATTATCCGTACTATCAGGACATCATGGTATGCCGGAGGGTACTTCCCATTTCATAGGCCTGTTCATAAGACAGGTGCCGAAATATATCTCCTTTATCCCATGTCCCCATTCCATAGATTACTTTCTCTTCCCGCGCCCCAGCAGACAGCGGAATTGCCGTCTTTCCTTGGACTTGAACTGATGATCAGGGCTTTCATACGTTTCCACCTCGCTTCCTTTCGTTCTGTACTTATTATAAAAACTCCATGCCAGGGAATCAATTTGACTTTCAGGGTTATCTTATAAGAAAAACTAATACAAAAAACTGCCCTTACACAATGTAAGAGCAGCCAATGCGCCGGATATGAAAGCCCCAGCATTTTCGTATCTTCAATACAGTAAACCCATCTACCTGTCTAATCGGCTATTTCAAATTTTCCTTTCAGCATATCCGCAAATTCTTCCACATAGTAACCGGAATTATTCTTTTTCCAAAATGCGCAGTAATTGCGCGTGATCTGCGAATCCCCCCGGAAAAGGGGAATCCGGACCATGGACGATCCCGCAGTTTCTGCCGTCCTTACGCCTTCCACCGGCATAACCCCCTGCCCTCCAATCACCATCATGCGGGCTTCCTCTAAATTCTGTGCATAGAGAAAGTCCCCTTGAAATCCGACCACCTCCTGATAATAGTCCCGCTCCGTCTCCCTCTGCTCCTTTGACGTCACAAGGATGCAGGGAATATTTTTTAACTCCTGGGGTGTGACGGACGGCAATGCCGCAATGGGATTTCTGGCGGAGATCTCAACATATTCCTTCCCAACCATCAGGACAAGGTTCACATATTCATCAGAAAAAGCCCTCCGCTGGTCATTGAGCACCAGATCCACTCCCTCTGTGCAGAGAAGTTGAAACAGTTCTTCATGATTTCCGTACTCGATCTTTACCAGCACATCTGGATATTTCGCTGAAAATTCCTCCAAGGCAAGATGAAATTCCTGGCCGCTGTAGCAACGCAGATAGCCGATCCTTAACGTGGCTTTATCCGCGTTTGAGAGTCTGGCCGCCTCCCTGCACATCCGCTCATAGTCAGCAATCAGAACCAGACTTTTTTTATATACATATTCCCCCGCAGGGGTAATGGTAAATTTACGGTTTTTTCTTTCCAGCAGATCTATCCCAAGTTCCCGTTCCAATGCCTGCACCTGCTGGGAGATAGCGGACTGTGAGATATGACATTCCTCCGCAGCCTCTGAAAAGCTGTTATTGCGTACAACCGCCTGGAAATATTTAAGCTGACGTATCATTTCCTTTTTCACTTCCTTCGTATCTTTTTGTAAACCCTTCATCCAGTTCTTCCTGCGTAGAAATCCATGCCCCACGAATCTTTTCGCTTTCAGCAGCCAGCACCTTTCCTCTCATCATCAGCAGTTCTTTTCTCTGCTTAAATGTCTCTAGAGCGTGTTTGAAAATTGCTTTCCGGTAGCTGTGCGTTCCACTTTGTGGGAGATTTGGCCCAAATGAACGCGGCGTAGTGGGCTACGTTAAGTGAATTTGGGCCAAATATACCGCGAAGTGGGGCGTGCAGATGCCGGGAATGAATTTTCAAACACGCTCTAGTACATCACTGCATAGGGACTGCATTCCGATAATGCTTTTAATTGCTTCCCGGCTGTTACCACATAAAATTCCTATGGCTGCTGATTCCCGGCAGACGGCGCTGCCATGGCCGCACGGAGGAGCCGTTCCCCTTCCACTTGTTTCTTTTCATACTTCCTGATACTTGTCCTGTGAAAAATCTCCTTCATGTTCGTCCACCTTTTCCTTCTTCCTTTTTTCCGCATCCATCACTGCATGGTAGTATTCACCCAAATCCGCCAGCATTGCCGCCCGTTCCATATGCCCATGAAACTGCCGAATGAACCGGCGGGAGTTCATCCGGTCCTTCCATCCGCCTGTGCAGTATGCGATTCCCTTTACATTATGATTTGCCAGCCAGGTTGTAAGTTCCCGTACCATAAAATGATCATACCCATTGGGGCATACCCTAATGCAGACCCCTGACGGGGTGGGCGTTCAGCATTCGCCAAACGGCAAGGTATGGTTTCCAAGCTTAATCTTTAAATGCTCTGGAATTGCCGGATTATCATAAAGAAACCCCAATGACCACTTTTTTTCAAAATTATTGAACAGTCATGTACATTATTTTTTTCCTCTCATCGACCTGTCAGTCCATATCAATAAGTATATCATACATTTGACAAAGAACCTATCAAAATCAGAAATTCCATATTTCCTTATTTTTTTCAATCATCACGCAATAAATGTCCCCCTTTTCCTCATCACCCTCTTCTGCTTATCATTAATCAGTCCAAAACGCAGCTTCTCATAATATAGGATAATCGTCTGACGCCTGTTGTAGGTATAACGATCCGGATACATCCGGTGTACCAGGTACTGCAGATTCTCCATAGGCTCAAGTTCCACCGGAAAACTTGTTTGATATCTTTCATCATCTTCCTCGGATCATATCTGCGGCCTGTCCTTAAAATCGTAAAGATGACTCGGAGAAGCTTGCAGACGACCACGATCAGGGACTGCATCTTCTTAAGCGGATTCTCGTTCCTTGTCGTATAATACTCATGCAGCAGTTTGAACTCATCTGTATGGACTGCCGCTGATTTTGCCCCCTGGAACAGCCAGTATCTCAGCCTTTTCCGCCCCCTGTGGCTGATCTTCATCTCCCCCTTATGCTTTCCGCAACTGCAGGACACCGCCCCAGACCACTCAGCTTCTGGATCTCCTTGACATCGTCAAACCGGGTAATGTCACCCATTTCGGCCAGGATTCCGGCCAAGATGTTCTCCCCTACGCCTCTTATCTCCAGGATGTTCTCCGCATATGGGATTTCCCGGCACTTCTGATGGATTTCGGCTTCGATCTCACCCAGTGTCTCCGACAGGGATATCATCTGCTCCGCGAAGCTCCTCACCGCTTTCCTTCCGCGCTCTCTCCCCTCCCTAAGGGCGACGCTTCCCTTCGCATATTGGGCAATCTGATCCGCCCTGCTGTAGCCACACCCCGCAGCTTTGCCTTACGCCATAGCTCCTTCAGGCCCTCAGAACCTAATTTCAGGATATCTTCCGGGAACGGGGCCACTTTCAGGGCTTCCAGGGCAAACGCGCCATCCAGCTTCCCGAACGCCTCTTTGTATTCCGGAAATCAGATCTTCATCCACCTCAGAAACCACAAGGTCTAAATCATATTCCGCCTGATTTCCGGAACACAGATTCCTAAATTTCCTGTCCACGTCAGCCAAAATTCCGCTGCCGTCCGTCCCCGTCTCATATGTCTCAGGCGGACTTGCCTTAGAAGGGGCCGCCTTCCCCCCAGCCTTCCTGTCCGTGGTACACAGAGTGAAGCCGGATACCTGGCTCAGGCATCCGGCTTCTTTTCATTCAAAATTCGTTATCTTATCTTTTCATAATGCGTCCACATCCGTATAATTTTTATGGTTCCCTGGTATACCGTATCATCTACGGTAACTTGCTCCTGATACACCTGATATACCAATCGGCGCTGAATATTAATTCTCCTTGAATAAAATCCCTGCAAATTCCCAACTAATCCTTCATAGACAGGCAGAGTCTGGAATGGGTTGCTGCGGATGATTTCAATCAGTTCTTTCGCCTTCTTATCCAAACCAGCCGCTTTCAGGCTTTTAATATCTTTTACCGCCTGTTTCTCATAGACAATGCGATACAATTACCACTCCACCTCTTTCTCAGAAACGCATTCCTCGATTGGTGTTTTTCCGCCTGCAATAATGGATTCTGCCATTCCTGGAACCGACATCAAATACAAGGTCTCTTCGATTGCCCTCCAATCAGCCTCCCCTATTAATACAGCATTTTTTCCTTTATTGTTGGTTATGGTAATGGGCTCACAATTTGCATTTACATCTGAAATAATCTGATAAATATTATCCCTTGCTTTGGTGGCACTTATTGCAGTCATATCATCACTCCTTCATCATAATATCTACATATCACTCACGACAAAGCCGCTCGTTAGCTTTCGAAATTCGCCCTTACAAGCAAGCGAGCCTCTTATAAGCTATATTCTATATTATAGCGTACGCTTTTACGTCCGTCAATTATGAAAGAATTTATTCTGCCCTGCCCCTTCTCTTCTCCATCCAGTCCGTCATCCTGTCCCTTCTGCCGACAGTCTGCAATGCCTGACTCAGCAAAATAACCGCCTCGTCTCCATATTCCGGGATTTCCCAATCATCTCCCAGTCCCCGGCAGCGTACAATTTTCGCCATCGTCCCACAGATCCCAGTTACCTGATCAATCGTTTTTCCATCCCCATATGGGAAATCCAGATAGCGATAACACAACTTGCCTGACTCCTTTTGCTCCCGGTCAACCGCTTCCCGAAAATCATGGTTTTCCTTCCCTTTCTCATCCCACAAGGCAAGCTCCCTTTCCTGCAGCGGCTTTCCCTGATACAGTTTTTTCGGCTCTCTCTTAATTCCGGCCGCCAGCTGCCAAAGTGTCGAAAAATAGTCCCACATTCCCTCCACATAACTTTCTCCCACATGAAAGCACGCCATAGAGTAGAACGGTCTGCTTAAGCCCTCCTCTTTCCCTTCCATATTCACATAAATTATAGTGCTATTACATAATTTTATGTGAAAAAACGTGAAGAAGTCAAACTCAAATGTATCTAATTTATCTACTGTATCAATAAAAGTGTTTATTTCAAGCGCACTGTAGATATTCTTTGTGATGCTAATGTCTCCGTGACCCATTAAATACTGTAGCATTTTAGGCGGCATATTACTCATTGCCTTAAAAGTTGCAAAGGTGTGCCGGAAAATATGTGGACTGAAATGTGGCAAAAACACTGGTTTATAATGTTTAGATTTTATTTTATCCGCTTCTTTGATTATACCTGTTTCTCATAAATCTCCCCCCTACAGTTACCCGCTTTTCCCGGCCCTCAAGGGGGATACCTATCTCTGCTGTCCGTTTATGCCGGTCAATCCATTTTATCAGCTGTTCCCTTCCCTCATAAAAAGTTCTTTCATCTGATTCAAATGCTGAAATATAGCCATCATAGATTAAATGAGTACATAGCTTGTTCTTCTTTTCGAATACAATATCCTTCATATTATTTTCCCTATTCATATTTTTACGGTGCTATACCCCATACCTCTCTGTTTTGCCAACACATACCCCTGAAACAGTTCTATGTCTTCAGCAGTTGTAATCTTCATATTAGTCTGATCTCCGTACGCATAGTTAATTGTTTCGCCCAATGCATACAAAAGGCTGGTTGTGTGTGGTTCTATCTTTTCTAGCAGCCCCTGATTCTCAGCTTTTCTGTAGACATCTAATAAATAGGAAAACCGGAACCCATAAGGACATGCAATCTGTATACACTTATCCCGGTCAATCCATCCAAATGACCTGCTGCTGTCATCTCTGGTACCTAACAGTTGGCAGCAAGGCGTTCCTGTGACGGCGCTTCCGCGCTCGACTGTCATATCAATAACAGCATTAACGATCCTCTGGCTGGTAAAGGGGGACGCGCCATACTGAATAAAAACATTATCATCAAGGCTTGTCTCTATACCCAGCAGCTGTTCTAAATGCCTCATGCCGTTCATAACCGAATCCTGAAATGTCTCTCCTCCGGGAACTATCCAACGCACCTTTAGCAAATTATACTTTTCGATCATTTGCCTGCAGTAGTCCATCCAGGCATGATGGCAAACAATTTCAACAGCATCTATTCTACTGTTTTCCTGAAATATTTCACATGTATAGGATAGCACCGGTTTATCCATTATTTCTATAAATTGTTTTGGCCTGCGGGCGCCAACTCTTGTCCCCATGCCGCCAGCTAAAATAATCACTGTGTTCATAAGTTATAGCTCTCCAGCGCCTGTTCAATATATCTCCAAAAATTCCTATACGCAGGTGTAAAGAAGAATCCGTCATCATCACCAACAGAGCCCTTATAAAGTCCCCATCCAAACCAGTAGAAACTGCATATAGGAATAAATGCGTAGTAAAACCTACGCTCATCAGCGGTTAGCTCGTGTCCTGTAAATGCGCGGAGATATCTCTCTACCTGTTCATCTGCCCAATCATACCGGCATAAGATACAGCAGATATCGTTAGCCGCATAATTGATTCCCGCATACTCCCAGTCAATCAAGAAAATCTCACCTTGGTCATCAATCAGGTAGTTCGGAGCATAGGTGTCATTATGGCAAAGAACCTTCTTGTATCCCAGCCGTCTTGCATCTTCTTCAACCGCCTTGTAAAGCCTCTCTGCTTTCTCAATCATATCTGCAAACTCAACCATAAGATTGCCTTTAGTAGCTGAGGCTATGCGCATTAGTTTCTTACCCTCTTCAACATCATCAAAGATCTTTACACGGAACGTATCTGGATCAAAACCATGTGATTTAGCAAATGAAACGATATCGCCATCATCAATCGACACATTATGTAACTTGTGGAGATATTCCATTGAGATCCTCAGCTGTTCATCTGCACTCTTCAAGTACCTGCTATCATCCTCTTCATAATTGCAGTTAAGGGCATTGCGGACATAATAGGACAGCTTCCATCCACCCAAGTCCATTTTAATCACGGAATTATCAATACCCATCTCTTTTGCCATCATTTGTGCGTATAATTCTGTTTGACGGTCGATTAGATTTCCGGCTGTCCCGCCTGGATGGCGATAAACATACTGTACGCCTTGTATATCAAAACCAAACGAAACATTAGTAAGCCCCGCGTTAATGACCTTAATATCTGTAATGTCGTTTGGGTGGCATTGAAGCGTATCTGTAATATTCATAATTATCTCTGAATCAATGTTAAGGAGAAATTCTGAATCAAATGCACGAAGATCCTCTATTGATTCAAATTCCATCACAGTCCTGAGATCGCATTCTTTTTTATAGAATGTTAGTTCTCTCATGTGCTTTGCATAGAACTCCTCCCAAAACAGAGACGCTATACCGAAGTCATTAATCTCTTTCTCCATCAACTGCCGAAATTTTAAACTGAACTTCTCATTTAGATATGCGCACCCCACCATTGCCAGGGAATCCGATCCCCCAACAGTCATATCGGTAATCACATCTGCATCGGAAATCTCGACTGCAAACTCCCGAAACTTTTCTGGGATATATGTGACCATGCGATATGATCTATTCTCTGGATTGGATGCAGTAAAAGGATTAAATGTAAAATAATGATCAGCGCAGCAAAGGAATGTATTTCTCAGATAATTTCGGGCAGTAAATACAGAGTATAGATTACCCTTCTTGCCAAATTCATTATTGATAACAAGATGAAGCCCTGGATATTTACGTTCTAAATAAAAAAATTTCTCCTTCATATAGCCTACTACCACATAAATGTCGTCAATCCCGGCTTCTCGCAGCTGCCCAATTTGGCGTTCAATAAGAATTTCGCCTTTGACGCGGAATAGTCCCTTAGGTCTTTCATATGTAAATGGAGCGAACCGATTAGACTTTCCGGCCGCTAAAATAATAGCGTTAATCATAATGAAACCTCCTTCCAATATGCTTTAAATCCATGCTTCGGTATTCTCTGTTCAGCAGGAGGATAGGCCATATAATCTCCATATATATTTCTCAGAAATTCATCATATCTTTTAATAATCATAAATAGTCTTTGAGACTTATCAAACTCAAATTCAGTATCGATATATTCCTTAAAGATTGAATCATCCATCGAAACAGTTGGTTTATGGTTATAAAAAAACATATTCCCGCATAATCTGGTACTGGGTTCCAATTTATTATATTTTTGAGCCAATCTATCAAGTTTTCTTCCCCAATAGTTAATAGGAAATATCGTTAAAAGAAACTTGGAAATTACAAATAAAGGGGCTTGCGCTAATGGGATTTTCTTTATATGCGAATATGAAACTGCTCTCCATTGCGCAAATCTTTTGATGGTATTATAATATTTGCGATATTGAATTCCTTCTTTATCGTTAAGATCAGGCGTTGAATCAACAGGGAATACGTCTACCCAAACTCCATAATCATCAATTTTAAAGTCCTCATCCTCAAAAACAACGGTTTTGGAGTCACAAATTTTTATCCAATTAAAGTAATTGTTGTCCAAACTAAGGTATTGGTACTTGCTATCATTTTCTTTCAGTTCTTCTTTTATAAGTCTTCCAAATTTCTCATAATCATCCCTCATCATTATTATATCTATATCATCATCCCAAGGGATAAAGCCCTTATGTCTTATAGCTCCAATCAATGTACCATAGGCAAGAGAATATGCCAACTTATGCTCTCGACAGAACTTGTCGATAAAAATAAGGATTTGCAGCTCCGCAGCTCTCACTTCATCTAAAGTCATTTCTTTCATAATGTCCTCTCCACATATGAATACAATTCATTAAGCATATCTGCAAAAATATCTAAAATAGAATTAGTCCTGGATTTCCAACCTAATGCTTTTAACTTTGCGTTATCCAAGTTCATATATAAAGTATCCGCAAACCCGCTTGCTGATATGTCTTGAATATCATATTTTACATTAATATCGTATTTTGAGGCAACTAATTCACACATATCTGCTATAGAACAATAAGTATTGTCACTCGAAACATTATAGGCCTCTCCACTTACTCCGGAATTAAGTAAATATAAAAGACCACTAATTGCATCACTAATAGAGCAATAGCAGCGTTCTGTTTTTCCTTCGGTTTTAAGAATAATATTCTCATGATTCATAATACATCGTGCGATATAAGCAAAAATCCTTTGATCGTGGCTTAAATCCACTCCGGCTCCAAATGTCTGAGTAAGTCTGGCAACAACAACCGGAACATCGAACTCTGAACAGTAGCCAACGCAGATGTTTTCACACATCATCTTACTTAAAGGATAGCTATTTCGAACATTTAATGAAGATAACCTTCCAACATAGTATTCGTTAACCAATTCTCCTTTTTTTGGATATCCATATACCTCCATAGTTGAAAGAAAAATCATCTTTTTAATTTGTTTATCTTTTGCAATTTCCAGAACATGCATCGTGCCATTAACAGCAGTATTAATGACTTCTACAGGGTTGTTAACAAAAGCCTTACTTGAAGTATTGCTTGCGGCATGAATGATATAATCAATTTTTTCTGTTTTTACTGCAAAATTTTCGATAGACCCAACAATAAAATCCAAGTCATCCGTATCGTTCAACATACCTGCAAAAACAGACAGTGTCTTCTCATAGTTTCGCACTACAGCTATTATTTTAATATTAATGTTATGAATTTTTTTATAACAAAGAAGAAATTTAACAAATTCACTGCCTATCAGCCCAGCAGCCCCAGTGACAAGTACTGTGCTTCCATCAGGCAGAGAGCAATCAGTATCATCAATAATATTCATCCAATTTTTTCTTAATATAAAATTATTCATATCCAATCTCCTTTATTTTCGCAGTTGAATAAAGTCAAATATCATGGCCATAATATACTTTCTTTTTAGAATAACTATTAATACAAACAATCCGATCCCGGCATAGCGAATTATTAGGAAATTATATGTAAACATAAACAAGAACCCTAAAATTACAAAGATTAAGCTTATTCCAACTATCAATTTATTACTATATATTGTGCGACATTTAATCTCCTTTTTTCGAATTATTTCCATGGAAAGAAAATGGAACAGGGCATATAATATGTAACAAGCTAAAGTTGTATAGCCTGCAGCGTAGTATCCAAATATCTTTATAAAAACATAATTAAGAATAATGTTCAAAACAGCAACTGCCATAGTCGCAACAGTAATACATTTTGTTTTTTCATAATAAAACTCAAAATCAGCAAAGAAGCAATACATAAAGCCAAAATACACGCTCATGGCAACAGGTGGAATAACCCATATAGCATCATAATATGGGGCTGGTGCGAAAATCATTACAATCTCGGGTACTATAGCAATCAGTAGGACATTGACTGTTCCAATAACTATCATCGACGGGTAAACCACTTTTCCCAATTCATCAATCTTATTGCTCTTAATTTTTTGGAAAATCCATGGCTCTATCGTTTGTGTAAGCGCTGTATTAAACAATGACATGACCTGAGAAATTGCATACGCTAAACCATATATTCCTGCTTCTGATGACCCGATCATTCTTTGGATCATGATCCTATCAAAGCTTGTCAGTACTGTTTGAGACAGGTAATGCGGAACGAGTGGGACGCTTAAGCTAAGAGCATATTTCCAAAATTTTTTGGAATAAAACATTTTCCCAGCCAGCATCTGCTTGAAAAATAAGCAAATATAACATATGAATTCAGCAGACAAAAATCCGAAAACCAACGCAGTTACTTTATCTATTGAATTGATGACTAATACTATCGCTAAAATTGGTTTTAATAATGACGCCAGGCATGTTACTATCACTAAATGCTTGTAATTATATTCAATTCTTTGCTCAGCAGCCCAGAAATCAAAAATTGAAGTGGTCCATACCATCATCAGAAGTATTAGCATCTGAGTATTTGTAAGGCCAAAAATCTTATTCCAAAAGTCTCTGAAAAGGAAATAGATGACAATCCAAATCAGTTCAAGAGTTAAAGTAAGCCCTTGCAGGGAGGACGAGTATATTTTTTTTTCAGAATCAAATTTGACTAGCCCTTGAGTATATACTCCGAAGTATATTCTCATAGACACAAATACTGTAATGACACCAAGCCACGAATTAAAAACATTATATTGTCCAAATTCTGAAGTCGACAATAATCTAGTAAATATGGGCGTTGTTATAACTTGAATCCCCTTCTGAAAAAAAGAACAGATCAAGAACCAGATAGAAGCTTTTATTTGTATAGGGAACCTTTTGTATTTATCAATTAATATGTTCATATTATGAAAGTACTCTCCTCTTATGCTGCCATGTTAACCTTATCGTACTCTATGTATTTTTTCCCAATGGTACTATTTATCAGCAGCAAAAGTATCCAAAGCAAAAGTTGTTGCCCGCCTAAAGATCAGCCGTATTAATTCAATTGTTCATTTTCTCTTGCGTCTGCAATCGCCCTAAATGTATAGAAATCATTTGGCGTTGTTATTTTAATATTCTCAACTGAACCATTCACCATGTACAGATCATGACCATATAAGCTCATAAGTGTACATGAGTCTATAGAATTATCTATTCCATCCTCTAATGCCCTATGATGAACATCAAGCAATTCCTTCAGCCAGAAGCTTTCCGGCGCCTTAGCAATCCTGGAATTATTTCTATTTGGAACATCAGCTAATTTTCCTTCATCATCCACAATGATAAATGTTTCATTTGCGGGTCCGCAAGTAATTGCGGAGTTATGTTCCTTAACGCCTTTTATATTATTCGTGATAACTTCCTCGTCGATTAGCGGTCTAACGCCGTCATGAACAAGGACTATATTGTCATCTTCACCATATAATTCTTTTGCAGAACATAGCGCATTATATATAGACATTTGTCCTGTTTTTCCTCCTGGAACAATCGATCCTATCTTGCTGAGGCAGAATCTTTCCTTCAGTTCTTCCATATACGGAATCCAATCTTCAATACACGCAACCACGATTCCATCAATATCCGAATGCCTTTGAAATATTTCTATTGTGTGGACAATTATCGGTTTACCATGTACCATTAAAAACTGCTTTGGTCTATCTTTTGAATGCATTCTTTGACCAAAACCGCCAGCAAATATAATCGCTATATTCATTTTTTATCTCCTTTTTCGTTATGTGCGCAATAATAAATAACTATAAATGAACAATTCTCTTAATAACAGTAAACGATATAGTAATTCAAAAATAACCCGACAGCTTTTATAGCGATAATACTCAAACTACGAAATGATTGATAACTAGTTCTGTTTTCTGTCTTTATTCTTTTTTCAGAAGAAACAATAGCAACTATTGAAAAAACCGTAAAAAAATCATAAATTCTGCATGATCCTTTCAATGTATACAGCAGGTTTGACACAATCAAACCGCTATATATAATATTAAGTATAGCTCTGCGCCGATGCTCTTTTAGATACAAATATGTCAGAATGCCTACATATGCCCATAAAATAAAATTGACCCAAGAAAACGAGAATTGACTCATAAAGTAATTCTTAACATATCCCAGATATGCACTCATGCCGATATGAGGCAATATTTGTAAAAGAAGATTTGCGATTTGATTTTGAATATATATCCCTGTATTAAAAAGAATGTATAATCCCGAAATAAACCATACTATGAAATATGTCCTTTTTTTAAACTGTATGTCACCCCAAAAATATATAACTGCGATTACAAGGGAAATTATCATCAGCCTGTGCATTAAGAAACCACATGCGAAAGCAGTCAGCGCTTTTATATATCTTTTATTTTTTAAAAAATAAATCATTAGAAATGTAAAGCCAAAGCAGGCCCCTTCCCGCATGGCAATTCCTAAATAATATGTACCAAAATACGAAATATAAAGGGACACCAGTTCGTAACGATTTACCGGACAATTACTGTCATTTTCAATCTCAATTAATTTGCCAGCCGCAAAAACCGTGATTCCCGAAATAATTAAATTGTAGATAACAAAAAATCCCTCCACCCTGAAGCCCAGGAACTTGCAGAATTTCATAAAATAAAGAAAACCATATTCGACTGTCAAAACTTCGCCAAATAGGTCAAAACCGTAATTATGATGGATATCTAATTCTTCGTAAATCATTTTATACGATAAGGTATCGTTAAAATCCAGAGGCCTTAAGGCTAACAAAACCGCAGAAGCAGTTATCATGAAATATAATGGTATTTTCGTATTCCTATTGTCTGTAATCCATCTAACTTTGCCCATAAGATATGTTAAAAAGACAAAGCTGCTTAGCAACGCATAATACATCTTATAATGTTCCTCTCATTATCACATCCATCCCAGCAAAAACCCCAATTTCAGCAATATGATTTCACTCGGCCTTTGTGTTTTATAATAGGTTGAAAATGCCATTTTCCATCTTGTAAGATGCGAAATTCTTATATTCGCAAGCCATTTGCTATGTTTAATATCTCTTGCATCCATCATAGTCCCATAAATATTCACTAACTGGCCCGCCATTTTTGACCTATCATTGTCATATCGGTATTTTATGCCATTCCTAAGATGTCGTCGAGCAATTGTTAGTCTGGTCTGATTACCAATCGTATTCCTCCCATGTTGTCTATATAATATGTAGGAAATTGGATCGTAATAGATTTCTCCGATTGCGCCTGCCACTTTAAGAATCCATGAGTCGTGCATGGTCATAACTTCTGGTGTATACTTAACTAATTCTTTATACAGAACATCATTAAAAACCATCGTACATCCAGAGGCAAAGCCTCTAAGCAAAGAGAATTCCAGCGATGTTCCTCTGATTCTGTCATCCTTCCGGTTCATTTCATTTAAGTCATTATCTACCAGAGTTTTCTTAGAAAAATACAAAAAAGGGGAAGCCAGCTTTATTTTTTCGACAGCAGCACATATCTTCTCTTTAAGCCATACGTCATCTTGATCAGCAAAAGCATAATATTTATAATCTCCGGCTCTTAAAAGTAAATCCCAAAAACTATATGCAGGCCCTTTATTAGCACCAGAATACCAAGTCAATAACCCTTTGGATTTGTATTCATCCAGAATCAGAGTTGTATTGTCATTTGAACCGTCATCTCGTACTATCAATGTAATATCTACACCTTCCTGTGCCAAAATGCTATCTATCTGCATAGAAACATATTTCCCGCCATTATAAGTACTCATAAGAACACAAACCGTTTTATTTGTACTCTTTTCCATTAATCTATATTTCTCCATCCCGTCATATTTAACAATCCCCACGACTGGTTTTCCAATTCGAATCTTCTCAAAGAATCCTCAGCCTTTTGGCTGCGAATTTACATTTTTTCTTAGATAATATATTCCTTTATATTTTGTATACGGCTCATTAAGGTTGGCATATTCAATTATTGTTTTAGGAACTCGCTTCTCCGGCGGCGGCAGCTGCATATAATCTCCAAACACTGACCTTAGATATGGGTCATATCCCCGCATTAAAGGCATCTTATACCCTTCAAAGCTTACATCAACTGTAGATACAAAATCATTTAACGGATGCTTTGCAATCATGCCATGCCATTCGCCTATTAGTTCCGTAATATTCTGGTTATTATAAAATCCATACTTTATCATATGTTTTTCTGCATTGATCCAGATGGAATCACGCAAATGCTTTGACCGAACAGCAGAAAGCATGATTTTGGTGGCATAGTAAATCTTTTTACTTTTGTTTTCCGGAAGACGCTGTGGATTCAGCGCCGCAAATTTAAGCGCATTGTAAAGCTGAAAAAAGCGTTTTATTTTTGAATCCGGACAGCCGTCTAAAGGAATAACATCCATCATTACTCCCTGCGGTATATCAGAATTTACATTGCGTTTTTCTATAAAAGTAGTAGTAATATCTACGATACTAGCCGCATGATGATGGTAATTCACTTCCCTGGTGCTTCTGCAAAATACATACCTTGAAGTATCTGCCACTTCATTCCAAATCCTAGTCAGCTTCTCATAATCCGGACGTGGCATAAACACATCAACATCATCATCCCATGGTATGAATCCTCTATGCCGAAGGGCACCTATTGCCGTACCTCCGGCAAGATAAAAGGTAAGATTGTTTTTTTCGCAGATTTCCTTAAAATAAACGAGTATCGCCAGGCATTTTAACTGCAGCTGCCTTAAACCATCTTGTTTCATTTGATCAATTGAAAAATACTCTTTGTTCATTCACTACTTATTCTCCTAATGATTCTGAATAGACATGAAATTGTCAGCTACTGTACCCACTATTTCCTATGATATAAATTATGTATAGTTACACAACTGCGCAATATGCATTAGCTCTTCTTTCCCATATCTCTGATCAATCGTAATTGGAATCATATATCTGGACAGCCAATACTCAACTGTATCGGCTCCTACTTCATTTAATAAATAACTCCACCAATGACCCTGAAAGTGTTTATTCCTAAGCAGTCTATCAAGCAGGCCGTCATCCTCAATCAAGAGAGGATAAACCATGGGTATGCAATCATCCGAATAATGCTGTAACACATCAAGCTTATTTCTCTCATCCAACAACCCGCATGCATATAAAAAGTTTTCTTTCCTCTTCTTTTTTATATACTGATAGTCAGTGCCATCTAGAATGGTTCTTGTGAGTTTTGACATTAGTTTAATATCCTCACAGTCAATCCTATGCTCATTTAACATCCTTGCTTGATATGTTTTTCCTTCACAGCCATACTCGATTCTTTGAAAAAGGAAGGCTGCCGTGTCTGATGAGTAACCTTGTTCATACCCATCAATAAATCTCCCCGCTTCTCTGCCGATGACATAGGAGCCATCGGAAACACCGACAAACTTACGAGCCGAGTATACGTTTAAGCATCCCAATAATGGCTCACAAAAGAAGGCTTGCGAATTGTCGATAATAGGATGCTCATATTCTTTCGAAAGCTCCTTCATTCTCTTCACTGTCATAATGCCGAAATAATTGACTAAGAGAACGGCTTCATTCTCGGAGGCTTTGATATCAATAGGAGTAAACTCCCTGTTAATGTGATAATATTTAATATTTACTTTTTTTCGCTGTAAAAAATCTCTCACAGTATCACATTGATAATAAGGAATCCATATTGACTTGCAGCCTGTCAGCCTGAACGCATGCCATATAGCAGCCCGTCCGCTATTTAGCCGAATAATGCCGTTGTCCCCCTTGTAGTACTCCAATCCCTGCGGAAATTGAAGTTCAATGAAGCTGCCTATTTCTGTCATATATTCCACCTTCTACTTATCGTTTCCGCTCTCAGTTATTCTTATTGAATCTGCAAACGGTACGAGAGAATACCGAAACCCAAAGTAATCTGAGATGCTGACAGCATAGCAATCGTCAGCAAACGCTTTCCTTGCCTGCCGTGTGAGAAAACACATTGGTTTAATCATCCAATTAAACAATCCTGTAAATATAATCTTATGATTATTGCTCTTTGCAATCTCCCTCACTAATTCGCTTATGGATATAAGTTCTCTGTTCTGCGGAGTAAATACGCCCTTTGATTCATTTTCGATTACCAATCTCACGAATTCACACAGATTATCGATGTAAATCATGGACTTCTTATTTCTATATGTTGGGAAGACTGGTGTTTTTTTTGCAATTTTGCTTATAATGTTATAGTTTCCTGTGCATCCCTTGCCATAGACAAATGGAGGCCTTATAATTGCCACGTTAAATTCATCATCTTCTAATTTTTGAACACCTAAATCACCTTGAAGCTTGCTTTCTCCATAAAAGCTGGTTGGATTTGTGTTCTTGCGGTCAGAAAGATTATCGCAAAAATCTCCGTATACGTTCATTGAGCTGAATAAGACAAAGTATTTAATGCCGTGTCCTTTTGCCCATTCTGCAATTTCTATGGATAGATCCCGGTTCACTGAATAAAACACTGGCTTCATTGCCTTGGTAATATTATTGATATGGGCTATCCCTGCCAGATCGATAACCACTTCATATTTTGTGAAATCAGCATTTTTCCACAGCCCGTTTCGGGCTCCGACAATATCTGTCGAATATTGCCGCGGATAATTGTCAAGCCAGGTTTTCAGTGATTTACCAATATAGGAATTTTTACCGATAATAAGCACATGTTTCATAGTGTTCCTCAGTTACATATATTCATCCCAATGTTCATAAAGCGCTTCAAACGGAGCCATGTCATTTTTATTATAGTAGTAAGTTCCTTTTGCTTCCTTGAAATCTTTCAGCCATTCAGCAAAGCTCACCATTCTGCCTTTCACGCGCTTCCCGTAATCAATAACTTCGGACATGTCTGTAAAGTTTTCAAACTGTTTCTCATCCGACGGGTCAACCCTGCCCGCATCCATTGATTTTACCCAAAGATATGACAGGGGCATCCCTGCCACCGTAGACGAGTAGTTCCAAGCGGATGCCCGGAAGTTTGTTTCAAGGAAATAGTAAGTATCCTCCTTGTCAATAAGGAATTCTACTTCAAAGAGGCCTTCAAAACCGATTTCCTCGAACATGGCCTGCATCTTTTTCCGTATCTCCACGTCCTTCATCATCGCTACATCATGGTATGGGCTGTAGTAACCTTTAATAAGGTACTTCCATGAGAGCGCTGTCCCGATAAGCATCTGGCGTCCATGGTCTACAGTAAAGCCTTCGATGGCGTATTCATTTTTCTTGTCCACAAACCGCTGGATTTGGACAACCGGGCTTGATATCTTAGTGAAAGCTTCCCGCAATTCCGCCTCGTCCTCACAGACATACACATCTGACTTCCAGCTGCCGGAATTGGGGTTTATATCCTTTGTAATCACCGGGTATGTCAAGCCATTGGGGACTTCACCCGTATTCACAACATGGGTTTCAAGGACGTTAAACCCGTGCTTTTTCGCAAGACGGAGAATCTGTTCTTTATCCATAAATTCGTTGACCCGCCCGTTCTTTCCCGCATTATAAAAGATAAACTTGTCTTTAGCCTCATCGTAATGAAGATCAAAATAACCTACTGACTTATCATCGGAGAAAAGGACGTATGGTTTGATTCCCTCATTGCCATATGTTGAAACCAGCAGTCCATAGCCTTCTTCTACCGAATCTACATGATGGCAGACAGAGACATATCTGCTCAGGCATGCCACAGGGCCGCGGCGCTTCACGGAAATATAAATTGGGTTAATACCGTTTTCTCCAAGACTTCGGATTAACCCCAGCGGATTATAGTGTTCCAGCGCAAAAACGATGACCAAGCGGCCGTTGTACCGATTATTCATCTGGATTCTCCTCTACGATTTCTGTTGTCCTAAACTCTTTGTCATTAAGCTTTGGCGCCCGATGCGCATCATCCGGCCTGTTCGCGCCGAGTATTTTCTTCACCGTTAAAAAGAATATCTTTATGTCTAGTCCCAGCGACCAGTTCCGTACATAATACAAGTCAAACTCCGCCATCTCCCGACGGCTGTCTGATTTGTCTTCATTTACGGCTTCCCATCCAGTAATGCCCGGGAGGACGGACTGACGCTCACGCTGCTCATCTTCTGTCATGACCAGCATTTCCCGTAAAAGGAGCGGACGCGGCCCTATCCATGACATCTGGCCAGTTAATATATTAAGTATCTGGGAAAGTTCATCGATACTGAGTTTGCGGATCACCTTTCCCCATTTTTTCAATCTTTCCTCGTCCGGAAGAAGGTTGCCGTTGCCATCCTTCTCATTCGTCATCGTACGCAGTTTGTAAATCGTGAACGGCCTGCAGTTGTATCCTATCCTAACCTGCTTAAATAGCACAGGGTCTTCTGGCGAAAACGTCTTTATGACCGCCATGGTAATAAGGATAACCGGAATGGCAGCTATGCCCATAATAACAGCGAACACGAAATCAAATAGTCTTTTTATGGCTTTCCTGATCATTTGCTTATCCGCTCCTAAATGCGCATTCAAAAGCTTCCGCATAGTCACAGCCAGCCTCAGCCCCGCGATAAGCGGCAAGGCCTTCAATGGCCTTTTGGGACCTCGGATGAGGGTATGGGCGCATTACACCGGCATAGGCGCCCAATGCCTCCATCTTCTTTCGTACGCCTTTTTCTCCAACTTCCACGAACATGTTTGGAGCAAAGCGGCTCTTTGCCGAATTAAGACTCCACTCTGTACTTGATGGTACCTCCATGAAAAGGAACTCCTTCAGCCGTGGGATGCCTTCCCTTCGCTGGAATAAACGGCATGCGGCATTGGCGGCCCGGCTGGTTTCCTGATGGTCGATATTTGTATCAGATGGATGGTGGGTAATGATTACTTCGGCCTTCCATTCGTCAATGCAAGATTCTATAAACTGAACCAGGTCAAGATGAGGCACTGTGTTCATCTTAATGTTTGGAAAATCTGCATGGAATACCTTTTCCACGCCGATGATAGACATCGCCTTGACTTCGTCCTCGGATAGAGTCGCCGAACGGTTGGCCCTGGCGGCGGCCTCGCTGCACATGATGGCCACGGCTACCTCATGGCCTTCCCTAACCAACTTGTAAATGGTTGCGCCGGCGCCGAGTACTTCGTCATCGGGGTGCGCAACGACTACCAAATAATTCATATGTTTTGTCCTCCTTCGTTCCACTACCTGTTTGGAACTGCCAGCTTCCAAGGCATGCTCCGCCATCCCACAGCTAAAAAAACTACTGCGGCCCGTTCCTGACGATATGACCATGAGAACCCGGCTCCTGTGCCAATGCTTCAGCAGCCTCATCCTCAATCCTGCATATTTCTATTCCCCGCTCATTTGTATCTCTTTCTCATAAATCTCCAGCCCTACCGTCACCCGCCTCTTATCTCCGGCAAAAGGGATCTCTATCTCCGCCGTCCTTTTGTGGCGGTCAATCCGCCGGATCAGCCGTTCCCGGCCTTTCAGAGGTCCGCTGGTTATGACCGGGGTTCCATTCCTGATGACCCCCCGTGATATCTCAATAAGAATCCCGTTCCGGCACAACTCCTTCAAATATGGAGGTTCACATGGGATCAAAGAAATATCTTGTTCAATCTCTCCGGCCCCCTGCCAATTCTTATTCAGGAACATCACATTGGAGCCGGCCAAAAAGACGCATCCCGGCAACGCCATCCGCCTTTCCATGTGCCACTTCCCACCGTAACGCATCATACGTTGATATTGGAAACAGACAATTTCTTCCATTTCTTCCGAAGCCGCAATCTCCAGGCATTTCTTCATGTAATCTGACTCATCTCCCCTTGGGCATTTCATCAGATACCAGATTTTCTACACCCCCTAAGATTCGCTGTAAAACAACCGCTTAAAAGCAGTTAAGCGACACCTTTAATCCTAACTTTGAACGCTGGCTGCCGTAAATTGCTTCAAAATTTCAGAAAAAATATAAAATTTCGCTTTATAATCAAATAATTTTCTATACTCTCCGGGAAAAATGGCAGATTGATGCAGTTGACATCCACTGGAAATGATGATATAATCAGAACCGTTACAGAAAATGGCTTT
Organism: uncultured Hungatella sp.; assembly: GCA_947089145.1. Lineage (GTDB taxonomy): Bacteria > Bacillota > Clostridia > Lachnospirales > Lachnospiraceae > UBA3402. Next base: position 508 of record CAMUJH010000071.1, on the reverse strand, counting down.
TTTGTATAAGTTTAAATTAAAGGTGTCGCTTAACTGCTTTTAAGCGACACTTTTTGCGTTGGATTACACACAAATATCATTTTATAGACATGGATAATAGCACTATATTCATACAGTAAAAACGGCGGCTTTGATTGTTATTTCAATAAAAGCATGGAAGTTGAAAAGGGATTTGAGGAGGGAGAACCTGCCACATTCCGTGAGGGAATGAAAGTCCACCATAAAATCTTTGGCCCCGGAATTGTGATTCAGAAAACGCTATCCTTTGTCACAGCCAGGTTCAACGGGAATGATAAATATTTTTTCTTTGAGATGATAAGGTACTAAGATACAGCCTGCCTTCATACCCATGGAGGCAGGCTGTATCTATTTTGTGTATTTATTACGAAATTCTTAAATTTGGGCCACTCAGCCATTTTTCAAAAAACGCAAAAAATTAGACAGGAGAAGCAACATTTTCGGAGAAAAATTCGGATTTTTAAGATGCAATTTTTCGAAAAATCTTCGG